>DAOTXX010000129.1:0-91124 GCA_034434835.1 Thermoflexales bacterium | reverse complement strand
ACTCGACTTTTGCAGCACTTTAACAACTGGATCCCCCAGGTTGGCAAATATCGTCAAACGGGTCTACACTCCTTGGACGTAGAGAGTGCCACATTCACGTTCAAGGAGGTGCAGCATGATACCATTGGTCGAGTTTCCTGAACTGGTGCAGCACTATGCGCCCCAGTTCGCACACGTCTTCTCGCCTGAGGCGTGGGTCGAATTCAAACGCTACATCAGCGGCCTGATCGTCTCCGAGAACAAGACGATAGACGGCATCAATCGCTTGTTCGTCCATGAAAGCCGGAACCAGAGTTCGCTCAACCGCTTGCTGACACAGAGCCCGTTTGAGTTGGACGAGCTGAATCAGGCGCGCCTGGACCTGCTCGCCGCTTTACCGGGCACGCAGATGAAACCGCAGGGCGTCTTCAGCTTGGACGACACCTTGCTGATCCACTACGGCGAGCACTTTGAGCAAATCGCCAAGCTGTGGGACCATGTGAGTGAGCGCTATGTATGGGCGCACAACTTGGTGACGCTGCACTACAGCGACGACGACACGGATTATCCGGTCTTGTTCCAGGTGTGGCAACCGGCCGACCTGGAGCAACTGGAGCAGGGGCTACGTACAGCCAATATTCCGCTCAAGGACGCCAAGCAGCCGTTGAAGACGGCGGCCCCGCACAAATGGCGGGAGTATCTGCTGGGCGTGTGGCGTCGCCGCCAGAAGCAACACCCCGAGCTGGCCGCACTGTATGACAGCAAACTACGCATGGGTGAGCACATGCTCCAACAATGGGGCGAAGCTCACCCCGACCTCAAGTTGCCCGTGGCCTTCGACAACTGGTACACCCAACCTGGCTTCTGCCAGTATCTTGACCAGGCCTTGCAGTGGCCATATGTCGGGGCCCTGGCGGACAACGATGAGGTGGTGCTGAAGCGCGGGAAGGAACCGGTGGCGCAGTTTGCCGACGAACTCCAGCAGGAACACCTGCAGGCCATCAAGCACCACCAGCCCGGCGTGTTTCAGCCCATCCGGATCCACTACCGAGGGACGACAGAACGCTACTATAGCTACTGTGAGACGCATCGCCTGAAGGATTTTGGGCGACTGCGTCTGGTGATTAACCATCGCCAAGCCGACCTGTCCGACCCCCCGGTCTACTTGATCGCGAATCGCTTGCACTGGCGTGCCGTGGGCATCACCCGCATCTACCGCCATCGGTGGCCCGTGGAAGTCTATCACGAAGAAGGCAAGGCCGAAGGGCTAGACCAGTATCAACTCCGGGACTTTAGCGGCATGCAACGACATGTCGCCTTGGTCGCCGTGGTCTACAGTCTACTGCGTGCGGCCCAACACGACCCGACCCTTCAAGGCAAACTTCAACGGCAACTCAAGCTTCAACTTGAGGCTGACCCGAGTGGTAGTGCCGCCTATTGGCGGCGGGTGACGCAGGCCCAAAGCCTGTGGAGCCTGGGTGTGTTCATCAGCGCGGGTCTGAGCCAAGGCCAAAGCCTGCGCACATTGATGGCACCGCTCCTGCGTGCGGTCTGTGCCGTCTGACTGGGCAACCCACGCGCGCCACTCGTCCTCATCATCGGTGCAAGCGAAAGCTGCTGCATTCCGGTTCTAGGAATGCGGCGCGCTCGCGTGTTGCTCCTGGCCGGGCACATGCGGACGAAAGCGGTCTGTTTTGCCTACAGGGGGATTCAGTTTTTAAGATGCAAAAGTCGAGGTGTAACACAGCGCTTTGTTAGGCCGCCTTGTCTGTTACTTGTTCTTGCACAGGATTTGATACTGACCGGCATTAGAGACAACTGGCCGTAGGTCAGTACCATTTATCCCGACACTCCAGATAACTGGTGTATCGTAGATCGTAAATACCAGCCGTGAGCCATCTGGCGTCCAAGCGAGATTCATCGCTTCACCAGCGACGTTAACTGGAATCATACGTGCATTGCTGCCGTCGTTGTTTACTAGCCACAAGGCGCAGTTCTTACGCGCCGCAAGATGGTCAACATCGCATTGCGCAAAAGCAATCGTTCTGCCATCAGGTGACCAACTCGCTGACATCACGGTTTTATCATTGGGGGTGAGCGGTTGTTCTTTGTCTACGGTCACGGTAATCACCACAAGTTGGGCCGTGGCATCGGTAGGGTCTTTGTAAGAATCGAACAGCATTTGTCGGTTATCTGGGGACCACTCTATAAAGTTTCCCCAACCTATACTTTTGGCTACCGCCCACTGTTTGCCTGCTGTGAGGTCATGCAGCTTGTATGTACATGCACCTTCGTAGACATAGCCCCTGGAACAAGTAAGCCAGTAGCGGCCATTCGGTGATTGCGACAGAAGTAAGGACTCGGGAATGAAGGTGCGTTTACCAGTAGTCAGGTCGAAAACTATATGGTGAAAAGGCTTGACGCTTTGCCATGCGTTATCCGTACTATACCTCGGCACTTGATATTCCTGAAGTTGAAACGTGATGTGAGTACTGTCAAGCCATTCAACGTTATACTCGCTATATGGGTCGTTTTCACCAGTTAGAACACTGACTGAGCCATTAGAAATGACAACTTGTTTTACAAGTGCATCTATGCCTGGTTGGTCTTGGCTAGAAATATACGCTATCCTATCGCACTTGGGAGACACATCATACCAACGAATCGGCCAACCGGCTGGCTCGTGAGTGATTTGGCGTTCGCCTCCTCCGCCGATTTCTGATGACCATAGATTGCCATTTCTGAGAAAGATTATCGTGAACGGAACATCGTTGTAGGGCAGATAGGTAGCGGTTGGTGAAGGCAATGGAGATGGTGCAGGGCCAGGTTGTGGCATTGCCGTACTGGTTGCTGCAGGTTGTGTTGTCTCTGTTGGTCGCCAAGTTGGCGTCGGAAGAACACTGGGCGGTTCCAGCGGTGAAATGATTGGTACTCGGCTCGTGCACCCAGCTATGCACAAGCCAGTGATTCCCAGCAGGTAGCAGCACTTTAGGAAGGTCTGGCTTTGCATTATGCCGAACTCATCTTGCCCAATGGCAGCCTAATCATTGACTCGACCGTTCCGTGAGGGACAATACCCCTGTAGCGGACTTGATCCCGTAGTGAATGGCATAATGTCCCGCGTACAACTTGCAGCGCAAATCATCCTTCCCGTACCAACTTCCTCAACACCGTCGGCAGAATGCCGCCGTTCTTGTAGTAATTCACCTCGACCGGCGTATCGAGCCGCGCCGTGGCCTTGAACGTGATCACGCTACCACCTTCTTTCGTCGCCTTGACGGTCAGCTCTTGACGCGGCTGGATGTTATCCGTGATGCCGAGAATGTCGAACGTCTCACGTCCGGTCAATCCGAGCGATTCGGCGTTCTGGCCGTCCTGGAACACGAGCGGCAAGACGCCCATGCCGACGAGATTGCTGCGGTGAATCCGCTCGAACGATTCGGCGATGACGGCCCGGACGCCCAGCAGCATGACGCCTTTGGCGGCCCAGTCGCGCGAAGAGCCGGTGCCATACTCTTTGCCCGCGATGACGATCAGCGGCACTCCTTCGGACTTGTATCTCATCGCTGCATCATAGATGGGCATGATCTCACCCTCTCGCCCGGCCCCTCCCCCAGAGGGCGAGGGGAGATAGAGTGTCAGGCCGCCTTCCTGGCCGCCCAGCATCAAGTTCTTGAGCCGGATGTTGGCAAACGTCCCGCGCGTCATCACACGGTCGTTGCCGCGCCGCGTGCCATATTGATTGAAATCTTCCGGCCTCACGCCCCGTTCGATCAGATACCTGCCGGCAGGCGAATCCCTGGCGATGCTGCCCGCTGGGGAGATGTGATCGGTGGTGATGCTATCGCCAAACAGACCCAGCACACGCGCGCCACGAATCTCTTGGAGCGGCTCCGGCTCCAGCGAGAACGTCTCAAAGAACGGGGGTCTTTGGATATAAGTCGAAGTCTCATCCCATTCGTACAACTCGCCGCCGCTGACGGGGATCTCGTTCCACATCGAGTTGCCATCAAACACATTGCTGTAGGATTCGACAAACATCTCCGGGTCAATCGAAGCCGCCATGGCGTCCGCGATCTCTTTTTGCGTCGGCCAGATGTCCTTGAGATAGACCGGTTGGCCGTCTTGGCCTGTGCCCAGCGGCTCGGTGGTCAGGTCAATATCCGTCGTGCCCGCAAGCGCATACGCAACGACGAGCGGCGGCGAGGCAAGAAAGTTGGCCCTGACCAGCGGATGCACGCGCCCTTCAAAGTTGCGATTACCAGAGATGACGGCGCTGGCGACAAGGTTGCCCTCGGTCACGGCTTGGGCGACCGGCTCCGGCAGCGGGCCGCTATTGCCGATGCAGGTCGTGCAGCCATACGCCGCGACGTGAAAGCCGAGCTGCTCCAGATAAGGCAGCGCGCCCGATTTCTTCAGATACTCGGTCACCACCTTTGAGCCTGGCGCCAGGCTGGTTTTGACATACGGCTTGACCGTCAGCCCTTTTTCGACCGCTTTCTTTGCCAACAGACCGGCACCCAGCATCACCGACGGGTTGCTGGTGTTGGTGCAGGAGGTGATGGCAGCAATGACCACGGCTCCATGTCCGATTTGAGATTGGGTATTGGGTATTGTGTATTGGCGAGCGAGATCAGTCTCAGGTAACCCGTAGCCGCGATCTTGTACGGGCGCGCCAAGCGACTTGCGGAACGTGGCCTTCAAGTCCTTGAGTGGCACGCGATCCTGCGGGCGCTTGGGGCCGGCCAGCGATGGCTCGACCGTGCTCAAATCGAGTTCGAGCGTATCCGTAAACACGGGTTCGGGTGTATCATCCGTACGGAACAATCCCTGTGCTTTGGCATAGGCTTCCCATAAATCGGCCGATCGGCCTCGACCCGTGTAGCGAAGGTAGCGCAACGTTTCGTCGTCGGGGGGAAATAATCCGCACGTCGCGCCGTACTCGGGCGCCATGTTGGCAATCGTCGCGCGATCGGGCAGCGACATCGAAGACAGGCCGGGGCCGTAAAATTCTACAAACTTGTCCACGACGCCTTTTTTGCGAAGCATCTGCGTCACAGTCAACACCAAATCAGTCGCCGTCACGCCTTCACGCAAACTGCCGACCAGCTTGAAGCCAATGACCTGCGGCACCACCATGTAAAGCGGCTGGCCCAACATCACCGCTTCCGCTTCGATGCCGCCGACGCCCCAGCCCAGCACCCCTAGACCGTTGACCATCGTCGTGTGCGAGTCTGTGCCGACCAGCGTATCCGGGAAGATGACGCCATCCTGAACCAACACCCCCTGCGCCAGATACTCCAGGTTGACCTGATGGATGATGCCGGTCGAGGGCGGCACCACACGCAAGTTGGAAAACGCCTGCGCGCCCCAGCGCAGGAATTCGTAGCGCTCGCGGTTGCGCTCGAATTCGATCTGGGCGTTGTGGAGCAGTGCCCGCTCCGTCCCAAAGACATCCACCTGCACCGAGTGATCGATCACCAGGTCAACCGGCACGAGCGGGTTGATCTGTTTCGGGTCGCCGCCCAGCCGCTTGACCGCATCGCGCATCGCGGCCAGGTCCACAATGCACGGCACACCGGTAAAGTCCTGCATCACCACGCGCGCGGGCTTGAACGGGAACTCCCCTCCCCCGCTCGCGGGGGAAGGGACGGGGGTGGGGGTCCATGCCGCCAGATGCCGCACATCCTCTTCGGTGATTTGATGCCCGTCGAGGTTCCGCAGCACCGCTTCCAGCAAAATCTTGATCGAAAACGGCAGGCGCGAAATGCGCCCCAGGCCGCGTTCTTCCAATTGGCTCAAGCGATAGAAGGTGAGTTTCCCGTGGCGGGTTTCCAGCACATCACGTGCGTCGAGCACATCTTTCCCTGGCATTCTGGTTCTCCCCTGGCAAGCTTTGTCATCGGACAAAAGATGAAAGGCGATCCACTTTTGCCGTTGGTCTTTCGTCTTTGGTCATCGGCCCTTCATCGCTCTACGCTCCACTCTCCACGCCCTACGTCACTCGCGCTCATCCATCGGCACGTAATGCTGATCCATCCGTCCAATGAACTCGGATTGCGGACGGATGAGCACGTTTTCGGCGTACTGCTCGATGACGTGCGCGCTCCAGCCCGCGATGCGGCTGGCCGCAAACATGGGCGTGAACATATCCACCGGGATGCCAATGTAATAGAGCATCGTGGACGAAAAGAAATCCACGTTCGGATAAAGCTGCCGGTACTTGAGCACCGCCTTTTCGACTTCCAGCAGAATCTCGTACCATTTCAGCTCGCCATTGCGCTCACCCATCGCGCGGCTCCACTTTTGTAGGTGGACGACGCGCGGGTCACCGGTCTTGTAGATGCGGTGACCGATGCCCATGATCTTGCGTTTGGTTTTGAAGGCATGCTCCACAAAGGCATCCGCCTTCTCCGGCTCGCCGATCTCGAACAGCATCCGCATCGTCGCTTCCGCCGCCCCGCCGTGCAACGGGCCTTTGAGCGCGCCCAGCGCCGCCGAGACCGCGCTGTGCAGGTCGGCCTGCGTGGAGGCGACGACTCGCGCAGTAAACGTGCTGGCGTTCATGCCATGATCGGCCAGAAGCACTTGATACAGGTCGAGCGCCTTGACGCTGAACGGATCAGGCTGATCGCCGGTGAGCATGTAGAGCAGGTTTTGGGTGTGGCTCAGGCGCGGGTCGGGGTCAATTGGCTCCAGCCCCTGCCGGATGCGGTGATAGGCTGCCATGACCGTGCCCATCTGCGCGGTCAGGCGTTCAGCTTTGCGGCGTGTGGCCTCGGGCGAAATATCCTCGGCATCCGGGTCAAACATGGCCAGCGCGCTGACCGCGTTACGCAGGACCACCATCGGGATGCCGTTATCGGGGGTCTGGCGCAAGATGTTGACGATCTGAATCGGGATGGGACGGTTGGCCGCCAGCCGCGCTTCCAGGTCGGCCAGCTCACGACGGTTCGGCAGTTTGCCGTACCAGAGCAAATACACGACTTCTTCGTAACAGGCTTTTTCGGCCAGCTCGTGAATGTCAATGCCTCGATACGTCAGAATCCCGCGCTGACCATCAATCGAGCTGAGCGTGGTCTGCGCGGCAACGACGCCGTCCAGGCCTTTCACGTAAGCCGAGACGGGTTTGGGTGGTGCAACGGTAGCGACAGGTGCAACGGTGCTCACAGCCATTCTCCTTATCTTGGCATAAAAAAACCAACCGGATGCGCCCGGTTGGCGTAACTCTGGTGCAAATAAGGGCGCAACGAGAGTGACAACACCAGTGCGGTCAAATCTCTCTGCGTCATGCGTGGAGTATAACACCCTTGCCAGCCAGTGTCAATGAGTTGACCATGCTGGGGTGTGCGTCCAAGTTTTGCAGAGTTGGCTTTGTGCACGATGGCGCACCCTGCCATGCTGGCTCGACCGGCGATCAATCGCCGGTCTACCAAGCTGCGTTTTCAAGGGGCTGGCATAGGGATGCCAGCCTGCTCTCCGACAAACTGCTAGCTGGCTTTAGCCAGCGCAGTATTGTAGCGCGGACATTCATGTCCGCGCGGTCCAACGGCACGCAAAATCTGACGCGCCCCACCATGCTGGCGAACAGGTCTCTGTCCTCGTTTAGATGCACGCTGTCCCATCCAGTTGCAACATCGCCCGGCTTTCTCTCGTTGGACAATTTTCCCTGACCAGGTATAATCCGCCCCACATTTAACGTGGAGAGACAAGCCCATGACGTACACGGTCAGGAATAAAAAATTGGAATATTGGGTGCGCGAGTCGGCGCAGCTGTGCCAGCCCGACTCGATCTACTGGTGCGATGGAAGCATCGAAGAATACGACCGCCTGATGGCCCAGATGATCCAAAGCGGCGCAGCGATCCCGCTCAAGCGGCGGCCCAAGAGCTTTTTGTTTCGCTCCGATCCAAGCGACGTGGCCCGCGTCGAGGCGCGCACGTACATCAGCACGCCCACCCCAGACGAAGCCGGCCCCACCAACAACTGGATCAACGACGCCGAACTCAAGCAGACCATGACTGGATTGTTCACAGGCTGCATGAAGGGCCGCACGATGTACGTCATCCCCTTTTCCATGGGGCCGCTGGACTCGCCGATGGCGAAAATCGGGATCGAGATCACCGACAGCCCTTATGTGGTTTGCAACATGCACATCATGACGCGCGTCGGGACCCCCGTGATCGAGGCGCTCGGGACAGAGGGCGATTTCGTTCCCTGCCTGCACTCGGTCGGTGCACCGCTGGGGCCGGGGCAAAAGGACGTCCCCTGGCCCTGCGCGCCTATTGAGCAAAAATACATCTGCCATTTTCCCCGCGAGAATCTGATCTGGTCGTATGGCTCCGGTTACGGCGGCAATGCGCTGCTGGGCAAAAAATGCTTTGCGCTTCGCATCGCCTCCGTGATGGCCAAACGCGAAGGCTGGATGGCCGAGCACATGCTCATCTTGCGGCTGACCAGCCCGGAGGGCAAACGTTATCACATCGCCGCGGCGTTCCCCTCGGCGTGCGGCAAAACGAACCTGGCCATGATCCAGCCGACGATTCCAGGTTGGAAAGCCGAAACCATCGGCGATGACATCGCCTGGATGAAGATCGGCCCCGATGGACGGTTGTATGCGATCAACCCCGAGTGCGGTTTCTTTGGCGTCGCGCCGGGCACCTCGTACAAGTCGAATCCGGCCGCGATGGATTCGCTGAAAGAAAATATCATCTTTACCAACTGCGCGCTGACCGACGATGGCGACATCTGGTGGGAAGGCATGGACGGCGACCCGCCCGCGCACGCGATGGACTGGAAGGGCCGCGATTGGACGCCCGCCAGCTCCGATCCCGCGGCTCACCCGAACGCTCGCTTCACCGCCCCGGCCGAAAATTGCCCGGTGATCTCGCCCGACTGGGAAAAATCGGAGGGTGTGCCGATTGACATTTTCGTGTTTGGCGGTCGCCGTGCGAGTGTCGTGCCGCTTGTGACCGAGGCGTTCAATTGGGATCACGGCGTGTTTCTGGGCGCGACAGCCTCGTCCGAAACGACAGCAGCCAACATCGGCGCGGTGGGCGTCGTGCGGCGTGACCCGTTCGCCATGCAACCATTTTGTGGCTACAACATGGCCGATTATTTTCAGCACTGGCTGGACATGGGCGACCGGTTAGGCAATCACGCGCCGCGCATCTTCTACGTCAACTGGTTCCGCAAGACCGCCGAGGGCAAGTGGCTCTGGCCCGGCTATGGCGAAAACAGCCGCGTGCTCAAGTGGATGTGCGAGCGCGTGGATGGCAAAGCGACTGCCCGGCAGACGCCGATCGGCCTCTTGCCGGACGAAAGCAACCTCGATCTGACTGGCCTCAATCTTCCTGGCGAAAACATCCAGGAACTGCTGCGTGTGGACCCGGACGTCTGGCGGCTGGAAGTGGCAGACATTGAAAAACATTTCGCGCAATTCGGCACTCGCCTGCCAGCCCGCTTGAGAAACCAGCTCGACGAACTCAAGCGGCGCTTGGGATAGATTTCCACTCGGCGATGAATCCATCCACTCATCTGTTGTTGATCGAAGACGACGCCGCGGTAGCTCGCAGCCTACAGGATGGACTGGAACGCGAAGGCTATACCGTCACGTGGCAAGTCTCTGGCGCGCAGGGCGTCCAATACGCGCGCAGCCACAACCCGCATCTGATCATCCTCGACGTGCGCTTGCCCGACGGCTCCGGCTTTGACTTTTGCCGCCAGATGCGCGAGTCTGGCTTGCGCCAGCCCATCATCATGCTGACCGTCGAGCACCAAGAGACCGACAAGGTGCTGGGCCTGGAGATGGGCGCGGGCGATTACGTGACCAAGCCCTTCAGCCTGCGCGAGCTGCTGTCACGCATCCGCGCGCAATTGCGCCGGGCAGTGGGCAACTTGCTCGACAACGCCTGCAAATTCACCCCCGAAGGTGGCGCCATCAACGTGACGGTGCGGCAGTCAGAGGGGTGGGCCGAGCTGTGTGTGGCGGATACTGGCATCGGCATCCCTGCCGATGACCTGCCTCAGTTGTTCAGCCGCTTTCATCGCGGACGGAACGTCACGGCCTACCCCGGCAGCGGATTGGGACTGGCGATTGTCAAAGCCATTGTCGCAAGTCACGGCGGACAGGTCACGGCGGAAAACGCCTCGCCCGGCGCGCGCTTTTGTGTACGCCTGCCGGCGTGGGCCACTTAGCTACAGGGATATGGTCATTCTTCTGACGGGCTTCTACCCCAACGTGTCTGTGTCAAAAGCCTCGGTTCGTGTGCAGGTCGCTTGAGCGCGAAAAGCCTGTTTACATCACACGGCAATCATGCTAAACTGTATTTGCGGGCTTGCGCTTTCCCGATCCAGTAATCCCTACTCATTTTCCTCTTCTCAAGTGCATGCTTCGCGCGTTTCCTGATTCACACCCATAGCCCACTAGAGTCGTTTTCGGTTCTTCAAGTCAGGTGCTCCCTGAGCAACGTCCCTGGCTCAACCAGCTCATGGCTTGGTTGAGGCAGGCGTCGAAAACAGAGGCGGCGCACTGGCACGATCTTCACTTTGGAAAGGAGGTGAGTGCCATGCCGACTTACATTGTCCTAATGAAATTCACGGACCAGGGAATCAAGGCCGTCAAGGAGTCGCCTCAGCGGGTTGAAGCGGCCATCAAGGGCCTGGAGGCGATGGGAGGCAAGCTGATCAACATCTACGCCACCATGGGGGAGTACGACTATGTCGCCCTTGCCGAAGGCCCGAGCGATGCCGTCGCCATGACCTACCTGCTGGGTTTGGGCGCTGCCGGGAACGTCAGGACGACGACGCTCAAGGCCTTTACCATGGAAGAGTTTGCCGAGTGCGTCAAAAAGCTGCCTTGACCTGACAGGCAAGGACAACTGATGAGCCATAGATGCCAGTGCGCCACTCTGCGTTAAAAGACCTGGTGGGTCTCACAAACCTGCCAGGTCTTGTTTGTCCTCTCGTGTAACCTGTTGTATACTTTGCTCGCCGTTTAACCCAACGCTTTCATAGGAGACGCCCCATGAGAGTGAGTTGCCTTCAGGAAAATCTCGCCAAAGGATTGTCCATTGTCGCGCGCGCCGTCGCCACCCGCTCCACCCTGCCTGTGCTGAGCAACATCTTGCTCGCCACCGACCAGGGCCGCTTGAGGCTTTCGGCGACCAACCTCGAAATCGGCATCACCTGTTGGATCGGCGCCAAAGTGGAAGAGGACGGCGCGACGACCGTCCCGGCTCGCACGTTCGTGGATTTGGTGGGCGCGCTGCCCGCGGAGCGCGTGGATATGCAACTCAACGTCCGCACGCAGACGTTGAATGTCAAATGCGGACGGTTCGAAAACAACGTGCGCGGGATTGACGCGGCCGAGTTCCCGCTCATCCCCACCGCCGATGATTCCAAGGCAATTCGCATTGACCCCGAAGTGCTGCGGACGACGATCAGCCAGGTCGTCTTTGCGGCGGCGACGGACGAAAGCCGCCCCATCTTGACCGGCGTGTTCGCCAGGTTCGAGGGCGACAAAGCGACCTTTGCCGCGTCCGATGGGTTCCGCCTGGCCGTCCGCACGGCCGGGCTGCTGGAGCCGGTCCCGCAGCCGATCAGCGTCATCATCCCGGCGCGAGCACTGGGCGAGCTAGGGCGCATCAGCGGCGATCAGGAAAACCCGATCACGATCAACATCACGCCGTCCAAGAGCCAGGTCTTGTTTCACCTGGATTACATCGAGCTGGTCAGCCAGCTCATTGACGGCAACTTTCCCGACTATAACCAGATCATCCCCAAGAAGAAGGACACACGCTCCATCGTCGGCACGGCGGAATTGCTCAAGGCCTGCAAGGCGGCCAACGTCTTTGCGCGCGAAAGCGCCAACATCGTCAAGCTCAGCGTTGAGCCAGGTGGCGAGCTGGCACCAGGACATATCACCGTGCAGGCGACCTCGGCCGAGACCGGCGACAACATCGGTGAGATGGACGCGACGATCGAAGGCAGCTCTGTCCAGATCGCGTTCAACGTCAAATACTTGATTGACTTTTTGACGGTCGCTAACGCCGCTCAGATCGCGATTGATACCACCACGTCATCCAGCCCGGGCAGGTTCACGCCGGTGGGCGATGATTCGTTCCTGTGCGTGATCATGCCCATGCATCTGAGCCGGTGACGCGCGCCGGTAAGACGGACACTGCACAGGAGGCAAGATGCCGAGGCAGGATGACCTGCATCATGCATCTTGCCTCTTGCAGTTTGTATGAGTGTGAGCCATGATCCAGGAACTTGAGCCGCATCAACTCCGCCGCGTGTGCGATCCAGCCGGCTTTGCGTTCCAGTCCACGGCTGAGCTTCCCCTCACCGCCGACATCATCGGTCAGCCGCGCGCGACACGCGCCATCGAGTTTGGGATTGACATCGAAAGCCCCGGCTTCAACGTCTTTTGCCTTGGCCCCGGCGGCACGGGCCGGGCGACGACCATCCAGCGCTTTCTCGAACAGAAAGCAGCGGCAGAGCCAACGCCACCCGATTGGGTGTACGTCAACCATTTTACGGATCCGTACAGACCGTGCGCCATCGCGCTTTCGCCCGGCCAGGGGGCCGCGTTTCGCGCCGATATGCAGGCATTCGTCGCCCGGCTTCAAACCGATCTGCCTCGCGCTTTTGAAACCGAAGAATACGAAGAGGCCCGACATCAGATCGCGCGAGCCTTTGAAGAAGCGCGCGATGCCGAGTTTGCCCGGCTGAACCAGTTGGCCCAAGCCAAAGGCTTTGCGCTGGGGCAAACGCCCACGGGGCTGATCCTGGCCCCTCTCATCAACGGCCAGCCGGCCGGACCAGAGATGATCGCCAGGTTGCCTGCCAAGCAGCAGCAACAGATCGAAGCCGCGCGCCGGGAGTTGGAAGATGCGTTGGGTGATGCCGTGCGCGCCATCCGCGAGCGAGACAAAGAGGCCAAGGCCCGGTTACGCGACCTCGATCGGAAGGTGGCGAGCTTTGCCGCAGGTCACCTGCTGGACGACCTGGAGAAAAAATACGCAGCGGTTGATGAGGTCATTGCGTACCTGCAAGAGGTTCGCCAGGACATGATCGAGCATGCGCAGGATTGGAAGGAGAGCACCACACCGGTCGAGGAAACCGCGCCTTCCTCGTCCCCACCGCCTCCACCCGAAGGCGCCGAGCTGCCGCCGCAGATACGTTACCAGGTCAATCTGCTTGTGGACAGCTCGCGACAAAAGGGCGCGCCCGTGATCGTCGAATCGAATCCGACGTTTATGAACCTCATGGGTCGCATCGAGCACGACATCAAGTACGGCGGGACGACGACCGACTTTACGATGCTGCGGGCGGGCGCGCTTCACCTGGCCAACGGCGGCTATCTCGTCCTGCGCGCCCAAGACCTGCTGGCCGATGAGTTCGCTTACCAGGCGCTCAAGCGCGCGCTCTCCAACGGCGCGATCACCATCGAAGAGCCTGGCGCACAGATGCGCCTGTTGACGACGGTCACACTTCAGCCGGAGCCGATCCCACTCGATGTCAAAGTGATCCTGCTTGGCTCACCTGACCTCTACTACACACTTTACTCGATGGACGAAGATTTCCAAAAGCTGTTCAAGGTCAAAGCCGACTTTGCGTCCGACATGGATCGCACACCAGAGAACGAACACCGCTACGCGCTCTTTATCCGCGCGCGGGTGAGCGAAGAACAGCTCCGCGATTTCGACCCGACCGGCGTGGCCGCAATGGTCGAGCTTGGCAGCCGCCTGGCCGAAGATCAGACCAGGCTGACGACCCGCTTTGGCGACGTGACCGACATCCTTCGTGAGGCTTCGTACTGGGCGGGCAAGGCCGGTCATGCGCTCGTGAGCGCCGACGACGTGCACCGGGCCGTGGACGAGTGGACGTATCGTTCCAATCGGGTCGAAGAGCGCGTGCAAAAAGAGATCGCCGACGGGACGATTATGGTGGACACCACCGGCCTCATGGTCGGCCAGGTCA
Organism: Thermoflexales bacterium; assembly: GCA_034434835.1. Lineage (GTDB taxonomy): Bacteria > Chloroflexota > Anaerolineae > Fen-1058 > Fen-1058 > JBGLNJ01. The sequence continues at coordinate 77,160 of DAOTXX010000129.1, read as the reverse complement.
ACGGGTTGACGGTTTCGACGCTGGGCGATTACAGCTTCGGGCACCCTTCGCGCATCACTGCGCGCACGTTCATGGGCCGCGCGGGCGTCGTGGCGATCGAGCGCGAAGTCGAAATGAGCGGCCCGATCCACAACAAAGGCGTCATGATCCTGGCCGGGTATCTGGGCGGCCAATACGCGCTCGACAAGCCGCTCACGCTTTCGGCCAGCTTGAGCTTTGAACAAGTGTACAGCGAGGTGGAAGGCGACAGCGCCTCGTCCGCTGAGCTGTACGCGATCCTTTCGAGTCTATCGGGTCTACCGATCCAGCAGGGCATTGCGGTGACCGGCTCGGTGAACCAACGCGGCGAGCTTCAGCCCATCGGCGGAGCGCAATACAAGATCGAAGGCTTTTTCCAGGTCTGCCAGGCGCGCGGCCTGACTGGTGAGCAGGGCGTGATCATTCCTCATCAGAACATCAAGAATCTGATGCTGCGGCCCGCCGTCGTTCAGGCATGCGCCGAGGGCAGGTTTCACGTCTGGGCGATCCGCACGATTGACGAGGGCATCGAATTACTCGCCGGCGTGCCCGCCGGTCAACGCGACGAGTCCGGCCAATTTCCTTTGGGGACAGTCCACGCTCGCGTCGAAGCTCGATTGAGAGAACTGGCCGAGGGGATCGAAAAGTTTGGCAAGGAGGACGAACAGCGGAACGCGGAATGAAGCCATCTCAAATCAGTTGAAAAACCGTCTTCCGTTTGGTCCTCTCGAAGGTGATGTTAAAGGCCTCAAAAAAGCCCTCTTGGCCCAATACAAACGGTGCGTTCCCTTTGGCAAAGACCATCGGCAATTGGAGCAAGAGGGCCGCCTTTGGTAGCAGAACCTCTACCTGATGAATCCGCCCCTGCACCGCACAGGTCTTGCGTTGCGAGATGCCGCGCAATGTGACGGACGCGCCGTCCCGCCAGCGCAGGCCAAGTTGGCGACACAGCTCGTGCGGAGCCATCGAATAGTCCGCGCCACTGTCCACAAGAAAGTAGCGGGGCAACCAGCCTTTGGGACCACGCACAAGGACGGGAAGCACCGGGCGATAGACCACACTCCCATCTGGTCGCATGAACTCGCGCCACGGATGCTCAAAGTGAGTAGATGATGCAGGCATCGGGTGGCTCCAGGTAGAACACCAGAACCTTGGTGCCGAGCTTGTCGAGTTTCCGTTGTAGCCTGGAGGCCGACTTGTCTGCTGCGACCACGCGCTTACGCCGACTCACCGCAACGTAATGACCGCCGTAGCGGGCGTGCTTTCTGGCCGACCAAGAGTTTAACCAACGATCCATTTCGGGACTCACCAGCTCCAAGAGTTCCGGATCGTCTAACTTGTAATGTGTTACTTTGGGTCTCATCGCCTACCTCCGCTGGCCCGGCCGCGGGCCAAAACACCTATTACAGTATAGCACAATTTGGATGGTTTGAGCGAGATTTGCGAAAAACGTAATACAATTATCGTGTTTGATGTCACATCACAAACCTGCTCAAGTGGTGTAGCCTTTTGAAGAACACGATGGCGAGGTGAAATATGATGGCAGCAGCAGAGGTGACAGAAAATCCAGTAGGCACAGAGGCACCGGCGCGCCCCCGCAAAGGGTCGCGCGGGCAAGTGGTGATCTTTGGAAATTGGTGCAAAGGCTGCGGGCTGTGCGCTGCCTTCTGCCCGGCCGGCGTGCTCGAGCTGGATCACGACGGTCGTCCGTTCGTCGTCGCGGCTGAGAAATGCACGGCCTGCCACTGGTGCGATACCCACTGTCCCGACCTCGCTATCGTCGTCCGGCGCATCGAACCAGGCCGCGAACCATAACGCGGCACGTCATTCGTTCAAGAGGTTCCAACGTGGCTGTCAAACTCATGCAAGGCAACGAGGCCGTCGGTTGGGGAGCGTTAGCGGCTGGGTGCCGTTTCTACGCGGGTTATCCCATCACGCCTTCCACCGAGATCGCCGAGATGCTCTCGCGCGAGTTACCCAAGCTCGGTGGCAAATTCATCCAGATGGAGGACGAGATCGCCAGCCTGGCCGCGTGCATTGGCGCCTCCGTGGGCGGGCTGAAAGCCATGACCGCCACGAGCGGCCCCGGCTTTTCGCTGATGCAAGAACACATCGGCTACGCGGCCATGACCGAAGTGCCGTGTGTCATCGTGGACGTGCAGCGGCTCGGCCCCAGCACCGGCCAGCCGACCAGCCCCTCGCAAGGCGATGTGATGCAGGCGCGCTGGGGCACGCACGGCGATCACCCCATCATCGCGCTCAGCCCGACCTCAGTGCGCCAGTCGTTCGACCTGACGGTGGCCGCGTTCAACTTGGCCGAAAAATATCGCACCCCTGTTATCCTGCTGCTCGATGAAGTCATCGGCCACATGCGTGAAAAAGCCGAGCTGCCGGATTTCGACACCGTCGAGCGTGTGGAGCGTGTGACGACCAGCGTCCCGCCTGAATGGTACAAACCCTACGGTGACTCACCGAACGATGTGCCCCCCATGTCCAACTTTGGCGACGGCTACCGTTACCACATCACCGGCCTGCTGCACGATATTGCCGGTTATCCCACCCAGCGGCTCGACGAGATTGATCCATGGATCGAGCGAGTGCATCGCAAGATCGAACGCCACCTGCACGACATTGTGATGGTGGAGGAAGATGGCGTCTCATCCGCGCGCACGGTCGTCGTGGCCTATGGCGCGTCGGCGCGCAGCGCGCGACACGCCGTCAAGCTCGCGCGCCAGAGACGGAGCAAAGTCGGGCTGGTCACGCTGCTGACGATCTGGCCGTTTCCCGAAGATACGCTCGAGCGCATCTCGCACACGGCCAGGCGCATCGTTGTGCCGGAGATGAACCGGGGGCAGCTTGCGCTCGAAGTCGAGCGCGTGGCCGGGCGGCACAAGGTCGTGCGTGTCAACCGCGCCGACGGCGAGATGGTGACACCGCAAATGATCCTTGAGGCGATTGAGGGCAAGTGAGACAGGGCGCAAGTCACACGACGCAGGACGCAAGTCACAAGGCGCAAGTCACCCAGTTCGCCAAAGCAAATTGCATGATTGGGAAAAGCTCCAGTTGAGGAAAGGAGGCAGGTATGGCTGCGCGGGGCTATGAGGACACCGAGATCTACAAGCTGTCAAAGAAATTGGCCGTCGAGGCTCATCGAATGACCCTGACCGAGTTGCCCAAATATGAAATGCACGCCGAGGGTGATCAGATTCGGCGCTCGTCCAAGTCAATCGTCGCTAACTTTGTAGAAGCGTATGGACGGAGGCGTTACCCTGCTGACCAGGTTCGATTCCTGACATTTGCGCTGGCAAGTTGCGACGAGACCAAAGCGCACCTGGAGATGCTCCACGAAACCGAGTGTCTCCAACCAGAACGCTTTCAGTACTTTGCAGAATTCCGCAAGTTGGGCGGGATGCTTTACAACTATCGCGAGGCAGCCCTTCGCGGCGCAATCAAGGAAGATTGATCTGCGACCTGCGACCTGTGACCTACAACCTGCGCCCTGCGACTTGCGACCTGTAACTTGGAGTCACCATGACACACGAGCAACACTCTGCTTACAGCTACCTTCGACAGACGAAAAAATTCCCGAATGTCTGGTGCGCCGGGTGCGGCATCGGCATCGTGATGGGCGCGCTCATCCGCGCGATTGACCGGATGGGGTTGGCTAAAGACGATGTCGCGGTCATCTCTGGCATCGGCTGCGCGGGGCGCATGCCGGTCTATCTTGACTTTAACACGATGCACACCACGCACGGGCGCGCGCTGGCGTTTGCCACCGGCTTGAAGCTCGCCAAGCCCAGGCTCAAGGTGATCGTCGTGATGGGCGATGGCGATGCGCTGGCGATCGGCGGCAATCACTTTATGCACGCAGCACGGCGCAACATCGGCCTGACGGCGATCATTGTCAACAACTCGACCTATGGCATGACCGGGGGACAGTACAGCCCGACGACACCGTTGGGCAGCCGCGCGACGACCGCGCCCTACGGCAACATCGAGCAGCCACTGCCAGTGTGCGAGACGGCCATCGCGTGCGGCGCGTCGTACGTTGCGCGCAGCACAGTCTATCACGCCGTCGAGCTGGATCGCTACATCGAGCAGGCGATCCGCAAAAACGGGTTCAGCGTCGTCGAAGCCGTGAGCTATTGCCACACGACGTTCGGGCGCATCAACAAACTTGGCTCGGCGGTGGATATGATGCGGCAGCTCAAAGACAACAGCATCACACTTTCGGCGGCCACCTCGGGCAAGTTGACGCCCGAAGAGCGCGCCAGCAAGATCGTGCGCGGCGTCCTCCTCGACGTGGACAAGCCCGAATACACTGCGTTGTACGATCAGTTGATCGAGCGCGCCAAAGCTGGCGGCGAAGGCTCGCCGCGCATCGCGGGAGGTGTCTAGTGCCCAAGACACGCCTCAAAAATCACAATGGTCGCTATGAAATCCGCTTGGCTGGTGAAGGTGGGCAAGGTATGATCCTGGCCGGGATCATCCTGGCGGAAGCCGCAGCCGTTTACGACGGCAAAAACGTCACTCAGACACAGGACTATGGGCCGGAGGCGCGCGGCGGCGCGTCCAAAGCCGAAGTCATCATCAGCGAGGATGACATTGACTATCCCAACGTCATCGGCGCGGATGTGCTGCTGGCGATGAGCCAGGAAGCGTGTGACAAATATTACGCCTCGCTCAAAAAAGGCGGCCTCTTGATCGTGGACGAGGATAAAGTGGGCCGCGTGCCGACGACCCGCGCGATCAAAGCGCCGATCACCCGGCTGGCCGTTGAAGCGACCGGCAAAACCATCACCGCCAATGTGGTCGCGCTGGGGCTGTTGGTCGGCTTGACTGGCGTCGTCACACGCGAAGCGATCGAAAAAGCCGTCACGGCCCGCGCGCCCCAAGGCACAGAAGCCATGAACCGCGCGGCGCTGGCGGCCGGGTTCGCGGCGGCTGAACAGGTCTCAAAAAGTGTGAGCGCGGTCTCATGATGCCTCTACCAGGATGCATGACATGCCAAACGACGTTCAACCGGTCCTCGAGGGTCTCAAGAAACAGAAATGGGCGGATGCCCGCACGACCGTATTCGAGGTGCGGGCTGAACTCGCGGGCAACACTCTTCGACTGACCGGGCGCGTCCTCACGGACGATCAACGCGCCGAAGCCGAGCGAGCTGTCCGTCAGGCCACGCCCGAGCTGCCAATCGTCAATGAAATCACGGTGCTGTCCCAACCCAACGGCCTGTGGGGCATCGTGCGACGCGGCCTTTCGAACCTGCGCCGCCGGCCAGAGAACGGCGCCGAGCTGCTGGCGCAAGGATTGTTCGGCGAGCCGGTCGAGTTGCTCGCGTGTGAGGCGGAAAACGGCTGGCGGTTCGTTCGCATCGCCGATGGCTACCTGGGCTGGATGCAAGAGTCGTCGCTTTATGGCTGCGCCCGTGATGAAGCGCACGCTTATCGCGCCTCAGCGGACGCGCTCATCGTGGCCGAGACGGCGGCCGCTTACAGCGGCTTACTGGTGAGTGGAGGCAACGAGCCGGAAGGTCTGCGCGCGACCAGGCTGCCGTTCGGCGTGCCGGTCCGGGTCGCCGAACGGCGATGGGGCATGGCGCGCGTCAATTGGGAAGGCGAACCGCCCCTGTGGGTGGCCGAAAGCGATCTGCTGCCCATGGCACAACGTCCTCGCCCGGACGCCGAGGGCATCGCGCGCACGCTGGAGCTGATGGGCCGTTTTATCGGCGTGCCGTATCTGTGGGGCGGCGAGACACCATTCGGGTTCGATTGTTCCGGCTTTGCGCAGACGACGATGGAATTTATGGGGCTGCGTGTGCCGCGCGACGCGGATCAGCAATTCATGGCCGGCCAGCCGGTCGAAGGCGAGCCGCGCCCGGGCGACCTGCTGTTCTTTAGCAGCGAAACAACGGACTCGGTTACGCCGCGCTATGCCTCGATCTCACACGTGGCGGTCTCGCTGGGCGGCCCCGAGCTGATTCACTCGACCGGCCACGTGTGGGGCGTCACGCGCAACAGCCTCGATCCGACTTCACCGATTTACCGCGCCTGGCTCAGAGAGCGCCTGGCAGGCGTGCAAAGATTCACCTGATGCGTGAAACGTGAAACGTCATGCTCCCTTCACGTTTCACGCTTCACGTTTTACGAAGCGATCCCATGCGCATCACCACCGAACCCCTTGATCTTCACCTTCGCACGACTTTTACCATCGCTCACGGCTCAAGCGACGTGCGCCACAACGTCCTGGTGCGGATTGACGAGGGACTGGGCGAAGCGCCGGTTGTGCCGTATTACCAGGAGACGCCGCAAGGCGTGATGGATTATTGCGCCCAGGTTGCCCCGCTGCTAGGCGACGATCCGTACCAGATCGAAGACATTCTCGCGCGCTTGCCGCGCGCCTCGGTGGCAGGCTATGCAGCGATTGACGTGGCGCTGCACGACCTCATCGGCAAACGGTTGGACATTCCGCTCTACAAATTATTCGGCCTCAATCCGGCGCGCGTGCCGGATACCTCATTCACGATTGGGATGGACCAGCCGGAGGTCATGGCCGCGCGCGCCAAAGAATCCGGGCTGCCCATCCTCAAAATCAAGGTCGGCGCGGGCGATGATGTGGCGAGGGTGAAAGCGATCCGTCACGCGACAGATGCTCGATTGCGCCTGGATGCCAACGCCGGTTGGACGCGCGAGCAGGCCGCGCGGATCATCCCTCAACTGGGCGAGTACGACATCGAGTTCATCGAGCAGCCGCTCGCGCGCGAGGACTGGGAAGGCCTGCGCTGGCTCAAGAGCCGCGTGAGCGTGCCCATTTTTGCCGATGAATCGGCGCAGACCGGGCGCGATCTGCCCAAGCTGGCCGGGGCGATTGACGGCGTCGTCGTCAAGCTGATGAAAACGGGTGGCCTGCGCGGCGCGATCAAGACCATGGCGGTCGCACGCGCGCTTGACATGCAGATCATGCTCAGTTGCATGGTGGAGAGCGCGGTCGGCGTGACGGCCGCGGCGCACCTCGCGCCGCTGGCAGACTATTGCGACCTCGACGGCCCGCTGCTGATCGCCAACGATCCGTTCGTAGGCTTGCACTATGACGGCGCGAAAATCACCCTCCCGAATGGGCCGGGGTTGGGAGTGCGCCTGAAGGATGCAGGATAAAGGCAGAAAACTAAAAGCGCGGTGGTTGGCACCCTCCCCGATGGCCGGCTGTTTGGTTTGGTGCAACGCGGCTGGTCTCACATCCAGCGTTTACGCCTCAACCGTGCGCAACTGATCGAGTTACGACTTCAGCGGACCGAGGAACAACGTTTGCGTCAGACCCTGGAACGTAACTAGCAAACGAATACCCAACTGCGAGAGCAGGTACGTGAATTGGAACAAGAAACAGCGCGGCTGTTGCAGATTATTGCGGATTTGACAGGCGAATCTCCTTAGAACCTGTCCGAAAACCCAGCACAGGCGGCTCCCATGTCGCCGCCCCCCTCCAACTCCCCCCGCTTCGCAGGGGGAGAAGGCGGGCAGGGGAGCCCGGCCGGCTGGTTTTGTACCGGAAACTAGCCCGGTGCTCGACCGTTGCGCGTTTCCTGCCAATCTGCTCTTGACCGTTGCGCGAGATGTGGGTACAATGTAAGCACATTGAAAGCGAGGGAACAGACACATGAGCACAGTGATGAAAACGCACCTCGTCAAAATGGGTAACTCGCAGGGCATCCGCATTCCCAAGTTGTTGCTTGACCAGCTCGGGTTCGACGAAGAGGTGGAGTTGACTATCCAGCAGAACCAACTGGTGGTCCGCCCTGTTCGCTTGCCGCGCCACAACTGGGATAAACGATTCAAAGCCATGGCAGAACATGGCGATGATCGATTGCTAGACATGGGTATCACTGGCCTCACGCGATGGGATGCGGACGAGTGGGAATGGAAGTAAACCGATTCGAGGTCTACCTGGTTAATCTTGATCCCACAATCGGCAGCGAGATCCACAAGACTCGCCCGTGCCTCATAGTATCCCCCGATGAGATGAACCGCCACATTGCAACGGTGATCGTCGCCCCGATGACGACCAAGGAGCGACCTTATCCAACTCGCGTATCCTGTCGTTTTCAGGGCAAAGACGGGCAGATTGTCCTTGATCAATTACGAACAGTGGACAAGGTTCGCCTGGTCAAACGACTCGGGCAGATTAGTGCAGGAACACAACGTGCTGTGCTGGCCGTCTTGGCCGAGATGTTTGCGGAATAAAAGTAACTACTCAGCCCAGTCTACCGCACAGGCTGTCATTGCGAGCCTGCCGAAGGCAGGCGAAGCAATCTCTGTGCTCCGATCGCTGAGATTGCTTCGTCAGCCCACTTCGCGGGCCTCCTCGCAATGACGGCTGAGTAGTTACGAATAAAAGCTACCGGTAACAGTTCGGCGGGAATCTGTCAACGAATTGCCTTCGGTGAGGGCGCTGGCGGGCGAAAGCAATGCCTTCGCCCACCCCTATCCACAAAACCCGAAGGCGCATGGTATAGCTACGGCTACCGTACATATCGCTTTTACCGCGCCTCGACAAACGCCGTCGGGTGGCGATAGCCCCAAAAGTCGGGTCGGGCGCGGGATGGATCGTCATCCCAGGTGTAGCCCACACCAGCCATTCGACCATTGCACGTACCGCGCCCGCCGGCCGAATCGGGCGGAAAGAGCGCCGTGGCATCGCCAAATGTGCGAACCTCCCAATGCAAATGCGAGTTGAATCCCCGATCAAACACGTCTGCGATGCGCTCGCCGCGCTTGACCGCCTGACCGATTGCCACCACCGGCCGCGTGATGTGCCAGTACGCGGACCACACGCGCGAGCCATCCGGCAAGAGATGCTCCAGCACCAAGAGATAGCCATCCGCGCCAATGCCCTGTGCCCACGTCACTGCACCATTGGCAATCGCGCGAACCGGAGCACCGGCCGCGCGATGACCGTCCACTCGCCCCTGCGCATCTTGTGCGAACCAATCCTCGCCTGCGTGATACAGTTGATGGAAAGGGACCTTGTTTCCATTTCGAGTGACAAAGCATTTGCCGGCCGGGCCAACTCCGGGGTTTTGCGCGCCATATCGCGTGTCCACCGGCAGCGGCCCGCCGACGTTGGGAATGTACGGGCCGAACTGTTCACGGGGAAGTGGAAAATCAAAGGCATCGGCAGGCTCAGGCGTTTGCGCGGGGATGGAAGGCAGGGACGGGGGATTAGGTATTGGCGCGCAAGCCGCCAGAGTCATTGCGGCGATGAGGGTCAACACCAAGACCACTGACGCTATAGGGCGGAAATAAGCGACGATTGGCGTTCTGTGGTCGGCAGTCATTTTATCAGCAGAGCGCCCAACGCTCCCGCGATCACCGCGCCGATCAGCGTCCCGATGAAATTCACCCCATCGTTATTCAACGCGCACCAGCCGCGCACAAGCCGCGTGCGCGTGCCGCAGCGGTGCAGCTCGCGCTCGGTCTCTTTGCCACAGACATCGCAGTAATAAATGCCCTGCGCCGTCGCGCCAAGCACACTATCGGCCAGCGAACCGATCACACCCGCGAGTGCGCCGACCGGCAACAACATCAAGGCTAAGACAATCGGCGCTCCATCGATCCAGCGAAACACAGCAGCCAGTCCCCCGATGAGCGCCGCACCGGCCAGGCCAGCGCCGGTGCCATCCCATGTCACGCCACCCGAAGTTCCCGGCGCAACTGGCTTGCGAGTGGTGATCAGGCGCGGCGTTTCCTGGCTGAGCACCCCCAGCTCGGTTGCCCACGTGTCGGCATTGGCTTCTGCAAGCGCGCCGACAAAAGCAAACAGCAAGGGCAGGCAAGCCGATCCGGTCAATCCATAAGCCAAAGCGATCAGCGCGGCCAGCCCGCCGTTTGCCAGGGCCTGCCCCAGGTCGCGTGGACCGCCCTTGGCAAACTGCTCAACGACCTCTGCCTTTGCCGTTTCCTTGTAGCGCGTCAACAGGCTGGAAGAGACAAAGAACACAATCAGCAGCAATCCCCAATCCAGCCCGCCGAAACCAAAGATAGCGGTGCCCGTCAAAATGGCACCCACCGCGCCATCGAGGGTGAGCGCGGCCCGGCGATACGCCAGCCAGGCGATGATCAAACTGAGAACAAATCCTGCGGCGATTTGTGGCAGCAAGAGTGGCATAAGCTCGTGGATAGGAATTCATGCTGACGCTGATCACAGACCCGCGGATAATAGGATCGGGAACCGATTTTACACCGAATGAACCGAAACGCCAATCGTTCCGCCATCCGTCATCTGCTGAATCCTTGACATAGATTCGGCTTCGTGGTATGATTTTTGCCAGGTTGTTAGCACTCTCAATTCGAGAGTGCTATTGTGTTAGCAGGGGGGCTAAGTCCGTGGAGAAATTAACCTCCCGGCAACAAATGATTTTGAGCTTGGTTGTCCGGGAATATGTATCCACTGCGGCGCCAGTCGGCTCGAAAGGACTGGCCGACAAGTTCAAGCTGGGTGTGAGTTCGGCAACGATCCGCAACGAATTAGCCCGGTTGGAGGAGTTGGGTTACCTGACTCACCCGCACACTTCGGCCGGGCGCGTGCCCACTGAAGCAGGGTATCGCTATTTCGTCGAGCGACTGATGGGCGAAGCCCAGTTACCTCTTGAAGAGCAGCGCATGATTGCCCACCAGTTCCACCAGGTGCGGCAGAACATTGAGCAATGGACCAAGCTGGCCGCCGCCGTGCTGGCACGCACATCGCGCAGCGCTGCGCTCATCACAGCCCCGCAGTCTACGCGCGTCAGGTTCAAGCACGTTCAACTGATTTCCACGCACGGACAGGTCGTGTTGCTTATCCTTGTCCTGCAAGACGGCAGCGTGAAGCAAGAGATGCTCACGCTGGCCCAATCGTTGGCGCAGGAAGCGCTGGACGAAACTTCGCGCCGGTTGAACAATGCGTGCGAGAATCTTTCGGCGGAAGCCATCACGGCGGTGCGCTCCAACCTCCCGGCGTTTGAAGCCGAGATCGCCAGCGTGATTGCCGACATCATGCAACAGACCGAGTCGCGCGCGGCTCGCACGGTCTATCGGGATGGGTTAGCAGAGGTGCTCAAGCAGCCCGAGTTTGAAGGGAAAGCAGAGGCCGAAACCTTGTTGGGCGTGCTGGAGGAGCGCACGGGTCTGTTGGAAGAAGTGCTGAACCACGCGGTCAGTCCAGATGTGGGAAACGTCCAGGTCGTGATCGGCGGCGAAGGGCGCTGGCGGGAGTTGAAGGATTACTCGCTCGTGCTGGCGCGTTATGGCGTGCCTGATTTTGCCACGGGCGCGCTCGGCGTGTTGGGGCCAATGCGGATGCCCTACAGCCGGGCGATCAGCGCGGTGCGATACGTGGCGGACTTGATGAGCGATATGGTGTCCGATCTCTATACCCATGAGGAGGTGGTCGAGCGTGACTGAAACCCCAAACGTCGTGGCCGAGCAACCCCAAGAGGAGCAAATTCCAGAAGCGGAAACCGAGCCAGTGATTTCGTTCGTGCGAGAAGAGGCAGCGCCGACGGATGAGCTGACGGCGCTGCGTGAGGAGTTGGAAAAGGCCAAAGCGCAGGCGGCCGAATACCTGGATGGCTGGCAGCGTGCCCGCGCCGAGCTGGCGAATGCGCGCAAGCGATTCGAAAAGGAGCGTAGCGAAGCTGGCCAACTGGCGAACGGCACGCTGCTGCGAAGAATTTTGCCAGTGCTGGATGACCTCGACCGCGCCCTCAAGACTTTGCCAGCAGACTTGCAAGAACATTCGTGGGCAAACGGCATCGTGTTGGTTCAACGCAAGTTCCTGGCGGTGCTTGAATCCGAGGGAGTCAAGCCGATCGAGGTCAAGCCAGGCACCAGGTTCGATCCAGCCTGGCACGAAGCTGTGACGCACGAAGACCACGACACATTCAAAGAAGGTGAGATCATCGCCGAGGTGCAAAAGGGCTATCTGTATGGCGAGCAGGTCTTGCGCCCGGCGCTGGTGAGAGTCGCTAAATGAAACGTCAAACGTCATCTTCTTTCATTTGACGTTTGACGCATCTTTTGCCAAAAGGAGTCATTTCATCATGAGTAGAATCATCGGCATTGACCTGGGCACGACGTTTTCTGTTGTCGCGATCATGGAAGGTGGTGAGCCGGTCGTCATTTCATCGTCCGAAGGCGCGCGGCTGTTCCCCTCGGTCGTCGCGATCAATCCCAAGAACGGCGAGCGTATGGTGGGACAGGTGGCGCGGCGACAGGCCGTCGTCAATCCAGAAAACACCATCTTTTCCGTCAAGCGGCTCATGGGCCGCAAGTTCAAAGACCCCGAAGTGCAACGTGCGCTCAAACGACTCCCCTACAAAGTCGTTGAAGCGCCGAACGGAGACTGTCGGGTCATCATGGGGGGCAAAGAGTACAGCCCGCCCGAGATTTCGGCGATGATCTTGCAAAAGATCAAACAGGATGCCGAAGCTTATCTGGGCGAGCCGGTGACGCAAGCCGTCATCACGGTCCCGGCCTATTTCAACGACAGTCAGCGCCAGGCGACCAAGGACGCGGGCAAGATCGCCGGGCTGGAGGTGCTCCGCATCATCAACGAGCCGACCGCCTCATCGCTGGCCTATGGGCTGGACAAAAAGAAGGATCAGACGATCGCGGTGTACGATCTGGGTGGCGGCACGTTCGACATCTCGATCCTCGATGTGGGCGATGGCGTCTTCGAGGTCAAGTCTACAAACGGTGACACGTTCCTGGGCGGTGACGATTTTGATCTCCGTATCATTGACTATGTGGCCGACGAGTTCAGAAAAGAAAGCGGCATTGACCTGCGCCAGGATCGCCAGGCCCTGCAGCGCCTGAAAGAAGCGGCCGAAAAAGCCAAGATCGAGCTTTCGACGGTGATGGAGACCGAGATCAATCTGCCGTTCATCACGGCGGATGCTGCCGGCCCCAAGCACTTGCAGATGCGCCTCACGCGCGCTAAGCTGGAGCAGCTCACCGCCGACCTGATCGAGCGCAGCATCGCGCCATGCAGACGCGCGCTGGAGGATGCCAAGCTCAACATTAGCGACATTGACGAAGTGGTGCTCGTCGGCGGCATGACGCGCATGCCCGCCGTGCAAGAAGCCGTGCGTAAATTGTTTAACCGCGAGCCGCACAAAGGTGTCAACCCAGACGAGGTTGTCGGCATCGGCGCGGCGATCCAGGGCGGTGTGCTGGGCGGTGAGGTCAAGGATATTTTGTTGCTCGACGTGACGCCGTTGACCCTGGCGATTGAAACCCTCGGCGGCGTGGCAACGCCGCTCATCGAGCGCAACACCACCATCCCATATCGCAAGAGCCAGATTTTCTCGACGGCGTCCGACATGCAAACGAGCGTCGAGATTCACGTCACACAGGGCGAGCGTCCGATGTCGGCGGACAACAAGACGCTGGGCCGCTTTATTTTGGATGGCATCCCACCCGCGCCGCGCGGCGTGCCGCAGATCGAGGTCACGTTCGATATTGACGCGAACGGCATCCTCAACGTGACCGCTCAAGATAAAGCCACAGGCCGCAGCCAGCACATCACGATCACAGCTTCTTCGGGCTTGAGCAAGGACGAAGTCGAGCGGATGGTCAAGGAGGCGCAGCAGTTCGAGGCGGAGGACAAAAAGCGCCGCGAGCGCATCGAAGCGCGCAACCAGGCCGACACGCTGGTCTATCAGGCTGAAAAGATCATCCGCGAGCAAGGCGACAAGATTGGCGCGATCAAAGCCGATCTCGAAGCCAAGGCCAACGCGCTCCGGGGCATTTTGGAGACGGCCGACACGACTGAACTGCGCCGCAAGACGCAGGAACTGGCTGACGTGCTCCAGCGTGCGGGCGCGGCGATGTATGGGCAGCCCGGCGCGGCCGGCGGCGCGACGCCCCCGCCCGGCGGCGGTCCCGGCGATCAGAGCGGCGAAGACGTGGTCGAGGGCGAATACACCAAGCAGTGAGACGGCAATTCATTCCTGACGCATCATGTTTGACGTTTGACGATCGGCGGGGTCATGGCAACAACCAAGCGCGATTACTATGACGTGCTCGGCGTGGGACGGCAGGCCAGCGGCGACGAGATCAAAAAAGCCTATCGGCGGCTGGCCCGCGAATATCACCCCGACGTGAACAAGAGCGCGGATGCCGAAGCGCGCTTCAAAGAGATCAACGAGGCCTACGAAGTGCTCTCGGACGAGCAAAAGCGCGCAGCCTACGATCGCTTCGGCCATGCTGGCGCACAAGGTGGCTTTGCCACAGACTTTACCGGCTTTGGCGACATCTTTGAAGAGTTCTTTGGTTTCGGTGGGATGCGCAGCGCAGCAGCCCGCCGTGCTCCACGGCGCGGCGCGGACCTGCGCTACGAGCTGACCATTATGTTTGAAGAGGCCGTCTTTGGCGTAGAAAAAGAGATCGAGATCACACGCCCAGAGACGTGCCCCAAATGCAACGGCAATGGGGCCGAGCCGGGCACGACGCCTCTGCGCTGTTCAACCTGCAACGGCACCGGCGAAGTGCGCCGTGTGCAGCAATCCTTCCTCGGCTCGTTCGTCAACGTCTCGACGTGTCCCACCTGCCGCGGCGAAGGCGAAACCATTGCCATCCCGTGCACCCAGTGCCGGGGCGCCCGATACGTCCGGGTCACGCGCAAGATCAACGTCAAGATCCCGGCCGGCGTGGACAATGGCACGCAGATTCGACTGGCCGGTGAAGGTGAGCCGGGCGAGCGAGGCGGCCCGCCGGGCAACTTGTACGTTGAACTCAACGTACTGCCTCACGCGTACTTTCGCCGCCGCGACGATAACATCATCCTCGAGTTGGGCATCAACGTGGCGCAGGCCGCGCTGGGCGACGAGATCAGCGTGCCCACGCTCGATGGCGACGAACGTCTGGTGATCCCCCCGGGCACGCAGACGGGCAAGATCTTTCGACTGCGCAACAAGGGAGTGCCACACCTTCGCACCAGCGGGCGCGGCGATCAACTGGTCGTGATTGACGTGATGATCCCGACCAGCCTGACGGCCGAACAAAAGAGACTATTCCGGGATCTTGCCAAGACCCTGGGCAAGGATGTGGTGCCGCAGCGAGAAAAAACGTTCCTGGATAAACTGAAGGACGTTTTCAGCCTCTGAGTTTGACACAGTGACACGGTGACAAGGTGACAAGGTGATCGGGATTGCCTTGTCACTTTTGTTTGAGGAGACGGCCATGGAGTGGTTGGAAATCGCGGTGAACTGTGAGCCTGAGCACGCCGAAGCCGTCGCCGACGTGCTGGCGCGCTATGCGCCGGGCGGTGTGGCGATCCAGCAGAATGTACTCGACGTGACCGGCCCAGAGTGGCGCCCCGATGGCCCGCTGGAACCCATCGTGTCGGTGCGAGCCTATCTGTCCGTCGAGCCGGGCGTGGAGGAAAAACGACGGCAGGTCGAACAAGCCCTGTGGCACTTGAGGCAGATCGCCGCGATCCCTGAGCCGCAGTTCCATACCATCGCCGAAGAACAATGGGCTAACGCCTGGAAAGAGCATTTCCACGTCACCCGGATCGGGAAACATTTCGTCATCAAGCCCTCGTGGCGTGAGTACATCCCACAGCCTGAGGACGTTGTGATCGAGCTTGACCCTGGCATGGCGTTTGGCACCGGGCTGCATCCGACGACCCAAATGTGCCTGCTGGCGCTCGAAAAGCATTTGCGGCCCGGCGACCGCGTTTTGGATCTGGGAACTGGCTCTGGGATCCTCGCGATTGCAGCGGCCAAGCTCGGCGCCGCCAAGTGTTTGGCGATGGACATTGACGCAGTCGCCGTGGAGTCGGCGCATGCGAATGTGCGGGCGAACAGCGCGAGCGAGGTCGTCCGGGTCGAGCAAGGGTCGCTGGCGCAATTGCCAATGATCAATATTCAATCATCAATTGATAATTGGAAATTGGAGTTTGACTTTTTGCTAGTCAACATCCTCGCCAAGACCATCGTCGAATTGTGTGGGCAAGGCTTGAGCGATGTGATGAAACCGGGCGGGCTGGCCGTGTTCGCCGGGTTGATTGACACGCAGGAAGCCAAGGTACGCCAAGTGCTACAGCACATCGGCCTTGAGGTGATCGAACGGATGCAAGAGAAAGATTGGATTGGATTAGTCTGCCGGAAGGAAAGCCGATGAGGCACCCCGATCAGGGCTTGCCTACTCGCGCGAGGTCGTCGGCAACAAGACGGTGAACGTTGTCCCCACGCCAACTTGACTGGCAGCGGTGACTTGACCGCCGTGCGCCTCGATGATGCTCTTGACCAGCGCCAACCCCAGCCCGACGCCGCCGTATTTGCGCGTCATACTGCCATCCACCTGATAGAACCGCTCAAAGATGCGGTCCAACTGATCGCTGGGGACGCCGATGCCGGTATCGGCCACTTGCAACTTCACCATACCCATGCTCCGAGACAGGCGAACCGTCACACAACCACCCGCTGGAGTGAACTTGAGCGCATTGCCCACCAGGTTATCCAGCACACGACGCAACGCGATCAGATCGCCCGAGATGCCGGGGACATCCGGCTCCAGTTCGGCCACCAGCCTGAGGCCCACTTGGGCTGCCGCCGGCTCAAAGTCAGCCAATGATGTACGAACCAATTGCGCCAGGTCAACTGGCTCGCACCTCAACTCCTGTCGCTCAACCTCCAGAATGCCCATAATGTCTTCGACCAGCTTGCCGAGCATCTGGACCCGGCGCACGATGACGCCGACGGACTCGTGCTGTTCCGGCGACAGGCGGCCCAGCCAGCCGCTGGCCAATACTTCGGCGTGGCCGCGGATGAGCGCCAGCGGCGTGCGCAGCTCGTGCGAAACATTTTGGATGAACTCGCGCTGGAGGCGTTCCAGCTCGCGCTGCCGCTCGAGCGCGCGGGCTAGAGCAGTGGCGCGCTGCAGTTCAGAAGCATATAACTGCGCGTTTTCGATGGCAATCGCTGCTGAACTGGTCAAGGCTTCCAGCACTTCCAAGTCATGCTGGTCAAATGCACCCGGCCCGTCCTCGGACAGCTTATTCACCGCTTCGATCACGCCCAGCACGATGCCTTTGGACACAAGCGGCACCGCCAACAGCGAGCGCGTGGTCATGCCCGTATCGGCGTCCACGCTGTGATCCAGGCGGGGGTCACTTTGGGCATCGTTAATCAGCACGGCTTGCTTTTCTTGCGCGACCCAACTGGCAATCCCGGTTCCAGCCAGTCGCCGCCCCACCAATTGATGGGAATTCGGGCCGGTCACGGCGGCAAAGACCAATTCGTCGCCTCGCCCCCCGGCAGAAGGGACGTGCATCAGCACCGATGCCCCTTCCACCTCTAGCAAACGGGTCACCTGTTCCATGATCCGCTGGAGCAGCGTATCCCGATCGAGCGTCGAGGCCATGATCTGGCCTGCGGTGTGTAGCGCAGCCAATCCTCTGGCCCGGCGCTCCAAATCCTGGTTCAGTCGCTTGATCGCTTCCTCTGCTCGCTTGCGCTCGGTCACATCCATCAATGTCCCCTGGACAGCAGGTTTCCCTTCGTACAGGATGCGGCCCCCCAACACCTCGACATCAAAGATCGTTCCATCTCGCCTGACACCCTTGAAGGTATACTGGGAAACGGCCTTTTGACCGGACTCTCTGGCCTTGACCTCGCTGTCCACCAGTTCCCAGCTTTCGGGCGCCACCAACTCCCTGACATGCTTCCCCAACATGTCCTGGCAACTCGGATAACCAAAGATCCGGGCAAACTGCTGGTTGCAAAACTTGAGAATGTGGTTCTGGGTAATGTAGAAACCCACCAACGAGTTGTCCACCAGTTGACGATATTTCCTTTCCGACTCTTGAAGCGCCTCTTCGGCTCGCCGCTTTTCATCCCGCAGGCGTTTTTGCTCCAGCACATGCGCGATCGCCGGCCCCAGGCGCGCCAGTCGGTCCTTGAGCAGATAATCGGCCGCGCCCTGCTTGATGCACTCCACGGCAGCTTCTTCGCCGATGGCGCCGGTGACCACGATAAAGGGAATATCCAAGCCCCGCTCACGTAGGAGATGCAAAGCACGCAGCGCGTTGAACTGCGGCAGGTGATAATCTGCCAGGATCACGTCCAACGTTGGCGACAGGTGAGCGACATAGTCCGCCTCGGTCTCCACCCGCTGCCAGTCCGGTGCGTATCCTGCCCGGCGCAGTTCGTGTAACACCAGCTCGGCATCGGCAGGACGGTCTTCGAGAATCAACACACGCAGAGATTCCGGCATAGCTTTCTCCCCTTGAGACAAGGGGCAGGAGATACTTGTCCCGTCATCTTGTCTATGTAGCTCTCTCCGCCGTCGGAGCTTGATTAAGCAGCAACCAATACAGACCCAGTTGGCGCACCGCCTCGGTGAACTGCTCAAAATTCACCGGCTTGACAATGTAGCTGTTGACGCCCAACCGGTAACTCTCAACAATGTCGCGCTCTTCGCGTGATGACGTGAGCACAACGACCGGGATCGTCCGGGTGCGCGGGTCGGACTTGATGCGCTGGAGCACCTCCAATCCATCCACTTTGGGCAATTTGAGGTCAAGCAGCACCACCTTGGGAATGTCCTCCAGGCGGCGGTGCGAGTACGGGCCTGTGCAGAATAAATAGTCCAGTGCTTCGGCCCCGTCGCGCACGACCTCGATGCGGTTAGCAAGGTTATGCTTTTTGAAGGCATAGAGAGTCAACTCCACATCATGAGAGTTGTCTTCCACGAGCAGGATTTCGACGGGGTTGGAAGTCATAGGATTCTCCTTGAATTACAGAAGTGTGAAATAGAATGTAGCACCCTTGCCCGGCTCGGCCTCAGCCCACACCCGCCCGCCATGACGTTGGATGATACGCTGCACAATCGCCAGACCCACGCCGGTGCCCTCGAATTCTCGCTCGCTGTGCAGCCGCTGAAAGATGCCAAAGAGCTTTTGCACGTACTGCATATCAAATCCGGCGCCGTTGTCGCGCACATAATAGATGGTTTTCCCATCACACCGTCGGCTGCTCACCTCGATGACTGCTAGATCGCGTTTGGAGGAGAACTTGACGGCGTTGGAGAGCAGGTTCACCCACACCTGGCGGATCAGCGTCGGGTCGCCCACCACCGGAGGCAAGGACCCCACATGAAAATCAATCCGCTTTCGGTCGTGGGGCGTCGTTAATTCGTGGAACACCGCGGTGACCATCGCTTGCACGTCAATCGTCGTGGCTTTCAGGTCAACACGGCCAATGCGGGAAAAAGTCAGCAGATCATCGATCAACTCACCCATCCGCTGGGTTTCGTGACGCACGATGCCGCAAACACGTTTGCCATTGTCGTCAAGGGAGGCTTGATAGTCTTCGATGAGGATACGGGTGTAGCCATCAATAGCACGGAGAGGAGAGCGGAGGTCGTGTGAGACAGAGTAGGCAAAGGCCTCCAGATCCTTGTTGGCAGCCTCAAGCTCTGCAGTGCGCTCGCGCACACGCTGTTCAAGGCCGCTGATAAGCTCCCGCAGTTGCACCGTCATACTCTTGAAAGCCTCGGCTAGAGTGCCCAACTCATCATAGTGGGTGGCCTCGATCTGCGCTTCAACTTCCAGGTTGCCCGCTGC
The DNA here is from genome assembly GCA_034434835.1 of Thermoflexales bacterium. Taxonomy (GTDB): domain Bacteria; phylum Chloroflexota; class Anaerolineae; order Fen-1058; family Fen-1058; genus JBGLNJ01. The sequence goes on along the minus strand of DAOTXX010000129.1, from coordinate 57,537 downwards.
AACGGTCTGGGCAACAGCGGCCAACTTGAGCACGGGGGCAGACAGCCGGCTGGCAATCCACAGGGTCACAAGCGTCACAAACGCTGCCGCGATGCCCATAATCAGCAGCAACACTGGCATCAAGCCATTCGCCAACGCGAATGCCTCGGCTACATCCTGCTTGGCGATCAACGCCCAGTTCAGATCGCCGAATTTGACTGGCGCATAGGCAACGATGACGGGGTGTCCAAGGTAATCCGTGTCGAACTGTACTCCTTTTCCTGTCCTGCCCGCCAGCGCCTCACGCACGGCATAGTTATCCATGCCGTTTCTCTCCACAGTACCGACAAAGGAAGCCTCCACCGAATGTTCGGCAGAGTCCAGGTATGAGTTGGAACGCATCCGCATGTCGGGTCCCACCAAGAGGGTCTCGCCTGTCTCGCCCATCCCTGTGCGCTCTTGCATCACCGCATCCGTCCAACCCGGCGGCAGTTGTAGAGCCACAATCAATTGAGGCCTGTCCTGGTACATCACGGGCGCAGCCACAAAAGCGACCGGTTTGTTGCCAGCAGGCGAGTAGGGCGCCAAGTCGGCAAAGCCAAGCTCACCTGTGCTCAAGACCTCGTGGACCAGCCGGCCCAGATGGGTGTCGTGATACGGTCCGGTCAGCATGTTCGTTCGATAATCCGGCCCGCGCATGACGGTGCTGAACACGTATCCATCTTGAGCCATCAGGAGCACATCTTGATAGCCATATCTCTGCGCGTATTGAGTCAAGATGTACATGCCCGTGCCTTCCAGTTGGGGCACAATGGCTTCGGCCACGTTTTCTTCGGCGATGATAGCCCAGCTCAACCCCGGCACATTCAGTGGCGCATAAGCGCACACCGAATGAATACCACGATAGTTCAAGAGGATATCCACGCCGGACAAACCGGCCAACGCCGCGCGGCTTCCCACAGTATCCACACCATTTTTGTCTACCGAACCTTTCAAAGAGGCGACGACCGAGCGGTTGTCTGGATCCAGAGAGGCTTGAGAACGCATGCGTTTGTCCGACCCCACCAAATAGGTTTCGCTGGCTAATTCCATATCGTTCGGCGTTTGCATGATCGCGTCAATCTGATCGAACGGCAGTTGATAGACCAGAGTACCAATGCGGGTTGTGTCGCTATAGATGGGCGCGCCTATGAACATGACGACCTGATCGTCGAGCAAGGCAGCATCGGCGAGAGCGGTCTGACCCGGCCATGCTAACCTGAGCTGCTGATAGAGTGCGTCCAGGCTGCGATATCTATCAGAAGCCAGACTGACACCAAAGCTCGACCCTTTTTTGACTGTGTACACGACGGTCCCCATCGGGTCAATCAAAAGAGCATCTTGATACCCATGAATCTCGATATAGCGTGTCAGGAGTCTATGCAGGCGCGCATGTGCCTGGCTATAGGCGCTTGGGTCTCCGGCGTCGTCAAGGTTTGGTTTGACCAGGTAAAGCGCGCGCACCTGATCCGCACCTAGCGCTTGGAATCCCGCCGAGAGCTGTGCGGCTCCCACCACCAATTCCGGGTTCGTGGATATGTCCAGGACATTGGTCTTCCACTCGTCAAAGAGACGGACGAGGGCGCTGCGCTTGGCGTCCCGAAGAGTCTCCAGCCGGGCAAAGGCCTGCTGGCGCAGCATGCTCACTAGGTCCGCAGTCGCGTTCGCAGCAGATCGCCTCTCGGCCAAATAGCGTTCGATTTGATACTTTTTGATCGCGCTCACTGCTTCGAGCTTGTCACGCGCCGCCTGTTGTAGTGCATCCCGCGCTTGGAAATAGGCCAGGACACTGACCACGATCAACGGGATGAGCGATAGCGGCAAAAAGAAAGCAAGCAGCCGACCACGCATCGAGCGAAACAAAGACACTTTGTTATCGAGCAAGCCCATGTTTCATCCCCAATGTGTTTTTAACTTCAGACTCGAGTGACCCGGTTTGCTACGACGACGTCCGCCAATCGGCCGAGCACCCGCGCCAACTAGTAGGCCGGGCAGGTTTCACCGGAAGTTCGATACACGCTCAGGATTTTGTTGATTTCGTCGTGCGCGCCCTTCAACGCCTGATCTGCCGTCTTGGCGCCACTAAAGCCGCTCTGCGCTGCCCGGTTAAAGATCTCGATGATCTCGGGCCATTCCTTGATCTGAGGCACAAACTGTGAGCGAGGCAGCTCGCTGGCAATGACCCTGGAGAACGGGTCCTGGAGTAGCGGCCCGAAAGGCTGGACGCCCTTGTCCTCCAGGCCACCGGAGATGTCGCGCCGGGCCGAAAGCACGCGGGCATCCGCAAACCACTTTTCGTCGGCGGCCTTGCTGGTCACGAACTTTAGTAGCTTCCAGGCTCCTTGGGGGTGCTTGGTATTCCTGTTGATCATCCATGCGCTTATCCAGGCCGTGGTAGGTTTTTGGACATTGCGCCCTGCTTTGACGGGGATAGGCGCTGCCGCGAGTATCTCGGCGGCGTTGAGCTTGGGGTTGAGGTCAGAGAAGATGGGAACCGTCCAGCCAGAGCCTATCTTCATGGCGATTTGCCCACTCGCCATTTGCTGTCGCACATTGCCCGGGTTCTGCGCCGTCACGCCAGGAGGAACCACTTTGTGCTCGGTCACCAGGCTGATGTAAAACTTGAAGGCCTCTTTGGCCTCTGGGCTGTTGAGCGCCGAGCACTTGTTGTCCGGCGTCAGGTACGTAGCCCCATGGCTCAAGAGGATGGGCGTAGCTCGAAGCTCAAAGCCGGGATCGACCGAGCCGACTGTGCCGAATCCCCACGTATCCAGTTTACCGTCGCCATTGCGGTCGCGCGTGAGGGCTTTGGCGTAGGTCAAGAACTCGTCCCACGTCTTGGGCGGCTTGTTGGGATCCAAGCCGGCCTCCTTAAACAGGCTCTTGTTGTAAAACAGCACCATGGACATATAATCGCTGGGGAGAGCATAGTATTTGTCCTGGTATTTCATCAACTCAACCGTCTCCGGGTACCAGGTGTCAAGGAATTCGCCGCCCCATGCCGTCTTGCCCTCTTGCTTAACGAACGGCGTGATGTCATACACGAACCCCTTTTCGATAAATGCCCGGATCGAAAAGCCGTGAAGATGGATCAGGTCCGGCCCGGCGCCAGTTTGGATCTCGCTGGTGTATCTGGTCTCCTTCTCAGCATAAGCAACAGGCTCCAGTAGAACTTGGATGTCAGAATTCTCTTTCTCAAAGACGACCATCATCTCTTTGAGGGCTTTTTCCCAGTGCGGCTCGGTGAGGTGCCAGTCCGACAAGCGTAGGGTCACGGGTTGCTGAGACCCTTTGGCGGGAGCCTTTACCGGCGAGGCAGTGGGCGCCCGGGTTGACGGCGCCAGAGTCGCAGTGGGCGCAGGCCCGCAGCCTGTTGCCATCAACAACAGGCCACCCATCAATACCAAGAACATGAGTCTCTTCATGGGATTGCTCCCCTTGTGCTTTTCATGCGAATCTTGGGTGTTCGATAGTATGCTTGATGCCCTGGTCAGTCACCCCGGCAACCTGGGGAACAATAGATTGGGTCCCGTGCGCAGATCTTGGGCGAACGGGGTCATCCACAGGTCCCTTCCTCGATCGCAAGTTCTCTGGCGTCGGAAGGACTCAAGTGACCCGATTGACCAGCAGCCAATAAAAGCCCAGGTGGCTCATAGCTTCCTGAAAAGCATCAAACTCGACCGGCTTGACCACATAGCTGTTGGCCCCCAACTCGTAGGCTGCCTCGATGTCTGGGTCTTCGCTCGAAGAAGTCACCATCACCACCGGAATCCTCCGCGTTCGTTCGTCCGCCCGGATCGCCTGCAGCACCTCCAGGCCGTTCACCTTGGGCAGCTTCAAGTCAAGCAGGATCACCTTGGGCGAATGTCCCACCTCCCGCTGCGCGTACTGGCCCCGGCAGAAAATGAAATCCAGCGCCTCAGCTCCATCTGCCACCACAAACACCCGGTTAGCCAGGTTACGTCTCTTGAGCGCCCGCAGGGTCAACTCGGTATCCCGAGGGTTATCCTCCACCAGCAAAATGTCCACGGCATCCAGATGGTTCACGGTCAGTCTCCTTTCCGCGGAAGGGTAAAATAAAACGTGGCTCCGTGGTCCACTTGGCCTTCGGCCCAGATGCGCCCGCCGTGACGTTGGATAATGCGCTGCACAATCGCCAACCCCACCCCCGTGCCTTCGTATTCGTCCGCCCGATGTAACCGCTGGAACACCCCAAACAGCTTGTCCGCATACTCCATATTAAAACCCACTCCGTTGTCTTTGACAAAGTACACCAGCTCGCCCTCTTGTTCGACACAGCCGATCTCGATCCGAGCCACCTCGCGTCCCCGCGTGAACTTGAGCGCATTCGACAGCAGGTTGACCCAGACCTGCCGCAACAGCGTCGGGTCCCCCTGACAGATCGGCAAGTCGCCTATCAAGATTTCGACGCGCCGCCCGGCCTGTTCGCTGCTGAGGCTTTCGAGCGCCTGGCGCACCAGCTCCACCATCGCAATCGGCTGCCGGTTAACCGGCTGACGGCTCAACCGCGAAAACGCCAGCAGCCCGTCAATCAGCCGCCCCATTTGCTGGGCATTCTCAAACATGATCCGCAGGTAGCGCGCTACTTCGGATGGCAATTGCGATACATGCTCCTCCAGCAGTATCCGCGCAAAGCCATCTATCGCCCGCAAGGGCGCACGCAGGTCATGTGATACCGAATACGAGAACGCCTCCAGTTCCCGGACAGCGGCCTCCAGTTGCGCCGTGCGTTCCACCACCCGCTGTTCCAACTCCTCGTTGAGTTTGCGGATTTCCTCCTCCACCCGCTTGCGCTCGGTGATGTCGCGGATAGCAGCGATGTGAACCTCTCGCCCATGCCAGGTAAAATGACGAGCGGTGATTTCAACCGGGAACACGGTCCCATCTTTCTTGCGATGCCAACGGAGGGGCACCTGGGTAACCCCGGCGAGCGTGACCTGCCGGGTCTTGTCTGGCTCGGCAGACAAGTCTGTGTGCTTTTTGGATAGCAGTTCCTCCCGGCTGTATCCATATAGCGCTGACGCGGTCGCATTGGCCTCGAGGATACGACCCGTTTCGTTATCAATCAAAAAGATCGCGTCCGACCCCAGTTCAAACAATTGACGATACCTGGCCTCGCTTTCGCGCAGCGCTTCTTCGGCCCGTTTGCGTTCGGTGATGTCACGGCCTACGGCCTGCAGCTCGACCACTCGACCGCTTTCATCGCTAATACATTGAACGACCCATCGGATCCAATACGCTTTGCCATCATGCCCGTAATTCAGATACTCACCTGCGAGTGGTCGGGGGTTCTTGGCCAGGTCTGCGGTCTCTTGACGGACCAACTCGCGGGACTCGGGCGCGATCATGAACAAAAAACTGTGCCCAATCAATTCTTGGCGCGTCTTGCCGAAAAAGCGACAGTAAGCGTCGTTGACAAATGTCAGCGTGGTATCTGGCAGGTATCGGCTGATCAGGTCAACCTGGCTTTCGATCAAGGCCCGGTAGCGTGCCTCGCTTTCGCGCAACGCTTCTTCGGCCTGTTGGCGCTCGGCGATCTCTTGCTGCAACTGGGCAGTGCGCTCATGGACTTGACGATCCACCTCAGTATAGGCACGCTCCAACGCCGCCTGGTATTGCTTCAATTCGGTAATGTCACGCGAGATGCCAAACGTGCCGATGATGCGGCCATGCTCGTCCCGCAATGGCATCTTGGTCGTCAGAAACCAGCCCGCCCGCCCATTCGACGACACACTTTCCTCCTCCAGGCTGACCGGCTGGCCGGTGCGGATGATCTCCTGCTCTAGCTCGTACTTGACCCGCGCCTGCTCCTCTGGGAAAAAGTCAAAGTCGCTCTTGCCGATCTCGTCCGCCGGATCGCTCAGCCCCATCCGAAGGGCATGCGCCTTGTTCGCTCGCGTAAACCGGCTATTCAGGTCCTTGAAGTAGATGCGGTCGGGGACATTCTCCATGAACGTATCCAGAACGTATTGCTGCCGGGCCAGTTCTGCCGAACGCTCCCGCACCCGCTGCACCAGCAACGCCCCTTGCAGCGCGCTGCTGATCTGATCGCGCAACGTCTCATAGACCTTACCGTCCCGTGGCCCGGCTTCAAAGATCACAAACCCAAGTTGCTGCTCTTGAAAGTACAGCGACTCCACGACCAGGCTGTATTGTTGCTCTGGCACAAGTATCCCCTCCGGGATCAATCGCCGCGAAGGGAACCGTCGCCCTTCAGGTTCCAGCTCGATGCGACCGTGCTCATTGTAGGCCAGCATCAGGCGCGACCACTCGGCGGGCCGGGACGGGTCCTCGTACAAACACAGATAACAACCCGGAATACCCAGACTCGGCAACCGGTCGGCCAGCACGTCCATCAACTGGCCCATCTCAAAAGTCGTGATAAGCGACTGGCTGATCTCGCGCAGCAACTGGGCTTGCCGCCTGGCCTGCCACGCCCGCTGTATCTCGACGTGCTGCGCCATCTCCCCAATCAACACTCGCGCCTGCTGCCACAGGTCCTCGGCTCGCAACCATAGGCCGCTGTCCAGGTAGGGTATCACTCGGCGGCGCAACGTCGAAACGACTTGATGCCATGCCGCAACGTCGCCATCCGCCCAGTACACCTGACGCAAAATGTCGTCCAATGCTCGCATAAACTCGCCAGAGGCTTGGCCCTGCACTTGTGCCGTAAAGCTATCCAACAACCGCCCTACCCTCTCGGCGGCCCTACTCTCAGCCGGCCCCAGCGCCTGCGCCGCCTCGGCCAGAATCTCTGTCCGCCGGGCCGCCAGGGCTGTCTCAGGCGGTTCTGGAGCTATCGCCGCCGACCCCACAGCCGCCTGTGTCACCGCCTCAGACGTACAGCCACACGACTGGCGAACCTTCAGCGTGGCGGGCAGGACTGTTTGCTCTGGCAGCCGATCACCTGCCAACAGCGTCAGCAACATCTCGCATGCTCGTTGCCCTTGCTCGTAAAACGGCAATGCCACCGAGGTCAAGGGTGGAACAATACCCCGGTCTTCTGAATTATCATTGAACCCAACGATGGCAACGTCTCCAGGAATTCGGACGCCCTGGGCCTGCAATTTTCTCATCGCGTCGAGGGCCATCCAATCATTGGCGGCAACTATGGCCTCGAAATCCATCGAGGGGCGCAGCTTGCGTTCACTGAGCAGCACCTGGATCGCCGGTTCATTCCAATCGCGCGGCGGGGTCACCAAATTGGGATCGAAGGGCAATCCGTATTCTTGGAGCACACCGGTATAGGCACGATACCGCTCCTGAGCATAGGGATGGGCCTCAGGGCCGCGCAAAAAAGCGATGCGACGATACCCATGCGCCTGGACGAGGTGAAGCACGGCCTCTCGCATCCCTTGATAGTTGTCCACGGGGACATACGGGATCTCGCTCGACAATTCCCTGATGCACACCATCGGCAAGCCTGACTGCTGCTCACAAAAGCCCCTGAACTTGGCCAAGCTGGCCGGGGTATCGGCTACCACGTTGCCGATCACCCAACCGTCCACAATCTCTGGACTGGGCAGGTCGTAGAGCGGAGTGGTTCGTCGGTAGAGGCCGATCGGATCATGCAAAGGTCCCCCTCGGAGACAGATCAAATTGGCTCCATGTTTCCAGGCTGCGTCGGCCACTCCGAACCACCGGGCTTGACTGAGGTCTTCAGAGATAGAGAGTGCCAGATAGCCAATAGTCAGGCGTCTGTTCCGCTGACGAGCGCTTGGCGATTTGTCCATTTGCCTGTCCTCTCACAAGCCTGAGCCATTACATCACCGGGTCATCCTGAGCCGTCATCGGCAGGACAATGGTAAACGTGGTCCCAATGCCGACCTGGCTCGCCACCATAATCTGCCCGCCGTGCGCTTCGACAATCTCCTTCACCAACGCCAGTCCCAGCCCCACCCCCCCGTACTTGCGGGTCGCACTGCCATCCACCTGATAGAACCGTTCAAAGATGCGCGTCAACTGATCGCCGGGGATGCCGATGCCCGTGTCAGCGACTTCGAGTCTTACCGCTCCTTCGCTTCGAGAGAGGCGGACGCTCACGCGCCCCCCAACAGGAGTGAACTTGAGCGCGTTGCCCACCAGGTTATCCAAAGCCCGGCGGAACGCGACCGGATCGCCCAACACCAGAGGCAGCTCAGGCGTAATCTCGGCGCTCAGGGTCAGACCCGCCTGGTCGGCTGCTGCCTGGAAATCTGTCATCAATGTCTGAACCAGTTGCGCCAGGTCTACGGCCTCTTTCCTCAATTCCCGCCGCTCGACCTCCAATAAGCGCAGAATGTCGTCCACCAGCTTGCCCAACATCTGCGCGCGGCGCGAGATCACCTCAATGGATTCGCGCTGCTCGGGCATCAGTGCGCCCAGCCAGCCGGCTTCGAGCACTTCGGCATGTCCCCGAATGAGCGACAGGGGAGTGCGCAATTCGTGCGAGACGTTCTGGATGAACTCGCGCTGGAGGCGATCCAATTCGCGCTGCTGTTCGAGCGCGCGGCCTAGCTCGGTCGCGCGCTGTTGCTCCGTGGCATACAGGCGGGCATTCGCGATCGCCACGGCCACCGTCGCGGCCGCCGACTCGACCAGTCGGCAGATGTCCTCTGTAAAATAAGCCGGCCGGTCGCTGTAGATGCTGAGCACCCCCACGAGTTCATCGCCGCTGAGCAGGGGCACGCTCAACGCCGAGCGGACCCACTCGTCCATCCCCGACACCACTACCCAGCGCGGGTCTTGCGTCACGTCGTCTACAATAGCCGGTTGGCGCTGGGCCGCCACCCAGCCGAGCAATCCATAGCCCACGCGGAGAGGCAGTCGTTGATTCAGCGCCTCGAGCGATTCGGCGTCATAGCCCGACACAGCCACCAACCGCAACGAGTCGCGCTCCCGCACGGCGACAAGGCCGCGCAAGAGTCCCGCCACGGCGCGCAGGCCATCCAACGCGCGTTGGGCAATCTCTCGCACGTCAAGGCTTCCGGCGAGCTGCTGGCTCAGGTGATAGAGAAACTCGAGCCGCCGTTTTTCTTGATTCACCATCGAGAACAGCCGGGCGTTTTCGATGGCGATGGCAGCCGAACTGGTCAGCGCCTCCATCACGCGCAGGTCATGTACATCAAAAGTGCCCGTGCCCTTGTTGACCGCCTCGACCACACCCCACACCGTCCCCTTCGAGATCAACGGCACGGCCAAAAGCGATCGGGTAGTCAGGCCGGTGAGAGCATCCACCTGGCGCTCATGGCGTGGGTCATTCTGAGCATCGGCGATCAGCGCAGCCTGCCCCTCACGCACGACCCAACCCGCGACGCCTGCCGAAGACAGCCGCAGGCCCGGCAGTTTTTCGGCCCCCGGGCCGGTAGCCGCAGCAAAGACCAGTTCATCGCTGGCCGCATCGGCCTCAGTGGGACGCAGCAGGACGGACGCGCCTTCGGCGTCCAGCAAAATCCTGACCCGCTCCATAACCCGTTCGAGCAGTGTGTTCAGGTCCAGCGTAGAGGCCATGATCTGCCCGGCCCGGTTGAGAGCGACCAGTTCCCGTGCCCGGCGCTGCAGGTCCTGGTTCAACCGCTGGATCTCTTTTTCCGTTCGCTTGCGCTCGGTGATGTCCAACTCGGCACAGATGCCCATGATGACCTGGCCCTGGCTGTCCCACACGGGATACTCGTTGACCAGCACGTCACATGTTGTCCCATCGGCCCGCCAATCCAAATACTCCAGGCCCCGGAAGGATTGCCCGGCAAAGACGGCCGCGATTGTTTCCTGCGTCGCCGCGACATTTTCTTCCCGCACCATCAACTCATACATAGTTTTGCCGATGGCTTGTTCGGCGGTCCAGCCATACAATTCCTGGCTGGCGCGGTTCCAGTCCAGGATCGTGCCTTGCCGATCAAAAGTCCAGCAGCAGGCCGGGATGCCTTCAAACAAATTGCGGAAACGAGCCTCACTTGCGCGCAGGGCATCTTCCGCTTGTTTGCGCTCGATTGCCATTGCCACTTGGGCGGAGATAAACACGAGCACGTCCTTGTCTACTTTGGTGAGACGGGCAGCCTCAGTGTACGTATAGACGGCCATCACGCCGATCGTTCCGTGCGGCGTTTTCAGTGGCACACCCAGCCAATCCACCACGGGTCTACCGATCAATTCCACCTGCCCCGATTGCACCAGGTATTCAAAGACGGTTGGCGTCACGAGCAGGGGTTCTCCGGTCCGTAACACATAAGCGTTCAGCCCCTTGCCCGGCTTGTAAGGAGGCGGGGGAACACCGAATTCATCCACCAGGTAGGGAGTCACAAACACATCGGCGGAGGCATCGTAGAGAGCGATGTAAAAGTTGGGGGCCGGCATCAACTCACCGATGATGGCATGGATCAGGCCAAAAAGCTCGCTCAGGTCTTGAGCAGTCTGGGTCGCTTCCGAGATGCGATAGAGGGCAGCTTGCACCTGCTCTGCCCGCTTGCGTTCGGTGACGTCAAGCACCATGCCGATCAATCTTACGATGTTGCCGGATGCGTCTCGCGCATGGATACACTTTTCGTGCACATGGCGGACCTGGCCAGTGTCCTTACGGATCACCCGGTGCTCGAACTCGAAAATGTCTTTCCCGTCACGCACCAAGCTGACATAGGCAGCGTCCACAGCCGCGCGATCGTCCGGGTGAACACACTCCAGGAACGCTTCGTAGGTGGCGGCAAACTCTTCTGCACGCAGCCCGAAAATACGATAGACCTCATCCGACCAGGTCAGGTGATTGGCGGCCAGATCGAATTCCCAACTGCCGAGATGGGCGATCTTTTGCGATTCACTCAGCAACGCCTCGCTGCGCCGCAACGCTTCTTCGGCCTGTTGGCGTTCCATGATCTCTTGCTGCAACCGGGCAGTGCGCTCTTGAACCAGTTGCTCCAAACGACTTTGATGTTGCGCCAATTCCTGTTCCATCTGTTTGCGCCGTGTGATGTCGAACAAAACGCCCTGAAGAACAAGGGGACTCCCGACCTCGTCCTGCACGATCGCGGCCTCATCGCGGACCCAGACCACGCGGCCGTCCCGTGCGATCAGGCGGTACTCGGAACGGAACGGTTCGCCGGTGGCATGGCTGTGGGCCAGCTCGGCCAGCACGCGCTCGCGGTCGTCGGGATGTAGCTGTTTGGCCCATCGGTCGGGATCGGAGGTCCATTCTTCGGCCGTAAAGCCTACGATCTGCTCAATCTGGGGACTCTGGTAGAGCGTGCTGCTCTGTTCATCTAGCGCGGCAATGTACGTGACGGCGGGGAGTTGCTCGATCAGTGTGCGGTATTTGGCTTCCGATTCGCGCAGGGCAGCCTCGGCTCGCTGACGCCCGGCTTCGACGGTTTCCAATTCGGCCAGGCGCGTTCGCAACTCGGCCAATTCGCTCAAGAGTTGCGCCTTGGTCTTGCGACTCTCTTTCATCGCCCACCTCCGGCTATATGGTCAAGCAACGTCGCCTCAGAGGCCTGCCGAAAGGCCGCTCACAGGGGGCGGACCATGGCGCCGGGCGCGCCGCCTTCTCCATCGAACGTAGAAGCTTGCTTGATGATGGCCTTATACCCACAAGACCCATAACAAGATTACCATATTTGGCCAATCGCCGGATTGCAGCCCTTGGGCTGCTACATCTGGCGGCTGAGCAGGCTGAAGCCTGCACTCCAACCGCTAGATGTGAATATTGCCAGGTCCAGTAAGATTATAGCCCAACTTTGACTAACCGTGTATTAATGCAAAACACTCAATTAAAAAACCGGCGGAGCGATCTGACACGCGCTCCGCCGGTTCCCATCTCAACAGGCCAACGGCCATCCTTCACTGGGTCACTCCTGTGAAGCTGAACTCGCGCAGCTTGAGCGCGGGGACGCGCGCCGCGCCAAAATATCCGCCTGCAAGTGTCCGCGCTTCCTGGCCGATCATCTCGACCTTTGCCAGCGTGGTAACATAGCTCTGCGTAAAGCGCAGGTTCTTGACCGGCGTCGTCAGCTCGCCACGTTCGATGAGGAACGTGCCGTCGCGCGTCATGCCGGTGATGACGCAATCGCGCGGATGGACGACGCGCGTGTACCAAAATCGCGTGATGTACAGCCCACGCTCGGTCGAGCGGATCATCTCTTCCACCGTCGCCGTGCCGGGCGACATGACCAGGTTGAGCGCGGCCGGCCCGTAGGTGTTGGGCGGCGGGAGTGCGTGGCCGGTGGAGGATTTGCTATCTTTGCGCGCCGTTGTCGTATCGTACACCGGGCCGCGCGGTACACCATTTTCGACGAGCACGACCTTTTGCTTGGGCACCCCCTCAAAGTCAAAAGGCAAGGGCAAACCCAATTCGTCGTGGCCGTCATCCACAATCGTCACGACAGGCGACATGACCTGCTGGCCGATCCGGTCGTTCATCCAACTGCGGCCTTCTTGCATCGCCCGCGCGCCGAATCCGACATGGTTCAGCATTTCCAATATGTCGAGCGCGGCATAAGGCTCGAGCACGACGGTGAACACGCCCGGTTCGAGCGGTTGGGGATCGCGCGCGCGCAGCGCTTTGTGCGTTGCCTCGCGGCCCACCCGTTCGACGCTGCCCAGTATGTCATCCAGCTTCCACGAGGTCACCTGACCGTAGCCGTTGCCGCCGCCCTCGGCCATCACAGCCGCGTGAAGGTCGCAGGTTGTCGCCGGATGATAGCCGAACACACCGCGCGAGTTGGCAATGGCAATTTCTATTCTGCTGGTGGAAAACGCGCCCGCGGCGATGGTGCCGCCCTCTCTGGATTGGCGGATGATTTCGCCGACAGCGCTGGCCCGCTGGTGTGGCGTCGCGGACGCGGCGGCCTCATCGAACCCAGACGCGGGCGTGAAAGGCGACGGCTCCGGGAAGCCTGCAAATTCCGGGTTTTCCGGCTGTAACTGAGCCAGTTCTGTCGCCCGTTCGACCACCTTCGCCAGCCCACTCTCCGTCGCGTCGTTGGTGGACGCCAGGCCCACCCTTTGCCCCAGCGCCACGCGGAGCGTGACGGCGGTGTTGGTCTCGGTCACATTCTGGTGAATGGTATTATTGGCAAAGCGCGTGAGGGCGCTCTCGGTGATCCACAACAGCACTTCGGCCTGGCCGGTCTTGGTCAGTGTCAACACGCGATCGGTGATCTGTCTGGCTTGTGTTTGTCCAAGCATGGTGTTCTCCTGAGACCTTATAAAGGTCCTAAATCTTCGCCAGGGTGGGGGTCTCATGCCCCTCGAACCTGGATGTTGCGAAAGCGGGCGGGCGCCGCGCCATGCCCGGTGTGCGCCACCTGCATCGGCTGGCCCTTGCCGCAGTTCGGCGTGCCCCACACGACCCAGTGGTCACGGTTGCACACCGCATCGCACTGGCCCCAGAACTCGGGCGTGAGGCCAGTGTAGATCGCGTTCTTGAACAGGCGGCCCAGCTTGCCGCCCTTGATCTCGTACGCGACCTCGGTGCCGAATTGGAAATTCAACCGCCGATCGTCAATGGACCATGAGCGATTCATGTCCATGTAAATGCCGTGATCGGTATCGGCGATCAGGTCCTCCAGCTTCCACGTGCCCGGCTCCAGGCTCACGTTGATCATACGGATGATCGGCATCCGGTTCCAGCCCGAAGCTCTCATGCAGCCATTCGAGGTCTTGCCGAGCTTACGCGCGGTCTCGCGCGACATCAGGTAGCCCTGAAAGATACCCTCGCGCACGATCGGCGTGGATTGCGCGGGCACCCCTTCGTCGTCCCAACCAAACGTGCCCAAGCCACCAGGCGTCACCGAGTCGGCGGTGATGTTGACGACCGGCGACCCATAACGGAATGTCCCCAGCTTGTCCGTCGTCAAAAACGATGTACCTGCGAATGAAGCCTCGGTGCCGAACACGCGATCCAGCTCGATCGGATGCCCGCACGATTCATGAACCTGGAGCGCGAGCTGCGGCCCGCCCAGGATGATGGTCATCACGCCGCTGGGGCATGGATCAGCACGAAGCAGCGCGGCGGCCTCTTCGCCCACACGTCCGGCGTTGCCCACCAAATCCATCTCCTCGATGAACTCGTAGCCGCGCGTCATCTGGTGGCGGCCAAACGAGTTGGGGTACGAACGGGTCTGCACTTCGCCATTGCCCACCGCCGTAGCCTGGAGGCCGCAACCCGATTCGATGATCTCTTGCTCGATCCAACTGCCTTCGGTGCTGGCGAACGTCTTGCGCTCATGGATGAACGTCATCGTGCCCGTCGCCACTCGGACGCCCGGGGCCTGGCGCATCAGCGCGTCCGCTTTGAGCAACGTCTCGATTTTGCGCTCCAGGGGCACGGCGAATGGATCGATCACGACCGGCGTGCGGTATTCACCTCGGCTGACGACCGGCGGGCCAATGTCCACGTCTTGGGTCTTGAACAGCGCCGAAGCTTGAGCGATGCTCACCGCCAGCGCGGCGACTCGCTCGGCTTCGGCCGTCGTCAAGACCGCAGAGGAAGCAAAGCCCCACGCGCCCTCAGCGATGACGCGCACACCCAGGCCCTGGTCCTGACTGTGCCCCAAAGCTTCGACGACGCCGTTTTTGACGGTGATGGATTCGGTCTCGTTGTGGACGAGACGCACATCCGCGTAGGTCGCACCTTTGAGCTGCGCGACGTTCAACGCGCGTTCGATGAGGTCTTTCAAGAGGACACTCCTTTCGTCGGAAGGCAAAAGTCACAAGCCTGTGAGGCGAAGTCGGAGATAGCCTTCCGACTTTCGACCTCTGACCTTCGATGCCCGAATTCTACCACAAAGACACCAAGACACGAAGCCTCAATAGCTTCCGTCTCCCATTTCCTCTCTCCTGGCGGCGATCACGCGGATTTTCTGGTATAATGGTATTAGTGTTGCTCGGAATTCAATCCGCCAGCCATCCAGTTCGCCGTTGTCGCACTTTATCCATTTCCGGGGTCGCACTCGCGGTCTTGATCTCATCACGTGTTCGCTCGGGCCATACCATGTGGACTGGCACAGCCAATATAGTGCGCTTGCGTATCCTCCCTACAACCTCATTCGGCTGTGGCCGATCTCTTGCCTTCCAGGGTTTGAACAAGGCTCGCCAAGCGAGCAAGTGGCTTGCGGCAGGGACGGTCGTCTCATGAGGCCGTGCGATGATGTGAATCATTGGCGCGGCCACTGTATTTACGGTAGGCACGTGGCCCGGTCACAGACCCACCCGACGCGGCCTCGGTCGCCAGCAGGCTGAGCAGTTGCGTTCGCCAAGGGAAGATGAACTGACATCACCGCCGAATCATCGTACAAGGAGCAAAAATGAGCAAGTCACTGCAACAAATACTTGGCATTGCATTGGTCGCCGCCATCTTGATGGGATGCAACCTTATGGCAGCCCTTCCAACGCCCACCGCCACACCGCTGCGCAAACTGACGCCGACACAGATCGCGGCCACACGTACGCCGACGATCCTTTCAACCCGGACAGCACCCCCGCTGGTTTCCCGCACTCCTCTCCCCACTCGCCCGACTACGACCCCCATACCGATGGGCACGCCTGTTCCATGTCCGCCCATGCCAGTGCCGCCGATGCCAACTCTGCAGTCCGACGGTACGTATCCCATGGTTCAATTGACGACCAAACTCGGCACTGAGGTCACAACTGAAGTGCGCCGGATTGACACAAGCAAGGACTTGTTGAATGCCCCCAACAAGCTCCTGCTCAAAACCACTGACGGAGTTTACCTGCTCATCCCGTTGACCCTATTTCGACGAGCTTACGAAAGTCAGGGAGTACACATGGTAACCCTGGCAGACAACCAGGAGCTTGGAGGAAGATTGCTGGGTATCCTGGAAGGCTCTGATCAGAAAAAGTATGATCTGGGTACGACTTGTACAATCGTACTGACCCAACTGCCCAAGGCCAGTCCGACTCCCAGGTTTACACCGACCAAGCCAGTGACCCAGTGGAAGATTCAGGTGACGGAACCGGCGGGGCTGGCACAGGCCGTCTCTAATCCTCGATTTGCCTTCCGGTACTATTCTACGGCAGGCTATGCCATTGGCGGCACAAACCGTACGACAACGTCCAATTCATTCTACCTGAAACGTGGAACAGAGGAGATTCTGGCCAACCTGGCGGACTTTGAACAAATCTCTTTCAGCCGGCCAACCCCAGGCGGGCCAGGAGTCCCGATCGTGGTCAAGACAAAAGATGGCATTGAGACACAAGGGACGCTTGTCCTTAAAGCCAAGGATAGCGCGGGCGAGCATGTCAGCAACGATTGGCACCTGGAAGCGGACCTGGCCAACAGTGAGATAACGATGGTGCTCAAGAATCCAACTTGCCTCCTCCGTAAGGAGGCTGAGTGATAGAATAAAGACCCAGCCGACCAGGCTCCTCTCGCCTCTGGTGCGAAGGGCTCGCCTTGCCGGTGCACCACTCCAACTGAAAGGAGACAGTCATGGACAATCCACCATCTGCCGCGCCGACCAAGAGCAAATGGCTTATAGTGGTTGTGGTGCTTTTGGTTCTTTTGGCGGTCTGCACTCTAGTACCGATTTGCATCATCGTCATTTTGGCTTTGCTTGGCCCGGCCATTGGCAATGTGTTCTCCAACATCATCACCAACTTGCCTACACCAACGCCCTGATGACGGCCTGAGCCGTTACAACACCGCAGACCTAACGAGGTATCGTTTCACGCGGGCACACGCGGGCTAACTCGTCAGTGTGTCGTCTCGATTGACGCGGGATACTTGGCCATGCCCATGTGCGGCTAAAGTGCGGGGCGTTGGCGCAATAGAACGGAATGGAACTCCCAGAGGAAATCCAAGATCTGTGCCGGGCGCTCCTTCGGGGCCTGCGCACCGTGCTCTGTGACAAGCTGCACGGGCTTTATCTCTATGGAGCCGCGGCTTTTCCGGAATCTGGCCCCATCGGTGACATTGACTTCCACGTGATTCTGAGAACGGCGCTCACCGATCGGGAAAAGAAGGAATTGGATAACCTTTACGCCACTCTTGCCCGAGATTTCCCCCCTCTCGGCGCAGAGCTGGATGGATACTATATCCTTCTGTCAGAAGCCCGGCAACCATCACCTCCGACTCACCAATTGCGGACGGACATCGTTGACAGCTCTTGGGCCCTGCATCGCGCGCACATCCGGGCCGGACGCTGTATCGTCCTTCAGGGCCCGGATCCCGCGCGGATATATCCGCCTGTTTCCTGGCCGGAGGTTGAGAGTGCATTGGACGAGGAACTATAATGTACCCGTAAAACTAGACAAGAAAAGGAGCCGACTTAAGGTAGGAGCATGACCATGCGAAAACAATACAGTGCTAACCTCAAGGCCCAGCTCGTGCTGGAAGTGTTGAAAGAAGAAAAGGCGCTCTCGCAAATTGCGTCTGAACAAGGTGTGCACCCCAATCAACTTCGGCGCTGGAAGTCGCAGGCCATCGCGGGACTGCCGACGGTGTTTGCGGACGAGCAACGCGCAACGCGTGAACTGAAAGCGACGCACGAGCGCGAAGTTGAGGAGTTGTACACCGAGATTGGCCGACTAACGACGCAGTTAGCTTGGCTCAAAAAAAAATCTGGCCTCAACACTGTCGAGAGATGAGCGGCTGACCATGGTTGAACGCCACAACAGCGACTTGTCTCTCACACTACAGGCCGAGTTGCTCGGGTTGAATCGCACCAGTTTGTACTACCAGCCGGTGTCGCCTTCGGCCGAGGAGGTCGCTATCAAGCACCGCATTGATGAAATCTACACCGCGCATCCGTTCTATGGCTCGCGCCGGATCACGGTCATCCTGAACCAAGAAGGGACTCGGATCAACCGCAAAGCCGTCCAACGGCACATGCGCGAGATGTGCATTGCGGGCATTTGCCCTGGCCCTAACCTGAGCCAACGCAACGCGGCCCATGCGATTTACCCGTATTTACTGCGGAATCTGGTCATCGGCCGTCCCAACCAGGTGTGGGGCATTGACATCACCTATATCCGTCTGGCTGGGGGCTGGATGTACCTGGTCGCTGTGCTGGACATGTTCTCGCGCTATGTGCTGAGCTGGGAACTTGACCAGACGCTCGAAATGCCATTCGTGTTGAAAGCGGTTGACCGCGCCTTGGCCCAGGCCACGCCGCAAATCTGGAATAGCGATCAGGGTAGCCACTTCACTAGCTCGCAGTACCTGGACCGACTGACGGCCGCGGGCGTGCAGATCAGCATGGACGGCCAGGGCCGCGCGTTGGACAACATCTTTGTCGAGCGACTCTGGCGGACCGTCAAGTATGAAGATGTGTATCTGCACGAGTACGCCGCCCCGCGTGAGGCGCGCCACGGCATCGGGCGCTACTTCCAGTTCTATAACGATGAGCGTCCGCACCAGTCGCTCGACTATCGGACGCCAGCTCAAGTCTACTACCGAAAGGAGGCGTAAAGCACGTTCCTCGGACTCAAGTGGGCTGTGGATTCGGGGGACAACTGCAAAGAACGCACTTGCCCCCCGAATCCACAGCCCCGACGGCGGCGGCGGCCAGCCCGCCACAGCCATCCTACAGAAAGGACAAATTGCACCTTAAAGTTGGTGACTTTTGTGTCTTGACGAAGGGGTCCACCTTACTGTTCTTACCCAGCCGCGTGCCAGGCAACGTGCCACCTCCGCGCGTCGAGGTGGCGGCCTGAACCACTGGCGGATTCCGTCGGTGGCGGATTGACCTGCCCCGGTCACGGGCAGGAGCCAGCCAACAAGAGCATACACGCCCAACCGGGCGAAATCTTTGACCAATGGGCCGCTGGATAGCCTACCATGGGGCCTATTGGTCATCCAGCCCCTGTGCGCTGCGTTCGCAGGGGTGCGAAATACAAGCTGAGGCTAATGATACCGGATTGATGCGAGTACTGCAAATCAACACCTGTTTGGTTGCGGCTTGTCCGCGCTAGGAGAATGTAACCATGACTGAAAAGCTAAAACCGGTTCATCCAGGAGAGGTCTTGCTAGAAGAATTTCTCAAGCCAATGGAGCTAAGTCAAAACCGCTTGGCCCTGGAAATCGGCGTACCGCCTCGTCGCATCAATGAGATCGTATTAGGTGAACGGCGCATTACGGCTGACACGGCTCTGCGTTTGGCACGTTACTTTGGTAATTCTCCTCAGTTCTGGCTGGGGCTACAGATGGATTACGATTTAGATGTGACCGCAGATACTTTGGCGAGTCGTATAGAGCGAGAAGTAAGAGTTCGCGCTCCAATGATGAAGGTAGCCTAACAGGCCGTTTGATTCGCCGTCTCCACCACGTTTCCCACACCCCGTTTGACAATTCCTTCCTTTTACGCTATCCTATTTCAGTATAACGAATCACATTCCCAACCTGGAGGACACCGTGAACCGCCTCTCTCGACCCTTCGCTGTGATCGTTCTCGCTCTACTCGCATCCGCCTGTGGACAAATCGCAACGCCCGCGCCGATTCAGCCGACCATCCCACCAACCCACAAATCAACTGCCAACTGCACACTCCGACTCGCTACGACGACCAGCACTGCCGATTCGGGCTTGCTGACCTTTATCCTGCCTGACTTTGAAAAGAAATACAACTGCAAGGTGGACGTGGTTGCCGTAGGCACCGGTCAGGCGATCGAGATCGGCGCCAAGGGCGACGCCGATGTGCTGCTCGTGCACGCCCGCGCTCAGGAGGATAGATTTGTTGCCGACGGTCATGCCCAACAACGTTTTGACGTGATGTACAACGATTTCATCGTGCTCGGCCCCAAGAACGACCCGGCCAAGGTCAATGGCATGACCAGCTCGGTCGAAGCGTTCAAGGCCATCTCCCATCTCCAATCTCCCTTTGCCAGCCGGGGCGACAAGAGCGGCACGAACACCAAAGAGTTGAGCATCTGGGCCAGTGCGGGCATCACGCCCACCAAAGACATGGCATGGTACAACTCGCTCGGCCAGGGCATGGGTGAGACGCTGCTCGCCTCGAACGAAAAGGGCATGTACACCCTCACCGACCGGGGCACGTATCTTTCGATGAAGGACAAGCTGCCCAACCTGATCGTTGTGGTGGGTGGCCACAGCATCGCCGAGAATAAGGATAGGACATTGCTCAACCCTTACGGCGTGTTAGCAGTTGATCCCATCAAGCATCCAGGTGTGAACGCAGACATGACCGCCAAGTTTGTCCAGTGGATTCTCTCGCCGGAAACACAAAGGCTGATCGGCAGCTATGGCCAAGACAAATTCGGCCAGCCCCTGTTCTATCCCAACACGCCCCTCAGTAATTGAGGTAAAATACACCGGCAAGGTCACACCACTATGAACGACCTCATTCGTGGACTGACGCAAGCCATCCAACTGATCCTTTCCGGCGACCCGGCGCTGCTGCAAATCATCTGGCTTTCGCTGCGCGTGACGGGTGCAGCGCTTGTCATTAGCACGTTGACGGGTGTGCCGATCGGCGCGGCGCTGGGCCTTACGCGCGTGCGAGCGCGTGGGCTGGTCACCGCTTTCCTGTACACCGGCATGGGACTGCCACCGGTCGTCGTTGGGCTGTTTGTCTATCTGATGCTTTCGCGCAGCGGGCCGCTGGGAACGCTGGGCTGGTTGTTCACGCCCAGCGCGATGATCGTGGCGCAAGTCATCATCGCCTTTCCGCTCGTGTGTGGACTCACGATGACCGCCGTGCAAGGTGTTGACCTCAACCTGCGCCTCCAGATGCGCTCGCTGGGCGCGACGCGCGTCCAAGAAATCTGGACCGTGCTGCGCGAGGCGCGCATCGGCGTGGTGGCGGCCATCGTCGCCGCATTCGGCGGCATCATCTCCGAAGTGGGTGCGGTGATGCTGGTGGGCGGCAACATCGAGGGCAAGACGCGCGTGCTCACGACCGCCATTGTGCTCAACACGCGCACAGGCGAGTTCAGCCTGGCGATCGCGCTGGGTATTATCCTGCTCGCGCTTGCGTTCCTGGCGAACGCGGCGATGCTTCGACTGCAAGGAATGGCAAAGGACGAATGAGAAGGACGAACGATGAACTGATGATAGGTCAAGTGATCTACCAAATCGAGGGCCTGAGAAAAGAATACAATGGCCGCGCCGTCGTGGACATCGAGCGGTTACAAGTCTGGCGCGGCGAGATTCTGGCGCTGGTCGGGCCAAGTGGCGCAGGCAAGTCCACGCTACTGCGCTTGCTCAACTTTCTCGAAACGCCAACGGCCGGTCAGCTCATCTATCAAGGCCAACGGCTGGGCAGTGACGTGCCGCTCGCCGTGCGGCGACAGGTGACGACGGTCTTTCAGCGTCCGGTGCTGCTCAAGGCCAGCGTTCACGATAATGTGGCGTACGGGCTGCGACTGCGCGGACAGAGCGCGGATGGCCGTGTGAGCAAGCTGCTTTCATACGTCGGGCTAGAGACGCTGGCGCGCACCCCCGCTCACAAGCTTTCGGGCGGCGAGATGCAGCGCGTGGCGCTCGCCCGCGCGCTGGTGATTGACCCGGCGGTGCTCTTGCTCGATGAGCCGACCGCCAATCTCGACCCCTATAACGTCGGTCTGATCGAAGACATTGTGCGCCAGCATAACCATGAGCGCGGCACGACGGTGGTCCTGGTGACACACAACGTCTTTCAAGCGCGACGACTGGCTCAGCGCGTCGGGCTGATGCTCAGCGGCCGAATCATCGAGATCGCAGATACTACCACGTTCTTTGAATCTCCGCACGATCCCCGCACGGTGGCTTTTGTTCGCGGCGATATGATATACTAAACGTGACGCGTGAAACGTGGCAAGTCAAACGTCAGGCGTCAAACGTCAAAAGCCATGATGACGTTTCACGTTTGACCGCTTCACGTGACGTTTTCCAGCAGAGCTTATCATGACCGACCAACCCAAATTCGGCTGGATTCATTACGCGGTCGTTCTCAGCGATTGGCTGGAACGCCTCCCGGCATGGCTCATCTTTCTCGCGCTGGCGATGCTCGCCGCGCACGCGGCCCGGACGTGGACCATGATGGCCGGCATTGGCCTGGCCGCGCTCATGGCTGTTGATTGGGTCATGCTGGCCTGGCTGCCCAAGCGCGGCAAATCATTCGGACCGGTGACGGCCTCGCTGCTCGCGCTGGCTCTCGTGCGCTGGGCGTTGGTCGTTGCAGCCGCTCACGCGCAGGCCGCATGGATCACCGCTGCCATCGCTGCTCTTCAGATTGCCATGACCGGCACTGCGTGGTACAGCCTGTGGGTCGAACCGTTTCGATTGGGCGTGACGCATATCCAGATCAAATCGCCCAAGCTGAACGGGCTGCCGCCGCTCCGCGTGCTTCACTTGAGCGATCTGCACATCGAGCGGATCACGCCGCGCGAACGTCAGCTCGTGGAGCTAGTGGAGGAACTGCGGCCCGACCTGATCGTCCTCACTGGCGACCTGCTCAACCTTTCCTATACCTACGACGAACGCGCACACGCCGACTGTCGAGAGGTGCTCTCCCATCTGCGTGCGCCGCTCGGTGTATATGCCATCAGCGGTAGCCCTTCGGTTGATCCGCCGCCAGTCGTGGACAAGGTGCTGAACGGGTTGAACGTGCGTCGGCTCCATAACAAGATCGAGTCGGTCAAACTTGGCTCCGACGATGAACCCGCCATGGTCATTGTCGGCGTCTCCTGCACCAACAACGCGAAGCGAGACAGTCACACGCTCCGGCAGGTGATGAGCAACGTCCCTAACAACCCCTCATCGCCTTTCATGGTGCTGCTCTACCACACCCCGGACTTGATGCCGCAAGCCAGGCAAGAGCAAGTGGACCTGTATCTGTGCGGTCACACGCACGGCGGACAAATCCGCCTGCCACTTTTTGGCGCGCTCGTGACGAGTTCCCGCTTCTGGAAGCGTTATGAGATGGGCCGATACGTCGAAGGGAACACAATGTTATATGTCAGCCGGGGAATTGGGATGGAGGGCCGCGGCGCGCCCCGCGCGCGCTTTCTATGTCCGCCAGAGATCGAGTTGTTCGAATTGCAAGGGATCGCGCAGCGTTCGGCCAACAGCGGCCAAAGGTCAGCATAGACCTCTGACAATCGCCACATACAGCGGCGGACCGCATCTCAAGCCGCCAGATATAGCCGTCCTTGTCAAAGCCAGGCTCCGCCACGAGTTTGCAAAACGCTTGACACTGAGCAACTCAGGACTATAATCCGCGACGTTCCAAAGCCCCGCGGACCGCACAGCCCGCGTTATTGGTTTGCCAATCCACGACAAACAATCTGAATTCGACTTGAGATTCTGCAATTGGGGATGACCGACGGCGCGATTCCGACAACTTATCACGCCTTTGACGGACACTGGCAGCCGGTTGACGGCGAGGTCATTGAAGAGGTCTCAGTGAGCATCCACGTTAACGGGCAGGAGCTAGCGACCATCGCTGCCACGCCGATCCAACAAGACTATTTGGCGGTGGGGTTCCTTGCCAACGAGGGATTGATCGCCTCAAGGCAAGAAATCCGTGCTGTTCACATCTGTCCAAGTGGATCGTGTGTGGATGTGTGGCTCACGCATCACATCGAGCCGCCACGCAAGCGCATCCTCACTTCGGGATGCGGCGGCGGCGTGACCTTTGATGACCTGAGCGGGACCCAAGCACCGCTCAATTCCGACACGCGGCTGCGCGCCGAGGATCTGTGGAGTTTGATGGAACAACTGCAAGGCGCCGCACGATTGTATCGTCGGACGCGCGGCGTCCATACGAGCGGATTGTTCTTGGGCACGACGATGGTAAGTTATGGCGAAGACGTGGGTCGGCACAACACGCTCGACAAGATTCGCGGCGACTGCTTTTTGCGCGGCGTGGACACCCGCGGGGGTATTCTGCTGACCACAGGGCGCATCAGCAGCGAGATGCTGAACAAGGCAGCCAAGATGGGCTGCCCGATCATCGCCAGCCGCACCTCGCCGACGAGCCTTTCGGTGCGGCTGGCCCAGGTCTGGAACATTACCCTCGTCGGTTACTTGCGGCGAGGCAGAATGTTGGTGTATGCCAACGGCTGGAGATTGGGGCTGGCATGAAGAAGCGGAAAACACGCGAGCTGCTCTATGGCCCGGACACGCTCAAGCTCGAAATTCTCAACACGCCCATCAACCGGCTGGGGCTGGAGATCAAGGGGACGCTGATTGATGAGGCGATCCGCCGGGTGCGGGAGGACCTGGCGCGCGTAGGCATCACACAGCTCGCCCCGAACTTTTATCTGTCCAACGGTTATGGCTGCGTGGCGGGCACCACCAATATCGCCGTCGGGTTCTACGACTGCAATGCTCTGCTGCGCGAGCTGAACAAGGAATTTCGCGGCTGGATGTATGATCCGGCGGACATTTTGCAGATCATGCGCCACGAAGTCGGTCACGCTTTTTGCTACGCTCACAAGCTCTACCGCACCAAAGAGTTCCGGCGGCTGTTCAACGTCAAAGGACATTTCTTTAACACGTATCCCGAACATGCGGGCAGCCGGCCTAATCCGTGGAGCGCGGACTTTGTCAATCCTGCAGGAGATTTTTACGCCCAGAAACACCCGGACGAAGATTTTGCCGAGACGTTTTCCGTGTGGCTGACGCCAGAGATTGACTGGCTGGGTCAATTCCGCTCCAAGCCCGGCGCGCTCAAGAAACTCACCTATGTGGAAAAGGTCGTGGACGAGTTCGGTCGCCAAGAGCCTGTCCTGACAAATGGCAGCAGCAGCACACTCGATCAACCCATTGAGCAGCTCTCGATGACTGTGGCGCAATTCTTTGGGGCCAAGACCTCGCAAGTGAACGCCTATCGCCGCCGCGCGACTGGCTATGTGGATGCAGACCTGCGCGAGTTGTTTCAAGGGCCGCCGCGCGTTTTGCCGCTTCAGCGCTTTCGCCGCGAGTATCGCCGTGCCAGCCGCTTTCTGCGCGCATACAAGCGACTGCTGATCAATCGAGTGAGCTATTGGGTCGAGGTGGATGACGTGGTCGTTTCCGACCTGATTGACAAACTGACCGTGCGCGCGCGCGCGACGGACCGGTACGTCAAAGTGGCCGACATCGAAAAGAAACTGATCGAGGTGACCACGTATTTGACGGTGTTGTGCAAGAACTATCAGGAGACGGAGCAGTATTTCAGGCGATCGTGAACCGGACACAGAATACACAATCCTCTGTGCCCCCTGGGATCACGCCGCAAACACCTCGTGCTTCACCGTAAACCGCTCCAGATTCTTGAGATTGACCTTCACACCCAGCCCCGACATCGTTGGCACTGTGATCGTCGAGTCAGGATTCAGCGCAAACGGCGGATCGGCAATGTCCTCAGCATAGTAGCGGGAGCTCGCGCTGATGTCGCCGGGCAAAGTGAAACCCGGCAGCGAGGCCAATGCCACGTTCGACGCGCGACCGATGTTCGTCTCCAACATTCCCCCACACCACACCGGCACGCCTCGCTCATGGCACACGTCGTGAACCTTGAGCGCCTCCTCCAGCCCTCCCACACGTCCGGCCTTGATGTTGATGACCCGACAGGCACCCAGCTCAATCGCCGCGCGGGCGTGATCGGCAGAGAGGATGCTTTCGTCGAGGCAAATTGGCGTTTTGAGCTGCGGCTGAAGCTTGCTGTGATCGTAGATGTCGTCCTCGGCCAGCGGCTGCTCGATGAGCAAGAGATTCAAATCGTCCATCTGTTGGAAGAGAGGAGCATCCGAAAGCCGATACGCCGAGTTCGCATCTACCTGCAAACGAATGTCTGGAAACACAGCGCGGACTGCGCGCACATCCTCCAGGTCGCGGCCCGGCTTGATCTTGATCTTGATCCGACGGTAGCCTTCTGCGATATACCGCCCCACCCGCTCGACCAGCGCCCCCGTTGTCGGCTGTATGCCGATGGATACACCGACCTCCACACGGTCACGCACTCCCCCCAGCATCTGCGCAAGCGACTTGCCCTGGGCCTGCCCCAGGGTGTCCCATGCCGCCATCTCGAGTCCAGCCTTGGCCAGCGGATGGCCCCGCACGCGACTGTAACGCGCGACCAGTTTGGGAATATCGGTCAGCTCCTGACCGAGCACCGCCGGCACGAGAAAATCACGCAGAATGTGCCAGGCCGTCACAGTCGTTTCGTAGCAATAGCCTGGCTCGGCAGCGGCGACACACTCGCCATAGCCAGTCAGCCCGTCTGCGCGCATCGCCACAATGATGCAGGCGCGATCCTGCTCCACTCCAAAGCTCGTCTCAAACGGTGCGACCAACCGCATGACGATATGCGAGAGCGCGATTTGTTCGATCCTCATTTCAAGCCCCTGGGGTCTGCCAACTCATCCGCAAAGATGCTCCAATCCGCCCCTGGCCGGCCGCCTGGCTCGACATGTGTGAGCACATAGAAACCGCGCCGGGGATTCGATTCAAACACATAATCGGTGACCATGTAGCCATGACTGAATGCGCGCTCGAAAATCCGGCGCGTTTGCATGCGCCAGGCGAGCGCCAACGTTGGGTCAGCGCGTTTGAGCGATTGAAAATCAGCCGGGATTTCGACGAGCGCCATGCTGGTGAATAGTTCAACCACCTGTTCGGACGGGCGTGGGAATTGCGCTCCAAACGTGGCCGGATTGAGTATCATGGCTCCAGCGTCCGTATAATGCTGGCGCTCCAATCGTCCACGACTGGCTTCCAATCGCTTGGCGACTCGCTTGCTGGCAATGTACCAATCCACCTGAAAGCGATCGCTAGGCAGGCCCACGTTCAGCTCATCCCGCATCGGCCCATAGTAATCACGGTAATACGTGCTGCACACAGCGCCAAGTTTGGAGATGTTGAGCAGCGCATTGCGGCTTTCCAACGGGTCGTAGGTCCAGGTCATCAGCCGCAAGCCCTGGGCGCGGGCTGCCTCGCGCTGGGCCAGCTTGAGCGCATAGCCCACCCCTTCATCGCGCCACTGGGGCAGGACGGCTAACATATGCGAATGGTGTTTGAGCTTGACTGTCGCTGGAGCCTCCGGGCCAAAACGCTCGCTGGTGCCCAGAAAACCGAACACAAAGCCGACGAGTCGTTCGTCCACGAATGCGCCCAGCGCAATGCCACCATTACGCTTGACGGCGGACAGCATGTTCAGCGGAACGACCTCGGCATCGCCCGGTCCCCAGACCTGGCGCTGGATTTCTTCACAGGCCCGATAGTCCTCGATAGATTCCAATGGGCGGATCGTAAACTCTGGCATATCACTCACTGTGAAGGCAAATCGAGTGTCCCTCTACGGCCGACCCAACAAGGTGCCCCAAAAACGCCGCCACCAGGGTTGGTCACGCAGATAACTGACGGCTGAAGCAAATCGCGCTGGCTCGAAGCCAAAGTTTTGTGTCACGGAACCCAGGTCAGTCGTCGTGTCCACATTGAGCAAGTCCAGCGTCGTCGTGGTCAAGAAGGGTCTGGGCATCAGGTGCTCCATGGTCTCGGCCACCTGGCGCGCCAACGGCAGGCGAACGAACAGCTTGCGTCGGCGAACCTCGAGCGTCTGAGCGATCACATCCAGCGCGTCGTTAAAAGTGAAATACCCCGGCCCGCCCAGCGGGATCGTTTTGCCAATCGTCTTGGGCCGGGTCAAGCATTGCTCGATACACTGGGCAAGGTCTTCGACCCACAAAGGTTGCAAGCGTGTCTGCCCATCGCCGACCACCGGAAAGAAAAACGGCACGGACTTGAGCACCATGGCGATGTGTGTCGTCCATCTGTCTTCCGGGCCATAGACCCAAGACGGGCGCAAGATCGTGAACTTGAGTTCTGACAAGCGGACAGCTTCTTCGGCCAGGGCCTTGCTCCGCAGGAAAGCATAGGCGCTGTTGCGGTCAGCGCCGGGGTAGCTTAGGAAGATCAAGCGGCTGGCGCCAACTTCGTGCGCCGCCTCGATGAGATTGAGCGTGCCCTGGTAATTGACCGATTCAAAAGTCCGCGCGCCATGCTCGGTCCAAATCGAGGCCAAGTGGATGACAGTATCCACGCGTTGCATCGCCACGCGCAATGCAGGAGGATCGGACAGATCACCGGCGACCATGTGGACACTGACGCCCGCGGGCAATGTACGCTCTTTGCGGGCCGGGCGAACCAGGCAGCGCACCTCAAGGCCCGTCGCAGCCAACCGCGCCACAACGCGCTTGCCGATAAACCCAGTCGCCCCGGTGACAAGGATCATGGTCAGCTCCGTTGTCTGCCTTGTGTCACTGTTGAGATCGTCCGCCGCGCATGTGGGATCTGATCAACCTCCCGCTTCACAGTCGAAGCACCATAGATTGAAGCCGCTCAACGTGAAGCAACACCCCACAGTAACCTGCAGGAGGCTGGACAGCTTCCTCACCGCGCGGGGATTGTACCACAAAAACGGAACAGCGGACATTCAGACCAAACAAAAACCGCCGGAGATGATCCGGCGGATAAAAAACGTTCCCCGCCGTGCCGTGCGTCGCCAAGTTTTGAACCTGCTTACGCAGGTGGGAACCTAGCCTATTGGTTCAGCCTTGCCTGTTCAGGCTATCGCATCCCCTCTAGAGTGACGGTCCCCTATTTTATAGGTGTTGGCTCAAAACGCGTATGCGACGTCACGCACACAGCAGGGTGTCCATATACTAACACAATTTACTGAAACCTGCAAATGCGATCACCCGGCTAATCTTTGATACACAAACGCAACTCGTCAAGCTGCCGCTGATCGATCGGCGATGGCGCATTGGCCATCAGGTCAGTGGCGCTGGCCGTCTTGGGAAAGGCAATCACCTCTCGGATACTTGGCTCGTCAGCGAGTAACATCACAAACCGGTCAATGCCCGGGGCCATGCCGCCATGCGGCGGCGCACCGTATTCGAACGCATCCAACATATGACCGAAACGAGCTTGAATCTCATCGTCACTGTAATTCAGCACCCGAAAGATGCGACGTTGAATCTCGCGGTCGTGAATACGGATGCTGCCCGAGGCCAGCTCATAACCATTGCACACCAGATCGTAGGCATCAGAAAGCACCGAAGCCGGATCGGTTTCCAACCGATCGAGGTGCTCGCGCTTGGGCATGGTGAACGGATGATGCGCGGCATCCCAACGTTTTTCTTCTTCGTTCCACTCGAACATCGGAAAGTCTACGATCCATCCAAATGCCATCAAGTCGGGCGGGGCAAGATTGAATCGATCGCGGAACATGAGCCGCAAGGTCGAAAGCGATTTGGCAACGACGCCGGGCTGATCGGCGATGATGCACACCAGGTCGCCCTCTTGCGCTTGAAGGCGCTGGCGGATCTCGTTCAACTCGCCTGATTTCAAGAACTTGACCGCCGGGCCTTTGACGCCATCAGCGGCAAAAGCCAAAGTCACCAACCCTTTGGCTCCCAGTCCCTTCACAACCGTCGTCAGTTCATCCAGCTCGCGGCGAGTGTAGCCGGCACAACCCAGCGCGCACACGGCTTTGATCTGGCCGCCGGTTTCCCTGGCAGCGCGCAAGACCTGGAATTCACTGCCCCCAAGTGCATCCGTCAGGTCAATCAACTCCAGGCCAAAGCGCAGGTCGGGTTTGTCGGTGCCAAAGCGACTCATCGCTTCGGCATAGCTCATACGCGGAAAGGGCGAGAGAATGCGCTTGTTCGAAACGGCCGGCACCAGTTCGGTGAACAATCCCTCCACCAGTCCAAGCACGTCATCGCGCTCGACAAAGGACATTTCCAGATCGAGTTGGGTGAACTCGGGTTGGCGGTCGCCGCGCAGGTCTTCATCGCGAAAGCAGCGCGCGATTTGAAAGTAGCGCTCGTAGCCGGCCACCATCAGCAATTGCTTGAGCTGCTGCGGGCTTTGCGGAAGCGCATAGAACTGGCCGGGGTGCAGGCGGCTCGGCACTACATAGTCGCGCGCGCCTTCCGGCGTGGACTTGATCAGGATGGGCGTTTCGACTTCAATAAAGCCGCGCGCGCTCAGGTAATCTCGAATGAACTTGACGACCTGGTGTCGCAACATCAGGTTGCGCTGCATCCGCGGACGGCGCAGGTCCAGATAACGGTACCGCAGCCGCATGTCTTCGGACACAGCGCGCCCATCGTTATCCACCGGGATCGCTGGCGGTTTGGCAGCGTTGAGCAGAACGACAGACTCGGCCACAACCTCGATGTCGCCAGTCGGCAGGTTCGGATTTGCCAGCCCTTCAGGGCGAAGGCGCACCTGACCCTGCACCGCCAGCACGTACTCGCTGCGCGCCATTTCGGCGACCCGGTAAGCCTGGCCGGCTTCAGGGCTGACGACGATCTGCACCAACCCGCTGCGGTCGCGCAAGTCCATGAAAATCAATCCGCCATGATCGCGGCGTTTGTGAAGCCAACCGGCCAGCGCCACTCGATGTCCGGCGTCTTGCGCCCGCAAATCTCCACAGTTGTGCGTCTTGAGCAAAGTCATCTCCTGCCGTTTCTTACTCGATGATGTCGCCCACAGCCAGCGCGTCATCGGGGAACGCCTGCGGCGCCAGCATCGCACCAGGCAAAGCCCGCCGCATCGAAAGATATCCCTGGGGGGTCGGCTCTCGATAGACCTCAATCCACTTGTCCACCAGCGTCACCAGCCAGACCTCGCCAACGCCAGCGCGCGCATACATAGGTATCTTGACATCCCGATCGAACCCGACAGACGTGTCGGCGACCTCGACGACGAGCAGCACGTCTTCCGGCGTGGGGTGCGAATCAGCATAATAGTCCGCACGCGGGCGGAGCAGCGTCAGGTCGGGTTGAGGCTCCGAGTATTCGCCCAAGTGAACCGGATTCTGCACGCTGACCAAGACACGCCCTCGCAGGCGTTCGCGCAACAACTCGGACAGCCGGTTGACGTGCCCTGCATGTTTTGAGCTGATCGGTGACATCTCGGTGATTTCTCCTTCGATGAGTTCAAGTCGGTCATCTTCATCGAACACCCCCGCCCGAATCATCTGCTGATATTCGTCCGCCGTGAACAGCCTGCGCTGCGTTTGAACCTGCGACTGAATTGCCATCGCGCCTCCTTCCGAATCACCCCGCGTCGGTCTATTGTCACGTGAGGGGACTTGCCTGTCAAGATTATACCATAACGTGATAGGGAGATGCGTAATACGGGCTGAACCCTGTGTCCAGAACGCCGGGCACGAGGCCATCAACCCGGCGCATCACGCGATAGCAGCTTGACAAACGACGCCCGGCTGGACTATACTTGGTGTACAAATGACACCATAGGAGATCAGCATGGCGCGGACTCATTACCATTATCCTGCCGTCAGTGTGGATGTTATCATCTTTACGCTACGCGAGAACGATCTGCAAGTGTTGCTCATCCAGCGCAAGAATCCGCCCATGAAGGGACGCTGGGCCATCCCCGGCGGGTTCATCCAGGCCAACGAGTCGCTGGAAGCCGCCGCGCGCCGCGAACTGAAAGAAGAGACCGGCATCCGCGACGTGTATCTGGAGCAGCTTTACACCTTTGGCGACCCCAAGCGCGACCCGCGCGGGCGTGTGATCACGGTGGCTTACTTTGCCCTGGTGCCAGGGCCGCTGGCCGTGCAGGCCGGCACCGACGCCAGCGACGCGCGCTGGTGGTCCGTTTACCAGCTTCCCAAGCTGGCGTTCGATCACAACCAGATCCTCCAGTACGCTTTGCAGCGCCTGCGCTACAAGCTGGAATACACCGCCGCAGGCTTCCAGCTCCTGCCGCCCACCTTCACGCTGACCGAAATCCAAAAAGCCTACGAGATCATCCTGGGCGAGTCGCTAGACAAGCGCAATTTCCGACGGCGGATTTTGGAAGGCGGCATCATCGAAGAGACCGGCGAGATCACCATCAGCCGAGGGCGCCCGGCCAAGCTGTACCGCTTCCGCGAAGACGCCGTGGCCGAGGTCAAAGCGCGGCGGCTGTTTCCCTAGACGCACGCCCCTGAAGAGGGCCTTGACAAAACCCGCCCGGCCGGGCTATAATTAGTGTTGAAAAAACACTAAATGGGACAAACCGCCCTTCGTTTCGACAGCACCCAAGTATGCGAAACACGCCTGAAAGGAGCATAAGCATGAACTCCCGAACGCTCTTGGAGCAGAGCCAACCGTTCCTCGATTATCTGGCCGACTGGCATACCCGGTTGCCGACGCTCGACCTGGCCGCCGTGCTCAAGGAGCCATCGCGCGCGGCGGTCGTGTCCGTAGACCTCATCAAAGGCTTTTGCACGGTTGGGCCATTGGCCTCGCCGCGCGTGCAGGCCCTCCTCGCCCCGGTCGCGCGACTGTTCGAACGCGCGTATGCGCTGGGGGTCCGACATTTTGTGCTGACCCAAGACACGCACGAACCGGACGCCGTCGAGTTCGGCAGCTTTGCGCCGCACTGCGTGCGAGGCACCACAGAGGCCGAGACCGCGCCAGAGCTGGCCGCATTGCCCTTTGCCCACCAGTTCACGATTGTCCCCAAGAATTCGATTGATTCCAGCCTGGCGCCCGCGTTCCAGGATTGGCTGACTCGTCATTCCGACGTGAACACATTCATCATCGTGGGCGATTGCACTGACCTGTGCATTTACCAAATGGCGATGGCGCTGCGCCTGCGCGCCAACAACCTGCAACTGCGCGACGTGCGCGTCATCCTCCCGGCTGACTGTGTGGACACGTATGATCTGCCGATGGACCTGGCTCAATCGCTGGGCATCCTGCCCCATGCGGGCGATTTGCTCCACCTGATTTTCCTGTATCACATGGCCTTGAACGGGATCGAAGTGGTGGCGGCAGCCAAATAGATGCCTTTGAGTGTGATGGCTACGAGGACAGCATGAGCATTTTCGACGGCAAACGATTGACCAACGAGACCTTCAAGCTCGACATCGAGCGGATGCGGCGCGGCTGGTATAGCGACAAGTATTTCGAAAACATCACAGCCATGTTGGCCGCGTGCGCGGCAAGTGGTTATCGCTACGCCGGCCACTATCCCAACCTGCACGGCGTGGACCTGAGCGATGTGGACGTGGGCAATCTGAAGGTCGAGATGCAGTGGTTCACGCGGCGGCCCGGCACCACGGTGGTGGTTGGCGTGGACAAGGCATTGGCCATGCTCCGCCACTGCTCTGGCTATTTTGAGGGCGATCGCTTTATCGAAACGTGGAACCAACTGGAAGTCGAAGCCGTGCACGATGGCGTGACGGTGACCTACAACGGCGATCCCACGCGCATCCTGCCCGTGATGCGCGTGCGCGGACGTTACCGCGACTTTGCAATGCTCGAGACGCCGACGTTGGGAATCTTGACGCGCGCCTCGCGCGTAGCGACTAACGTTTACCAAACCTTCATCGCCGCGCGGGGCAAGCCGGTGCTGTTCTTTCCCGCTCGCTTTGACGCGCACGAAGTTCAGGCCGCCGATGGTTACGCCTACAACATTGCCGTCCAGCGCTTCAATGCCGACTTTGGCGGCAGGCTTGGCCCCTTTGTTTCGACCGACGCACAAGGCGATTGGTGGGGCGGCGCTGGCGGCGGCACGGTGGCCCATGCGGCGATCGCTTGTTTCTTTGGCGATACCGCCGCAGCGATGCTGGCCTTTGCAGCGACGCGCCCGCCCTCCATCCCGCGCATCGCGCTGGTGGATTTTAACAATGATTGTGTGCTGGACAGCCTGCGGACGCTGGAGGCGATGTTCGCCAAATATCGGGAAGCCACGGATCGCGGTGACGAAACCGAAGCCAGGAAATATCGGTTGTATGGAGTACGACTGGACACCTCAGGGAGTGTGCGAGACGTTTCCGTGCCCCCGCTGGGCGATCCCACCCTTGACCTGGGCGTGACACCGCGACTGGTGTTCAACGTCCGACACGCGCTCGATCATGCCTGGGAAGCATGGTCACTGCCCGAAGCCTGGCGCGAACGGGCGCGCGAGTATTGCCAAAACGTCAAGATCGTCGTGAGCGGCGGCTTTACGCCGGACAAGATCACGCGCTTTGAAAAGCTCGGAGTGCCCGCAGACATTTACGCCGTTGGCTCGTGGTTGTTCAACAACAGCGATCACGCCGGCACCGTCACCGACTTTACCGCCGATGTGGTGCGCATTCAGGTCCACGGCGAATGGGTAGACATGGTCAAAGTCGGTCGCAAGCGATGCGATAACCCGGATTTGCAGCGGGTGTGGTGAATGACGCACGACGAACGACAAAGGAGCAATGCGCGATCAGCCGTCGAGCAATTGGCAAATCCGTCGGAACACTTGATCGAGCATGGCAGAGGTCAATCGGCCAGTTTGTGTGTTTTGTCGGCTGGGATGGTATGAAGCCACCAGAACTGGCAGCGGCGAATCGAATTCGTACACAGCACCGTGCCCGAATTTAGGGTGCGGACGATCATGAGGGTAACGCCCTAAAGCCTTCAGCAAATCGAGATAGCCTTCAAAGGCAATCCATCCCAACGCCAACACAACGCGCACCGAAGGCAGCAATGCCAGCTCACGCGCCAGGTAACCTCGGCAATTGAGCAGTTCCTGGCGCGTGGGTTTGTTATCGGGCGGAGCGCAGCGCGCCACCGCCGTGATAAAAGCATCACGCAATGCCAGCCCATCGTCTCGATGGCGGGAGGTAGGCTGGTTGGCGAATCCCGCGCGATGCAGCGCGGCATACAAGGTGTCACCCGAACTGTCGCCCGTGAACATGCGCCCGGTGCGATTCGCGCCATGCGCGCCAGGCGCCAGCCCCACGATCAGCAGCCGCGCGTTGCGATCTCCAAAGCCGGGCACCGGACGCCCCCAATAGTCCCAATCGCGGTACGCCCGTCGTTTGAGCCGGGCAATTTCCTGGCGATAGGCAACCAGTCGGGGACAAATTCCACACGTCACGATTTCACCGACAAGATCATCCCAATTCTCTTGGCGCAGCACAGTGACCTCCAGTGGTCTGTTGAATGGAGGACTATTGTACCATTTCCTGTGAACACGATGTTGAGCATACTATGAGCCTATCCGTAACCGACGCATCCCTACGCGTCGGTAAGCGACAAGCGTCGCCGCTTGGACGAATTTTCGGATAGAACACGGCATTGAGTTTCGACTCGCAATACATTCGTAATGGAACTGAAATGTACAGAGGAACGTTTTAGATTAAATTGAAAGCGTCTGAGGCATCAAGATGGGGAAAATCAACCGACGCGAATTTTTGAAACTGGCCGGCAGCGCAGCGTGCGCTGTGGCACTTGGGCCGGTGATGGACGTGACGCGAGTGCTGGCGGCTCAGGCGGAGCCAGAAGGTCTTTGGACTTGGCCACCTGCATCATTGGGCCGCACAGTCACGTGGGGAGTGCGCGTACACACCAGGCCCAATCCAAACTCTAAGGTGATCCGCGTGGTCACCCGCGATCAAATCCTGCCCCTAGACGCTCAGGTGATAGGTGAGGCTGTCACGCCTCACAACCTGCTCTGGTACAAGACGGATAACGGCTTTATCCATTCCGCGCTGGTGCAGCCCGTCGAAAACATCTTGAATCCTGCTGAGCCGGAGCGAGCTGCGGAGCAGTTCTGGGGTGAGGTCACTGTCCCCTACAGCGATTCGCGCGTTGCCCCTGACCCCAGGGCCAGACTGTTTTTCCGGCTCTATTACACCAGCGTATTTCGCGTGGTCGCCGCAGCCCTCGACCAGGGTGGGCAGTGGTGGTATCGCCTGCAAGATGGCATCACCTGGGGGCCTGGGCCTTATGTGCCCGCCGCTCACATCCGCCGCATTGATCCGACCGAGCTGACGCCGCTTTCACCTGAGGCGATGAACAAGCGCATCGAGGTGGACCTGGAAACCCAGTTCATCGTTGCCTATGAAGGCGATCAACCCGTCATGGTCTCGCGCGTGGCGAGCGGCTTTGGGGATTTCGCCACACCCAGAGGCCGATATACCGTCTTGTGTAAAAGCCTGACTTCGCGCATGACCGGCGGACAAGGGGACGACTTTTACGATCTGCCCGGGGTGCCCTTCCCAACGTACTTTACGGAGAAGCGCGCCGGCATCCACGGCACGTATTGGCACAACGACTATGGTCGCCCGCGCAGCCACGGCTGCCTGAATGTGCCCTCGCCCGTTGCACGCTGGTTCTGGCGCTGGACCCTGCCCGTTGCGCCCTACGAGGAAAGGACCTATGAAACGCCGGGGAAGATGAAAGGCACCGAGATCGTGATAGCGTGACCGCGCAGACAAGACCCGAAGGGTTTTGAAACCCTTCGGGTCTCTTTAATCGCCCAATGGTTCATCCCCCCAAGTCCGCGAACTCGGCAAGATCGCGATAGCTATTCTCCATTTCTTCGGCGCTCACTGCGTTCAAGAGACGCAACACGCGCCGCAGCATCTCGCCAACAGGCAATTGCTCCGTCACAATGACACCATAATGCTTGCGGCCCGCCCGCCACCATTCCTCAAACAGTGGTTCAAAGTGCCTGGCATTGCAGGTGAGAATCGCGCGCCGTTGGCTGGCCGCATAGGCCAACTGGTCATTGTCATCTAGCGCAGCGTTGCCTGCCTCGTAAGCTGAAATAGCATCGAATCCTCTACGGCGAATCTGCGCTGCCAACACGCCATGCACATCGGCGTCGGTATAGAGAGTTACAAAGAGGCGCGCTGCTTCATCCGCCATTGCGCCTCTCGATTTTCTTGGATGTAGCCCTCGATTTCACCGGGGTGATCGTAATAGTATCCAAGCGCATCGTGCACTTGCGCCAGGGTCAATGAGGGATAGGCTTCCACAATTTGCTCAGGTGTATCGCCAAGCCGCATACGTTCGACAATCGTGCGCACCAGGATAGAGCTGCCACGCAGGACTGGCTCTCCACGGTGCATTTGAGGATTGCGAACGACGTAAGGATGCCCGGTGGCGCCACTTTGACTGGCCTGCACGATTTGCGCCAGTTGGGTTTTGACGGCGGCCAACTCCTGCCGAATAGCCCCTAACTCGGTGTAAATTCTTTCAGCCTCGGAGATCGCGCTCATAGGCAAATCACCTCACTTTCCAGTTGCCAGCCATCATGCTTCAGAACCTACCCGAAAATCCGTAACCGACGCCTCCCTATGCGTCGGTAAGCGGCAAGCGTCGCCGCTGGTACAAATTTTCGGATAGGCTTTTATAGTGTAACATAGTCAAGCCAGCCAGGCAATCTATCGTCCAATGCTCAACAACCTTCCGTCGCTCCGCCCAAACACCTCGGGAAAGTAAAACTCGCGGGCGACCGTCGGGATGACCTGGTAATCGCCCGGCAGCGTGGCGCGAAAAGTGTACGAGTACTCGTACGTGCCCTTGGGCAGGCGGTCAGCAAAGAGCACCACCTTTTCATCGCGCAGCTCGCTGCGGCTGTACCAGCGCCACCACCACCAGTACGGCGAATATCGCCCGCCGACCCGGCGAGTCAACTGAGGCCCCTGGTCCAAGAGGCTCGCCGTCGCCAGGCCGCGATCCACCGCTTCGCCGCCCGCGGGCAGCGGGTCCTCGACGACGACATAGTACAGATTGTTCGGCGCGATGAGGGTCAGGTCCACGCGAACCACATCGCCCAGCTTGACCTCTTTGACCTCCGGGCACTTGGGGCCATCGGTGCACGAAGCAAGCGTATACCGCCGCAGGACGGTGATCCCGCGCGAGACCGGCTTGATGTCCTGTATCGGCAAGAACACGCGCAGGTGAGCTGTGTAATAGAGCCGACCCTGACCTTCGCCGCGCGAGATCGTCAGCCGATTACTTTCCTTGAGCAATTCGGCTACGGCGATTTGCAACTTGACGCTTTCGCGCAAATTGGTCTGGCTCACCTTTCCGCTGGCCCGGTCCTTGTCGTTGAGGAACACGGCGTAATCGTAATTGCCTTGCAGCTCGCCCGTCGCCTTCATCCAGTCAGTCAACGCGATGAGCGCCCAGGCCGTC
This sequence comes from Thermoflexales bacterium, assembly GCA_034434835.1. Lineage (GTDB taxonomy): Bacteria > Chloroflexota > Anaerolineae > Fen-1058 > Fen-1058 > JBGLNJ01. The sequence continues at coordinate 19,659 of DAOTXX010000129.1, read as the reverse complement.
TCTTGCGTCGTCTCCCAATAACCGCCCTTGCGCGCGACCATCAGCCAGCGCACGACGTTCGGCGCGAGCTGATTGTTCTTGTCGAGCCTCGCCAGCGCATCCAGGATGATGGCCGTCGAGCGCGTGTCCGTGTTCATCGCCCACCAATCGCGTGCGCTCTCTTCCCAATGCGCACCGGTCGCGGAAAGGATCGCCGCGTTGTTCAAATCGGAAAGCAGCGTCGCAATGCGCTTGTCGGCTGGATCGCCGAGCGAAAGTGCGAGCGCGAGATACGCCTTGCCATAGTGGCTCAACTTGTCACGGTCCTCGTACAAGTCGCTTAGCCGATCCTTTTGCACTTGCTTGCCTTCGGCCAAAACATAGAGCACAAAAGCCTGCTGATTGGCCGTGAACACGTAATTGAGATCGCGCGCGGCAACGAGCTTGCCCACCAGGAATTGTTGGCCGCGTTGAAGCACATCGCTGCGCACCTCAAAGCCGGACTGCTGCGCTTTGACGAGCGCGAACACCACATAAGCCGTGAGGTGCACGTTGCTCTCCTGACTATCCGGCCACCAGCCCCAGCCGCCATCCTTGCGCTGTTGGTTATACAACTTGTCCAACCCTTGCTTCACCAGGCCCGGCAGGCGTTCTTCCAAAACTTGATCCCGAATCCCCAACTCTCGGAGCGCACGATAAGTCAGCACGTTCGGCAGAAAGCGGCTCACGGTCTGCTCGGCGCACTCGTATTCGTAATGTTCAAGATACTTGAGGCCATCCTGCATCGCCGCGGCAAGCGAAGGGTCAAGTTGAACGGACAACTCACCCTGTCGGTCATCGTACTTGGGCGGCAGCGCAATGACTTCGGTGCGGCCGCCTGCGGAGGGCAGATCGCCTGCTGTGCCGACAATATCCGGCGCCGAGTAACGAAAGACGAGCAGTGAACCCTCTGGGCCGGTGCTGAGTCGAGGCTTGCTCGCATCGCTGAATTTTTCGGCCACGGCCCAAAAGACGAGTTCCGTCTGCGTCACGTCCCTCACGCTCACGTCCCACGTGAGTTTAGTTTCGCCGCGCGCAGGGAGGGTGGCCGTTTGCGAGGCCGGCGTGCTCAACGCGATGCCCGTCGCGCTGAGGCCGACCGTCGCGCGCAACTCGACATCGGTGTTGTTGTTGACAATGGCCGCCAGTTGCGCTCTATCGCCGACGACAAAGAAACGCGGCGTCACAGGACGGATGAGCAGCGGCTTGGTCGAGACCAAATCCACCGTCCCTTCGCCCACGCGCGTGTCGTTCGTAACGGCGACGCCGCGCATCACCCACGTCGTGAGGTTATCGGGCAGCTTGACGGTGACCTGCGCTTTGCCATCTCGGTCAGTCACGACACTCGCATTCCAGTACGCCGTGTCGGCAAACTCCTGGCGGATTTGTACACCTTGCGGGACAGCAGCCGATGCCTCATCGCCCATCATAGCTCTCTCGGCTGCCTTGGGCGCAAGCGCGGCAGTAGGCATCGTTGTAGCTTGGAGCGCTCCCGCAGTGTATTGTATTTCCTTTTGGATACCCAGGTCCTGTTCGACCTCGATCAGCAAACGATTGACCGAGACCGCCAACCCCGACGACGTTTGCACGCCAAGCCCGCGCTTGCCATAGAACGCTTCGACGATGGCGTCCTTTTGGCGCGGTAAAAGGGTCAATACCGCCTTATCCACCAAGTCAAGTGAGAGCGCGGCCTGCACGGGTTGACCTGCGGCATCTGTTGCTCGAATCGAGTACGTCACGCTTTTGCCAGGCTCGCCCTGTTTGGGGTCGGGCGCGAGCGTGATAGTGAGTATCTTGGGCAGCGGCTTGACCTCGAGGGGCACGATGCCCACTTTGTAATCAGCCACACCCTCTCCCCCGTCCCCTCTCCCAGAGGGCGAGGGGAGTTCGCCCTTGAACAGCACGACCGAAACGTACACGTTCGGCACGTAATCGGCGGTGAGCGGCAGACGATAGAGCTGGCTGTTGCTCGTCATCTGAATGACCTCGTGCTTGAGGACGCCGCCGCGCTCGACCGTGACCAGTGCATAGTGCAGCCCTTGATACGGCGAGGGGATCAGAATCTCGGCTGTCTCACCGGGCGTGTACGTGACCTTGTCCGCGATCAGGTTGATGCGGTCATTGTTTTCGCGCCGCCACGAGACGTAATCTTTGCCCGTCACCCACACGAAAAGCGAGGAGCGTGGCACACCATAGGGGCGAGGCTTGCCCTCGCTCGCCACATCGGTGGCGACGATGCGATACGATCCGCCTTGCGGCGGTGTGAAGGCGAGCTGCGCTTCGCCCTTGTCGTTCGTCGTGACCGATTGCGTATCCACCAGGATGTCGTTCGTCTCATACTTCCACGTGCCGCCGCCGGTTTCGTTCTTGATAAAAGTGTTTTTCCATTCGCGGCGATAGATCTCGACTTTGAGATTCTTGCCCGGCAGGCGGGGGTTATCGCCGCGCCAATCTACCGTGACGAGATTGACCTTGAACGGCTCGCCTGCCTGGCCCACATATTTCTCCGTCGCCAGTCCGATATAGTAATCGCCGCGATGCGCCACGATCTCGCCTCGACCGGAGACGGCCTGGTTATTGCTGCCGGTCGCCGTCGCTTCGATGATCAGGCGCAGGCTGCCCGTGATCGGTCGCGTGAATTTCTGTTCGTCAATTTCGATGACCAGCTTGCCCTCTGCATCTGTGTTGCCACTGCCGGAAAGAATCACTTGCCGCTGAGGCGTGGAACGATACCACCAGCAATCAAAGCAGATCCACGGGTCATCCACATCGCGGAAGCTATATCCCCCACCCCACTTGGGCTTGAAATCGTAGCCCTCGTAAAGCACATTCCATCGCACGGGCACATCGGCGACGTTGCCGCCAAACAAGTACTTGACCTGAACCGTCGCTTTGGTCGGCGTGCCGCGCGTGATCTCGGATTGATCAGGCGTGACGACGACCTCGAACTCGGGCGGGCGATACGCGGCGACCTGGAACGTGGACTGGAACGAACCGCGTGTTGGGTCGAGCATGGCCATGATCGAATACATGCCCAGCGCCGCGCCTTCGGCTAGCTTGATTTCGCCATTGAACGCGCCGTAATCGTCGAGCGTCAAGTCCTTGTCCAAGAGTTGCTCGCCGCTCGGGCTGCGGACCGTCACGTGGATTTTGCCGCTCGGCACCTTGTATACCACATCGTCCTCAGTACGAACGACGCCCTTGAAGTAAACCGTCTGGCCGGGACGATAGATGGCGCGATCGGTGTAAATGTGTGCGCGATAGGTTAGCCGACCATACTCGGCCTGGAGCTGAAAATCCCACGGGCTGATGCCGCTGCTCCAGCCATTCTGGACAGCCGCGAACGGCTCGGTGGAGATCGCCAGATTCACCTGGCGGTCGTCACGCTCCAAGGTCCGCCATGCCACGCCATTGGCCTGCGTAAATGCCGCGCCAAGTTGTTCCGCGCCGGGACCGTAAAAGTCGAGTTTCAGGTCCGGCACAGGCTGACCGCTTTGCAAGTCAGTCGCCCAGACCAATACACCATGTTGGGAGGTCTTGAGCGTCAGGTTGAATTTGCTCACCACCATCAAATGGCGCAGGCCATAGCGATTCTCTTTGAGACTGGGCGAGCTGGCGATCAAGAGATAGAGGCCAGGCGCAAGCGGCTTGCCTCCGCCCGCGTCAATCGCCGCATAGCTCACCTTGTTGAGCGAGGCTTCAAGGTTCTGTGACCACTGACGCGCCAGTTGCGAAGCGGGCGGCGTGTACTCGTACCAGTTGCGCTTGTGCTGTTGAAGCCATTCGTCCGGCGCAAGACGATACAGCTTGAGGTCGAGACGATTGACATTGACGTAGGAGGCGTACAATCGAGCGGGCAAGTAGGCGCTGTACGTGCCGACGAAATCGGAAAGGCGCAAGCGCACATCCGGCTGAAGGTCTGCCGTGCGGAAGCGAACCGTGAGCGATTGCCCCGTCTTGTTGCCATAGGGGTCGGCAATGTTCGGTCCGATCTTGACCACGTAATCGGTCGAAGGCCTGGCGCCAAACGAGAACGTAAAGCTTGTGCCAGACGATGACGTGTAGACTTGGGTGGGCGAAAGTGGCGGCGTCATCTGGATGTTGGGCATGACGGTCGTCGGGTCAATGCGCGTGTTGAATCGGATCGTAAAGCTCGTGTAGGGGCTGGCGCTGCGCTCGCCGTCTTTGGGAATGGTCTCGACAATGCGCGGCAGCGGAACGGTGCGAAAACTCCACGCAAAGCTTGTGGGTGAAGGGTTCCCGCCATACGATGATTTGACGCCGGGGGCGACTTGGGCTTCGACCTGCGTATCGAACGGAAGCCGCTCGGTCGGCGTGAACGTGAGCGTGTTGCTGACAATATCAACCCTGCCTGCGACGGCTTTGCCCGCGGCCCTCAGGCTGAACGCCTGTTGGGCCGAAGCCGGGTCAACCGGCTGGTTGAACTGGACGCGGACGTTCGTCTCGATGCGAACTTGCGTCGCCTTGTCGTTGGGCGAGACCCACACAACTTTGGGCGGCTGAGTCGTAAAGCGCCACGAATAGTCGGCCTGCATCGGGTTGCCATCCGTATCCTGGACACCGCTCACCTTGGCCGTGTACGTCACGCCGCCCGCCAGCGGGCCATCGGGCTGAAAGACATAGATGGACGTATTGAGCCATTGACCTTTGCCCTTCACTGGCGGATCGAGCGTGAGCGGCTGGGGCAATCCTGCCATCTGGTCGAGCGAGGTAAGCGGGACGACCGGGCGATTGAAGATGACGGTGATGCGCGCGTTGGTCTCGACATCGGTCGTCTCTGGCGCGGGCATCACCTGGCCGACTTGCAGATAGCCCGCCGTCGTAAAGCGAAAAGTGTACGCCTCGCGGAGCGGAGCGCCGTCGGCCGCCTTGGCCGACTGGTTGAGGACAACATCATACACCGTGTCGCGCGCGAGCGGCTTTTCGGGTCGAAAGACCAGCGTGCGCTTGTCCGTCCACGTCAGTTTGCCCGCCACCGCCGGTTGAATCGCAAACGCGGACTCGACGGCGGACGGGTTCATCGCGCGGTCAAAGACAAGCTGGATGCCTGCCTCGGGTGCAAGCTCCGCGCCAGCTTCGGGCAAACGCTGCACCACGATCGGTGAAACGACCTCAGGCGGGACGGGCGTGTAGCCGACGACGGGGCGCGGTCGAGGCGTGATGGGTTCGGGTGAGGGCGTCGGAGATCGAGAGGGAGTGGGTGTGATCGTTCTTGTGGGAGGGGGCGTGGCCTGAACGACAGAGGTCGGCGTTGGCGTGGGCCGCACCAGGCGCGTCAGGCTGTATGCGCCCAGAGCCAACACAGCCAAGACGATCACAATGACGACAAGTATCGGCGTGCGTTTGCGGGTCATGAGATTCTCCCTTTGCGGTTATCTTTACCTGTTAAACGCTGACAGGGAAGCACGAGTTCCACTCGGGGACCGCTGAAAAGGTCACCTTTACCTGATGTGCAACACCTCTACCCCCACCCCCGGGGGGGGGGGCAGGCCTGCTGGCCGCTCTCAGTATACTCCCGCTCACCTGATAGAAGCAAGCGCCACTTTCATCCGCTCCAGCGCCTCGGCCAACAAAGAGCGCGGACAGCCAAAGTTGAGCCGGACAAATCCCTCTCCGCCTTGGCCGAACGCTTCGCCTTCGCCAAGCGCGACCTGGGCATGCTTCAGAAAGAAATCGAACGGCTTGCCGAGGATGCCAGCTTTGCGGCAATCCAGCCACGCCAGATATGTGCCCTCCGGCCTGCCCATGTGGACACCGGGCAGTTGCGTCCGCACATAGTCGAACAGAAAATCGCGGTTGCCTTCGAGGTAACACATCAACTCATCCAGCCATTCTTGCCCATCCCGATAGGCGGCGAGCGTGGCAACATAGCCCATGAGATTGACGTGCGGCACCAGCCCGGCGTGCGCGGCCTTGAATTGCTGACGCAACTCGCGATTCGGAATGATCGCTAGCGAGCAGCCCAGCCCGGCGATATTGAACGTCTTGCTGGGCGCCATCAGCGTGATGGTGCGCTCGGCGATCTCGGACGCCAGCGACGCGATCGGAACGTGACGATAGCCACTGTAAATCAGATCGCAGTGAATCTCGTCCGAGCAAATCACCAGGTTATGGCGCAGGCAAAGGTCGGCCATGTGCTCCAGCTCGGAGCGCGTGAACACCCGCCCGACCGGATTGTGCGGATTGCACAGCAGAAAGACGCGCGTGCGATCCGTGATCGCAGATTCGAACGCATCGAAATCAATCGTATAAGAACCATCCGTCTCGCGCGTCAATTCCATCCGATGCAGTTCGAGCCTGACGTTCTTGGGCACCTCAAAGAACGGCGGATAGACCGGCGTCTGGATCAACACGCCATCGTCGGGCGAAGTCACAGCGTGGCAGGCCAGGTTGAACCCGACGACAACGCCCGGCGTGAACACGAGCCATTCAGGCTGAACCTGCCATCCGTAGCGGCGCGCTACCCAATCCACAATGACGCCCCGCAATTCCTTTGGCTCTTGGGGATAGCCAAAGATGCCGTGCTCGACGCGCTCGCGCAATGCGCGCACCACCGGCTCCGGCGAGACAAAATCCATGTCGGCCACCCACAGCGGCAAGGCCTCTTCGCCATACCAATGCCACTTGACGCTCTCAGTCGAGCAGCGGTCAATTACCTGATCAAAGTCATAGGCCATGTCATCCTCTCCACGCAGAATTGACGATGACTATAGCCTAAACGTCGGCGCAAGTCAACCCTTGTCACGCAAGTGATTCGGGCTATAATCTTCCAAAATTGTGACGTCCGCTAACACATGGGGAACAGGACAGAAACACAAATTCTACACATTCACCTTCTGGGCGAATTCAGCCTGGTCTACGATGACCAGCCCGTGACGACCGTCAACACGGCCCGTCTGCAATCGCTGCTGGCCTACCTGGTCCTGCACCGCGAGGCTCCCCAGTCCCGCTATCACCTTGCCTTCCAGTTCTGGCCGGACTCGACAGAACCTCAGGCGCGCACCAACCTGCGCAAGTTATTCCATCAACTCCACCAGGCCCTGCCCGACGCCGATCGCTTCCTGCGCGCGGATACGCACACTCTCCAGTGGCAGCCTGACGCTCCCTTTACCCTCGACGTCGCCGATTTTGAAAAAGCCATCAGCCAGACCAGGTCCCTGCGCGACGCCGTCGCCATGTACCGCGGCGACCTGCTGCCGAGTTGCTACGACGACTGGATCCTGCCCGAACGCGAGCGGCTGCGTCAGATGTTCTTGGAAGCGATGGAGCAACTGATCGCCCTGCTGGAAGACGAACGGAATTATCGGGCCGCCATCGGTTACGCCCAACGCTTGCTCCAACACGACCCGTTGCACGAGGCAACCTACCGCCATCTGATGCGCCTGCACGCCCTGAGCGGCGACCGCGCTGCGGCGCTGCATGCCTACCACGTCTGCGTCACCACCCTGCAACGCGAATTGAGCGTGGAACCCGGCCCCGCTACTCGCGAAACGTATGAGCGACTGCTCAGTCTGGAACCGGCGGCAGTATCGCCGCCCGGCATCAGGACACCGGCAGTACTCCCGTTGGTCGGGCGCCAGGCAGAATGGGCGGGCTTACAGGCGGCCTGGCAATCCGCCGCCAGCGCAGGGCCACGCCTGGCGTTGATCAGCGGGGAGGCCGGCATCGGCAAAACGCGGCTGGCCGAAGAGTTGCTGCAATGGGCCGACCGGCAGGGCATCCACACGGCCAGCGCCCGTTGCTACGCTGCGGAAGGGGCATTGGCTTTCGCGCCGGTGACGGCCTGGCTGCGCGCCCGTCCGCTCCCCTCGCTCAGCCCGCTCTGGCTGAGTGAGGTGGCGCGCCTGTTGCCGGAAGTTCAGAGTGACTCACCGGACGTACCTCCTCCCGGCCCGCTCACAGAACCCTGGCAGCGGCAGCGCTTGTTCGAGGCGTTGACACGCGCTATCCTCGGAAGCCCCCAGTCGTTGCTCGTGTTGCTGGATGACCTGCAATGGTGCGACCGTGACACGCTCGAATGGTTGCACTATCTGCTGCGTTTTGACCCGCAAGCGCGGCTGCTCATCCTGGGCACGCTGCGCCCGGAAGAGCCGGCGGATCAGCCTTGGGCGACGCTGCTGGCCGACCTGCGCCACAGTGACCAATTGATCGAGATTGAACTGGGACCGCTGGACGAAACGGAGACAGGGACGTTGGCGGCGCAGGTAGCGGGCCGTGAATTCGATGCGACGCTGGCAGCGCGCCTGTTCGAGGAAACCGAGGGCAATCCCTTGTTCGTGGTAGAGATGGTGCGGATGGGACTATCCGCAGCCGGCCAGGCGGCGATAGCCTGCGCTCCCGACCATTTGCCTCCCAAGGTACAGGCCGTGCTCGCCACGCGCCTGGCGCAACTTTCACCTCCAGCCCGCGAATTGGCGAATGTAGCGGCCGTGATCGGGCGGGCCTTTAGCGCGGACGTGTTGGCAAACGCCAGTGGCGTCGAAGAAGAGACCCTGGTGCGCGGCCTGGACGAATTGTGGCGGCGGCGCGTCGTGCGCGAGCAGGGAGCAGATGCTTACGACTTTAGCCACGACAAACTGTGCGAGGTGGCCTACGCCAGCCTCGGCGCGGCGCGCAGGCGTTTGCTGCATCGCCGCGTGGCAGAAGCGTTGGAAACACTGCACGCCGCCGACCTCGACAGCGTGAGCGGACAAATCGCCGTTCACTACGACGAGGCCGGTCTGGCCGGGCACGCCGTCTGCTACTATCAGCGCGCCGCCGAGGCGGCGCAGCAGGTATACGCCAGTCCGACCACCATCGCGTATCTCAGCCGCGCCCTTGAACTGACGCCGGAGACAGACCGCGCCGGACGCTATGCGCTCTTGCTGGCCCGCGAGAAGGTGTACGATTTAACCGGGACGCGCGACGCACAGGCGCGCGATTTGAGAGCCTTGAAAGAACTGTCCGAGGCGCTTGACGACGAGCGACGGGCCGAAGTGACCCTGCGGGAAGCCAGATATGCCGAGGCAACCAGTGACTATGAGGCAGCCATCGTGGCCGCCCAGACTGCAATCGGCCTGGCCCAGGCGTGTCGGGATGTGGGCCACGAGGCGGCCGGGTACCTGCAATGGGGACGGGCGCTCTGGCAGCAGGGGGACTGTGTAGAGGCCAATGCACGACTCGAGCAAGCACTGCGGTTGGCGCGAGCGGCCCATCTGACCGAGGTGGAAGCAGATAGTCTATACAACCTCGCGTGTGTTGCGGCCTACCAAGACGAGTATGCCAGGGTGCGCGACTATGCGGCGCAAGCCCACAGCCTTTATCGCAACGCCTGCCATCGGCAAGGCGAATTGCGGGCGCTCAACCTCGTGGGCGTCGCCTCGTATAGCCAGGGTGACTATACGGATGCAGAGGGCCAGTTCAACCAGGCCCTGCGCCTCAGCCGGGAGATCGGCGAACGACGTACCGAGGGGGTGATTCTCCGTAACCTGGGCGATCTCGCTCGTATGCAAGGCGATTACGCCGGGGCGCTGAACCATTTCGAGTATTCCCTGCGCCGTTGCCGCGAAAGCGGCGATCGGCGCAGCGAGAGCGAAACCCTGGCATTCCTAGGGTTCCTCTCACACCATCTGGGGGACGATGCCGCTGCTTGCGAAAACAGCCGGCGAGCAATCCACATCGCGCAAAGCGTGGGCGCCCGCTACGAAGAGGGCCTGGCTCTGACCTTTCTGGGCCATGCCCTGCTGGGCCTGGGTCAACCAGTAGAGGCCGCCGACGCTTACCGGCAGGCCCAACGGATCCAACAGGAGTTGGGCCAGTCCAATATGGCGATGGAATCCCTGGCCGGCCTGGCCCGCGTCGCCCTGGCCGAAGGGAACCCGGTGCAGGCCCTGGCTCACGTCGAGGAGATTGTGAGCCATTTAGAAAGCGGTACGCTCGACGGGGCAGAGGAACCTCTCCTGGCATACCTGACCTGTTATCGTGTCCTGCTCGCCCATCAGGACCCCCGTGGCGGGGACATTTTGAGCACCGCGTACAGACTGCTCCAGGAGCGAGCGGCCAAAATCGGCGATGAGGAACGGCGGCGTTCATTTCTGGAGCAAGTGTCGGCGCACCGCGAGATCGTGGAAGCGTGGACGCGAGAGCACGCAACGCCGCCGTCCGGTTGAGGTGGGTTTAAGGCATCGCCTGCGCACTGGGCAAAGACGAGACCTGCCAGGTCTGGGAGATCGGGCAGGTCTCTTTTTTCCCAAGCAACGCTTTGGGAACGCTGCTTGTGCTATACTGTACTCGAGTTTATCACCTGCTACCTGGAGAACCTATGCCCAAGCCATCCGCCACCTTGAATCCCTCTGAATCGCCGCAGCACTCCCAGTTATTCACCGTGCGGGTGTGGCGGGAAGACCGGGGCGATGGGCAGAGCGAGTGGCGCGGCAAGGTCCAGCACGTGCTCAGCGGCGAGGCGCGCTACTTTCGCGACTGGCAGACCCTGGTGGCGTTCATCGCCGAAAAAGCCGCGGCGCAAAGCGGGCCGCCTCAGAACTGATGCCGAAAGATTCACAGCAAGATTGAAAGGAGACAAAATGTTCAACAAACGCATTATCCAAACCTTGGCCGGCGCGCTGCGCTGCGGGCTGGTCATCAGCCTAATGGCAGGAATAGCCCTGCTTGCCCTACCCTCACACACGGCACTGGCCCAATCCGCCGACGATGGCTTCAACCCCGGGGCGAATGGCAACGTCAACACGATGGTGGTGCAGGCCGACGGCAAGATCGTCGTGGGGGGCGCATTCACCACCTTGGGTGGAGCGACGCGCAACCGCATTGCCCGGCTGAACCCCGACGGGACACTCGACGCCGTGTTAGCCCCGGGTGGGTATATGATTCCCGCGGGGGCGAATTCCTCCGTCTATGCGCTGGCGCTGCAGGCGGACGGCAAGATCCTCCTCGGCGGGGCGTTCACCCAGTTGGGCACGTCCTCTCGCAGTCGAATCGGCAGGCTGAATCCCGACGGGACGGTTGACACTGCCTTCAACCCCGGGGCAGACGACGGCGTCTACGCCCTGGCCGTACAGGCCGACGGCAAGATCCTGGTCGGGGGCAACTTTACCACGCTGGGCGGCCAGCCGCGCAGCCGAATCGCGCGGCTGAACGCCGATGGCACGCTCGACGCCCCCTTCGACCCCGGCGCGGACAACACCGTCAATGCGTTGGCCGTGCAGGCGGACGGCAAAATCCTGGTGGGAGGATACTTTACCACGCTGGGCAGCCAGCCGCGCCTCCACATCGGGCGGCTGAACGCCGATGGGACGCTCGACACGACCTTCAACCCGGGGGCGAACGATACCATCAGCGCGCTGCTGGTGCAGGCGGACGGCACCATCGTGGCGGGGGGATACTTTACTTCATTCGGTGGGCAGGTGCGTTACCGAATCGCCCGGCTGACCCCCAATGGAACGCTCCTCGACTCCGTAGGGGCGAATGGCGGCGTCCACACACTGGCGCTGCAGCCCGACGGCAAGGTCGTGGTCGGCGGCAACTTTACCACGCTGGGCGGGCAGACGCGCAACCGCATCGCGCGGCTGACTGCCGACGGGAATCTCGACACCACGTTCAACCCTGGAGCAGGCGCGGACGTGTACGCACTGGCAGTACAACCAGACGGCAAGATCGTGGTCGGGGGCAACTTTACCACCTTGGGCGGCGCGACACGCAACTACATCGGGCGGCTGTACGCCGACGGAACGCTCGACGCCGCGCTGAACCCAGGGGCAGATAACGATGTCTATGTGCTGGCATTGCAGGCGGACGGCAAGATCCTGGTGGGGGGCGCGTTCACTGAACTGGGCGGGCAAGCGCGCGAACACATCGCCCGGCTGAACCCCGACGGGTTGCTCGACACGGCCTTCAACCCAGGGGCGGATGCCGGCGTCTACGCGCTGGCGGTGCAGCCGGACGGCAAGATCGTGGTGGGAGGATGGTTCACCGCGCTGGGCGGCGCGACGCGCAACTATATTGGCCGGCTGAACGCCGACGGGTCGCTTGACACGGCCTTCAACCCAGGGGCGGATGCCGGCGTCTATGCGCTGGCAGTGCAGCCGGACGGCAAGATTTTGGTGGGAGGGGATTTTTCCACGCTGGCCGGCCAGCCGCGAGACTACCTCGGGCGGCTGAACGTCAACGGCACGCTCGATACGACCTTCGCACCGTGGGTGGGCGGCACGGTCAATGCCCTGGTTGTCCAGCCGGACGGCAAGATTCTGGTGGCAGGCAACTTTACCGACTTGTACACGGAGCCGCGCGAATACCTGGGGCGGCTGAACGCGGATGGCACGCTCGATACGACGTTCGGCAACCCTGGGGCGAGTTCCTGGATTGACGCGCTGGTGTTGCAGCCGGACGGCAAAATCGTGGTGGGAGGCGCCTTCGGGACGCTGGGCGGTCAAACGCGCAACTACATCGGGCGACTGAACGCTGACGGCACGCTGGATACCGCCTTCAACCCCGGGGCCGATGAACGGGTACACACCCTTGCGCTGCAGGCAGATGGCAAGATCGTAGTCGGGGGATGGTTCACCACACTGGGCGGGGCGACGCGCAGCCACATCGGGCGGCTGAACGCCAACGGCACGCTTGACACCGCCTTCGACCCAGGGGCAGGTGAATGGGTCGGCTCGCTGGCGATTCAGGCGGACGGCAAGATCGTGGTCGGGGGAGGCTTTCTCGCGCTGGGCGGGCAGACGCGCCACTACCTCGGACGGCTCACGAACGATACGGCCGCGCTGCAGAACCTCACCATCGCCGGCGATGGAACTTCCATCACCTGGATGCGCGGCGGCGCCAGCCCCGAGGTGAACTATGTGATCTTTGAACGTTCCACCGACGGCACCAACTACACGCCGCTGGGGGCCGGGACGCGCATCGCTGGCGGCTGGCAGTTGAGCGGCCTGGCGCTGCCGCTGGGACAGAACCTCTTTATCCGCGCCCGCGGCTATGGCGCGACGGACGGAGAAGACGGATCGGGATGGTCGGTGGTTGAATCAGCGCGTAACGTCTACCTGACCCAGGCGCCGGCGTTCACCAGCGCCGATAGCACGGTGTTCTTCGTCGGTGAGGCGGGTTCGTTCACCGTGAGCGTGACGGGCGTCCCAACCCCCACGATCACCGTGAGCGGCACCCTGCCGACCGGCGTCACCTTCACCGATAACGGCAACCGCACCGCGACGCTGGCGGGCACGCCGATATCGGGCACGGCCGGCCTTTACTCGCTCACCTTCACGGCGAGCAACGGCGTCCTGCCGAATGCCACACAGAACTTTACGCTGCTGGTGGCAAAAGCGAGAATCTACCTGCCGCTGGTGTTACGGAGTTATTGAAAACTCTCGGAGTAGGGGCGATTCGCGGATCGCCCCTACTTCCCAAACACCATCCCCTGTCCCGCGCATCCACGCGCGCCCTATCGCCAGCGTCGCCGCTCCCCCTTGCCATTTCTCCGCCGCTGTGCTATATTCCTGCACGGCGTCCAGCGGATTGCAGACGACCGCCGACAAGAGGGTGACCGTGAACGTTCTGCACATTCGCCTGCTGGGCGAGTTCAGCCTGATCTATGGCGACCAGCCCATGATTGGCGTCAACATCCCGCGCCTGCAAGCACTGCTGGCCTACCTGCTCCTGCACTGCAATGTGCCCCAGCCCCGGCGTTCCCTGACCTTCCTGTTCTGGCGCGATTCTTCCAAAGCTCAGGCGCGCACCCACCTGCGCAAGCTATGCCATCGGAAGCGGATATATACTGAGCGCGGTCATGTTTTGCGCTTTTATATTTGTCCTCATCCCTGTCAACGAATCGCCTTCGGCGCAACGAATAAACGAACGAGTGTAGCCAGCGGGCCTGTTCGTTTATTCGTTCGATATTCGTTGACGGGAGAAAAGCGCAATTTGTGCCCGCGTTGGGTATACGTGGATCAACGCAGGGGGGCAATCCCACGGAAAGGCTGTCACCTGTGACCACGCTGAAGATATCGCTTTTGGGCGGATTGCGTTTGTCTTGGGGGGAGCAAGAGCTGCCCGCCCTCTCGCCGCTCAAGCTGGAAGCTCTGCTGGCCTTTTTGCTGCTGCATCGCCAGCAGCCCATCCCCCGCGATGAACTGGCAGAACGTTTGTGGCCGGACAGGCCCGAAGCCGAAGCGCGCGCCAACCTGCGTCGCCACCTCCACCTGTTGCGACAGGCTTTGCCGCCGGGCGCATGGATTCTGAGCGAGCGCGAGACGGTGCAGTGGAACCCCGCCGCCGATTTCTGGCTCGACGTGGAGGCGTTCACGCGCAGCGCACAGGCGGACGGCGAGTGCGAGCCATGCCTGGAACTTTATCAGGGCGACCTGCTGCCCGAGCTGTACGACGAGTGGCTCATCCCCGAACGCGAAAGACTGTCCGCTTTGCTCTTGCAGGCGCTTCAACGCGCCGTCGAGCATGACGCCGGGCAGGGCAAATACGCCAGCGCGCTGCGTTACGCGCAACGGCTGCTGGTGTACGATCCCCTGCACGAAGAAACCCACCGCATGGCCATGCGCCTGGCGTACCTGGCCGGCGACCGTCAGGCCGCGCTGCGCCAGTTCGAGGAATGTCGAGACGTGTTGCGCCGCGAACTGGATGTGGACCCCATGCCGGCCACGCTGGAATTGCATCGGGCCATCCTGGAAGGTCAGCCGGTAACCTGGCCGGCCAAAGAACCGACCGGCACCGTGATCGAGCTACCGGCGTGTGAGCCGGCGGCGACCGCTGCGCCGATCATTGTGGTTCCATCCGTTCGAGTACAGCGTCGCCGCTGGCCGCTGGCGCTGATCGGCGCGGCGGCGGTCATCTTCATGTTCGTCCTCTTGCTTTTACTTCACTCGCTGCGCTCGCCGCAAAGCCCCGCCGCGCCCCTGGTCATCAGCGGGCCGGCCTCGGTCCAGGATACGTGGATCACCGAAGCCTTTCCCAACGACACCTTCTGGCCCGATGACCCTGACCGCACGCCGCATCATCGCTATACCCGCGCGCATCTGCAATACTATGATCGCCATGCGCTGGATCGCATCCTGATCCGCTTCGACCTGAGCGCCTTGCCATCCAATGCCCAGATACAGGCGGCCACGTTCGAAATCCATCTAGAGACCTGGCTGGCGCTGGAAAGCAGCGAGCCGATCACCCGGCCGTTTCCCGCCGCGGTCAGTGTGTTTCAAGTCACGCGCGCATGGCAACCCGAACAGGCCACCTTCAACCAGGCCGCCGTGGATCAGGCGTGGGCGCAACCAGGCCTGTCGCCGGGCGCGGATTTCATCTCGCCGCCGCTGGACACGCAGTCCATCAACGGCACAGCCTGGCTGATCTTTGACGTTCGTCAGGTCGTCTCTGAATGGCAACGCCACCCCGACAGAAATCATGGGCTGGTTTTGATGATGACCGAAGCGCCGGAAGACATGGCACACTATTGGGTAGATATGACCGACGCGGGCGCTCCCCATCTGCGGCCCGTGTTGCGCATCACCTGGCATTGACATGCTGCGCATCTATTTGCTGGGCGGCTTGCGCGCCACCGTGGATGACCATCCACTCCAGATTCCAGATAGCCCCGGTCTGGTGGGACTGTGGGCTTTTCTGTTGCTGCACCCGCGCCGTCCGCTCAATCGCAGTCAGGTGGCGTTCGCCTTGTGGCCCGATGTCGGCGAAGAAAAAGCCCTGGCTAACTTGCGGCGCTGCCTTTATCACCTGCAACACCTGCTGCCGCCCGCTCCCGCCGACCGCCCCTGGCTGTTGACCGGGGGCCGCACGCTGAGCTGGAATCCAGAAGCCGACGCCTGGCTGGATGTGGACCAGTTCCGCCGCGATTGCGCGGATGGCGCCATCGAGCCGCTGACGCAAGGCCTGGCGCTCTATCGCGGCGACCTGCTGCCCGGCGTGGCAGGCGACTGGCTGCCGGCGGAACGCGCTCGCCTGCGCCTGGAGTATCTGGAGGCGCTGGAGCGGCTGATCGCGCTCCAAGCGGCGGACGGCGACTATGCGGCGGCGCTGACCGCTGCCCAAGAGTTGTCCCGCCGGCAGCCTTATAGCGAGGCGGCGCTGCGCTGGTGTATGCGCCTGCGCTATCTTACCGGCGACCGCGCCGCCGCCCTGCGCCAGTACAACGAGTTCACGGCGCGCCTGGAGCAGGCCGGGCAGATCTCGGCGGAGACGACGGCGCTGCGCGAACGCATCATCGCCGGCGCCGACCTGCCGCCGCTGCCCCGCGAATCGCCCCCGGCCGTCCAACCCGACGCGCCCCCTTCGCCTGCCCCGCCAGACCGCGCGGCCCGCCGGCGGGCCCGCTGGAAAGTTCCGGCTCTGGCCGTGCTGCTCGCGCTGGTCGGGGCGGTGATCTGGACCGCGCGGCCGTTCCATCCGCGCCAGATGTTGACCATCGCCGGCCCGCAGCTTGTCCAGGATACGTGGATTTTGTCTTCCGTGCCCGACGCGACCGGCGCGGGCGACCTCGATGCGCCGTGGCTGTACGTGGACCTGCACGACGGGCGCGGGCTGGTCAATCCGCGCGCGCCGTTTGCCCGCTATCCCGCCGCCCGGCTGAACCTGGCCAACGTCATCATCAGCGATGCCCTGCTCCGTTTCGACCTGAGCCAGCTCCCCGCGCATAGCCGTGTGGAAAGCGCGCGGCTGAACCTGCACCTCGAAGCGGACAATCTGTGCACCAGGCAACTGGGCTGGCCGCCCGTCACCCTTGCCGCCTATCGCCTGCTGCGCGAGTGGGATGCGGACACGGCCACGTTCAGCCAGCCGTGGGCCGAGCCGGGTCTGCGCCCCAGCAGCGATTATGACCCCTCGCCTGTAGACCGGCAGGCGGTCTTGGGACCCGGCCCACTGACCCTCGACCTGACGGCGGCCGTGGCCTCCTGGCAGAGTGGCCAGAACTACGGCCTCGTGCTGATGGTCGCCGAAGCCCCGGCCGGTTGTTCGCCCTACTGGATGGACACCGTCGAGCACCCCGACCCGACCCGCCGCCCCCACCTCGTCATTCGATACCGCTGAACGGCGCATAGCCTTGCGCGTCCGTGGCAGGTAAACCACAAAGGACACGAAGGTAAACCACAAAGGACACGAAGGAACACGAAGGATTATTTGGGAACTTGTCCTTGCAGACCCTTTGTGTCCTTCGTGGTTAGAACCCCCCTTTTTCAGTAGAGTCTCAAATTTCCCTTTCATCGGACGCTGGCCGGACGATTTTCGGACGGTCATTGTGCTATGATAGGGCCATGACCGAAACCCAAAGCCCGTCCCAATTGTCTCTCCGCCCGATTTTCATCGTGCGATTGTGGTGGGAACCTGACCAGGCAGCGTCCAACGACGGCGAGTGGCGCGGCGCCGTTGAGCTGTTGGGCGCGGACCAGAAATTCTACTTCCGCGAGCTGGCGCAAGTGAGCGAGATCATCGCCGCTGCGCTCGGCGAGATGGGCGCAAAATGACCCGCGCGAAGTGTTCTGGCGTTTTAAACTGAGCAGTGGCGCGGGCTTCAGCCTGCGCGAGGGCGCAAGGCCGTGAGGAGGAAAAATGAACACACGACCTGCCGGCCGGTTCATCCTGCTGGTGTTCGCGGGGATGCTTTTGTTGGCGTGCGATATCGCCGGTTCGACCGGCCCGATTCCAGGCGGCACTCCCGGCGCCGGCGGCGCGGCTCCCACCACGGCCGGCCCCGGAGTCGGCCAACCGTCCCAGGTTCCTGATCATCTCAAATGCGATCCCCAGAAACTCTCGTTTCCTCTGCTGCCCGATGCCAGAAATTGCCAGCATCTGGACATCATCACGAATTTCCAGACCAGTTTGTCGCCAAACGACGTCATCGTCACCTACAATGAGTTGTTGGCCAAAGAGGGTTGGGCACGCAAGGATGACGGCGCACTGCCGGGAATGGGTTCCTGGGTCAAGGGGGCGCAACAGCTGAACATCATCGCCGTGGTAGAGAGCGGCGCGACCGCTGTGCAAATCCAGGAGACAGGCGCCGTTGCCGCCGCACCGACAGAGATGCCGCGCGAGGCCACGCCGACGCCCACGAATAGCACGACGAGCGCCATTCCCCCCGGTATTCCTTCGACGACGTTTCCCAACGCCTACGACACGGGCAATCCGACGCTACAAGACTTGTGGGTGGATCCGCTGAACGGCCGGGATGACAACAGCGGCGCCACTCGCGCTCAGGCCCTGCGCACAATTACCGCCGCCTGGGAGCGGGTTCCGATGGGCACACTGACAGGAACGGGCTACCGTATCCTGCTCGTCGCCGGCGACTATCCTGCCGACGCCATACCGGGATGGCTGGCCTCCCGCTACGGCACCCTGCAGTTCCCGCTGATCTTTCAAGCCGCCGATGGCCCCCATAGCGCGCGTCTGCATGGCTATCTGGACATCAACGACATCCGCTACCTCTATCTCATCAACCTGGATATGGTCACCGACCGGGGCTACGGTGGCGGCAGCAATGTCATCCACATCGCCGGCAGCGACCACATCCTGATCCGCGGCTGCCGATTGGACGGATTCGATGGCCAGGAGCGCCAGCCCCAGGAGACGCTCAAAGTCAACCAGACCCAGCATCTCTACGTGGAAGATAGCGACATCGCGGGCGCGTCCTGGTTTTCTCTCGACTGGGTCGCCGTCCAGTATGGTCACATCCTGAACAATCGCCTCCACAATTCGGGCGACCATTGCGCCGTGCTGAAGGGCGGCTCTGCCTACCTGCGCGTGGAGGGCAACGAGATCGCCGATTGCGGCGTGAACGGCTTTATGGCGGGTCAAGGGACCGGCTTGGAGTTCATGGTCTCGCCCTGGCTCCACTACGAGGCCTACGACATCAAGTTCGTCAACAACGTCGTCCACGACACCCAGGGGGCGGGGATGGGCGTCAACGGCGGCTACAACATCCTCCTGGCCTACAACACCCTCTACCGGGTCGGGGCCAACAGCCATCTGCTCGAGGTGGCCTTTGGCTTGCGCTCGTGCGACGGCGACGCCCCGGCCTGCGCCGCCAACCTGTCCGCCGGGGGCTGGGGCACGACCGTGCTCGGTGCCGAGGGCGAGCCGATCCCCAACCGCGACGTGTTCATCTACAATAACATCATCTACAACCCGGCCGGCTACCAGAGCGGGTGGCAACATTTCGCCGTCTACGGGCCGCGGACCCCCTCGCCTGGTAGCGGTATCCCCTCACCGGCGGTCACCGATGCCAACCTGCACATTCGGGGCAACCTGATCTGGAACGGCGACGCCGGCATGCCACTGGGGATCGAGGACCCCTCCCAGGGCTGCCAGGACACGAACCCGGCTTGCCACTTCACCCAACTGCTGGCCGACAACACCATCAACACCGTCGAGCCGCAGTTGGTGAACCCGGCGGAAGGAGATTTCCGCCCTGTTGCCGGCGGCAACGTCTACAACGTAGCGACCTATGCCATCCCGGACTATGGCTGGGGCGATGCCCCAGCGCGGCCGCCTGTGCCGGCGGGTAACCTGAGCAATCGCGTGCCGGCCGATCGCGCGGGCCATCCGCGCGCCGCATCCGCTCCACCCGGCGCCTATACCGTAGCGAGTGGCAACTGCCTCTCTTGGCCCCCGGGTCAG
>DAOTXX010000128.1:0-8051 GCA_034434835.1 Thermoflexales bacterium | reverse complement strand
AGTCCAGTCTACCGCACAGGCTGTCATTGCGAGCCTGCCGAAGGCAGGCGAAGCAATCTCTGTGCTCCGATCGCTGAGATTGCTTCGTCGGCCCGCTTCGCGGGCCTCCTCGCAATGACGGCTGAGTAGTTACATTGCAAGACTATCAGACTAGAAAGCAAAGACAGCTTTGACGAGGCGGTGACGCGACTTGTGTTTGACCATCTTCAAAGCCTGCCGATAATCCTGGAGCTTGAAGCGATGCGTGACCATTGGGGCCAGGTCTACCTTTTGATCCGCCATCAGATCGAGCGCCAATTGCATCGTTCGCACCCGTTGACCTTGCCAGGTTTCAACGCCGTAGGTGTAGCTGCCGCGGAGAGTGATCTCCTTGAGCCAAATCGGCGCCCAGTCTATCCCGAAAGTGACTGCAGCCAGTCCCAGCATCACTGCCGTGCCCTTTTCGCGTGTAAAGCGGATGGCGATGCGGAGACTGGGCTGTGTGCCCACGCACTCATAGATCACTTGAGCGCCGCCCGAGACCAGCGCCTCGCCCAGAATGGGGCGGTGAAGCTGCGCCGAGAGCGCCTCGGCCAGCGTTTGGTCGTCCTGAGATTGTAACACCCGAGTGGCTCCATAGTGACGCGCCAGCTCGGCCTGAAACGAGTGGCGGGCTGCGATGACGATGGGATTGGAATAACCCAGAGCGCGAAGTGCGGCCACCACGCACAGCCCTATGGTGCCTGCTCCCAACACCAACACCGTACTGTCTGGGGGTGGAGGGTTGTGCAAAACCGCTCTCAGGGCGACAGCGAACGGCTCGCTCATCACGGCGTTTTCATCGTTCACACTTTGCGGCACGCGCAACAGTTGACTGGTATGCGCGACAAACGAAGGACTCCAACTGCCGCCGGTGCTGGCGCAAAAACCGGTCATGGTGCCCGCGGCGATCGTTCCGCCTGTGCGGCGCTTGCACACGCCGATGTCGCCCTGCGCGCAGGCCGGGCAGAGGTCGGTAAAGCCGCGCGCCACGCAGCCCAGCAACGGCTCCACCACCACACGCTCACCCACCGAGAATCCTGCGACGGCTGGGCCGGTCTCGGCGAGGGTGCCAACGTTCTCGTGGCCAAGTGTGAAAGGAAAAGACGTGTAGGCAGAAAGCGAAGGGCTATCGTGGAGCGTGATCGTGTTCAGGTCGCTGCCACAGATGCCGCCGTAGCGTGTGTGGACGCGGCCCCAATCCCGGCCGGGTAGGGCTGGCTCGGGCACCTCGCGGTACTGCAGACAGCCTCCCCCGTTCCAATAGACGGTTGGGGTGAGCCAGCCCAGGCCTTTGGCGAGTACATAGCGCGGGATGCTATTATCGAATTGAAGAGCTTGCATGAGGGTTCCTCTTGGCAGATACCAGGAACAAAATGATACCAGACTATCCGAGCAAGTTCAAATGCTCAACCGGCTATTTGATCGCGATCAACACGCCCGCTGCTTTGGAAACTCGAAACTCGCCGTGCGAGGCGATCTCGGCGCTCACCACCTCACGCAGGATGGCGATGAACTCGTTCCATGTCTGGTGGGCCAAGTCTCGTTCGAGTGTGTCGCGCGTCGAGTTCACATAGGCCAGCACCGGCTCGACGTTGGGAAAGACCAGGGCCGATTCATGCTGGTACTGCTCGACATGAAAGTGGGGCTTGAGGAACGATAGACCATTCGTCAAGTTGAATCGCCGATGAATATTGAGCCAATTCGATGGGCACGTCATCCCCAATTTTTCTGCTGCGGCGTAGAGAGCCAGGCGTAGCTCGTCCATATAAGCTTCGGCCATGGTCACCGCGAGCAAAACTCCACCCGGGCGCAGGACCCGGCGCATCTCGGCGAGGGCGCGCGGAATATCGGGCACAAAGAACATCACATAGCTGGCAAGGATGACGTCGCACGACGCATCGCTCAGCGGCAAAGCTTCGGCATCGGCGTTGAGCAGTATCGCGCCGCCCGGCACACCCTGGGCACGCAGGTCGCGCAACATCCCCCAGGCCAGGTCGCCAGCGATGATACGCCCACGTGGAATCCGCTCTCGCAGTGGCGCGAGATACTGCCCCGTGCCGGTGCCGATGTCGAGCACGGTTTCGTCGCCCCGCCAGGTGTGACGGTCGAGCACCCACGTCGGTAGATCGATCGGCGGGATGCTGTAGCGGCGATGCGTCTCGATCCGTACCGAGAGCGGCTCGGCGGTGGCATACGCTTCGGTGACGAGTTGGGCTTTATCGGGCGTGGAGGGTTGCGCAACGGTCATCCGGTTTGAGACCTCGCAAAGCCATCATCGCTTCGCTGGATGAGCAAGAGCTTGCCATGTGCAAGGAATTCGCTTGTGATGTTAGCACCGAAATCGCACTTTGACAATCACCTCAATCTCTAACCTCCATTACCCAATACCCCATATCCACCCCCCCCACTTGCAACTTGCGCTTAGCTGAGGTATGATTGCAGCCACTTGAAAGGGAGGCACTCGAATTCATGAAAGTTTTGTTGCTGCGAGATCACGACAAATTGGGCAGAGCGGGCGATGTCAAGAACGTCGCCGATGGCTATGCTCGCAACTATCTCCTTCCGCGTGGGTTGGCGGTCTTGGCAACGTCGGGCGCGCTCAAGCAAGCCGAAACGGTACGCCGGGCCGAAGAAAAGCGCCGCGCCCAACTCCAGGCCGAAGCGCAGGCCATGGCGAATCAGTTGACTGGCACGACGCTCACCTTCCGCGCGCTGGCCGGCGAGACGGGCAAGCTGTATGGCTCGATCACCGCGCATGATATTGTCGAAGCGATCCAGCGCGCCAAGGGCATTGAGCTGGACAAGCGCAAGGTCGAGCTGCGCGAGCCGCTGCGCAGCCTGGGCACGCATACGGTCTCGATCCGGCTGGCGACCGATCTCGCGCCGACCGTGACAGTGGTCATCGAGCCGGCCGAGCAGGCCGCTGCCGAAAGTGCTCAACCGACGGCGTGATGATCACGAGGGTGTCGTGATGCGCACATCACGGCCCACCTGAGTGGCTGAGGACATGACCGCAAGATGGCCATCGGCGTGACGACTGCCGATGGCTTTTGCATGTAAAGCGATGATCCACACCGAACTGGGCGAACAATTGCGCCGCGCGCGTGAAGCCAAAGGCCTCTCGCTGGAAGAGGTCGAAAAGGCGACGGCCATCCGCAAGCGTTTTCTCCAGGCGATGGAAGAGGGCCGCTTTGACGCGCTGCCCGGCGAAATCCAACTGCGCGGCTTTTTGCGCAACTATGCCAGCCAGGTCGGCCTGAACGGCGATGAGTTGTTGGCGGTCTATGAGCGCCGAACTCGTCCCGCGCAGACGACGCCTGCCAAGCCACAACCGATGCCCACAGCAGCCAGCCAACCGGTTCGCCCGGCTGCTGCTCCCGCTCCCGCGCAGCCGGTTGTCGCACCGCCGACCCCTGCACCTCAGCCTGTCTCTCTGAAGGCACAACCGACGCCAGCATCCGTGCCTGTCACACAGGCCGGACGAGCCTTGAGGCTTCCTGCGTGGCTGACGCTGGAAATGGTGCTCATCGCCATCGCCGCGTTGCTGGTGATCTGTGTAGTGATTTTGCTCGTGCTCTTGGTGACCAGCCCAGGCGGCGAGACGCCCGTGACCGCTCCACGTCCGATGGCGACGCGAACTCGCGGCGCTCCCTCTCCACCCTCCGCGGTCCCGCCCGAAACGCCTGCTGCTACAACACAGCCCAACATCACCTCGAGCGTCAAGCTGACGACGACAGCCGACTTTGTGCAGATCACACTTGTGGCAACGGAACACGTCTGGGTGCGAGTCAAGACCGACGGCAGGACCGCGTTCGAGGGGATGTTTGCGCCGGGGCAAACACTCAAGTGGGAAGCTAAAGATCTGATCGCCGTCGAGACGGGCAACGGGGCAGGTCTGAACGTTTCATTCAACGGCAAGCCGATGGGAGTGCTTGGTCCGCGCGATCGCCTGATCGCGCGCGCGTGGGCGCCGGCCGGCGAGACGACTCCACCGAAACCCACTCCGGCCCCTGCCACGCCGACGACGGTCCCTTAGAGATACGAAAGGGTTCGCGCCAATGAACCCACGGATCTTGCGTTGAGGGGCATTGACTTGGCTTACTTGCTATGTTAGAATCGTTGTCAAGATCCGCTGATGACCATCACACGTTTCGTTGTTCCGTTGCAAGGCAGTCCGGTTGATCGGTATAGACACTATCACGCACTCGACCGGCGCACGATCAAGGAGTTTACGATTCAGTACGAAGCTGAGATTGACGGTGTGTGGCGCGAGGTTGTGCGGTACGACAGTGCGCATGGCAGACCGCACAAGGACGTGCTTCATCCCGATGGAACACAAACGAAAGAAGAATTCCCATACTATACTAATGCCGAAGTGCTGACGCTTGGGCAAAATGACATTCGCAAGAATTGGAAAAGATATCGCGAGCAGTATGAGAAGGAAATGAGGAAACGAAATGAACAGTCTGTTTGAGGAAAAATATGATGAATTGTTTACCGAGTTCACTCGCTATGTCATTGAGCATCCCGGCTTTGCCAGTCGCCTCCCGACCGATGCGTTGATAGTCTTGCTGGATAAGAACGACCCCGAGTTCAATCGCGAGAATCTACGACGTGTAGAAAAGCATCTCAAGCATGACGACCAACCCGCTCGCCCTGTCGTGTATGTGCAGGTGGGACGACTGGCGCCCGTGAGGTCGCGCTTGCGTAATCCACGCGTGATGACGCGGTTGCCTGAATACGCCGTGTGACCCGGCCAGGTGGATGTGGCGTGGATTGACCGAGACCCGAAGGCTTGACTCTTCGGGTCTTTTGGGTTCTGGGGTATAATCTGCTGAGATGTTCAGGTACTTGCTCCTCTCACTGGGTTGCTCAAAGAACACCGTAGACTCACAAGGCATGGCGCGGTTGATGGACCAAGTCGGCTACACGGCCGTCGAAAAGGCCAGCCAGGCGTCCGTGCTCATCGTCAACACGTGCGGCTTTATCGGCCCGGCGCGCGAGGAATCGCTCGCGCATCTGCGCGAGCTGGCTCAGTCGAAAAAACGTAACCAGCTCCTCATCGCCGCTGGATGTCTCTCGCAAATCTGGGGACGAAAGCTTGCCGCCGAGGTGCCCGGGCTGGATGGCATTATTGGCACGCGGCACTGGATGGACATTGTCGAGTTCGTCGAGCGAGTGCGCGGGCGAGCCAGGCCTGAGCCAATGTATCATCTGCCCGACGAGGCGACGACTGTTGGCTCGGACGAGCGTGACGTCAGGCGTGTGGCCGTGCAGGGCGCGTCAGCCTACATCAAAATTGCGGATGGCTGCCGCCGTCCGTGCGCCTTCTGCTCGATCCCGACCATCAAAGGCACCGCCGTCAGCCGCCCGCCGGAAGCCATTCTCGCGGACGCGCGCGAATTGGCCGCGCGCGGCGTGCGCGAACTGGTCCTCATCGCGCAAGACACGACCGACTATGGTCACGACCTGGGCGTGAAGGACGCGCTGCCGGGTCTGCTTGCTTCTATCTGCGTTGCCGCGCCCGAGGTTCAGTGGGTGCGGCTGATGTACGCTTACCCTGGCGCGGTCAGCGACCGGCTGATCGAGGTGATGGCGACCCGACCGCAGATCGTGCATTACCTCGACCTCCCGCTGCAGCACGGCCATCCCGATGTGCTCAAGCGAATGCGCCGCCCGGCCAACGTGGATTGGGTCTATCGCACGCTCGGCAAGCTTCGCGCGGCCATGCCCGACATTGCCATCCGCACGACGTTCATCGTTGGTTACCCCGGCGAGACGGAGGCAGAATTCGAGACGCTGTGCCAGTTTGTCCGCGATCTGGAATTCGACCGCGTCGGCGCGTTCACCTATAGCTTTGAGCCGGGCACGCTCTCGGCCGATCTGCCGGACCAGTTGCCTGAAACGGTCAAGCGCGAACGCTACGAGCGATTGATGGCGCTTCAACAGCCGATCAGCCTGCGCAAGAACCAGGCCTTGGTTGGCAAGACGCTCGACGTGCTGATCGAAGGCCAGGGCGATGGGTTGACCGTTGGGCGCACGTACCGCGATGCGCCCGAGATTGACGGGCTGGTCCTCATCGAGGGCGATGTGCCCCAAGCCGGGTTTGTCCCGGTGCACATCACTGGCGCGATGGAGTACGATCTCACCGGGATTGTGGATCGAGCCGCACCCCAAATCATTTGGGTGTGACCAAAATCAGTTGGTCACTGCGACAGGACAAGTCATTCCCGCGAAAGCGGGAATCCAGAAAGCCACAACTGGATGCCCGCCTTCGCGGGCATGACAGCGATACGATTTCTCAGGGTAACCGATCAATCAACCAGATTTGGTCACACCCCAATCATTTCTCCAGCGCAAGTGCGCGCGTGATACGTGCCGCGCGTGCAGGAGGTGCGTTATGAAGGTTCAGAGGTTGATCGTTCTAGTTCTTTTGATGCTGGGCCTGGCCGCCTGCGCCCGACAGACTCCCGGCGGAGGCATGGAATACTCGACTGCTTTTGAGCGTGACATCCCTGTCGGCAAGACGCTGCCCGGCACAGACATCAAATACATCGGCAAGACCGATCAGGGCGCGCAGGTGAGCCTCGGCGGACAGCCATCGCTCAAGCGCATGTTCGACTCGCTCACCTGGCGGGGCGATTTCGTTCCGGGCGTCAGTGTGGATTATGGTCTGCGCATCCTCAGTTATGACGCCGACTCGCTTAAAGTGGGCGGGACGGCCAAGATCGCCATCGCCCATCCCAACCCCAAAGCCGTGCCCACCACCACTTTGCCCAAAGATCCGCTGACGTTCAAGGGATTGCTGGTGACCTATAGTGTGCCCAAAGGCCAGCCCATCCCCGGCACGACGATCACGTATGAAAGCAGGACGCCCGATGGGGCCAGGTTGGGCGGTGTCGAGGGGTATCCGTATCGTCAAGAGGCCGATTCGATCGTGTGGGTCGGCCAACTGGCCGACAAGACTTTTCTGCAGCTTGATTTGCGCGTCGTGTTTTACAACGAGGGCTCGCTTCAGCTCACCGGCACGCCGACGCTTTTCCTTGCGCCGTAAAAAAAGAAACCCGTCTTTTCGGACCAGACAGGTTTCCTGGATGGATAATTACGCTTCCGGCGCTTGTTTGCGGGCGAACAATTTTTTCGCCCGGGTGAAAATCTCGTCTCGATAATCGTTCCAAAGATGAATCAGGCCGGGCAGGCCTGGGATGAAGAAAAAGGCCAGCACGAGCAGCGTAAAGTACCGGTCAATCCCCTCGACGGTGCCAAAGGCGCGGCCCAGGAAATAGCCCAGCAGCGTCACACACACGGCCCACAAGAACGCGCCGAGCAGGTTGAACATCACAAAGCGGCGATAGTTCATCTCGGCGGCGCCGGCCACGATCGGCGCGAACGTGCGGATAAAGGGTAAAAAGCGCGCCAGCGTGATCGTCTTGCCGCCGTGCTTTTCGTAGAACGCTTTGGCCGCGAGCAGGTTCTTGCGTCGAAAGAGCAGCGAGTTCTCGCGGTTGAAAATCATCGGCCCGGTCTTGGCGCCAAACCAGTAACCGACTTGATCGCCGGCCACGGCGGCGACGAACAGGCCTGGGATCAGGATAAAGATGTTGAGAATGCCCCTGGAGGCCAACAGCCCCGCCGTGAGCAGCAGGCTATCGCCCGGAAAAAAGAAGCCAAAGAACAGGCCCGACTCGGCAAAGATGATGGCGAACACGCCCACGTAGCCGACCGTCTCGATGAGTTTGACCAGATCCATTTAGAGTTTCCCTTCAGAGGTGTTTAAACAAACGGTCAGTCTTTTCTCTTGACTGACCCAGCGCGATTATACCATCGGCAAAGCAGGTTGACAAACATCCCCTCACCTCTCCCCAAGCTCGCCCTGAGCGAAAGCGAAGGTTTGAGAGTATCTGTTTACCGCCTCTGGCAGTCACTGCTCAGCCCGCGCCTCGCAGGATGATGAATCATCCTGCTGGTATGGGAAACCGGCTGAAGCCGGTTAGCCCTGGCCCGAGCCTGCTTCAGCAGGCTTGATATGA
>DAOTXX010000127.1:0-61811 GCA_034434835.1 Thermoflexales bacterium | reverse complement strand
CAGCCAACAAGAGCATACGCGCCCAACCGGGCGAAATCTTTGACCAATGGGCCGCTGGATAGCCTACCATGGGGCCTATTGGTCATCCAGCCCCTGTGCGCTGCGCTCGCAGGGGTGCGAAATACAGGCTCAGAACACGCAAAACCATCACCACTTGTTGCTCTTGGTCCACATCATAGAATACACGGAATTCGCCAACGCGCAAGTGATAGGCCGGTGAGGTCACAGTGTGTAGCACAAATTGCACCACACGGATTTCGCACGGATTACACGGATAGAATGTATCAAGCGCGAATCACGATGATAAGCCAAGTTCAGCTTTGAGCCGGTTTGGAACGAATAGCCATTGATGGTTGATGCGGAACTCGGCGGTTTGTGGGGATGGAAAAACGCGGCGGTATCGCAGGCTGCGTTCTCCAAAGTTGATCAACAAGCCGATCTGCAAACCGGTGTGGTTCAGGTAAGTAATGACTTGTCCCAGATATTTGACGTGTAACGTGGCAAAGGCCTTGATCTCGACAATGACTTTGTCTTCGACGATGAAATCGGGAATGTAATAGCCGATTAATCGTTCTCCGTCGTACACCTCAAGGTTCTTTTGCGCTTCAAAGGCGAGGCCAACCTTTTCAAACTCGGCCTCAAGCGCACGCTGATACATGACCTCCTTATGCCCAGGTCCTAACCTCCGATGCACCGCCATCGCAGCGCCAATGATGCGATACGTGATGTCCTCATGCGGCGCTTTGACCAATTTGCTCATGTCGTCCCTCCTCCAATCCGTGTCCGTACTCATAATCTGGCCATGCCGCACGTGAGCGTCATGCTCATTCGCGTTCCTCCTCCAATCCGTGTATCCGTACTCATAATCCGGCCATGCCGCACGTGAGCGTCATGCTCATTCGCGTTCCTCCTCCAACCCGTGTATCCGTACTCATAATCCAGCCATGCCGCACGTGAGCGTCATGCTCATTCGCGTTCCTCCTCCAATCCGTGTATCCGTATTCATAATCCGTGTCGTGCGGCCCTCCACACCTTTTCCGGCGTGAGCGGCAAATCCTTGATGCGCACACCGACCGCGTCGTACACCGCGTTTGCCACCGCCGGCGCCACGCCGTCCATCGGGATTTCCGCCACGGCCTTGACGCCGAACGGATGGCTCGGCTCGTGCGTCTCGACAAAGATCGTCGTCATCTGCGGCATCTCGTCTGCGCGCAGGATACGATAGTCATCAAAGCGCGGATTGAGCAGGCGGCCTTGGCTATCAAAGATCATTTGCTCGCAGAGGCCGTACCCCAGCGCCTGCGCCATCCCGCCCTCGACCTGCCCGGAGGCCGTCGCCGGATTGACGATGCGCCCGCAGTCGAGCGCCATCACCAGCCGGTCCACCGTCACCTGACCGGTCTCGGTATCTACGGTGACCTCGGCGAATTGCGCGGCGAATGGCGGCGGCGAGACCGGCGACATGTACGACGCGACGGCCATGATTTGTTGCTGGTTGCTGTGATGCAGCGATTCGAGCGCGATGGCTTCCAGGGTGACGCAGCTTCCATCGGGAGCGATTGCCTTCTTGTCGCGCAGAATCAAATCTTCAGGACGTACTGCGTGCTCCGTGTTCCGTTGAGCATTGAGCATATTGGCGGCTACTTGCTTGACCTGCTCAGCCACCTGCTGTGCGGCTTTGACGACTGCGGCGCCGGAGATGTACGTCGTGGACGAAGCATACGCGCCTTTGTCGAACGGCGTAAAATCCGTGTCTGAGGAGTAGATGATGATGTCGTCGAGCGAGATACCGAGCACTTCGGCCGCCATCTGCGCCAACACCGTGTCGCTGCCGGTCCCCAGGTCTGTCGCACCCACCATGACGTTGAACGAGCCATCGTCGTTCATCTTGATGCTCGCCGCGCCCATGTCCAGGTATGGGATCGCCGTGCCTTGCATCACCAGCGCCCAACCTCTCCCTTTCCGCAGCCACGGTTTGCCCGCCACGCTTCGCCAATCGCCATTGGGAAATTGGGCATTGAAAACCGAGATTTGCTCCACGCACTGTTGAAGCGCGCACGTGTTGATTTTCTCCGGGTGCGGCTCGCGGCCTTCGCTCCACGCGCGGCTGAACGGATGATCTTCGCCTGCGCGCAGCGCGTTCTTGAGCCGGAATTTGAGCGGGTCAAGCCCCATCTCGCGTGCGATGTGTTCCATGTGCGTGTCCACCGGGAAAAAGCCCTGCGGCACGCCATAGCCGCGGAACGCGCCTGAAGGCGGCGTATTGGTATAGACAATATCGGCGTAAAAGCGAACGTTGGGCGAGACATTGGGAGGCGCAATGCCATCGCCGCGATCAATGCCGTAGGCCGGGTAGAGCGCCATCGCCTTGTGGCCTGTGTTGCCCGTCACGGTGAGCGCGTGACAACCATACGCGCCGGTGTCGCTCAGCACGTACATCGCATTTGCCGTGATCGTGCCGTCGTTCTTGACCCCGGTTTTCATCTTGATTCGCATCGGGTGACGCGAGCGTGCGGCGATGAATTCTTCTTCGCGCGTGTATTCCAGTCGCACTGGTCGGCCGGTGGCGATCGTCAGATGCGCGCACACGTCTTCGATGAGGACCTCTTGCTTGCCGCCAAAGCCCCCGCCGATGCGTGGCTTGATGACGCGGATGCGTTTGGGCGGCAGCCCCAACACTGGCGCGAGGATCCTTCGCACGTGAAAGGGCACCTGCGTGCTCGTACGGATCACCAGCCGGTCGTCTTCGTCCCAATACGTCACGCAGACGTGCGGCTCGATGTGCGCCTGCTGCACTTTTTGAACCGTGTATTCGTCTTCAAAGATGCGGTCAGCCTGTGCAAATCCTGCCTCCACATCGCCGATGTCAATGCGGATTTTCGCGGCGATGTTTTGACGTGGGTCGCTATCGGCAAAGTTCACGTACTCGGGCTCATCGTGGATGATCGTCGAGTGGCCGATCGCCTCGCGCGGGTCAAGGATCGCCGGCAGTTCTTCATATTCGACCTCGATCAGTTCGAGCGCCTTGAGCGCGATCTCTTCGGTCTCGGCGGCGACGAACGCCACACGGTCGCCGGCAAAGCGCACTTTGTGATCCAGGCTGAACATGTCGAGCGGCCCGGGGATCGGATCGGATTGACCGGCAGTGGAATAGGCTGCGCGCGGAATGTCCTGCCAGGTCAGCACAGCAGCGACGCCGGGCAGCGCGCGAGCGCGGCGGGCGTCAATGCGCTTGATGCGCGCGTGCGCTACCGGCGAGTGTAAAATCTTGGCGTGCAGCATCCCGCGCAGTTCGATGTCATCCGCAAACGCAGGCTTGCCTTGCACGAGCTTGACCGCGTCCGTCTTTGGTTCCGGCTTGCCCACGATGTGTGTTTCGGCCGGCGCGGGCGCCATAATGAGCTTGGGCAGAACCCGTGTTTGGGTCAGCGTTTCGCCTTCGTCCTGAGGTCGGAGGTCGAAGGTCGGAGGTCGGAAGTCGGAAGTCGGAGGTCGGAGGTCGGAGGCTGGAGGCGCGGCGGGCGGGAGTTCGCCGCGCAGGATGGCCGCCGCTTGCAAGACCGCTTCGACGGGTTTCACATACCCGGTGCAGCGACACAACACCCCGGCCAGCGCGTCGCGCACTTGAGCTTCAGTCGGGTTCGGCTCGCGGTCGAGCAGCGCCTTGGCGGCCAGAATTTGCGCGGGCGTGCAATAGCCGCACTGGATCGCGCCGCTGGCGACGAACGCCTGTTGAAGCGCATGGAGCGGCTCGGTGCCTTTCCAGCCGCGCTGCTGTGGCCCGCCCAATCCCTCGATGGTTGTGATGAACAGGCCGTCGGCCTGTGCTGCCAGCATCGTGCACGAGTTGACGACCTTGCCAGGGCTGTTGGCGTCTGGCGCGATAAGCACGGCGCACGCGCCGCACGTCCCATCGTCGCAGCCGTGCTTGACGCCGAAATACCCTGCGCGGCGCAGCACATCGAGCAGGCGAGTGTTCACCGCAGTTTCGATTTCAAGAGGAACGCCGTTGACGGTCAGTGCAAGTTTCATGCTGCATCTCCACGTATTGCGTGTTGCATGTTCCGTAACGCAAAAATTGACTGATTGGCTAACTTGTGATAGGCTATAGTCGAGGTGAGCGCCATGAAAACACTGGATGATTACTTGCAGTACATGCAGACTGATGACATCCTGGCAGCCACAGAAAAAGCCAAGCAAAAGAGCCGTGCTTTACTGGAGGATCAAGGCATCGCTGTCATTGCTTTGTTGTTCTCTGACCTCCTGGTGGATTTGATTCAACAAGGCACGACAGACCTTGTCTCTCAGCGCCGGATACACGTGCCTGAAAAAGCATGAAAGTTTACCTGGATACTTCCGTGACGAATGTCTGGCTCTTTGGCCGAGAGAAAGAGGCGGAGCGTTTCGAGCAGACTGTCCGCCTCTTTGACGCTATCAACGCTGGACAGTTGGAAGCAATCGTCTCGCTATACACGGTGCAAGAAGTGTGCGCTTATTGCGCTGAGAACTTTCCGGTAGGAGTGGTGGCTACTGTCTCTCGCCTGGCGGTGCATCAGCTTCTCGGCAATCAACTCGGCTTGGTTTCTCTGCTGAATCGGATGGAACGGCTGCTGCATGGCAGAAAGTTTTCTATCCGCGACGCCTCTGATCAGTCTCATGTGATCTCCGCTTTGCTCCATCGCTGTGACGCCATCATTACCTACGATACCCACTTTCAAGATGTGTCTGATTTTATCCCGTGCCTTTTGCCTGAAGAAGCACTTGCGCTGTTACAAAAAGCCTCCAGTCCCACCAGTGATTGAAATACTGACCAGCCATTGTCTCCTCTCCTTCGCGCCCAGCGAGAGTTTCATTCCGGTTCTTCACGTATTGCGTGTTCCGTATTCCGTAACGCAAATTGACCAATTGACCAACTTGTGATAGGCTATAACCGAGGTGAGTCCGATGCTCCAAGTAATTGATGCTGTATACGAACAGGGAATGTTCAAGCCGCTCGGCGACGTGCGCCTGTCCGAGCGACAGCGAGTCAAGCTCGTTTTTGTTCCAGACGAGGGCGCGGACTCGGCGGACGATTTGCCTGTGCTGGCTCTGGCGATGCTGGCTGAACGCAGCCCCAGTTTTGCCTTTCTAGCTGATCCTCGCCAAGACATTTACTCCATTCAGGATGGAGAGCCAGTGTCGTGACTCCTCTTATCCTCCAACGCGGCGACATTGTGCTCGTCCCTTTTCCGTTCACTGATCTGAGTGGACAAAAGCTGCGCCCTGCTGTCATCATCTCTCCTGACCCGGTTGGAGAGGACATTCTGCTGGCTTTCATCTCGTCAGTCATTCCTGCCTCCCCGAACTGCAAAATGCCCTGGACGCTGTGCTGAAACGGGCTGTCGGGTTGGCCTGACCGCGCGCACAGCACGTCGAGCAGGCGTGCGTTATACCATCCAGATCGAGCCAATCTTCGTCAGGTCCCCCTCTGTCCATCTGAATCCTCGCAGCCGCATTGTTCATCAAGACAGTCCAATCAATGCCCGCCTCACCAACACCCTGACCATCTCATTCCGATACTCTGCCGACGCGAGAAAATCGCTCGGCGGTTTGACCTCCTGCGCGGCGGCTTCGGCTGCCTGAGCGAAGAGCGCCTCACTCAGCGGCTTGCCTTCCAGCGTTTGCTCTGCCCGCGCAAGCCGGACGGGTAAGGGGCCAACGCCGCCCACAGCCACGCGCACGTCGCGCGCCACGCCATCATCCAGCCGATACCTGGCGACCGCGCACACAATGGGCGCATCACCCGGCGTGCGCGCGACTTTTTCAAACGCCATGCGTGCATCAGTCAACGGGATGCCGAACTCGGTGATGAGCGCGCCATCACCCAAGAGCTTGTCGCGGTAAGCCAGGAACGCCGCGATAGGCGACTGCCGCGCTCCCGGCGCGTAAATCACCAGCACTGCATCGAGCGTGAGCAGGACAACAGGCAGCGGTGCATTGAAACCGGCGCTGGCGACCACGCCCCCGATCGTCGCCGCATTGCGCACATTGATCGGCGCAGAGGCATGCGCCGCCTGCGCCAGCACAGGCGGAACGTCCGGCGATGTGGCGATGTCTTGCAGCGTCGTCGTCGCGCCGATGCGCAGCGCATGGGCTTCGCGCCGGATATAGTCCAGTTTCAGATCGCGCAGATCAACCAGCGCCTGTACATCACGCCGCGCCTGCGGCACGAGCGTCGTCCCCCCGGCCAGGATCGCTGTTTTGACGTTCGGGCGTCTCAACACGCGAACCGCGTCGGGCAGGGTAGGAGGACGTAGAATTTCGGTGAGATTCCACATGGGCGTTCCTCCAGACCTCGAAGGTCTCGCAGACCTTCGAGGTCTCTAGTCGTACACTTTCCAGTAGGGCCGCTCCGGTTCCCATTTTTCGGCAAATTCATCCGGCGGGCGAGCGACGATGCAATCGGCTTCAGCGGTCACCGTGCCATCGGGTAAGCGGATCTCGCCGTGGACGACCGCGCGGGACTCGGTGGCCTTGACAATGTTGCCCATGGCGGTGAGTGGCGTGTTGGTCGGCGTCGGTTGGCGATAACGGATTTCCATCTTGAGCGTGACGAACAGATTTTTGTACTCGTGTCCGCGCGCCAAAAGCGCTCGACCTGCGACCTCATCCAAGATCGCGGCGACGATGCCGCCATGCACCACGCCCGGGTAGCCGTTGAACTGATCTGGCACAGTGAACTCGGCGCGCGCAGTGTTCTGTCCATCGTCCTCGAATCGCAATTGAAGCCCAGCAGAGTTTTGTAATCCGCAGACAAAGCAGTGACGGGAGTTGGGTTGAGGTCTAGGCACGATGTTCCTCCGGCGAAATTCCCTACCATTATACTCCAGGCAAGACCTGCTGGTTTCCTGACACCTGGCAGGTCTGAAACTCGACGACTATCCCTCAGCATGCTGCTGACGGGATCAGTGGTGCGCCGATGACGAGAGAGGGGGACGCGTTCAGGATGGCTCCTCGATGCCGCGAGATAGCGACGCCGAGGCATGAGGGGCGTCCAGGGGCTCATCCTCCACCTTTCGCACGTGTGGATTGAGCGCGGCGCCGAGCATGACCAGGATCACCGCCACCCCCATCAGGCTGATCAGCAGGCCCATGCCGCGCCCGCGCCCTACGCCGATGATCGGCCCCAAGAGGCCCGACAAGAGGCTGTCGGGCGTCATCAGCGGCTCGAACACCCCATCGGCCAGCGGCCCGGCGGTCACGTAGGCGAGTGGGATCATGGACAGCGCAATCATCCTCTTGATGGAAAACACACGACCCTGAACGTCGGCCGGGACCCGGCTTTGCCAGATGGCCTGGTCGCAGGCATTCATCAGGGGGAAGGGAAAATAATAGCCCAGAGTTGCCACGGCGATCAGCGGCACGGACTGCAAGAGACCCATCAAGACAATGAACAGCCCGATCAAAAACAGGAATCCCAGCACGCCATGGATACGGCGCTTGGGGCCGCCCCAGACGCCCATCACGATACTGCCCAACAACATGCCGGCACCGCCTGACGTCAGCACACTGCCCACCACCTGCGGCGAAGCGCGGTTGAGCAGCATCGGCGGAAGCACTGTGTCTACCAACAGGGTCGCATAGTTGGACAGCGCGAACATGACCATCAAGCCCCAGAGGCCAGCGCGAGTGACGATAAAGCGCCAGCCGAACAACGCCTCGTGTAGCAGGCTGCCCTGGGCCGTCTGCCCGATCGCGCTGGGTTTCGGTCTGGGGAAGCGGACCACCAGACAAGTCAGAATGGCAAAGAGGAAGGTGGCTAGGTCAACCAGCATCACGCCGGTCACGCCGATGATGCCCATCAGCGAACCCGCCAGGATGGGCGCAAAGAGGTAACGTGAGGTCTCGCCAAATTGCATGATGCCGTTGGCGCGCCCAAGTTGCTCCTGAGGCACCAATACACTGACGGAGGCGTTATACGCTGGCACCCGGAACCCATGAAAGACCGAGCTGAGGCCCATCGCCAGAAAGATGTGCCAGACCTCCAATCGCCCGGCCTGCAATAGCAATAGCATGGTAGCTGTGCACAGTCCCGAGCCAGCATCCGACAGGATCATCACCATGCGCCGGTCCCGACGATCCACCAATACCCCCGTCAGCGGCGCAATGAGCAATGAGGGCAGCAGCGCAAATAGGAGGATCAAACCAAACAGCGTCGTGGATTGGGTGCGTTGATACACCCAGGTGCCCAACGCAAAGCTGGTCATGGCAGACCCGGTGAAAGAGACGATCTGCCCCGCAGCGACCAGTGTAAAAATCAGCATCCCTCGAGGTGGGGGATTGCTCATGCGGCGCTCTTACTCCTTTTCAAAGATCGTCCCCAGCGCCGCGGGCGGTGATGTTTGGAGTGTTTTGAGTGTGCGGACCAGGAATCGCTGCAAGCCTTCGGGCAGCCGGCCGAGCGCGCGGTTCATCCATTCCGCGTTGCCGAGCGTTACCAGCAGCAGCGTGAGGATCATGAGCGGGAAGGGTAGGGTGGGAAAGATCTGCGTGGGCACGTTGGGCATCGCACTTTGCAGCGTGTTGGCCACCGTCTGCAAGGTCACAAACAGATATGCTCCGATCGCCGCGCGGAACGGTTGCCAATTGCCAAAGATGACGATCGCCAGCGCGATCCAGCCTGTGCCCTCGATCCCATACGGCCGCGCCCAGCCCGGCTTGACCAGGAGCGAGAACGCCGCGCCGCCAAAGCCGACCAGCGCGCCGCCGATCAGTGTGTAGAGGTAACGCATCCGGGTGACGTTGACGCCGCGTGCAAAGGCGGCGGCGGGCCGTTCCCCCAGACCTTGCAGCTTGAGACCGGATTGCGTCTTGAACATGAACGCCCAGGCCAAGACGATAGCGAGCAGACTGAAATACACGACCGGGTTCTGGTTGAAAAGGATCGGCCCGACGAGGGGAATGTCTACCAGGCCGGGGATCGGTGTATGGGACACCTGCGGCCCTGGCACGTGCGCATACGGATTGCCCAACACGTAGGCCAGATCGCGGCTCAACAGGGTGAGCACAAAACCGGTAGCGACCTGTGGTTGATGCAGGGTCAGGCTGGCAAAAGCGATGATGAGCGCCACCAGCGCGCCAACGATCATCCCGGCCGCGAATCCGGCGATGATGCTGTCGGTCTTGAGCGCGACGACAAAGGCGACCATCGCCGAAAGCAAGATCGAGCCATCCAGTGACAGGTTGATGACGCCGCTCTTTTCGGTGATCGTCTCGCCCAGCACCGCAAAGATGATGGGCGGCGATGCCGCCAGCACCGATGCGATCAGAATGACAATGTCCATGGGTTTTCTGGTGCGATAGTGTATGAATGCGATAGTGCGTTGGTTCGATAGCGCGTTGGACTCGATACTGGAAAATGTTGCTCGAAGCGGGTTTGCGATCCACGTTCCGCAACGGTCACAGACTGCTTGGTCGGCGTAACCGGGACTGAAGCCCCTGCGTGATCAGGATCGAAAGCACCAGCAAGCCTTGAATCACGCCGCCCAATGACGAGTCGAGCTGACGTTGGAGCGCAAGCTGCAAGCTGCCCGTCGCGATCGCCGCGAAAAAGAACGAGATCGGCACACTCCAGATCGCGCTCAGGTTTGCCAGCAGCACGACCAGGATCGCCAGAAATCCATAGCCCTGCGAGATCAGCGGATACAGGTTATGCCGTGTGCTGGCGCCCACGACCAGCACCCAGCCGGCCAGTCCCGCCAGCGCGCCGCACAGCGCGAACGCCAACAGCATGTGCCGATGGGTCGAAATGCCGATCAAGAACGCCGAGCGCAGATTCTTGCCGATCGCTTTGAGCCGCAAGCCAAAATACGTCCCACGCAGCGCCACTGCGATCGCGGCAATGGCAATGAGGCCGAGCAGCACTTCGATGGGGCTGACCTGGAAATCCTTGAATGCCGGCAGCCACAGGGAAGATGGGAAAGGTTGCGTGCCGCTCGTCGAGCCGATGCCGGGCCGCTTCCATGGGCCGAGCACCAAATAGACTGTCAGGCTGCCCGCGATAAAGTTCAAGCCCAGCCCACCGAAAATCTCGTTGACGTTGCCATACAGCTTGAGCGCGCCGGCCAGCATAGCCCACAACGTGCCGCCCACACTGCCGGCCAGCGCGGCGAGGATGAGCACTACCCAGGGCGGAAGCGAGTCTTGGGTAGCGCGCATCATCCCGGTCGCCAGCACCGCGCCCATCACGATCTGCCCCTCGATGCCAATGTTCCATAGCCCGGCGGTGAACGTCACCAACAACCCCGCCGAGCACAACAGCACCGGCACCCACGCCGTCAGCACATAGGCCAGCTTGGAGGTCGAGCCGAATGCGCCGGACAGGATGAGCATGAACGCATCCAGCGGCGAGGCGCCGATGAGCACCAGGACCCCGGCGCTGAGGATGAGCGCGATCAGGATGGCGGCGATCCGCAGGAGCCAATCCACTGCGCCCGTGCCAGGACGGGTCCATGCGCTATTCAAAGCCTTTGCCTCCGATCAGTTCACCCAGTTGTTCGACCGTCGTTTGACGTGCGTTCAAGGGCGGCGCCACGCGCCCACCAAAAAACACCAGGATGCGATCGCTGCGGTCGAGCAGCTCGTCCAAATCCGAAGACGCAAAGAGGATGGCTGTACCTTGTTCGGTTCTGCTCAACAGCAGTTTCCAGATGTACTCGGTGGATTCGATATCCAACCCGCGCGTCGGATGCTCCATCAGCAGCACCTTGAGCTGAGGCGGCAGGAGCGCGAGCAGCGTTCGCTGTTGATTGCCGCCAGAAAGTTCCTCGACGCGCGTGGTCGTCTGCCCTTTGATGTTGTACTTGGCGATGCGCTGCGCGGCAGTTTGCTCGGCCTGGGGCCAGTGGACGAGAAAAGGTTGCCGTCGCTCGGCCAGCGCCATGTGCTCGGTCAACGTCATTCCGCCGATGAGGCCTTCTTCCAATCGTCCGGCGGGCATGTAAGCCACACCCGCTTCCAGGAAACGCCGATACGGTTGGCCGGTCAGGTCTTGGCCAGCGACGCGCACGCGCCCGGCCGCAGGTCGGATCAACCCGGCGCACGCCTGCAAAACCAGTCGCTGTCCACTGCCTTCCAGGCCGGCCAGTCCGATCACCTCGCCAGCGTGGACGTTGAGCGTCCAGTCCCGGATTTCCAATCGCCAGTCGCTCAGCGTCAGGCGATCGAGTTGCAGAACCGGATCGCCCAACGCAACGGGTGATCGTTTGCCGAGCGTGATGATCTGCCCAAACATCATGTGCACCAGTTGGTCTGTGGGGCAGGGCATCGTCGCTTCGCCGGTGACCTGGCCGCGCGCCAGCACCGTGACCTTGCTGCACAATTCCTGCACTTCTTCGAGTTTATGCGAGACAAAGATAACGGTCTTGCCCTGTGCGGCCAACTTGCGCAGCGCGGTAAAGAGCTTGGCCTTTTGCTGAGCTGAGATGGCTGTCGTCGGCTCATCCAGGATCAACACGCGCGCGCCCAGCCACAACAGGCGGACAATTTCGAGTTGCTGCCGCTCGCCGATGCTCAAGCTAGAGATGGCCGCGTCCGGGTCAAATGAGAAATCGAATTGAGCTGCCAACTCGAGTAGCTCACGGCGCGCGCGCCCGCGATCCGGCATCAGGCGGCCGGGGCTGCCCAGCAGGAAATTGTCCAGCACAGACAGCGCCGCAAAGTCAAGCGGGTCTTGATGCAGCATGCCCACGCCCAACGCGACCGCTTGTGCTGGTGAGGTCACGCGCGCGGGCTTGCCGTTCAGCAAGATCTCGCCGCGGTCAGCGGAGATGAAACCGGACAGCACCTTCATCAGCGTGGACTTGCCCGCGCCGTTTTCGCCCAGCAGGCCGTGCAGGGTGCCCGGCTCAGCGCACAGGGTGATGCCGTCGTTGGCGCGCACCGGGCCAAAGTGTTTGTGGATGTTGACCAGCTCGACTTTCATCCTGGATGTTGCAGAGTGGGTATTGGGTATCAGGTATTCGACCCAATACCCAATACCCGATACCCAATACCTGTTACTTGCTTGGCCCTTCCATGCCTTGCAAGAGCTGTGGGAAATACCAAATATTCAAGTCAGTAGCGGTCTCGCCATCCTTGAGATAGACCTTGCCATCCTGGAAATTCAGCGGACCTTTGAACAGGTTGATCGATCCATCGGCCAGGCCCTTGACGAACGTGTCCACTTTCTCGCCGTTCTCTTTACTGAGCGCCTTGCCCTTGATAAAGCCGATCGCGCTCGTGTCAGGATTGTTGATGTCTTTCCAGTCCGGGCCATTCCACTCCCAGTACTGCGTCCACTTGCCGTCCATCACCAGCTTGACGGCTTTGAGATAGGCTGGCCCCCAGTTAAAGTACGGCACACCCAGGCAGACATCTTCGGCTTCCTTGCAGCCGTCCTTATAGTCGTATGGGATTGCCCAGACTTTCTTGCCGGCCTTGGCAGCCTTGCCTGCTTCGACCAGCGCCTCGGTCGTGTCAATGCCGGACATGACGACGTCATAGCCGCCATTGATGAAATCCACTGCCACCTTGGTTGGGTCGAGCGTCTGGCCGGGGATGTTGAACCAAAAGCCGATCCACGTGACCTTGAATTTCAGGTCTTTGGCGTCCTTCTTGAGATAGTTGGTCCAGCAGTATTTTGCGCCCAGGTAAGCGGAGGCAGCCAGGCGGCGTGTCTCGTCATTGATCAGCGGGCCAAGATAGCCGATCTTGCCGGTCTGGGTGGTCAGAGCGGCCGCGCACCCGGCGATCATCTTGCCGTATTCCATCTTGCCCATAAAGTTACTCTCGTTCTTGGGCGCCTTATAGTTCTTGCCGTCCTTCCAGGCATGATCGCCAGACACGTTGATGATGGGCAAGTTCGGATTCTTTTGCGCGGCTTCCAGCGTGCCATCCTGAAAGTCGTCCGAAGTGGTCAAGATGAGTTTGGCGCCCTTGGAGACGAGATCATCCACGACCTGTGGAACGGTCACGCCGGGTTTGGCGCCGGGGTTGAGGTTGTCCACATAGAGCATCTTGGCGTTGGGGAGCTTGGACTCGACGTACTTGCCCGCGGTATAGTGAGCCTCACTCCAGCCATGATCGTTGTACGGGCCAACAAGGATGACGCCAAAGATAAACGGTGCGGGAGTCGGAGCCTTGGTTGGTTCGGGCGGCTTGGTTGGTTCAGGTGCTTTAGTCGCTGTCGGAGCGGGTGGCTTGGTAGGCTCTGGGGCCTTGGTGGGTGGCACTGGCGTGGGCGCGGGCGTAGCGGCCGGGCCGCACGCGGCCAACAGAAGGGTCGCAATAACGAACAGGGCAGTCAGCTTGAACAGATTCTTGCGGGCGAACATCGTTTATCCTCCTCAAAGCAAATTTTTAGAGTATTCGAGTCGAAAGATGTCAGGGATTTGCGATGGTTGACCTCCTTTCTGTGATGGAGAAAGCTCGTTATATTATGGCGTAGTTGTCGCAGGCGTTGTCGGTAGGTGAGCGCCGACAGACGCGTGCTATCTGACTGGTTTTTTGGGCAACAGTGCAATGAGACCGCGCAGGGCTGTGTTGACAGCCTCCGAGTCTGGAAAGTATTCTCGTACGTCTGGCTCCAGCAACACCGCGCCATCCTCAAGTTGAAAGTGTTGGATAGCGATCGTCCCATTGGCTTTGTGGATCTTGACTGTATGCCCTGTGCGATAGGCCTTGTAATATTTCCCGCGTACGCCACCTTTCATATGTTTGAAATCATATTCAGGGCGCGTGTCTTGGCGCTCTGCAGTTGCTCTTTTAGTTTCCTTCTTCATACGCTCTCCGTTCACTGGCAGTCGCCTTGCGACAACTGATAATCCGAATGCTGCCTCCCCGCTCTGTATGAGTTACAACCAGAACCTGCCCTCTTGAAGAATAACCGATGTTGATGTATCGTTCCTCAATGTCGGAATGTTCTGGGTCAGGGAACGTCCATAGAAATGGATCGTTGAATACTGTCTTTGCTTCCTCAAAACTAACATTGTGTTTCTTGAGGGTCTCTTTGGCTTTCTCCTCGTCCCACTCAAAGGTCAATTCCATTCTGCACCATCACGTTACAAAGTGAAAGGTATATTCACAAACACATAGAAAGCGATTCAGTCTGACGCAGCCTCTAAAATTGTACCAGTTTTTCCTGATTTGGGTAGAGAGGGGCAGCGTGCCAGGCACGTTCTTGCTCAGGCGCGGGCGATTCAGATCGACCGCTGCAACGCTTCGTTCAGTGGAACGCCGGCCATCAT
The DNA here is from genome assembly GCA_034434835.1 of Thermoflexales bacterium. GTDB lineage: Bacteria > Chloroflexota > Anaerolineae > Fen-1058 > Fen-1058 > JBGLNJ01. The sequence goes on along the minus strand of DAOTXX010000127.1, from coordinate 47,547 downwards.
CAGGCCGATTTGCTCGACGGTGGCTTGATTGCGCCGGACCACGCCAACGATGCGCCCCTCATACATCACCGCGATCCGATCGGAGAGAGTCAGCACCTCATCCAGGTCTTCCGAGATCAGCAGGATCGCCGTGCCCGCGTCGCGTTGTTCGAGCAAACGTTGATGGATGTATTCGGTCGCGCCAATGTCCACGCCGCGCGTAGGTTGAGAGGCGATCAACACCTGGGGCTGGCGAGAAAGCTCGCGCGCCAGGATCAACTTTTGAATGTTGCCGCCGGACAGGTTCTTGAGTGGTGTGTCCAGGCTAGGGGTCTTGACGGTGAATCGGTGGACCAATTCGTTGGCGCGCGCCGACATTTTCGCCAGGTCCATGAAAATGCCCCGCGAGTACTCGGGTGCAGCGTGATCGTGCAGGAACAAGTTCTCCTGCACTGTAAAGTCCCGGATCGCGCCGTCGCGCATCCGCTCTTCGGGGATGTATGCCTGCCCGGCCTCCATCCGCTGACGCAGTGAGGCGCGCGTCATCTCCCGGCCGTCCATCACGATAGAGCCTGAGGTCGCCTGGCGCAGACCGGCCAGACACTCGGCCAACTCGCGCTGCCCGTTGCCCGAAACCCCCGCCAACCCGAGGATCTCGCCCGCGTGGACCTCTAGCTCTACGCCGCGCAGCACCTCGGTGCCCCGGTCGCCCATGGCTCGCAGCGCCCTGATGTGGAGGCGGACTGGGCCTGCCTGCATCGGCTGCGGGGCCAGCGGCTTGACTTCGCGCCCGACCATCATCTTGACCAGCTCATCGCGGGTGACCTCGGATGTGCGCCGGGTGCCGATCACCTCGCCATCGCGCAGCACGGTCACCCGATCGCTGATCGCCTTGACCTCGTGCAGCTTGTGCGAGATAAAGACCAGCCCATGTCCTTCTTGGACCATGTGCCTGAGTGTGGCAAAGAGATCGTTCACCTCTTGCGGCGTGAGCACCGCTGTCGGCTCATCCAGGATGATCACGCTCGCGCCGCGATACAATGCCTTCAAAATCTCGACGCGCTGCTGCTCGCCCACAGCCAGTTGCCACACATAGGCCGAAGGGTCCACCTTGAGGCCATAGACCTGTGCCAGCTCGCGGATCCGCGCCGAGACGCGATCCAGGTCCGTCAGCGGTTCGCGGGTGGAGCGCAAACCAAGCGCGACGTTTTCCGCGACGGTGAGCGTGGGCACGAGCATAAAGTGTTGATGGATCATGCCGATGCCAGCGCGGATGGCGTCGGCGGGCGAGCGGAACACGTGCGGCTTGCCGTCAAGGATGATCTGTCCTTCGTCGGGCTGATACAGGCCATAGAGCTGGCGCATGAGCGTGCTCTTGCCCGCACCGTTTTCGCCCAGCAGCGCGTGAACTTCGCCGGCGTTGACGTCAAAGCAAACCCGGTTGTTGGCCAGCACGCCCGGAAAACGCTTGACAATGTCGCGCAGCTCGATGCGTTGGATGTGACGTTGGTTCAGGCTCAAAGAATATCCTGCTGGCCCTCGCCCACCCTCGACCCCCTCCCTCTCCCGCTTAGCGGGAAAGGGAGAGGGCAAGGGGGTAGGAGAGGGATATTTACGGATTGACCTTGATGCTGCCGTTCTTGATGCCTTCGATGGCGGCATCGCCCGCCTTCTTGACATCGTCGGGCAGCTTGTAGCCCGAGTTATACACGATCTTTAACCCGCCGTTTTTGAGCTGGAGCACAAACTTGTCGCCGCCCAGCTTGCCGGACTTGCGGTTGTTGATCATCTGCTTGAGGATGCCCGTCCAGTCATACACCTGGCTGGACACAACCAGGTTGGGCGCTAGGGACGACTGATCGGCCTGCGTGCCGAACCACAGCACGTTGCCCTTTTCCTTAGCCGCGCCGATCGAGCCGACGACCGATTGCGACGATCCGGTGAGACAATCGGCGCCTGCGGCGATGTGCGTCTTGGCCGCCGCCGTCATCAGCGCCACGTCAGAGAATGACCCGGTCCACGTCTTGGCGACCTTGATGGACTTGTCCACTGACTCGACGCCCTGGACAAAGCCGCTGATGTAGGTCTTGGCGTCACCCACCTCGACCGGGCCGGTCACGCCAATGATCTTGCTCTTGGTCAGCTTGGCCGCGAGCACGCCATTGACGTAGCCACCTTCCTCCGCCGCCGCAGTGTACGCGTACACGTTCGGCAGGCCAAAGGTGTTGACGTCCGTGCCCCACGCAAACGTCACCTTTGGAAAGTCTTTGGCGATCTCTTGCACCGACGCGCCGTATTGCGAACCGTGCGCGATGACGATGTCAAAGCCCTTGCTGGCATAGTCGCGGATGGCGGCCGCCGCGTCGGGCACGTTGAACATATTCTCCGAGTACTTGAGCTCAAATTGCGCCTCGCCGCCCATTTCCTTCTGAACGGCCTGGAGCGCCGAGAACATGGACTGGCTGAACGCCAGGTCCGTGGTGGCGCTGGGCATGATCACGGCCACGCGCAGCTTGCCGCCCGAAGCGCCCGGGGCTGCTGCCCCGCCGCACGCGGTTGCCAACAGCGCGACAACGACCAGAACGAACAATACACCTTTGCCCTTCATCTTCTGCCTCCTTACAGAGAATTGGATCTGGCCCTCGCCCTCCCCCAACCCCCTCCCTCTCCCAAGCATTGGAAGAGGGAGGGGGCAAGGGAGTAGGAGAGGGCTAGTTTTCCCCTCGCTCAAACGGCTTGTTCAACGCTGCCGGTTGCCGCGCTCGACTCACGGTGAGGGCCAGCGCCGCGATCGTCAATAGATACGGCAGCATCACAGCGGTTTCGGGCGGGATCTTGACACCCTGCTCCGCCAGCCACTCAAAGACGCCTTTGACCTGCATCCACAACTGGATCGCGTTGACCGTGCTAAAGAGCAGCGCGCCGCCCATGATGCCTAGCGGTCGCCATCCGCCAAAGTAGACGAGCGCCACTGCGATAAAGCCCATCCCCGCCGTGAGGTTTTCCTGGAACAGATTGACCAGCGCCAGTGAAAGTGACGCGCCCGCCAGCCCGGCCAGCGCCGCGCCCAGGCACACGCTGAAATAGCGCACCCGATCCACGTTGACGCCCAGCGAATCCGCCGCCGCCGGATTCTGGCCGACCGCTTTGATGCGCAATCCCCACGTCGTCTTGTCCAATATCCACCACGCCAGCGGCACGAGCAGAAACGCGCCGTACACGAGCAGGCTTTGGTTGAACAAGATCTCGCCGATGATAGGAATGTCGCCCAGCAGTGGGATCTTGACCGACTGGAAACCGACCACAGTCTTGACCGTGCCGATCGTCACCTTGAACAGCAGCGACGACAGCCCCAGCCCGAACATGTACAGGCCGATGCCGCTGATGCCCTGTTCGGCCTTGAGGGTCACGCTGATCACGGACATGAGCAGGCCCATCAAGACGCCGACGATCACGCCGACAAGCAGACCCAACCACAAATTGCCTGTGTTGAGCGCGACAAAGAACGACGCATACGCGCTCAGCAGCATGATGCCATCCACGCCCAGATTCACGACACCCGATATTTGCGCAAACGCTTCGCCGATGGCGGCATACAGGTAGGGCGTCGCCAGTCGGATCGCCGAGGTCAACACGCCGACGATGACGGCTGCTGAGAAAACCTCGTTCATGTCCTGGCCTCCTTGCCTGCCGCTGCGGCTGCGCGCCGGGCTGACCAGCGACTTGAGAGCCATGCCGAGCCGACGACAAACAGAACCACCAGACCCAGGATCGCGCTGATCAGCGCCGAGGGCACCTGAACCGCGCGCTGCATCATATCCGCGCCGACGAGCAGACTGCCGAACAGCCAGGCCGCCGGGATGAGGCCAAGTGGATGCAGTCCGCCGAACAGTGCGGCCACGATGCCGGAAAAGCCATAGCCGCCTGTGATGCCCTCCAGCAGACGATGCTGCACGCCCAAGACCTCAATCACGCCAGCCAATCCGGCAAAGCCTCCCGCCAACGTCAACGACAACGCTTGATAGAACGGCACCAGGATACCTGCATGACGTGAGGCGTCGGGGTTCAATCCAACGGCGCGGATGCGATAGCCAATGGTCGTGCGCCAGAGAAAGATGTACACGGCAATCGCCAATACGACGGCGATGAGCGCGCCCGCGTGCAGCAGCGTTTGGGGGACCAGTCTGGGCAGCCAGGTTTGTTCGGGTAATCGCTCGGATTGCGGCAGGTAGGTGCCAGCGGTGATGCCCGCCGGGTCAATCAACGGGCCGCGCACCAGCAGGTTCATCAATTGCAGCGCGATAGCGTTCATCATCACGGTGCTGAGGATCTCGTTGACGGCCAGCCGCGCCTTGAGGAGGCCGGGCACAAATCCCCATACAGCGCCCGCGACAAAGCCGACGATCAGTGTGAGCGGCAAGAGCAGCCAGCCGGGCCAGGTGCGGAACGTCAGCGCGAACCATGTGCCCATCACCGCGCCGAGGATGATTTGTCCTTCTCCGCCGATGTTGATGACGCTCGCGCGGAACGCGATGCAGATCCCCAACCCCACCAACAGGAGCGGAGTCGCTTTGACGAGCGACTGGGTCAAGCCGGACACGCTGCCGAACACGCCCGTGACCATCGTGGCGTAAGCTTCCAGGGGATTGGCGTTGAGCAGCACCAACATGACGGCGCCGATGAGCAGCGCGGCCAGCATCGCCAGGACAGGCAGGGCTGCTCTAAACGCGATGTCTCCCCAGTCAAGCGTAAGCCTGCGGGGTCGGCGGTGGGTGATCATTTTCGTTTGACCCGTGCAATTCAGGGAACGATATGCGTGCCAGTTTCGCCACGCAACGCACGTCCGATGTTTTCCGGGTTGGTGATGATGGCGTGCTTTCCGCCTGCTTCGAGATACCAGATGATGGCCTGAATCTTGGGCGCCATCGAACCTTTGGCAAAGTGAACGCCTTCGGCCAGATACCGCTTGGCTTCGGCCAGCGTCATCCTGTCCACCCACTTTTGGTCCGGCTTGCCAAAGTTGAGCGCGACCTTTTCGACAGCGGTCGAGATCAGGAACAGGTCGGCGTAGATGCTCTGCGCGAGGAGGCTGCTGGCATAGTCTTTGTCAATCACGGCGGCGATCCCGCGATAGTTGCCATCGCCCGGATCGATCACCGGGATGCCGCCGCCGCCCACCGTAATGACCACGACCCCGGCGTTCAACAGCGCCTTGACCGTATCCAGCTCGACGACTTCTTTGGGAAGCGGCGAAGCGACGACACGCCGCCAACCTCGCCCGGCGTCTTCGACGACGTCCCAGCTCATTTCGACCTGGCGTCGCCGGGCTTCGGCCTCATCCATAAAGCCGCCAATCGGTTTGGTCGGGTTCTTGAAGGCCGGATCGTCACGATCCACGAGCACTTGGGTAATGACGGTGGCGACGTTCTTGTTAATCTTGCGCTGGTACAGCCAGTTCTGCAAATTCTGCTGGAGCGCGTACCCGATCGCACCCTGGCTATCTGCGCCGCACACGTCGAGTGGGACTTCGTGCATCCCTTCGACCTTGTGCGCGATCTCGGAGCGGCGCAGGATAAAGCCAACCTGAGGCCCGTTGCCATGACCGATGGCGACGTCCCAACCTGCCTCGATCATGTCGGCGATGTGGTAGGTCGTCTCTTTGGCGGCCTGGTATTGATCTTCGACGGTCTTGTGCTGCTCGTCTTTGATCAGCGAGTTGCCGCCGATGGCAACGACGGCAAACTTGCGCTTGGGCGTGGCGGCCTTGATCCTTTTGGCTGTCGGCCGGGTTGCCTTCTTGAGATTCTTGGTGGCTGCGGGCCTGGCTTTCCTTGCGGCTTTCTTGGTCGTTGCCATAGAATATCTCCTCTGTTGAATTTCACATCGTCAGGGCCATGACAGCTTTTTGCGCGTGCAAGCGGTTTTCCGCCTGGTCATAGACGACGGACTGCGGCCCGTCCATGACGCCGTCGGTGACCTCGATGTTGCGGTCGGCGGGCAGCGGGTGCATGTAAATCGCATCTGGCCTGGCCAGCTTCATGCGGCGCTCGTCGGTGATCCACGACGAATATTTCTGGATGATCTCGGCGCCTTGCTTTTCGTCGGGCGTATGCACCATCGCGCCCCACGACTTGGCGTAGATGATGTCGGCGTCCTTGAAGGCCTGGTCCATGCCGTCCGGGTCGCTGATGACCTCAAAGCCGGCGCCAAACTTTTCGGCCTGCTCGCGCGCCATGTCCATGATCTCGGGCATCAGTCGGAACTCGGGCGGGTGGGCCAGGACAACGTCCAGCCCAAAGCGCGGCATTTGCAAGATGAGCGATTGCGGCACCGACATCGGCTTTTGATACGACGCGGCATACGCCCACGAGACGACCATCTTTTTTCGGCGTAGGTCGCGGCCTTTCTTTTCGATGATGGTCATCAGGTCGGCCAGGCACTGGAACGGGTGATAGATGTCGCACTGCATGTTGAGCACAGGCACGCGCGAAGCTTTCGCGACGGCGTTCAGGTAAGCATTGCCGGCGCCCCAGTCCACGTGGCGGATGGCGATGCCGTCAAAGTAGCGGCCAAAAATCTCGCCGATCTCTTTGGGGGTATCGCCGTGCGCGATCTGCGTCGTGCGTGATTCGATGAACGCGGCGTGGCCGCCGAGCTGCGCCATGCCCGCCTCGAACGAGCCGCGCGTGCGGGTGCTGGAAAAGAAAAACAGCATTGCCAGCACCTTGTCGCGCAGGTAGGGATGCGGCTCGCCCAAGGCGCGTTTGCGCTTCAGGTCAAAAGCTACTTCCAGAACCGTTTCGACTTCTTCTTTGCTGAAATCCAGGTCGCCGATCAAGTCTCGGCCATGAAGATATGTTTGCACGTTTTTACCTCTCCTTATGAAGGGTCGTAGCGCGCTTGTAATTGTTGGTCAGCATGTTTCTGTCTTTGCGCCAGGCGCTTCCATTTCCCCGCCATGGCCTGGTAGTGCTTTAGCCGCAACTCCCACAGTTCTTCTGGCTCATTGGCAGCATCAGCGAGGGCAAGCGCCATGGTAGACAAGGCAAAGTAAGAGCGCACGCTTTCTTCTATGGGTTCGAGCGGCAGCCTGATCAGTCGCTCTTGCGGTTCCCATTCGTTGGCTGCCTGGTATGCTGCCGCCCACTCCTTAACCGTCATCGTCGGCATCATGAGCCTCTCAGAATCCCTCTTCTCGCCCACTTGTGAGTGCTTTGCCAGAAAGCAGATGTCTTGGATTTTACTCCATGGCTCCAAGAACCAGCGCCAACAGCGCCATGCGCATCACGACGCCGTTGAACGCCTCTTGCCAGTAGCGCGACCAGCGGGTGATGTCCACGTCGAGCGGGATTTCGTCCATGCGCGGCAGCGAGTGGAGCAGAATCGCGTCGCTCTTGGCTTTCTTTTCGAGCAATTCGCGCGTGATCCTGTAATTCGCGGGTGTGAGGCTTTTGTCCTTGCTCGCTTCTTGCCGCGCTTGAGTGTAATCGGGCTGCACCACCGGCTCGACCAGGATCACGTCTGCCTCGGCAATCGCTTGCTCGACGTGTTCGGCTTCCTTAAAGTTGAGCGAGTATTGCTTGAACTCTGCCTTGTAGGATTCCGGCATGCGCATATCGGGCGAGCCGGGAAAGAGCGCGTCCGCGGGCGGCGCGACGAACGTGATCGGGCAGTCGAACTGGGTCAGGGCATAACCCAGCGAGTGCATCGTGCGCATGCGCATATCGCCGACGGCCAGCCATTTCAAACCGTCAATGCGGCCCTTTTCGCGCAGCACGGTGTACAGGTCGGTGAGAATCTGCGTGGGATGCTCGCCCCAACCGTCGCCGCCGTTGATGATCGGGACCGAGGCCCATTTGGCTGCCTCGTGCGGTGCGCCTTGCTGAAAGTGACGCATCACGATCACGTCGCCGTAGAATTCGAGCATCTTGACTGTGTCTTTGATGGATTCCTGATACCAGTCCCCGGCGCGCGTCATCTTGAAATCGGCAAAGCCTGTCACGTGCCCGCCCAGACGATGCATTGCAGCTTCGTGCGCCAGGCGCGTGCGCGTGGACGGCTGATAGAACGCAGCGACCAGCGTCTTGTCCTTGAGCAGATCGCTGTTGCGGCGGCTGCGAGCGATCGGTTCCAGTTGAGCCGCCACATCAAACACGTGAAAGAATTCGTTGCGCTCAAAATCCTTGAGCGAGAGAATGTCATGTCCCATAAAGCTTTTCATTTTCTATTCCTCCTCTGATGGTCGAATATCGAATGACAAAAGGTTAGCGCGCCAAACCGCTGGGGTGCGCACGTAGAGCCAGGTTTCCAAACCTGCCGTCGATTGCGGCGGCTATAGAGAGCCGCCTTACGGTATCCCATCACTTTGGCGCGCCTACGACAAAAGTTGGATCGCCATTCGTGTCAATTTGCCTCTTTGAGATCTGGAACTTGAGATAGGGAATTTCCGCCTGCCACGCGCCTCACCACGTGAAAGTGAAAGTAGCCGGGCACAAAGTAACTGAGCGAATAATCCACCACGCGCCCATCGCGCGCGTACAACTGCGCTTTGAACTTGAGCAGCGCGTCGCCGCGTTGCAGGTGAAGCTTGCGGGCCAACGCTTCGTCAGCCGCTTCGGCCACGATGTCGGTGCGCGAGTGGCTCAGGGCCGGCTCGGCGCGCCGGATCAAGACATCGAGCACCGAGCCACCAAAAGACTCGCTCAGGTCTTGAGCGTGAAGATAGCAGAGCGGGACGATGTCAATCAGGTAAGCCACCGGGCGTGCGTCGGTCAAGATCACGCGCGCAACAGAAAGCACCTGGGTGTCCGACGAAACCCCGAGGCGACTCGCTTCACCCGGCGTCGCAGCGCGTTCCTCGATGTGCACTTCGCCCATGCGCGTCTCCAGACCGATCCGCCGCGCGAGGGTGTCCAGGCTTTCCAGTTCTTCGAGTCCCGCCTCAAGGACGGGTGGCGGGGGAGCGACAAAGGTCCCCACGCCATGCTTGCGCACGATCAGGCCGCGTTCCTCAAAGGAACGCATGGCTTCGCGCAAGGTGGCGCGCGAGACGCCGAGTTGCCGCGCCAGTTGGGGTTCCGGCGGCAACTGCTCGCCGATTTGGCATTGGTGGATCAGTGCCGCCAGCGCCTGGTTCACTTGAGCGCGCGGGGAACGTGGGGAACGCCGCTGTTTGTTGGGGGAAGCTGAGTTAGCCATGTTGTCTGACAACTTTCATTATATGATAGGCTGTTGAAGATGTCAAGGCAGCCCTGGTGGGTTGAGGCTATTCAACGCGAGATGGCAAGTACCTTGTGGGGCCGGGTGTGCCATCACGAGAAAGCCACGAGGCCCGTGTGTCACCCGGTGATTGTGCTGCGCCTGGGCATCCGGCTGATGACGGTGATGGCTTCCAGCCCGGTCACCCGGTCGCCGAACGTCATCTGGCTGCGTGGCTTGTCCTCGTGTTCGCGCTCCGGGATCCCCGCCACCCACAGCGGCGTGCCTTCTTGGGTATATTTCCACTCGACGAACGCCTGGCCCGTAAAGTAGCCCTCGGTGTCAATCGCGCACGAAGTCACCCGGCCAACGACCTTGCCGCGCTTATCGGCCACCAGGTCGAGCAGCTTGGGCATCCGCACGTTCTTGTCGTTCACGCGAAAACGGATGACCTGGCCGCGCATTTGGGTCTTGTGTCGGATAAAGGCGCTGCGCCCGATAAAGAACGGCTTGTAGAGCTTGGCAAACGCACCCAAGCCGGCGTCGTCGGGGGTGAGGTTGAGCGGCCCGGCCAGCTCGTGGCCGTAGAGTGGCAAGCCTGCTTCGGTGCGCAGGCTGTCGCGCGCGCCCAATCCGATCGGCTTGAGTCCGAACGGCGCGCCGGCCTCCATGATCTGGTTCCATAGATCGGGCGCGCGGTCGGGGTGGACCAAGATCTCGAAGCTGAGCGGCTCGCCGGTGTAGCCCGTGCGCGAAACGATCACGTCGTGTCCAGCCAGCTTGCCTTCGCACAGCTCGGCGCGTTTGAGTTGCCTGATCTGCTCGGCAAACTCGGGCGTGTCGGCCAGTCTCAGCAAAATGTCACGTGATTGGGGGCCTTGCAGGGGCAGGTCAGCCCGGCAGTCATCGCCCCATCGCCGGTCGCGCAGATCGCGCAACGTGACATCCCCACGCCATCGGAGCCAGGGGCGGTCGCGGTCCATCGCCACGCGGTTCTCGAGGATAGCGTTGAGCCAGGCCCAGTCTTTATCATTGTTGCTCGCGTTGACGACCACCATGTACTGATCGGGCGCGCGCCGGTAAATCATCGTATCGTCAATACAGTTGCCGTCCACGTCCAAAAAATACGTGTAGAGTGAAAGGCCAGGCCGGACCGCAAAGGAGGCATTGGGCTGCACCAGGTTGATGAACTGGCTGGCGTCGGGGCCGCTGACCTCGAACACGCCCATGTGCGTCGCATCGAATAACCCGGCCGCCTGGCGCACGGCGAGGTGCTCTTTGATCACAGACGTGTACCACACCGGCATCTCCCATCCGGCAAACGGGACCATCTTGGCCCCCAGAGCCTTGTGCGTCTCGTAAAGCGTCGTGCGCTTGAGCGGCGCATCGCGCGGCTCCGTCCAGGTGAAAACGGGCAAGGGGGGCTGTGGCGCCGGGCCGAGCGCGTCCTGGCCGATAAAGTACGGTTTGGTCCTGTCCACTGCCTCGGGGTTGGCCTGGAGATCGAGCGGCAGGGCGGTCTGGGGCGCATAGGGACGCCGGGCCTCGCGCACGATCACGGGGCCGATGAGCTTGGCGCGCAAATCATCGCTGAAGGCGATATAGCCATCCGAAAGCGCGCGCAGCCACGCGGCCACTCGCGCGGCCTTGTTGCCCGGCACGACGAGCAGGTAATGCTCGATGGAGGCGGTCGGGCGATGCAGCACCGCGCCGCTCATCACTCGCCCATCTCTTTCGAGCAGGAACGTGGCCTGTTCGCCGCCCGCGCTCAGTTGGGATAGGTGATTGGTGGTGGCGTGCTGCAAAAAGATAAACGCTCTTTGTCCAATGATCTCGAACGTGATGAGTTCAGGTGGGTAGGGATCGTGGATGGTCCAAAAGTGTGGATAGCCTCGCTTGGCGGGCGGTGCGCAGATACCGAGTTGAGCGATCAGCTCTTGCACCTCGACTTTGGAACGTTCCAGCACATCAAAGTCCACCTTAGCGCCGCCGGGGTAAGGCTGGCAACTTTTGAGTGTGTCGGCGATGGCCCTGGCAACGAGTTCAACTTCCGGTTCGCGCAGGCCGCGTTGCGTGATCCACGGCGTACCCAGCCGGATGCCGCTGGGATGAGCCGCGCTCGTATCGCCGGGGATCGTATTGCGGTTGACGACGATGCCGACGAGGTCGAGAATGCGCGCGGCCGGGTCGCCCATGAGCGGCGCGCCGTCCTGGCCTCGGATGCTTTTGCAATCCACCAGCAGCATGTGCGATTCGGTGCCGCCGTAGGGGATGCGCAGGCCGGCGTCCTGGAGACACCGGGCAAGGTGCTGCGCGTTGACCAGGATTTGCTTTTGCAGCGCTTTGAACTTGTCGGTCGTCGCCAGTTTGAACGCGACGGCCATGGCAGCAATCGTGTTGACGTGCGGCCCGCCCTGCTCGCCGGGAAACACGGCGCGATCAATCCTTTTGCCCAGTTCCTCCTCGGTGGTGAGGATGCACGCAGCGCGCGGCCCGCACAGCGTCTTGTGCGTCGTGAACGTGATCACGTCGGCATAGCCGACAGGCGAGGGGAACACGCCCGCCACGACCATGCCCGCGACGTGGCTGATGTCGGCCATCAGGTACGCGCCGACGCTGTCGGCGATCTCGCGGAAGCGTTTCCAATCCGGCGCATACGGGTACGACGTGTACCCGGCGATGATCAGGCGCGGCTTGTGCTGCGCGGCCAGTTTGGTGATCTCGGCATAGTCGAGCCGCTCGGTCGTTTCGTTCACGGTGTACGGGACGATGTGATAGTGCTTGCCGGAGCGGTTGGCCGGGCTGCCGTGCGTCAGGTGGCCGCCGTGCACCAGGCTCATGCCCATCACGGTTTCGCCCGGCTGGACCAGCGCCTCGTACACGGCGTTGTTGGCTGGCGCACCCGACAGCGGCTGGACGTTGACCCAAATGCGTTCAGCGGGAACGTGCTCGTTGGCGAACAGTTCGGCGCAGCGGCGGCGGGCCAACGCTTCGACCATGTTGGCGTATTCGACGCCCATATAGTAGCGCGGGCTGCCTCGGCGACGATAGTGGATCAGCTCCTGTTCATAGTTGAGGATCCACTCCTGCGGCTGACCGATGGTGATGGGGGCGGGATAGCCTTCGGCATAGACGTTCTGGAACACGCTGCCTTGCGCTTCCAGCACCGCCTGGGCCGCGTCGGATTCGGATGGGATCATGATCAACTTGCGCGTTTGCCGCTCGGCTTCGCAAGCGATCAGTTCGGCGACATCGGGGTCCATGTCCGCCAGGTTACCATCGAACACAAAGTCTTGACAGCTTGACATGGATAATCAACTCTCCTCTCGGCGAGCGAAGCGCACGCTTGTTTCCGTCACCACGATAAAATGATCCGCGAGTCGTTCTGCGTGTCGCGCAAGCAGCCGCCGCAACGCATCAATCTTGACAGCGGCTCGTTCGTCGTCCAGTCGTAAAAGGACAATCCCTCTATGCGGCCATCGCTCCCGGTAAATCTTTTCTCCAAAGTCTTTATCATTGGTGATCAGGATTCGGCTTTCTGCAAATGCTTTTTGAACGATCTCATTATCACCCATTCCACGCGCTTGCTCATACACGGAAAAAACCTCGTGGTGTTGCTCTCGCAGCCACTGTGCCACTGCCGGGCCGGTACATTCGTCTACCAGGAACCGCATCAGGCCTCCGCCATCAATGGCACAAAGAGTGTGTTTTGCAAGGATTGAGATGCGAACAGTAAACAGGCGTGAATATCCTCTCGCGTCAGCCCTTTGTATTCTTGTAGAATTTCGGCTTCAGTTGCGCCATGTGCCAAGAGGTTGAGAATATAATCAACTGTCAGTCGCGTGCCCTTGATGACTGGTTTGCCGGCCATGATTTTGGGATTCAAGGTGATGCGTTTGAGCAACATTTTTTCTTTAGCGCGTTTAGCGCCCGAGCGCTTTACACGATATGATGCTTTGGCCTCCTTTGCTTGCTTTTGTTTGGCTGACATTCCTCTTACTCCTTCACCTTCAATCCGACGATGGCTCCTTCGCCGGAGATGCCTGCCTCTTCTGGGGGAAGCGCGGCAGCACGGTCGCTTCGATGTGCAGCAGCACCCGATCGCCGGGCGTCAGCTCTGTCTTGGCCTTTTCCGGCTGCGGTTTTTCGGGCAGAACGAATATGCCCAGGGGGGTGCCGGGTTGATTATACCGCATCTCGACAATCGCCAGGCCCAGCAGGTACCCTTCGCTGTCAATCGAACAGCTGGTGACGTGGCCGATGACCTGGCCCTGTTTGTTGACGACCGGGCAACTTGGGGTGGGCCGCCGCGTGCCTTTCTGGTTCACGCGGAAACGGATCAGCTCGCGCGTCCGATTCTTGTCGCGCGCCATCAATGCTTCGCGTCCGATAAAGAACGGCTTGTGATACTTGATATAGCCTTGAAAGCCCGCTTCGATGGGCGTGATGTCGAATGGCCCGGCCAGCTCGTGACCGTAGAGCGGCAGCCCGGCTTCGGTGCGAGTGCTGTCGCGCACAGCGAGTCCGCACGGCTTGAGGCCGAACGGTTGGCCTTTTTCCAGCAGCAAGTTCCACAACTCGACCTGGCGATCGGGGTGGACGAATAGCTCGTAGCCGACATCTTCGCCCGTATAGCCGGTGCGCGCAATGACGAGCGGGATGCCCGATAGCTCGGTTTCGGTCAGGTCGGTGCGGCGGATTTGAGCCAGCGCAAACTTGACCTGGGGATCGTCCGTGCAGGCTTGCAGGATCGCCAGCGAAGCCGGGCCTTGCAGCGCGACATCGCGCAATTGGTCCGCGCCAGAGGCCGGGTCTTTGAGGTTGCGAAGGATGGCCGGCGCGGGAACCTGAATCCAGGGCCGCTGGCGATCAATGATCACACGTCGCTGGTTGACGGCGTTGAGCCAGTCCCAGTCCTTGTCAGCGTTCGAGGCGTTGACGACGATCAGGAATTGATCGGCCGCCCGGCGGTAGATCATCATGTCGTCAATCACCTTGCCGTCTGGATCGAGCAGATAGCCGTAGCAGGATTGGCCGTTGTCAATCCAATGCGCATAGTTGGAGAACACCACGTCGAGAAAGGAAATCGCATTAGGTCCCGAGACCTCCAGGCAACCCATGTGGCTCACGTCGAACAGCCCGGCAGCCTTGCGGACCGCCGCGTGTTCTTCACTCACGCTGGTGTACCAGACAGGCATCTCCCATCCGGCGAAGGGGACCATCTTGGCTCCCATCGCTTTGTGCGTCTCGAACAGCGCGGTGCGCTTGAGCGGGGCATCGGTCGGCTCGGTCCAGGTCCATTCGGTCTTGTCGGTCGGCGGCGCAAATTCGATAAAGCAGTTTTCGCCGACAAAATAGGGTTTGGTCAGGTCAAAACGATCCGGATAGTTTTGCAAGAGCACCGCGCCGGGCGCGCCGGGTTCGGCGATCGGCTCGCCGATGGATTGGAGCAGTTTCCAATCCACGTCGTTTGTTTCGGCGATTGTCACCGGGCCTTGAACCTTGCGCAAGAGGTCCTGGTCATCGTGCAGAACGTAGCCATCCGAAAGGCCGCTCAACCAGGCCTTGACTCGTTCGGCCTCTTGGCCTCGGACGGCCAGCCAGAAGCGATCGCGTCCATATTCATCGGCGGGCGCGCGCGCCACTGCAGCGTTGGCGAGCAGTTTGCCTGTGCGATCGAGCAAATAGGTGCGGATTGCCTGACCAGGCTCTAGTTTGTCCATGTTACTTGTGCAAATGTCTTGGAGGAATGCGCGAGCGCGGAATCCTTTGATCTCAAATGTGGAAAGTGGAGAGTGGAGGGTGGAGCGTGGGCCAGTCTTGAATTCCAAGTCAGTACCGGCTTTGTCGGCCAGTTCGGCCACGCGCTGTTGGGCGGATTCCAGCACGTCGAGATCGATCTTGCCGCGCGGCAGCTCGCCCGCCAATCCGAAATACGCAAACGGATGAATGTGCGTCAGGACCTCTGCGACGACCTCGGCGATGGTCTGCATGTCCGCCGGGCGCAATCCGCGCTGGCTGACCCAGGGGGTACCAAAGCGGATGCCGCTGGCCAGCGCGGTCTTTTGATCGCCAGGGATAGTGTTTTTGTTGACGACGATGCCGGCCAGATCGAGGATGCGCGCGGCCGTCTCGCCGCGAAGTCGCAGATCCCCGCCAGGGGACGGGAAGCCGGTGTGGCTGGGGATTGAGCTGACGTTCAGCACGACAATGTGCGTGTTGGTGCCGCCATAGGCGACCTTCAGCCCCCGCGCCTGGAAGGCGTCGCAAAGCGCGCGCGCGTTTTCGACGGTGAGTCGCTGAATTTGCTTGAACTGCTCGGTCTGCGCCAGCTTGAAGGCGACGGCCATCGCCGCGAACTTGTTGACGTGCGGCCCGCCCTGCGCGCCGGGAAAGATCGCCATGTCAATTTGGTTGGCCTTGTCCTCATCGGTCGTGAGGATGACCGCGCCGCGCGGCCCGCCCAGCGTCTTGTGCGTGGTGAAGACGGTGATGTCGGCAATGCCGACTGGATTCGGATAGACGCCGGCGATAGCCAGCCCGGCGGTGTGCGCAATGTCGGCCACCAGCAGCGCACCGACGGCATCGGCAATCTGGCGGAACGCTTTCCAGTCCGGCGCCCACGAGTACGACGTGTATCCGGCGACGATGACACGCGGCCTGTGTTTCCTGGCCAAATCCATGATCTGGTCGTAATCGAGTCGCTCGGTTTTGGGGTCAACGCCGTAGGACGCGACACGATACCGCTTGCCCGAGATGTTGAACTCGGAGCCGTGCGTCAGGTGGCCGCCCTGAAAGAGGTCGAGGCCCATCAGCACATCGCCAGCTTTCATAAAGGCGTCATAGATGCCCAGGTTCGCGGGCGAGCCGGAGAGTGGCTGCACGTTGGCGTGAATGGCCTGAGCCGGGACGGCGGGCGTGGCAAAGCACTGGGCGGCTCGACGGGCAGCCAGCGCTTCGACGATGTCGGCAAATTCGACGCCCTTGTAAAAGCGGCGATCGCTGTAGCGACGATAGTAGGCAAGCTGATATTCAGTGTCGGAAAGCAGCGCTTCCGATTCACGCATCGCGCGCAGCGGTGGGTAGCCTTCGGCGTAAATGTTTTGCAGGACCGAGCCGAGCGCCTGTCGCACGGCTTGCGGCGCGTAGCTTTCGGATGGGATCATGATGAGCTTGCGCGTCTGCCGTTCGTGCTCGCGCTCGATCAGGTGCGCGATGGTCGGGTCGAGGTCGGCCAGGTCGCCACGGAATAACAGGTCGTTGTATTGTTCAGACATTGGTGGATGCTCCTGGTTTGTTTTGACAAGCGGACACGGTGACAGGGTGACAAGGTGATCGAGATCGCCGTGTCACCCCCCACCTTGTCATTTTCGACCAAAGTCGGCGGGGATTTCGCCCCAGGCTTCGGTTTCCCATTTCAGGATGGGATTAGCATAGTCATTGTCTCTCAGCCAGGCTTCGGCGCGCTCGATCAGGTTGAACAGCTCGGCGTTCTTTTCGTCTCGCACGAGCCGGGTCTTGCACTTTTTGTCTTGGACCCAGCCCATCGCGTCCACTGAATCGGAGTAGATGGGCAGGTCAATTCCTTTTTTCTTGAACAGCGCCAGGGCGTGGACGAGGGCGAGAAACTCGCCGATGTTGTTCGTGCCGTTTTCGAATGGGCCTTGCCGGAAAATCTCTCGACCGGTTTGATTGTTCACGCAGCGGTATTCCAGGACGCCGGGGTTGCCGCTGCACGCCGCGTCCACCGAATAGCTGGGGAGGATGGGCGGGCCGATTTCGATCAGCCGCTCCTGGCTGAGGGCGGGGATGCGCTTGCCTTTGTATTCTTCGTACGGGCGGCGAAACGCTTCTTCGGCGGCCTCGCGGTTGGGGAAGGCCTTGTATTCGGCGTCGGGATAGCCGGTGACCTGAGCGGAACACTCGTCCCAGCTTTCAAAGATGCCGGTCTTGCGGCCTTTCCAGACGACGTAGAATTTCTTGGGCATCGTAATGGGGTTCTGGTTTGGCTCTCCGACAGGCTACCCAACTGTCTCAAACTGAAGGAGACGTAGCTTCTCTGGCCGTGTGCGTATGCTCAGTTGGAGCGGCTCCATCCCGACGACGTGACCCCTGGCGTCAAAATCCAAAATTGCACCAGGTTGGATCCTTTCCGATTCGTTTATTCGTTGCGCCGAAGGCGATTCGTTGACGGGGTTAAGGACAAATACAAAAGTGCGAAACATGACCGCGCTCAGTATATGCAAAGCATACGCCATTTCCGGCACAATGACAAGGTGACACAGATCAAGCCTCTCCCTGTCTCCGTGTCACCCTGTCACCCCATCACCGTGTCACGCATACGCCTCGCTCAGCAGCTCCAACGGGTGCCGCACCTGGATTGTGCTGCCTGCCTGACCCAACCCGTCGCGCATCTGGATCATGCAGCCCAGGCACCAGCTTGTGACCACGTCGGCTTGTGAGTCCATGATGTTGGCGATCTTGTCCTGCCGCATTTTGACGGACAGATCATAGTGACCGGCCAATCCCCACGGGCCGCCCTGACCGCAGCACTCGTCCGCGCCCTTCATGGGGACGACCTCAAGCCCTGGGATCAGGTTGAGCAGATCGCGCGTATAGTTGGTGGAAGCCGTGAGCTTGTGGCCCAGCTTTTCGTGACACGACACGTGGACGGCGATCTTTTGCCGTGCCCCGTTCTTGCCTGGCTTCAGATTCTCCGGGCGGATGACCTGGAAGATGAACTGCGCCGGGTCGTACAACTTGTTGACGATCGCCTGCGCCTTTTGCGCGTAGACCGTATCGCCGATGCGGGCGAAATCCCGGGCATATTCCTTGAAGGCGATGAGGCAAGAGGGGCAGTGAGCGACGACGTACTTGAAACCTGCAAGCTGGTCAATGTTGTACCTTGCCAGTCGGTGATATTCTTCTGTGTTGCCCGCAGCCGCAAACGGCTCGCCGCAGCAGCGCTGAGGTGGCAGCGAGACCTTCCAGCCATGGTGCCGGGCGACGTTGAGAAAGCTGTCCACAACCGGCACGGCAAAGAGATCCGAACTGCACCCGTAAAAGTAGGCGATGTCGGCCTCAGACGCGGGGATATTGTATAACTCGCGGTATCGAGCTTGCACGCTCGACCGGGCGATGGGCGGAATGTATCGCCCGGCGGGGATGTGGGAGGGGAGCAGCCCCTGCGGCAGGGCCGCCATGACCGTGCGGCCCAGCTGGTTGTTCCAGAGGCCCTGCGTGAGGCCAGCGATGCCAATGATCAGATTGTACAGCGTCCGACGCGACATGACCGACTCGATGGCCGGGGCCAAGACGCGGCTGCGTTTTTCCTCGCGTATCTTGGCGACCATGTCCCGCATCGTGGCGTTGGTGGGACATTTCCACGTGCACTGACCGCACAGCAGGCAGAGGTCCAAGACCTTGTGGAACAGAGGGTCGTCTTTGATGGCAGCGGCCCGGTCTCCATTCACCTCCAGCGCGATAGCCAGCGCGCGTTTAAAGGTCGGCGCCGCTTCGGTGCGTGCGGCGAACTCGTCTGGCAGTCGGCTAAAGATCGGGCAAATATCGGCGCATTGGGAGCAGAACGAGCAGACGCCCGAGTAGAGATCGGCAAAGCTTCTAAACTTGGCGAGATTGAGCTGGCTGTCCTTTTCTTCGATGCCCACCAGCTCCTGAATGGCTTGATGCAGGCCTTGGTCGCGTGCCTCTTTGACGATCTTGGCTCCGGGGTGCAGGACCGCTCGTGGGTCCAGCAGGTCCTTGATGTCCACAAACAGATCGAACAGCCCCCGCCCGAACACGTGCGGCAGGATGATGCCGCGCGTCCGTCCATCGGCGTGCTCGCCGCTCATGCTGCCGCCCAGCTCGGTCACCTTTTGGGTGATCTTGGTCATCACTTCGATCAGCCGCTGTCGGTCTTGCGATTGAGTGAGGTTGAGCAAGAGATAGATGTGAAAGTTGCAATCGCCCGCGTGGCCGTGCGTGCCAGCGACCACTTGCTCCTGGCTAAACACCTCTTCCATGTAACGGATGAAGGATAACAGCTTGTCTTCATTGCGCGGCAGGACCACGCACTCGATCATCGTCAAGGGTCGCTTGTTCGGGTCGTAGGCATACAAGACTTGCAGCGCGCCTCGCCGCCCTTGCCAGAGCGCGTCCTGTCGGGCCGGGTCGAGCGCCACGTCAAAGCCGACGGCGGTTCGAGGATAGTTTGTCTCCAAAAGTTTCCGCAGCGCGTCCACCTGACTCTGGATGAGAGTGGCCGCCGCTTGCTTTTCCATGATGCTGACCTGGCCGATCCGCCGGGCCGGGTCGCGGGGGTCCGGTTTGACCTCCAGATCGTCAAACTCGATGAGGTACATGACCTTGGCGTCCTCGCGGATGCCCAGATTGGGGTAGGTCTTGCGGATCAGGTCGAGGTTGGTGGTCACCGCGGTATCAAAGCAGGATGGCCCCAGGTCATAAATCTTGGGGATCGAGCTGCACGCCTCTTGCAGGTCCGTGAAATAGACGATGCAGGTCGCCTTTTGCGTGGCGAGGGGCAATGCTCTGAGCCGGGCTTCGGTGATGATGCCCAGCGTCCCCTCCGAGTGCGCGAAAAGTCGCGTCCAATCCACCGGCACACCGGCTTCGAGCTGCCGCAAAATGTCCAGGACGTTGTAGCCGGACGAGTTCTTGGGCACGCGGGGGAAATTGGCTTCGATCACGGCCCGGTTGAGCCGGACGAGTTCGACGATCTTGCGCCACGGCGGCTCATCAGACTTGATCTCACTCGTCCACAGGCTGGTGCCATCGGCCAGGACGACGTGCAAGTCCAAGACTTGATGCTGAGTGGTGCCGAGCTTGCACGAGTTCGCGCCCGAAGCGTTGTTGGCGATCATGCCGCCGATGGTTGCCATGTCCGTCGAGGCCGGGTACGAGGCCAGGAACACGCCATGGCTTTTCAAAAAGTTGTTCAGCCGGGTGCAGATGACGCCGGCTTGAGCCAGGACGACCTTGCCGCCCTCCGGGTGATCGCCCAGCACCTCCATCTGGTCCATCGAGCGCATGTCCAGGACGATGCCAAAGCCAACCGATTGAGCGGGCAGGCCGCTGCCTGCGCCTCGGGCGGTGATGGGGAGGCCGTGCTCGTAGGCAAACCTGACAGTCTTGGCCACATCCTCATGGCTGCGCACGCCGACGACAGCCAGCGGCATGAGGCTGATCGGCCCCACGTCGGTCGCATAGCCCAGGCGCCCCACGTCGCCGATCTCGATCTGCCGGGCCGGGATGCCGGCCTGGACAAGCCCTTGCTTGATCGCTGGGCTGTCGAGTGGGTGGGGCTTGGGACGTGCAGCCAGCTTGTCTGCGGCCAAGAGGGTAAGATGAGTGTTTCTTCCGCCGCGCCCTGGCTTTTGCCCCTCCGGCAAAACGACCTTGACGGTCGCCTCGCCGCCAAAGATAAACGCCATCTTGCGATAGGGATTGTTGGGGTTGGTGACAAGCACCAGTGTTACATCGGCTACATTCGTGCCGGTCGGCCCGATTTCGATCCCCAGGCCGAGCTGCTTGAAAAAGGTGGCCGAGTCGTATCGAGCAAGATAGCTCTGAGGATCGAGACCCTGACGGCGGGCGATCTCGATGGTGTGGCTGTCGGCGATCGCGCCGGCCAGGTCCGAGTGGCCGTCCACGCCGTCGGTCGAAAAGCTCGCAAAGGTGATGTGGTCGGTGTCGGTGAGGTGCGGCGTGATGACTTGCCAGATGTTTTCGATCTCTTGGGTCACCTCAGCCTTGATCTTGTCGTCGGTTGTCCCGGTGTTCCATCCGACCAGATGCACGACATAGCCGAGTTGCTCGGCCTTTTCCTTTGCGGCTTCCATGGCCTGATCGTTGTTGGCGATGATGACGTATTGGCTCTTGTCCTCCGCCAAAAGGGGCGAGGTCTTGGGCAGCGTCTCGTTTTCGTCTCGGCCTAGATTCGCCTGGATGTAATTTCGGATGGCCTGCGGAGCCTTGTCCCAGATGTTGTGTTCGACGAGGACCCTGTAGGCGGTCTCGAATGTCGAATCGTCGCCCACGGTCGGCCCGGAGGAAATGACCGAAGGGTCATCCACAATGCCGGTCTTGGTCACCGGGACATCCGAAAGGACCAGCGAGATGAACCCGCCCGCCTGCGCGGCGTATTTGCGCATCCCGCCGCCTTTGAGTGGGTCGAGGTGCTTGCGCACGGCGTTGATCTCATCAATCGTGGCCGGGACAGTGAGCAGGAGCTGGCTGATGTCCTTGTAGTCTTGCAAGCTGACGCCTTCGACCGGGAGAGCCATTAAAGAGGAGCCGCCGCCAGAGATGAGGGCAATGACCAGCGTCTGGGCGTCCGCGCTCTTGAGCAGTTCGACCATCTGCCGCGCCCCTCGGACGCCTTCCTCGTTCGGCGTGGGATGATCGGCGGCCAGGAGCTGGATCCGCTCCGAGATCGGCTGCCGGGCCTGGTCTTGGTAGACGTTCAGAACGCCGGCCGTGATCCGGTCGCCCAGCAGGTTGACCAGTTCTGCGCCCATGCGCCGGGCCGCTTTGCCGCCGCCGACGACCAAGATGCGCCTGTACCGAGTGAGATCGTAGGGTCGGCCCGCGACGGTCAAGATGTTGGTCGCCGGCTCCAGGCTCACGTAACGCCGCAAAGCAGGTTCGGGGAGCACTCGTTCCAAAGCGTAAGCTAGAATGTTCCTCGCATCAACTTGCCCTGATCGTTCGACTTGTTTTGTCCTGCCATTGTCCTCTGCCATTTTTGTACTCCTTGTCACCCTGTCACCTTGTCACCTTGTCGCCTTGTCACCCTAGCTTCGACACCATCTCTCGAATGCGTCCCAGCGCCTTGTGAATGTTCTCCATCGAGGTCGCGTACGAAAAGCGCAGATACCCTTCGCCATATTTGCCAAAGGCCGTGCCGGAAAGTGTGGCGACGCCCGCTTCGTAGAGCAGCAGATCAGCGATCTCGCGGGTAGACTTGCCCAACCCCGTGACGTTCGGGAACACATAGAACGCGCCGTGCGGCATGCAGCAGCGGATGCCGGGGATGCTGTTCAACCCGGCCACGATCACGTCCCGGCGGCGGCGGAACTCTTGAACCATCTTGACCGACTCGGTCTGATCGCCTTTGAGCGCGGCCATGCCGGCCATCTGCGTGTGGGCCGACGTGCAGGAATTCGAGTTGGTCATCAGCTTGGTGGTCCAGCCCGCCAGCTCGGTGTTCATCACGCCATAGCCCAGTCGCCAGCCCGTCATCGCATACGTCTTGGAAAAACCGTCCAGGATGATCGTGCGCTCTTGCATGCCCGGCAACTGGGTGATGCTGAAAAACTCGCCTTCATAGATCATGCGCGAATAGATTTCGTCGGCCAGTACATAACAGTCGTACTTGAGCGACATCTCGGCGACGGCCTCCAGGTCGGAGCGGGTCATCACGCCGCCGCACGGGTTGCCGGGCGAGTTGATGATGATGAGCTTGGTCTTGGGCGTGACCAGCGACTTGAACTCGTCCACGTCAAAGCTGAACTCGCGTTCCTCGCGCAGTGGCAGCGGCACCGGCACGCCCTCCATGAAATGGATCATGCTCTCATAGATCGGAAAGCCCGGGTTGGGATAGATGACCTCATCGCCCGGGTTGACCAACGCCATGATCGTGTAAAACATGATCGGTTTGCCGCCCGGCACAATGACGACGTTCTCCGCCTGGACGGGGATATGGCGTGTCTCGGCGATGTAATCGGCGATTGTCTGCCGCACTTGCATGATGCCCGCCGAGGGCGTATAGTGCGTATAGCCTTGATCGAGCGCGTCTTTGGCAGCCTGCTTGATGTAGTTGGGCGTGTCAAAATCCGGCTCGCCAATTTCCATGTGGATGATTTCTTTGCCTTGCGCCTCGAGCGCCTTGGCTTTAGCCAGCACTTCAAAGGCGGTTTCAGTCCCTAGCCTGTTCAGGCGATCCGCAAGTGATTTCATGGTTATCTCCCTTTCTTTGATTTTGACAAGGTGACATGGTGACATGGTGATTGGGATCACCTTGTCACCATGTCACCTTGTCAGTGTGTCAAACGGAACGTGCCGCATCAAGATCGGCCTGCAATCGCGCCAGTCGCGCCTCGCGATCCCGCACGAATCGTTCAATCCCATCCAGCAGCCACTGGGGCGAAAGGTGCGCCTCTTCCAATAGCTCGGCGACTGTGCCGCCGGTGCGCCAGCGATTGTCCCAGTCAGCGGAAAGCGCATACTCTTCGGCGACCTTGTTGAACAGCCAGTCGTGCATCAGCCAGCGGGCCTGCGTCGTGATGACCATCGAATTCGCGCGGTCGCCAGGCGAAAGCACTCGATGGCGGTACTCGTCTGGCTGCATCTTGAACAATTGCGGGCTGGTCGCGCAGACGATCTTGACGTTGAGCTTGCGCGCATCGAGTTCAGGCAGAGTCTTGAGCATGCCCGCCATGGCGCTGGTACCCTGAACGATCACCGTGCCGCCTTTCGGCAAACCCGGTGTGTAATCGCGGATGATGTACGCGCCGCGCGCCGCCTCCAAGTGCGAAGGGATGCCCAACCTTTCGCGGTCGGGGATCTCGATGGGCGGGCGCGTGAGATGCAGCCCGATGATCGGCACGTCCGTCTTGAGCGCAGCGCCGAGCAGCACCGGCACCTCGTTATACTCCCATGGGTGCAGGTTGATGATGTGGCCGTCGGGGAAAAGCTGCGTCACGCCGGGCGCAAAGATGCCAAAGTGCGTGCGGCTGTCTTCGGCGGTCTCGGGGCCAGAGTGACCCGCGACCCAGATCACTTTGCCGACCTTCAATTGGCAATCTTGCGCCAGTTGGCTGAACAGACGGAACATGCCGTATTTCAGATACGAGAACGAGCCGTAGGTCGAGCACGCGCCCCAAAAGCCGTCAAATTCTCGTTCGGGATCGGCGGCGAAATTCACCGTCGCCATGCCGATCAAGATGCCAGCGTTGGCGAACTCGGTGATCTCTTGGGGGAGCAGCGCGCCGTCGGCGGTGCCATAACGTTCGTACCAGCCCCAGCCCTTGAAATCGCCATAGCCTCGGGCAAAGCCGATGATGTTGGTAGATTCGGCAAGATCCGCCGACGCGGCGATGAACAGCGGGCGGCCATAGTGCTGCGCGCCCAACGTGTTGACCCAGGCGCCCCATTTCGCCAGCGCGGCACGATTGGCGATGGACGTGCCTGGCTGGACGTACATATCGGCCGGGTAATTCCGAAAATCATACAGCCGTTCGTCCTTGAACGGATTGCCGCGCTGGCCGATCTTGAGGCCGGGGATCTCGGCAGGGACGCTGTCACCCAGCTCAACCAGTCGGTCGGCCAGATAATCTATGAGAGCTTGATCGCGGTGCAGCACCTCGATCACGACCTTGAGATTGGCCTCGAACTCGGCGCGCAGCTCGGCCGGGTCGTCGGGTGCGCAGCCGCCATAGTTGACGAACGTCACACCGTACTTGTCCATGAACTCGCGCCGGGTTTCCCAGAACAGTTCACAATCGGTCTTGTGCGGCGAGCCATGCGAGAGATTATCGTACTTGCCGTAACCGCGTCCCTTGCGCGTCTTGAACCAGGCCACGCTCGGCACGCGATTCGGATTATCGCCATAGACCATGGCCAGGATCGCTTGCGCTACCGGCCCCCACTCGTTGCCGAACTCGGCGGAAAACACACGCCAGCCATGCGCGCCGAACCAGTCTGTTGGCGAGCCATACACCGTCGCGCTGACCGGGTGATCGTCAATCCCAAAATCGTTCCAGTCCACCAGGTAATACAGATTGTCGAGCGCCAGGCCATACGCCGAGTTCATCGTCTCGTGCGCGGCGCCGGGGGTGAGGCCGGCTTCGCCTTCGATGGCAAACACCTTGACGCCCTCCGCCCCGGCTCGTTTGAGCGCGAGCGCCTGGCCGGCGGCCGCCGGGCTGCCGTGACCGGAAGGCCCGGTGTTGAACTTGAGGAACAGCGTCTTGCCTTCCATCTCGGCGTGACCAGCCAGGCCCTTGTTCCGCCGGAACTTGAGCAGGTCCTCCCAGGTCAACATGCGCTCTTCCGGCTTGGGAATGGAATAACGCGGGTCGCCAGTTTGCTGATACTTGACGCGCATCGCTTCATTCAGGACGGCCAGGGTGCAATAGACGAGAGGAATCGTGTGGCCGCCTACCAGGACGAATCGGTCGCCAAAACGCTTTTCAGGATGGCGGATGTCCCAGCGCATGACGCCGCTGAGGAGCGTGGTGAGGAGCAGGTGGACTTTGGAGCGCGATCCTCCCGGATGGCCGCTTTGGCGGTAGTTGAGGATGAGGTCAATGAGCTGATCGATCAGGTCTTGAGTCTTTTCCCAATGCTTAAAGTGCGGAACCAACTCACGATAACGAAACGCGATACGCTCTTCTGATGCCCGATCCATATTGTCTCCTTTGGGGATTCGTGGGGAAAGCGTGGCTCGCCTGTTGTCAGACACCAGAATTGTAGCACGGGAAAAAGGCAAAAGTCAAGGAAGGGTGTAACACAACAGACCTGACAGGTTTCCACGCTTTGTGTGGGTCAGGCCTGAAAATTCATACTCGCGCTTTGCCCGGCACACTCACGCGCCGAACGAGCAGCCAGCCCAACAAAATCAACAGCGCCGAAAGCAGGAACACGCCGCGCAGCCCCATCCAGGGAATGGTCATGAGCACGGTCCCGGCCAGCGGCGCGATGATGCCGCGCAGGCCCACCAGAGCGGCGTGCAGGGCCGTATAGTCGCTAATCTGGTCTTGAGGCGCGAATTGCATAATGGCGTTCATCCATCCCAGATCCACCCCAGCGGTGGTGATGCCGACAAAGATATAGCCCACCGCAGCCAGCCACAGGTCATGCGCCAAAAAGAACGCCAGAGAAGTAAAGACGGTCAAGAAAAAGTTGATCTGGATCGTCCAGAACCCGCCCCGGCGGTCTACGGTTCGACCCCAGACCGTGTAAAAACTCATCCAGAACATCGAGTTGATCATGCCCAACAGACCGACCTGGCTATAGTTGAGATGCAGTTCATCCACCAGCAGGATGGGAATGAGGGGCGCGGTCAGCAGCGCGCCAAAGCCAAAGATGAAAAAGGCCAGGCTATAGTGGCGGTAATGTGCGTCTCGGGTCAGGATGCGCCAGGGTTCGAGCCAATGGTGCTGCTTGTGTGTGATGATTTCTTCGACCTGCACGCGCCCGAACGTCAGGCCAGAGAGAATGCCAAAGACAGCCGCCAAGGGAAACAGGACTTGATAGCTCCACACATCGAGCAATCGCCCGATCAGCGGCGTCATGATCGTGGCACAGCCCGTAAAGCCCACGCGCACGTACGCCATCGCTCGCCCCCGGTATTCGTCGGGATAAATCTGCCGCATCACCTCGACGTAGCCGGGCAGAGGCAGAGAAAGAAACAGCCAGCTTGCCACAACGATCAGGCCAAAGGGCCATGGCGCGACGATCAACGGCATGAGCAAAAACAGCCCGCGCCCGATCGTCCAGGCCAAGACCATAAAAGGCATCTTGCGGCGACCTTGCAGGTAATGCGTTGCGAGGACGGCCACAATGTTCCCGGCCGCGGGGGCGGCGGTGATCAGCGAGAGCAAGAGCGGGCTGGCGCCCAATCGGCGGGCGACGACCGGCACGAACGAGTTGATCGCCGCCACATAGACGCCCACGAATATCGCGGCGATCAAGTCCAGCATAAAGTTGCGACGCAATACGGGCGGTACACTCGTCCAGTAGCGTCGAAGGGCAAGCCAGAAAGTGCGAATCATTGCGCCAACGAGGCCAGCGATTCATTTCGCTGGCCTCGTTTCCTTGGGTAAAAGGTCGTGACTGATTTTACCTCAATTGGCCTGAATGTAAAAGTGTAACCTCTACCCCCACCCCAGCCCTCCCCCGCGAAGCTGATCCTTACCCACATTTCTTGCGCGGCGCTCTGGCCCTCTCCACACCCCCGTTCCCCCTCTCCTCTCTCAAATTTGGGAGAGGAGAGGGGGCAAGGGGGAGAGGCGAGGGCCGTCTCTCTTGTGTCCCCTCTGCAAATCTGGAAGAGTGTGGTATAATGCGCGCCAACCTGATGGCATCAAGCTCGCGTTGTAACTGAGAGGATTGGCAACACAGATGTTGAGACTTGCTGCAAGTTCGTCTGGTTCACCGGGCCATGCTCAGTGCGCCGCCCTGATACCCCTAGCCCCAGTGTCGCTGGGGCTTTTTGTTTCCCCATGATGCGATGGCTTAAATTCTGGGGTATTCCCACTTGACGTGGGTCACACTGTCATTGCGAGGGCGCGAAGCGCCCGAAGCAATCTCCGGCGACAAAAATGAGATTGCTTCGCCGCCTTCGGCGGCTCGCAATGACAGGTTGCAGGGATTTACCCACACTATGTGGGAAATACCCAAATTCTGCAGGAGGTGAGCCGCTATGTGGGCAGAACGTGACGTGGTCAGTCCCGATCAACTGGCGACCCGATCGTTTTCACTCGATGGACATGACCGGCCCGACCTGGATGCGTTGACGTTCGACGATGTCCTGCTGGTGCCCGGCTACGCCGAAGTGTTGCCTTCAGAGGTGGACATTCGCGTCCGCCTGCACCCTCGCCTCAACCTGGCCGTGCCGGTTCTTTCGGCGGCGATGGACACGGTCACCGAAGCGCCGCTGGCGATCGCGTTGGCACGGCAGGGCGGCCTGGGTGTGATCCACCGCAACCTCACGCCCGAGCAGCAGGCTGAACAGGTGGACCGGGTCAAGCGGTCCGAGTCCGGCATGATCGTCAACCCGATTACCTTGACGGCCGACCGTCCCCTGGCCGAGGCCGAGGCGCTCATGCGCCGCTACCACATCAGCGGCGTGCCCATCACCGAGTTCGAGACCGGCGGGCGGTTGGTCGGCATCTTGACCAATCGTGACATCCGCTTTGCCACCGACAAATCCCGCCCCATCCGTGAATACATGACGAGCGAAGGCCTGATCACCGCGCCGCTCGGCACGACGCTGGAGGAAGCCAAAGTCATCCTGCATCGTCATCGCATCGAAAAGCTCCCGCTGGTGGACGAGCATTTTCACCTCAAGGGCCTGATCACTTATAAAGACATCCTCAAGCGTGAAAATTTCCCTCATGCGGCCACCGATGCGCGGGGGCGATTGTTGGTGGCCGCTGCCATCGGCGTCGGCCCGAGCGCGCTCGAATGTGCGGAACGACTAGTGGCCGCAGGCGCGGACGCCTTGGCGATTGACACCGCGCATGGTCATTCCAAAGGGGTGTTGGACACGCTGCGCGCGGTCAAGCAGCGTTGGCCCGATTTGCCCGTGCTGGCTGGCAACGTTGTGACGGCTGAAGGGGTCCTCGCGTTGATCGAAGCAGGCGCCGACATCGTCAAGGTCGGGGTAGGGGCCGGCTCGATCTGCACCACCCGCGTCATCGCGGGCGTCGGCGTGCCGCAGATCAGCGCCATTGCCGAGTGCGCAGCGGCGGCCGCCAAGCGCAACGTTCCCGTGATCGCTGATGGCGGTATTCGTTACAGCGGCGACATTGTCAAGGCGCTCGCCGTGGGCGCGGCGGCGGTCATGTTGGGCGGTTTGTTGGCCGGCCTGGAAGAGTCGCCCGGCGATCTGATCTTTCGTGAGGGCCGCCGCTTCAAAGAATATCGCGGCATGGGATCGCTCGGCGCGATGAAGGGACGCGCCAGCGATCGGTACCAGACAGCACAGACCGCCGAGGGCGCTTGGTCGGATCAGGGAAGCAAGTTGGTGCCCGAAGGCATCGAGGGGCAGGTGCCTTACAAGGGCAAACTGGCCGATTATCTCTTTCAACTGATGGGAGGTCTGCGCAGCGGGATGGGCTATGTCGGCGCGGCGAACCTGGACGAACTGTGCTGCAAAGCGCGCTTTGTGCGCATCACCCGCGCTGGTTACATCGAAAGCCATCCGCACGATGTCATCATCACCAAAGAATCGCCCAACTATCAGGCGCAGCCACAATAGCCCGGTTCTTGGAGAGCATGACATGAGCCTGTACCGACTGCAAGTCACCACTCGCCCGATGTTTGCCGACGCGCGCAGCTCGGGTTTGTTGAACGACGTGGCCGCTTTGGGCGTCCGGGGCGTGACGGACATTCAGGTGGCCGATCTCTATTTCCTTCAGGGTGACCTGGATACTGCTTCGGTCGAACGCCTGGCCCGGACCCTGCTCCACGATCCGGTGACCGAGACCTGGACCTTGTTTCCTCTTTCCGATTCATCTCTGACCGATGTGGCGCATGACGCGCGAGCCTGCCATATCATCGAGGTCGCGCTGCGCCCCGGCGTCACCGACAGCGTGGCCGAAAGTTTGCTGGCCGCCGCGCATTTGTTGGGTGTGACGGGGCTGGCCCAGGCGGCGACCGGTCGGCGTTATGCGTTGGAAGGCCAGGTGTCCTCCGCTGACCTGATGCGCGTGGCGCAGGGCTTGCTGGCGAACGAGACGATCCAGACGTTCACGATCAACGAGCCGATCGCGCCGCCATTTGTAGCGACGACCCATGACGACACGGTCGAGGTCATCGCGCTGCGCCAGGCCAGCGCCGATGAATTGGTGACGATCAGTCAGACGCGACGGCTTTCGCTCGACCTGGCCGAGATGCGGGCCATTCAAACTTACTTTCGTCAGGTCGGGCGCGATCCGACCGATGTCGAGCTAGAGATGCTGGCCCAGACCTGGTCGGAGCATTGCGTTCACAAGACATTTAAAGCGGTGATTGATTACACCGGGCCAGACGGCGTGCCGCAAAAGATTGATGGCCTGCTCAAGACCTATATCCAAGCGGCGACCGATCAACTCGCCAAGCCCTGGGTGGTTTCGGCCTTTGTGGATAATGCCGGGATCATCCGCTTTGACGATCGTTTTGACCTTGCCTTCAAGGTCGAGACGCACAATCATCCTTCCGCGCTCGAGCCGTTTGGCGGTGCAAACACGGGCGTGGGCGGTGTCGTGCGCGACGTGCTAGGGGTTTCGGCCCGACCGATCGCCAACACCGATGTGTTGTGCTTTGGCCCGCCCGATTTGCCTTTCGACCAGGTGCCGGCCGGCGTCTTGCATCCCAGGCGCATTGCAGCGGGCGTCGTGCACGGCATCGAAGACTATGGCAACAAGATGGGCATTCCCACCGTCAACGGTGCGATCGTCTATGATCCAGCTTACACGGCCAATCCGCTGGTCTATTGCGGCTGTTTGGGCATTGTCCCGCATGGCGTGCATCGCAGCTTGAAAGAAGCTGCCGCGGGCGATCTGGTGGTGGTGCTGGGCGGGCGCACGGGTCGAGATGGATTGCGCGGCGCGACTTTTTCTTCGATGGAGATGTCGCACGAAACGCCGCAGGTGGCTGGCAGCGCCGTCCAGATCGGTCACCCGATTCACGAAAAGCAAGTGACCGAGGTGCTGCTGGTCGCGCGCGATGAGCGGCTCTATGATGCGGTGACGGACTGTGGCGCGGGCGGGCTTTCGTCGGCGGTGGGCGAGATGGCCGCCACTTTAGGTGCAGATGTCGAGTTGGCCCACGTCCCACTCAAGTATGCCGGGCTGCGACCGTGGGAAATTTGGCTCAGCGAAGCGCAAGAGCGCATGGTCGTCGCGGTGCCCGAGTCGGCCTGGCCGAGGCTGCAAGAAATTTGCGCTTTGCACAACGTCGAAGCGACAGTGCTGGGACGCTTTGCGGGCGATGGGCAGTTGACGGTGCGTTACTGTGGCAAACCCGTCGCTCAACTTGATACGAGTTTTTTGCACGAGGGCATCCCTCGCCGTCACTTGCAGGCGAGGTGGACGCCGCCGCAAACCGCCGAGCCGCAGTGGCCCGAGCCAACCGGGCCGCAACTGGCGACCTGGCTGCTGCGGCAGCTGGCGCATCCCAACGTTGCCAGCAAAGAGTCGGTTGTGCGCCGCTACGATCATCAAGTGCAAGGCGGAACAGTCGTCCAGCCTTTGGTCGGCGCGTGTGACGATGGCCCCGGCGATGCGGCAGTGCTGGTCCCACTCGATACGCTGTTCTGCGCGGATCGAGACGAGGAGCATCATGGGCCATTGGCTGCTGTTGCGCTGGCGGCTGGCATCAATCCTTTCTATGGCTTGCTCGATCCTTATGCGATGGCGTGGGCCGTTGTGGACGAGGCGCTGCGCAACCTGGTGGCTGTGGGCGCGGACCCGGACCGTGTGGCGATCCTGGACAATTTTTGCTGGGGCAACCCGAACCTGCCGGATCGGTTGGGCGGGCTGGTGCGCTGCGCGCAGGGCTGCTATGATGCGGCGCTGGCCTATGGCGCGCCGTTCATCTCCGGCAAGGACAGTCTGAACAACGAGTTCATCGGCGCCGATGGACAAAAGCATGCGATCCCTGGCACGCTCTTGATCTCGGCGTTGGGTATCGTGCCGGATGTCAACCGCACGGTGACGATGGACTTGAAGCAGCCGGGCAATTGGCTGTATGTGGTGGGTGAAACTCGCGCCGAGCTGGGCGGCAGCCTGTACGGTCAACTTCAGGGCGAGTTGGGCACGACTCCGCCGCAGCCGGTGGAGAACCCGTTGACGCGCTTGCGCGCTTTGCACCGGGCGATTCAAGCCGGGCTGGTTCGATCTTGTCACGATTGCTCCGAGGGCGGTCTGGCGGTTGCGGCGGCAGAGATGGCGATGGCCGGGCGATGTGGCCTGGAGTTGGATGTATCGGCGATCCCGACGAAGGATGGAGGAGCCGGATTGAACAGGCTGCGAGCAGACGCGCGGCTGTTTGCCGAATCGCTGGGGCGATTTCTCGTCGAGGTGCGCCCTCAGGACGCTTTGGCCTTTGAGGCGTGCTGCGCGGGCATCCCGCTCGCGCGCTGCGGGCAGGTGCGGACGGAGGATGCTTTTCGGGTGATGGACGCTCAATCGCTTTTATTTGAATTGAGGCTGGACGATCTGCTGTCCGCGTGGAAGGAACAAAGGAGACTGGCCTGATGATACCGCCGCGAGTCCTCATCCTGCATGCCCCCGGCACGAACCGCGATCGTGAAGCCGCCCTGGCGTGTGAGATGGCGGGCGGTCGTCCCCAGATCGTATACGTCAACGATCTGCTGGCGCAGCCTGGCCGGTTGAATGAATTCCAGATGATGGTGCTGCCGGGTGGCTTTTCGTATGGCGACGACCTGGGCGCGGGCAAAATCTGGTCGCTCGATCTGCGCCATCGGCTGGCCGACGCGCTGGCGAGCTTTCACGCCGCGCGCAAGCCGATCTTGGGCATCTGTAATGGCTTTCAGGCACTGGTCAAAAGCGGGCTGCTGGCGCCCAACGCCACGTTGACGCGCAATGCTTCGGCGCGTTTCGAGTGCCGCTGGGTTTACCTGCGTCCTCAGCCATCCAGCCTGTGTGTGTTCACGCGCGGCCTGCAGGAGTTGATCTATTGTCCGGTCGCGCACGGCGAAGGGCGTTTTGTGTCCAACGATCAGAATACCCATGCCCTGGTCGCGCTGACGTATGCCGACGCGGAGGGGCGTGACGCGGGCGGCGTGTATCCGCTCAATCCGAACGGTTCGCAGGCTGACATTGCCGGGGTGTGTGACCCGACGGGCACGATCCTGGGGTTGATGCCGCATCCCGAAGATCACGTGTGGGCGATGCAGCATCCGCGCGCGTCGCGTGGGCAGCGTGGGATGTTGGGGCTGCCGCTGTTTATCAACGGCGTGCGTTATGCCGCAGACTTGTAAAAGTCCAAGAGCGTATCTGAGAAAGTCTTTTTTCAAACCACCAAGACACAAAGGCACGAAGAGCAAGTTTGCCCCACTTGTATTTTCGGTAGAATCTTTGGTGAGTTTCCAGATGCTCTCGGAGAGGTTGTGATGGGGGTTATGCCATGCAATGGGGTGAAAAATTAGCCGAAGGCAAAACCAAGATCGTATATGCGCACCCGACTGACCCGATGCTGGCCTATCTGGTGCACAAGGATGGCATCACAGCCGGCGATGGCGCGCGGCGTAACGTCATCGAAGGCAAGGGCAAGGTGGCGGGCCGCACCATGGCGAACGTGTTTGCATTCCTCAATCGCCACGGCGTGCCGACGCATTTTGTGGACGCGCCGGCCGACGACGTGACGCTGGTGCGCCGCTGCGCCATGATCCCGATCGAGGTCGTCCTGCGGCGCATCGCCACTGGGTCGTATCTCAAGCGTCACCCAGAGACGCCCGAAGGGGCGCGCTTTGACCCGCCGCTCGTCGAGTTCTTTTTGAAGGACGATGCGCGGCACGATCCGCAGGTGTCCGAAGCCGAGATGATGCAGCGCGGCCTGGCCGACGAAGCGGAGGTCGTTCGCCTGGCCGAGGTGGGACAACAGGTTTTTGCGCTTTTGGAACAGGCGTGGGCCGAGCAGGGCGTGACGTTGGTGGACCTCAAGATCGAGTTTGGGCGCGCGCAAGGCGAGTTGATGGTGGCCGACGTGATTGACAATGACTCGTGGCGTCTCTGGCCGGGCGGAAAGAAAGAGCAAATGCTCGACAAGCAAATTTACCGCGATATGCAGGTGGTGACGAACCAAGGCCTGGAGGATCTGCTTGCGAAATATCGCGCCGTCGCAGACATGACCGGGCGGTTCAAGTGAATTTGACCTCTCCTAACCTCTCCCGCACCCTCCCCTTCCCTCTCCGCAGCGGAGGGGGAAGGGGAGAGCTGGGGTGGGGATGGGTGAGGTAGAAAGCCATGCATTATTTCACCTCTGACCCTACATGAGCCAAAGGAAGAGACGACATGTCGCTCACACCGTTGGTGCCGATCCTGATGGGTTCCAAAGCAGACCTGGCGCAGGGACAGGCCATCGCCGAGGCGCTGGCGCAATTGGGCATTGCCAGCGAGCTGCGCATCGGCTCGGCGCACAAAACCCCGGCGCACGTACTGAACTTGTTGCAGCACTATGAGGCTGACCCGCGTCCCAAAGTGTACGTGACGATCGCCGGGCGATCCAACGCGCTGAGCGGCTTGGTGGACGCCAACGTCACTGCGCCGGTGATCGCCTGTCCGCCCTACAGCGATCGCTTTGGCGGGGCGGACGTATTCTCGACTTTGCGGATGCCCAGCGGCGTCGCGCCGGCCGCCGTGTTGGAGCCGGAAGCCGCTGCACTGTTGGCGGCCAAGATGCTGGCCTTGAGTGACCCGGCTCTGCGCGAGCGCGTGCAGGCTTACCAGGCCTCGCTGCGCGACCGGGTCATCCAGGACGATCACGAATTGACGCATGACGCATGACGTTTGACGTGTGACGTTTGACGTGTGACGTTTGACGCATGACACCTCAAACCTTGGATGACAAACCCCACGAAGAGTGTGGCATCTTTGCCATTTACGCGCCCGGCGCGGACGTGGCGCGCCTCACTTATTTCGGGTTGTATGCCCTTCAACATCGCGGCCAGGAAAGCGCGGGCATTGCCGTGAGCGACGGACAGGTGGCGCGCATCCACAAAGACATGGGGCTGGTCTCGCGCGTGTTTGACGAGCCGACCCTGACGTCGCTTGGCGGACATCTGGCTATCGGGCACACACGCTACTCGACGACGGGCGGCTCGCACCTGCGCAATGTCCAGCCGTTCCTGGTCGAGACGATGCACGGCCCGCTGGGCGTGGCGCACAATGGCAACCTGACCAATGCGCAAGCCTTGCGACGCGAGCTGCTCGAGCGCGGTGTGGGCCTGACTTCGACCAGCGACAGCGAAGTGATCACGCAACTATTGGCCGGCAGCATTTTCTTCCGCATGACCGAGCGCGATGACTGGGAGGAGCGCCTGGTGACTTTTATGGATCGAGCGGAAGGTGCATACTCGCTGGCGATCCTGACGCGCGATGCGATCTATGTCGTGCGCGACCCGTGGGGCTTTCGTCCGCTGTGCCTGGGCCAGCTCGACCTGGACAACGGCGGCGTGGGATGGGTGGCCGCGTCCGAATCGTGTGCGCTGGAAACGGTCGGCGCCCAGTTCGTGCGTGAAGTGAACCCCGGCGAGATCGTGCGCCTCGACCGGCAGGGCCTCACGTCCCTCCAGGGCCATCCGCCCTACCCACGCGCGGTGTGCGTGTTCGAGTTCATCTATTTCGCCCGCGCCGATTCGCAGATTGACGGCCAGGTCGTCCATCAGGTTCGCCAGCGATTGGGACACGAGTTGGCGCGTGAGGCGCCGGTGGACAATGCCGATGTCGTCGTGGCTGTGCCGGATTCATCGGCGGCAGCAGCGTTGGGGTATGCGCTCGAGTCCAGCGCGCCCTTTAACGAGGGGTTTGCCCGGAACCGTTACGTGGGCCGCACGTTCATCCAGCCTGAGGATCATGCGCGGAAAATGGATATTGCGCTCAAGTTCAATCCGCTGCCGGCCAATTTGCGCGGCAAGCGCGTGGTCATGGTGGACGATTCGATCGTGCGCGGCAACACGGCCGGGCCGTTGGTGCAACTGCTGCGCCGGGGAGGCGCGGCCGAGGTGCACGTGCGCGTTGCCTCGCCGCCCATTCGCTATCCCTGTTTCATGGGGATTGATATGGCCAGCATGGACCAGTTGATCGGTGCGCACAAAACGGTTGACGAGATCCGCCAGCGCATCGGCGCCGATAGCCTGGCCTATCTTTCGCACGCCGGGATGATGAAAGCCGTGCAGGAGGGCCTGGCCCAAGAGCCAGGTTATTGCAGCGCCTGCTTCACCGGCCAGTATCCTGTGCCCGTGCATGATGTCCAAGCCGCCAACGGCAGCCGTCCAAAATTGGCCTTTGAAGGTGTATGGGGAGTGTGAGACTCGATGAGCAAACGCAAGGTGTTGGTGATCGGTTCGGGTGGGCGTGAGCACACACTGGCCTGGAAGCTGGCGCAGTCGCCGCAGGTCAGCCAGGTGCTCGTCGCGCCCGGCAACGGGGGAACCGCCGCAGCGGACGGATCGATCATCGCTAACGTGGACATTGCCGCAACCGACATTGATCGCTTGTTGGCTTTTGCGCTAGAGCGCGCGATTGACCTGACCGTCGTCGGGCCGGAGATGCCGTTGGAAGCCGGCATAGTGGACCGCTTTCAGGCAGCCGGTCTGCGTTGCTTTGGCCCAACGCAGGCGGCGGCCCGACTCGAAACCTCCAAAGCCTTTGCCAAAGATTTTATGCGTCGGCAAGGTATCCCCACGGCGGACTTTGCAACCTTTGACCAATATGAGGCCGCGCTCGAGTACGTGCGCGCGGCCGACCGACCTCTCGCGATCAAGGCCAGCGGGCTGGCGGCTGGCAAGGGCGTGATCGTCTGCGACGATCGGGCGCAGGCGGAGCAAGCCCTGTTCGACATCTTGCGGGCGCGCGTCTTTGGCAAGGCCGGGGATCAGGTGATCGTCGAAGAGCGAATCAGCGGCCCCGAGGTCTCGCTGTTGGCTTTCAGCGATGGCGCGACTGTCGTGCCGATGCCGTCCGCCCAAGATCACAAGCGTGTCCTGGACGACGACCAAGGCCCAAACACAGGCGGTATGGGCGCGTATGCACCCGTCCGCTTTTTTCCGCCGGAGCGGGTCGAGGAAGCGGTGCAGACCGTGCTGCAACCAGCCGTGCAAGGATTGGCGGCCCAGGGCACGCCTTACGTGGGCGTTCTCTATGCTGGCTTGATGCTCACCTCTGACGGATTGCGTGTGCTGGAATTCAATTGCCGCTTTGGCGACCCGGAAACACAGGTCATCTTGCCGTTGATGGAAACCGATCTCGTCGAGGTCATCGAAGCGTGTCTGGATGGACGCTTGAGTCAATGTGATGTGCGCTGGAAGGCCGGCGCGGCGGCGACCGTCGTCGCGGCCGCGCCTGGTTACCCCGGCGCTTATCCGAAAGGCGCGCCGATTCGAGGTGTTGACCAAGCCAATGCGTTGCCCGGCGTCCGGGTCTTTCATGCGGGCACCAAACGGCGTGGACAGGAATTGGTCACCGATGGCGGACGGGTTCTGGCCATCACGGGTATCGGCGCAGACTTGCCCCAGGCTTTGCAGCGCGCTTATCAAGGCATCGCACAGATTCAGTTTGAGGGGATGCACTATCGCAAGGACATTGGGGCAAAAGCTTGATCCACGAAGAACATGAAACAACACCAAGAATTCTTTGTGTCCTTTGTGATCATTAACCAGAAGGAGCAAGTTGACCACCTACAAAGACGCCGGCGTTGACATTGCGGCAGGCAACCGCGCGGTCGAGTTGATGAAAGCGGCGGTGCAGGCGACCTATACGCCGGCCGTGCTGGCGGGCATTGGCGCGTTCGGCGGGCTGTTCGATGCTGGCGCGCTCAAGGCGATGGACGCGCCTGTGCTGGTCGCTTCGACCGATGGCGTGGGCACCAAGGTCAAGGTGGCCGCCCGGCTCGGGCGGTTCGACACGATCGGCGCGGACCTGGTGCATCACTGCGTCAACGACATCCTGGTGCAGGGCGCGCGCCCGCTGTTCTTTCTGGATTACATCGCGGCCAGCAAGCTGATCCCCGAACGGGTGGCGACGATCGTCGCGGGCCTGGCCGAGGCCTGCCGCGCGCAGGGTTGCGTGCTGCTGGGAGGCGAGACGGCCGAGATGCCCGGCGTCTATGCCGAAGGCGAGTTGGACGTGGCCGGGACGATCGTGGGCGTGGTGGAACGCAGTCGCATCGTAGATGGCCGCGCGGTCCAGACCGGCGATGTGGTGATCGGCCTGGCCAGCACAGGCCTGCACACTAATGGTTACTCGCTCGCTCGCCGCGTCCTGGCCGACCTGGATTGGACAGCTCCGCATCCTGCATTGGGCGAAAGCGTCACGCTTGGCGACGCGCTGCTGGCTGTTCATCGCTGCTACCTGCCGGAGGTGGAGCGCGTGTGGGCCGCGGGGGTCACGATCAAGGCGATGGCTCACATCACTGGCGGCGGCTTTGTGGACAACCTCCCGCGCAGCCTGCCCGATGGACTGGGCGCTCGCATCGAGTTTGGCGCGTGGCCTGTCCCGCCCATTTTTGACTTGATCTGTCAGATCGGCCACGTGCCCACAGATGACTTGTTCCACACCTTCAATATGGGGATCGGCATGATGCTCGTCGTTGCGCCGGATGATGCCGACCGCGCTCTGGCCGCGCTCGGCGCCGATGCGTACCTCATCGGTCATGTTGTGCCGTGGGATGGAACCCGCGCGCGGATAGAGATTCAGTGAAGGAGCCTTATCATGTCGCAGCCACGTCTTGTCGTTCTGATTTCTGGCAACGGCACGAACCTCCAGGCGCTGCTCGATGCCTGCGCTTCCGGCGAGTTGGAGGCGCAGGTCGTTGCGGTGATTTCCAATCGCAAGGCCGCCTACGGCCTGGTGCGCGCGCAAAAGGCGGGCGTGCCGACCGAATACTTTCCGCTCAAGCCCTACAGCGACGCGGGTCGCTCGCGTGAGGAGTACGATCGGGACCTGGCCGATCGGGTCGAGCGTTATGCTCCCGATCTCGTCGTGCTGGCCGGGTGGATGCACGTCCTCACGCCTGCCTTTATAAATCGTTTTGCCGGGCGGCTGATCAATTTGCACCCGGCCCTGCCTGGCCAGTTCCCCGGCACGCACGCCATCGAGCGCGCGTTTGAGGCTTTTCAGCGCGGCGCGATCGCGCACAGCGGCGTCATGATCCATCATGTGGTGCCAGAGGTGGATGCAGGCGAGGTGGTGGATTCGGTGATCGTTCCCTTTGTACCCAACGATACGTTGGATGATTTTGAAGCGCGCGTGCACGCCCATGAGCACAAACTGATCGTGCGCGCGGTCAGGCAGGTGCTTCAGCAACAGGCCAACAGTAATGGCGATTGATCAAGATTGGGGGTAGGGGGCACAGGCCTATCTCCCCTAAACCCAAAGGGTCTCGCAGACCCTTCGGGTTTGGACGAGACTTGTCCAAAAGTAAACCTTAACCTCTATCAAATGATAGGGAGGAGCAGAATGTCTATTCAGCGTGCGATCTTGAGTGTCTATGACAAGACCGGGCTGATCGATCTGGCTCGCGCTTTGAAGGAACGGAGCGTCGAGCTGATCGCCAGCGGCGGGACGGCCCGCGCCATCGCGCAAGCCGGTCTGCCTTGTACCCCGGTTGAAGACCTGACCGGCTTTCCAGAGATGTTGGGCGGGCGGGTCAAGACGCTGCACCCGGCCGTGCATGGCGGCATCCTGGCTCGCCGCACCGACGAGCACCTGGCCGATCTGGCGCGGCACGGCTTGAGGCCGATTGACCTGGTCGTGTGCAATCTCTATCCCTTTAGCCGCACGGTGGCCCGGTCGGATGTCACTGAAGCGGAGGCGGTCGAAGAGATTGACATCGGTGGGGTGACGCTGCTGCGGGCCGCCGCCAAAAATTTCGAGTCGGTCACTGTCTGTTGTGACCCGGCGGATTATCCGACGGTGACCTCGTACGCGCAGGGCCAGGGCGATGTGCCTTTGGACGTTCGCCGCCGTCTGGCGCTCAAGGCATTTCGCCACACGGCCGCCTATGACGCTGCGATTGCCCGTTATCTGGGCCATCAGATCGAAGGCGCCGAGGCTTTTCCCCCGATGCTCACCTGGACGGCCGATCTGGCGCAGACGCTGCGCTATGGCGAGAACCCGCATCAGCGAGCTGGCTTTTATCGTTGGAGCGACTCGCCCGTCACGCTGACGCAGGTCAGCGGCGAAAAGGAGATGAGTTATAACAACTATCTCGATCTCGACGCGGCCTGGGGCATGGCGCAAGAATTCGATCCCCCCACGGTGGCGATCATCAAGCACACCAACCCATGCGGACTGGCCTGCGCCGAGAGCCTGGCGCAGGCATACCAGTTGGCGTTCGCGGGAGACCCGGTCAGTGCGTTCGGGAGCGTCATCGCCGTCAACCGCACACTCGACCTGGCGACGGTCGAAGCGATGGGTTCGTTGTTTATCGAGGTCCTGGCCGCGCCAGCGTTTGCGGACGATGCGCTGGCCGCGCTCAGACGCAAGCCGGGCTTGCGCGCGATCGAGATCAAAGCCGGGTCAGGGTTCCCCTGGGGGGTTCGTTCCGCCTGCGGTGGGTTACTCGTCCAGTCGCTTGACCAGTCGGCTGAACCGGCCAGCCGTTGGCAAGTGGTGTCGAAGCGCCCCCCCACTGCCCAAGAGCTGACCCAGTTGGAATTTGCGTGGAAGGTGTGCAAACACGTCAAGTCCAACGCGATCGTGTTTGCCAAAGGCAGCCAGGTGGTGGGTGTGGGGGCCGGGCAGATGAGCCGCGTGGATTCAGTTTATCTGGCGGCGCGCAAGGCCGGCGAAAAAGCGCGTGGCGCAGTCGTCGGCTCCGATGCATTCTTTCCGTTCCCCGATGGCGTTGAGGCGGCCGCGGCGGCCGGGTGCACAGCCGTGGTGCAGCCGGGCGGCTCGATGCGGGATGATGAGGTGATCGCGGCGGCCGACCGATTAGGGCTGGCGATGTGCTTTACGGGCGTGCGCCACTTTCGGCATTAGGGGCGACAGTAGGGGTAACCCTCGCGGTTGCCCTGGGCAGGCGCAAGGCCTGCCCCTACCCTGGATGATTACGCGGATACGAAACGCAAGCCCTCGTTTTCCCCAAAGGAAGACGAGGGCTTGTGTGTGGGCGAAAGGAGACTCGGACTCCTGACCTCCTCTTTGTAAGAGAGGCGCTCTAACCAACTGAGCTATTCGCCCAACGAGCACACCATCTCACTACTGCGCTATTGTACCTCAATTATCCAAGACGCGGAAGTGTGATCGCCTGCTGCCCCTGATACTTGCCCTTCTTGTCCGCGTAACTGCGCTCACATTCTTGATCCGCGACAAAAAACAAGACCTGCGCGATGCCCTCGTTGGCATAGATGCGGGCGGGCAGGGGGGTGGTGTTGGAAATCTCGAGCGTCACATAGCCTTCCCACTCTGGTTCGAACGGGGTGACGTTCACGATGATACCGCACCTGGCGTACGAGCTTTTTCCGACGCAGACCGTCAGCACGTTACGCGGAATGCGAAAATACTCGATGGTCCGGCTGAGCGCGAATGAATTCGGCGGGATGATGCAGGTATCCCCTTTATAGTCCACGAACGAGCGAGGATCAAAGTGTTTGGGGTCAACAATCGTGGAATAGACGTTGGTGAAAATCTTGAACTCGTCGGACACGCGGATGTCGTAGCCGTAGGATGATACACCATACGAGATGACGCCATCACGCACCTGCGTGTCCACGAACGGCTCGATCATCTTGTGCTCGAGCGCCATCTTGCGGATCCAGTGATCGGGTTGAATACTCACCATCTACCTCTTGACTAGAAAGATTATTGCAATCGCCGGATTGCAGCCTTCAGGCTGCCACATCTGGCGGATTGACAGGCTGAGGCCTGCACTCCAGAAAGATTATGCGTCCCGGATGCGCCTGACCTCAAACACGACCGGATTCCAGGCGTCGGGGCAGGCGTGGGTCGCCACGTCGGGGTCTTGCAGCCAGGGAAACTGGGCGCCATAGCGCATGGCAAAGACTTTGGGTAACATGCTGTACAGGGCATGAATGCATATCTTGCCTTGCACCGTCATGCCGTCAAAAACCACCTCGTCGCCCACCTGGTGACCGGCGCCGCAGTGGCCTTCCTGTTTGATCACCTTGACCACGATCTTGTATTCGTTCTTGGCTGGTTCAGTCACGTCTGCCTCCCTTTTGACCGATCACTGATCACTGAATACCGACTACATACTCTCCGGCGCATTCATGCCCATCAAATGCAGCGTGCGCGCCAGCACGGTCTTGGCCGCGCGGACGAGCTTGAGACGCGCTTTGGTCATTTCGGCATCTTGGGGCAGCGACGAGATCACGCGGCAATCGCGGTAGAACGTGTGGAACGTCGCCGCCAGGTCTTGGGCGTAATGCGGCAGGTGATGCGGTGTGAGTTCGGTCGCGCACTTGGCAATGATCTCGCGCAGCTCCAGCATCTTGCGGATGAGCGCGAGATCGCCGGGCGTGGCGAGCAACGACACGTCGCCGCCTTTTTCGCTGTAGCCTTCGGCGGCAGCCTTGCGCAGAATGCTGGCGATCCGCGCATGTGCATACTGCACGTAATAGACCGGGTTCTCGGACGATTGCTCTTTGGCCAGCTTGAGGTCAAAGTCCATTGTGCTATCGGCGCTGCGCGTGAGCAGCATAAAGCGGATCGCGTCCGAGCCGACCTCGTCAATCACCTCGCGCAGCGTGATAAACTCGCCGCTGCTCTTGGACATGCGCACGAGTTCGCCGCCGCGTTTGAGTGTGACCAGTTGATACAGGATGATGATGACCTTGCTGGGATCCAGTCCCAATGCGCAGGCGGCCGCGATCACGCGCGGCTTGTCGCCGTGATGATCCGCGCCCCAGACATAGATCGCTTTGTCAAACTTGCGCTCGATCAGCTTGTTCCACACATAAGCCAGGTCCGAAGCGAGATAGGTGGGCCGGTCTTCTGGCTCGGCGATCACATCGGCGGAGCGGATGAGCACGGCGTCTTTGTCCTCGCCCAGTTCCTGCGCGGCAAACCACACAGCCCCGTCCTTTTCGAGCGTCAGCCCCTTATCCTGCAGCATTTTGAGCACGCGGTCGAATAGGCCGCTCGTGTAGAGGCTTTTCTCGGAAAACCAGGTGTCCATACGGACATTCATCCGCGCCAACGTGTCCCGGATGTCGTCCAACATTCGGTTGACGCCGATCACGGTCAGCTCGTCTACGGCTTGCGCGCGCGGCAGGTTCAGGAATTTCTCGCCGTATTCGGCGGCGAGCTGTCGGCCCAGATCGATCAGGTATTGACCGGGATAGTATTCTTCTGGCAGCGGCTCATTATAGCGAATGGCTTGAGCATAGCGCGCATAGATCGTCTGGCCGAACTTGCGGATCTTGGAGCCAGCGTCGTTGATATAGTATTCGCGTTCGACCTGGTAGCCGGCGGCTTGCAAGATGTTAGCCAGCGTGTCGCCGATCGCCGCGTTGCGCGCCGAGCCGATCGTGAGCGGGCCGGTCGGATTGGCGCTGACGAACTCGACCTGCACACGGGCGTTGTGACCGAGGTCCACGCTGCCCCAGGCTTCGCCTTGCGCCAGGATCGCTTCGACTTGACGGGCCAGCCACTCATCGGCCAGAGTGAAATTGATATAGCCGGGTGCGACGGCTTCGACCTTGCCGATCATGCTAGAGGCGGGAAGATGCGCGGCGATGCGCCGCGCGATCTCGATAGGCTTGATCGAGGCGGCGCGAGCCAGCCCCATCGAGACACCGGTCGAATAGTCGCCGTGAGCGGCGATCTTGGGGCGCTCGACGGGGATTCCGGGGATGTCAAACACAGGCAGGTCGCCTGCGCTCTGTGCGCTGGCGATCCCTGCGCGGACGAGCGCCGCGATTTCGTCTCGAATCGTCTGGGCCATGGATTTGCTCCGGGTCAGCATAGCAACCTTGCGAAGGTGCACGATGAACCTTCGCAAGGTGATGGGCCTGATTGTACCCGGTTTGGCGCAAGATGCAAGGGGCAGAATAAATGCGGCCCATGTTTGCTACACACCAGACCACATTTCAGTCGCTATTCTTTGTGCAAGTCTTGGAGCGTTGCCACGTCGAATGGATTCGAGCCTGCGAGTAAATCGTCAATCCAGAGTTCCCGCTTTCGTATCTGCTCTGTGGGTTGTCTGTTCGCTCTTGCCCAGGTCACAAAATAACGCAAGTCTTCAACGGCTCCCTCATAGTCTCCTGCCAAGGCTCGCGTCAAACCCCGATGGTCTGTATGTGTGCCATTGTCCGGGCTCAATTCGACCGCTCGCTCGCAGGCAGGCAAAGC
This sequence comes from Thermoflexales bacterium, assembly GCA_034434835.1. Lineage (GTDB taxonomy): Bacteria > Chloroflexota > Anaerolineae > Fen-1058 > Fen-1058 > JBGLNJ01. The sequence goes on along the minus strand of DAOTXX010000127.1, from coordinate 3,580 downwards.
AGTCATCACCTGTCCATCGAGGCTGCCCCACCGACAGATCAAGCTGTAGGCATTCGCCAGGTTTGTCTTTCGAGTGCGATCAGGCTGTGGGTCCAACTCGATGGCCTTGCGCAGAATGAACATGGCTCTATCAATTTCGCCCGGACTCTTGTATTCGCCATGCTGACCGGCTCGGCTCACGTAATCAACGAGCGCCCGAGCCACGTCTGTCTCTGTACTTGATTTCGAGCCGGGATTAAACTCGATGACCTGGCGCATCGCTGCCAGGCTTTCATCCAATTGACCTCGCCGGGCATAAGCCAGTGCTTGTTCTCTTGCTATCGTGGTTTCGAGCGAGGACTTGAGGGTGGGGGAAAGCTCGACCGCCAGCCGCAGAAATTGGAGCGCCTTGTCGTACTGTCCCGAGACCGCGTACTGTCGCACTTGGCTGGCAAGCGCCTGGGCCACCTCTGCTTCTGGAACGAGTTTTCGGTTGCGGTCAAGGTCGGCTGCCTGGTGCAAGGCTGCCAGCGCTTTTTCCGTTTGGCCCAGGCGAGCGTACCCCAGGCCTTGACTGCGCATTACCTCGGCTGCCGGGATCAGTCTTAACTTGAGCGTGGGGCTGAGCTCGACGGCTTGGCTCAAGGCCTTGAACGCTTTGTCATAAGTCCCTTGGGCAAGCTCATGCTGCTCTTTCCCAAGGTACTGTTGCCCTTGAAAGAGGATTAGTTGCCCTTGCAGGTAAAGTGTTCGTGCCATGTCCGCCTCCCAGGCTGATTTCCGGCTCGGGTCGAGCCTGATCGCCTGGCGCAAAGCGGCCATGGCCTTTTCAACGTCACCTTGACGGGAGACATATTGCTGTCCTTGCAGCAGGAGTGCTCGTGCAACTTCGGCCTCAAAGACTGCTTTCCGGGCCGGGTCGAGCCTGGTCGCTTCGCTTAGCGCTGTTACAGCTTTTTCGATTTCACCCTGGCGAATGTGAGCCAAAGCTTGCCCTTTGGCTATCTCGGCCTCTGGGACCAGCTTGAGTGTGGGGCTGAGCCTAGCCGTCGCACTGAGCGGCGCCAACGCTTTGTCGTATGCCCCTTTGGTGATCAGTTGTTGCCCTTGCTGCAAGAGCACTTTTGCCATCTCGACCTCAGAGGCCGACTTGCGGGCCGGGTCCAGCTTGATCGTTTCGCTCAGGGCCGCCAGGGCTTTTTCGGTCTCACCCTGGCGAGCGTAGGCCAGCCCTTGTGCACGCGTCACCTCGGCTTCCGGGATCAATTTTAGCTTGAGGGTGGGGCTGAGTTCGACCGCTCCGCGCAGGTACGTCAGGGCCCTGTCGTACTGCCCTCGGCTGATGTACAGTTGCCCTTGCCGGAGGAGCTCCTGAGCCACCGCGGGATCAGGCTCAGTCACTTTGCGAGCGGCAGCCACAGCACTGTCAACTTCGCCCCGGCTCACATGCGCCAGCGCCTGCTCCTTTGCTACGAGGGCCTCCGGGTTCAGCTTCAAGCCCAGCCTGGCTGCCTGGCGCAAAAGCTCCAGCGCACGATCATAGTCTTCTTGCCTAGCAAGCAGTTGCCTCGCAGACTGCAGCCCCTGGTCGCGGAGCACAGCGGCCACTGCCAATTCAGGTTTCAAATCCAGCGTGGGGTCAATCTCGACGGCTTTGCGCAAGGCCGCCAGAGCCTCATCTATTTGACCTCGCCGGGCGTACGCCAGTCCTTGCGCTCTTGCCACCAATGCCTCCGGAACCGGCTTCAGAGTGGAATTGAGCCTGACTGCCTGCTGCATGGCCTCCAGCGCCTCATCATAAGCTCCCTGGTTGGCGTATTCTTTTGCATCTTCGGCAAGCTGCCCGGCGACGGTCGCCTCTGGATCTAGTTTTGGATCCAGCTCGGCAGCTTTGTGCAGGACAGCCAGGGCGTTGTCAATCTCATTTTGACTGACATAGATTTCTGCTTGCTGGACAAGCGTCCTTGTGACCAAAGCCTCGGGTTTGAGGGTCGGGCTGAATTCCCTGGCCTGGCGCAGGATGTCCAGGGCTTTGCCAACATCGCCCTGGCGAGCATAATCCTGCCCCTGCCTGACCAGCGCCTGTGCCACTTGCGCCCCCAATGCCGATTTACGGGTAGAGTCAAGATCAATCGCTTTGAGCAAAGTGGACAAGGCCTTTTCAGCTTCGCCTTCATGAGCATATTGCCGCACTTGTTCGGTGAGGATGCTTGCCACTCTCGACTCTGGGACCAGGCCCAACGTGGGGTCAAGCTCGATTGCTTGGTGCAAGGTGGCCAGAGCCTGAGTAATCTCACCCTGGCGAGCCAATTCTTCGCCTTGTTCTCTTGCAACCTCTGCTTCTGGAACTAGATTCAAACTGGAATCAAGCTCAATCGCTTTGCGCAGGGCCGCCGCCGCTTCCGCAATTCGACCTTGACGGGCATACGCCAGCCCTTGTGCCCTGGCCAACTCGGCCTCCGGGGTCAGTCTCAGCGTGCGATCGAGCAAAACTGCCTGGCGTAGGGAGGCCAGCGCCTTATCGTATGTCCCTTGCGAAGCATATCGCCGCCCCTGGTTGACGAGGGCCTGTGCTATCTCTGCCTCAAGTGCGGACTGCAGGGTGGGATCGAGTTCGAGCACCAGGCGGAGGATGCTCATGGCCTGGTCTATTTCACCCTTGCGGGCAAGGTTCTGCAATTGTGTCCTCAACCCCGCGACGACTGTAGGATGCGGAGGCAGGTCCGAGCAGGTTCGACGGTAAGGTGTTTCGTCCCCATAGTGAACCTGCCATTCGGCCTGGGTCAAGTTGCGGGTGACGCGGCCGCAGGCCAGGGTCAGCAACTCGCCAATATCCAACACATAGACACGCACCAGCCCATCCGCGCCCGCAGTGAACAGGTGCTTGCCATCCGGGCTGAAGGCAACACCGTTGACCGTGCTGGCGTGGCCGGTGAGCGTGAGCAATTCCTTGCCGGACGCCGCGTCCCATATTTTCGCTGTCTTGTCACTACTGGCAGTTGCCAGGCGTGCCCCATCCGGGCTAAAGACGACCGCATTGACACTACCGGCATGTCCGCTCAGGATGAGTTGCTCCTTCTGAGAAGCAACATCCCACACGATGGTCGTCCTATCCGCTCTGGCAGCTGCCAGGCGCTTGCCGTCCGGGCTGAAGGCAACACTATTGATCGTCGAGGTTGGCGAGTGCGAAAGCTCATACACAACAGTGTAGGTGGTCGTCGTAGTATCCCAGATATACACTTTTCCAGCCGCGCTGCCGGTCGCCAGGCGCGTCCCGTTTGAACTGAAGGTGAGGTTTCTGATCTGATCACGTGAGTCAATGGGAGGAGGTTGTCTCTGCAGGGACGCGATGAACCGCACCTGCATTCCCGCCCCCCTGGCCACCACCAGACGTGTTCCATCGGGATTGAAGGTGATAGCAGTGACAGACCCTGTCAAAATTCCGCGACTAAAGAGGGTGAACAAATCTTGTAACTGCTCACGACTTTTGCCAAAGTAAATATTCGGACAGAGGCTGCGGCTTGGCAAGTGTCAAATGACCTTGAAGACCAGGCAGGATGACAATAGCCGTAAAGCCCAAAGTGTTGTATGCTGTGGCATA
>DAOTXX010000126.1:0-62607 GCA_034434835.1 Thermoflexales bacterium | reverse complement strand
TTCATCTGCACGGCGCGTATCACGTCACCCAGCCCGCGTTCCTGGCGATGAAGGCGCAGGGCTATGGCCGCATTGTGATGACGACTTCGGCCGCCGGTCTGTTCGGCAACTTTGGACAGACCAACTATAGCGCAGCCAAGATGGGCCTGGTTGGCTTCATGAACACATTGAAGCTGGAAGGCGCCAGGTACAACATCAAGGTCAACACGGTCGCGCCGCTGGCCGCCACGCGGCTGACGCAAGATGTGCTCCCGCCGGATTTCCTCGACCAGCTCAAGCCGGAACTGGTCGCGCCGATTGTCTTGTACCTCTGCTCCGAAGCGTGCGACGACAGCGGCCTGATCATCAACGCGGGCGGCGGATTCTTTGGCCGGGCGGCCATGTTCTCTGCTCCGGGCATCAGGCTTGGCGAGGGTCAAGTGCCCACACCTGAACAGATTCACCAGCACTGGGCCAGGATTGATTCGCTGGAAGGCGCGCGCGAGTTCCCGGACGCCAACGCCGCGCTCATGGCAATGTTGAGCGCCAGGCCAACCCGTCCCCAACAAGCTGACAAGGTGACAGGGGGACAAGGTGACAAGGGGACGGAAGAAGGCCAGGTCACAGTGCAATCTGTGTTTGAGCAAATGCCGGGCAAGTTTCAGGCGGACAAGGCCGCGGGCGTGGACGTGGTGTTCCAGTTCCGCATCTCGGGCAGCGGCGGCGGCGATTGGGTCGTCGTCATCAAGAACAAGACCTGCGCAGTGACAGCCGGCGTTCACGCCAAGCCCACCACCACGCTCAAGATGGCCGACGAGGATTTCCTCAAGCTTGTGGCAGGCCAGTTGCCCGCGATGCAGGCCTACACCAGCGGCAAGCTCAAGATCGAAGGCGATCTGATGAAATCGCAACTGGTGACCAAGCTGTTCAAATTCTGAAACGTGATGCGTGAAACGTGAAACGTCAAGCGTCATATCACGCATCATGTCTGACGTTTGACGCATGACGTTTGACGCATGACGTTTGACGTATGACGTTTGAGGAGGACCCTTATGGCTACAGGCATCAGAGATCGAGTCGTCATTCTCGGCATGGGCTGCACGCGCTTTGGCGAGCGGTGGGACGTAGGTGCGGAAGAGCTGATGGTCGAAGCGTTCACCGAAGCGATCCAGGATGCCGGCATTGACCGCAAAGAAATTCAAGCGGCGTGGCTGGGCACGTGCATGGACGAGATCAACGTCGGCAAGAGCGCGCTCGCGCTTTCGATCACTTTGCGCCTGCCCAACATCCCGGTGACCCGAGTCGAGAACCTGTGCGCCACCGGGACCGAGGCGTTTCGCGGCGCGTGTTATGCGGTGGCCTCCGGCGCGTGCGACATCGCGCTGGCGTTGGGCGTGGAAAAACTCAAAGACACAGGCTATGGCGGCCTGCCGAATTGGGGGTCGGATGCGGGCAGCCTCACCTGGCAGTGGATGCCCAACTGGACCGCGCCAGGAGTTTTTGCGCAACTGGCTTCTGCCTATGCCGCCAAGCACCAGATCGCCGAGGCCGACCTCAAGCGTGCGATGGCGCACGTCTCGGCCAAGAGCCACGCCAACGCCACGTTGAACCCCAAGGCGCATCTTCGCAAAGCCGTTTCGGTGGACGAGATCATGGCTGCGCCCATCATTGCCCATCCGCTGGGGTTGTTCGACTGCTGCGGCGTGAGCGATGGCGCGGCCTGCGCGATTGTCACCACGCCCGACATCGCCAGGGGCCTAAGCAAAAAGGACCTGGTCTCGGTCAAGGCGTTGCAGCTCGCGCTCAGCAGCGGCGAAGAAATGGGCTACAACGCCTGGGATGGCGATCACCTGATTACCACCTCCAAAGCCAGCACGATCGCCTATCAAGAGGCCGGCATCACCCACCCGCGCCAGGAAATCAGCATGATGGAAGTTCACGACTGCTTTTCCATCACCGAGCTGGTGACGATGGAAGACCTGCACATCTCGGAGCGCGGCGGCGCGGTCAAGGACGTGCTGGATGGGTTCTTTAACCTCGACGGCCAGATCCCCTGCCAGCCCGACGGTGGACTCAAGTGCTTCGGCCATCCCATCGGCGCCTCCGGGCTGCGGATGCTCTATGAGATGTATCTGCAACTCTTGGGGCGAGCCGAGAAACGTCAACGGCCCAATCCGCGCTTGGGCCTGACGCACAACCTGGGCGGCATGCCGTACATGAACGTCAGCAGCATCACAATTGTTGGGCGGTATGGCGACTAGACAAGAGTACACGCACCACGAACTGAACCGCGAGGTTGACGCCATCGGCGGGCACTATGTCCTGACGAAGGAGGCGCGCCTGCCCTTCAAGGGACGTGAGGTGCTTTACCTGGTGGGTTATGCCGTCGTGGACAATTCGTGTTGCGGCGTGGGCGGAATGGCCTACGCGCTGGTGCCAGGATTTGTCTTGGACTGGAAAAGCCAAATGAACGACGAGGGCCTTGCCATCTCTCTGGTAGAACCGATCCATGACCAGGCCATGCAACGAGAGATTCGGCAATGGATCGAAAGAAAGGAGGGCGTCCACCAAGTCAGGTTCGAGTAGGAATACACTCCAATCATTGGTGTCAACTTTAGCCCCGGAGTGCGGCCTTCAGGCCGTAATTTCGCACGCTGAAGTGTGCACTCCAGCCTCAAGTTGACACAGATGCATCCAATACACACTGCCCCGTTTTCAGCCTGGTCGGGCATTGACCTGACCTGCGCAGCCTTGATCAAGGCAAGGAGGATTTGCAATGGACAGGCCCTGGTTGAAATTTTACGATGAAGGTGTGCCAGCGACGATAGACTATCCCCCCATCCCGCTGGATCAACTCCTGACGGACGCGGCGACCAGGCACCCCGATCGCACCGCGACCATCTTTGGCGCACGAGTCGGCTCGCGCGTCATGGATGCCACGCTCACCTATCGCCAGCTCAACGACCTGGCAAGTCGCTTTGCGGCGGGACTGCAGCAGATGGGCGTCAAGCCAGGCGATCGGGTCGTGATCATGCTGCCCAACTGCCCACAGTTCATCATCGCCGCCTATGCCACCTGGCGCATCGGCGGCGTCGTCGTTTGCTGCAATCCCCTGTACATGCCGCGCGAGATCGAACACCTGGTTCAAGATTCAGGCGCAGAGACCTTTGTCGTGATGAGCAGCCTTTACGAACGGGTCAAGGGCATCCGCGCCCATACCCAGCTCAAGCGCGTCATCGTCACCAACATCAAAGAATACTTTCCGGGACTGCTCAAGCTTTTGTTCACGCTCGGCAAAGAAAAGAAAGAAGGCCACCGCGTGGACATTTCCGGCGACGCCGACACGTATTGGTTCCAGAACGTCCTGCGGAACGCGCCGGATAAGCCTGCGCCGGTCAAGATCGATCCCCAAGAGGTTGCCACTCTGATCTACACGGGCGGCACGACCGGCGTGCCCAAAGGCGCCATGCTGACGCACCGCAACCTGGTCTCGAATGGCATTGTCCTCAACGTCTGGGCGAAAAGCAGAACAGCTCAGGAAACGATGCTGTGCGTCATGCCTTACTTTCACACCTATGGCCTCCAGGTCGGCATGATCACCTGCCCCGCCAATGCCAACACCATGCTCCTGATCCCCAACCCGCGTGACATGCTGCACGTGCTCATGTCCATTCAAAAGCACGCCGTCACGTACTATCCCGGCGTGCCCACGATGTTCGTCGGCCTCAACAACTTTCCCGACCGGGACAAATACAATCTCAAGTCGCTCCGCTTTGCAGTCAGCGCTGCCGCGCCGCTCGCTCCCGAAGTGCAAGATCGCTTTCAAGCCATCACGGGATGCAAGCTGGTTCAGGCTTACGGCTTGACCGAGACCAGCCCGGCGGCCTCGATGGAACCTATCGGACATCCCCGCGCCCACTCGATCGGCGTACCGCTGCCGGATACGGATATGAAGATTGTAGACGTGGACACTGGCACGCAAGAATTGCCCGCGGGTGAAATCGGCGAGATCATTATCAAAGGCCCGCAGGTGATGAAAGGCTACTGGAACATGCCCACCGAGACGGCCAACGCGCTGCGCGTCGGGCCAGATGGTCAGCCTGGCTGGTTCCACTCGGCGGACATTGGCTACATGGACCAAGACGGCTATTTTCACATCGTGGATCGCAAAAAGGACATGATGATCATCGGCGGTTACAATGTCTTTCCGACCGAGGTCGAAGCCGTGCTGTTCGAACACCCCAAGATCAAAGAAGCGGCGGTGATCGGCCTGCCGGACGACCGATTGGGAGAAGTGGCCGCCGCGTATGTGGTCCTCAAGCCCGGCGAGACCGCCACCGAAGAAGAGATCATCGCCTTTTGCAAAGAGCGAATGGCAGCCTATAAAGCGCCCCGGTCGGTGACGTTCCGCGACGATCTGCCCAAGTCTATCATCGGCAAAGTGCTGCGCCGCGAGTTGCGCGAACAAGAGCGCAAACTTGCGGAGAGTGGACGCAGATAAAGATCAGCGAGAATCTGCGTTCATCTGCGTCCTGCTGGAGAAGAAATTTGACCAAGAAATACGATGCCATTGTCATCGGCGCGGGGCTGGGCGGGCTTTCGGCAGCGACGATGCTCGCCAAAAGCGGCCTGAGCGTATTGCTCCTCGAGCGGCACAATGTCCCTGGCGGTTACGCCACGAGCTTTGTGCGCGGTCGCTATGAATTCGAGATCGCCTTGCACGAGCTTTCAGGGATCGGCCCGCCCGAGCGCCGGGGCACTCTCTACCGTTACCTGGACGATTTGGGTGTGGCGAGCAAGGTCGAGTTTCTCCGTATGCCCAACCTCTACCGCTCCGTCTTTCCTGATCTGGACGTGACGCTGCCAGCCGGACGCGAAGCGTTTGAGGCCAGGCTCTGCGAGGTTTTCCCGCGCGAAGCGCAAGGCATCCGCCGTTTCGTGCAGCGTGTGTTCGACCTGGGACACGACTTTGCCCGGCTAACCCGGCAGCGCGGCCAGGTCAATCCCGTGACACTGCCGATCCGTTTCCCTCATTTCTTCCGCTACCTGCCGACGACCTGGGCGCACGTGCTGAATCGTGATGTGCGCGATCCGCGTACCCGCGCGGTGCTTTCGCAGTATTGGGGCTACTTTGGGATGCCGCCGTCCAGAATCTCGTTCTTGTACTTTGCCAGTGGACTGGCGGCCTATATTCGACAAGGCCCAGCCTTTCCGAAAGGCCGCTCGCAGGCGCTCTCGAACGCTTTCGTTTCGACGCTCGAAGAATTGGGGGGTGTGGTACGCTTCAATTGCGGCGTCCAGCGCATCACAACGACAAATGGCCGTGTGACCGGTGTGATCACCGAAGAAGATAAAGAGATCGCTGCCGATTGGATCATCTCCAATGCCGATCCGATCACGACTTGCCGCGACATGATCGGCCAAGACCACATCCCACCTGATTTCTTTATCAAGCTCCAATCCAGTCAAGTGGCTGCTTCGACGGTCAACGTATACATGGGCGTGGCACGGCCGCACGAGGAACTCGATCTGAATGAGCACGAGATATTCGTCAACAGTGATTACGATTTCGACCGCCAGTACGATCAGATGCATCGGCTCGAACCGCCGGATGCGATTGCCGTCACGTGTTATAACATCGTCTATCCCGACATCTCGCCGCCGGGCACCTCCATCGTCGTGCTGACCGCGCTCGCCTACGCCGAGCCGTGGTATCAGGTTCCTCCGGCGGACTATGTGGATACCAAGAATCGTATTGCCGACGGCATGATCCACCTGGCCGAAAGGATCGCGCCCGGCCTGCGCGAGTACGCCGAGGTGGTGGAGGTGTCCACACCGCTCACCAACATCCGCTACGCGGGCACGCGCGGCGGCAGCATCTATGGCTTTAACCAGCCACCGCACGATAACATGGTCTGGCGCATGGGACATCGCGGGCCGCTGGATGGGCTGTATTTTGTCGGCGCGTGGACGCAGCCCGGCGGCGGCTTTGAGCCGGCGATCATGTCCGGGCAAATGGCAGGCGGGGCGATCCTGCGCCAGATCAAAAAGATGCAGGGGGAATGATGGTATTAGAGATTGGGTATTGGGTGCAGGATGTTGGCGAGTATCTGCGTGTGCGGAGTGAGCGGAAAAGATTGCGCCAGCCGGGACAGGGATTCGATTATACGCGGGACAAGATTGAGGCGCAACAGATCGTCGCGCAGATTCACCCCAAGCGAATGAAACTGCGCGTGCAAGAGATCGTCCAGGCCACGCCGACGACTAAGACCTTTCACCTGGAGCGAACCGATGGGCCGCTGCCGCCGTTTCGGGCCGGACAATACATCAACGTCTTGGTGGACGTGGACGGCGTGCTGACCAGCCGACCGTACAGCATTGCCTCACCGCCCGGCAGCGCCTGGCTCGAGCTGGCCGTGCGCGACAGGCCCGGCGGCTTTGTCGCGCCATACTTGCTCAACGAGGTCAAGGTCGGCAATGAGCTAGAGACGACTGGCCCCAGCGGCAGCTTTTATCACGAGCCGCTCATGGATGGAAACGACCTGGTGTTCCTGGCGGGCGGCAGCGGTATCACGCCATTCATGAGCATCATTCGAGATGCGATTCAGCGCAAGCGTCCACTCAAGATGCGTCTGCTTTACGGCAGCCGCACGCCGGACGACGTCATCTATGGGCACGAGCTGACACAACTCGCCGCGGACTATCCCAATTTTCAGTACACGCCGGTCATCTCCGAGCCGCCGCCCGGTTACAGCGGCCTCACCGGATTGCTCGATGCCCAACTCATCCGCGATCGAGTCGGCGATGTGGCAGGCAAGACCTTTTACATCTGCGGTCCCAACGTCATGTACGACTTTTGCCTAGCGGCCTTGCAAGAACTCGGCGTGCCGCGCCACAAGATTCGGCGTGAGCTTTACGGCCCGCCGGCCGACGTGACGCAAGAGCCGGGCTGGCCGCCAGCCCTGCGGGCCGATCAAGCTTTCAATGTCGAAGTCGTTGGACGCGCGCAACGCGCTATCCGCGCTCGCGCTGGCGAGCCATTGATGAACTCGCTCGAGCGCTATGGCATCACTGTGCCGGCGATCTGCCGCTCCGGGGAATGTAGCGCCTGTCGCACCAGGTTGTTATCCGGCCAGGTCTTTATGCCAGCCCACACCGGCCTGCGCGCATCGGACCGGGAACACGGCTACATCCACCTTTGCGTCAGTTATCCACTGCAAGATTTGCGGATTCGTCTCTAACCTCCAATACCCAAAGGAGCCACCATGACCGACGAACTCGTTCTCTATGAGAAATATGACCACATCGCCGCCATCACGCTCAATCAACCCGCGACGCTGAACGCTTTGACCTACGATATGGTCATGCGCCTGCGCGAGATCGTCACCGACGTGGCGCGCGACCGGGACGTGCGGGCCGTGATAATCACGGGCGCAGGGCGAGGCTTTTGCTCCGGAGCTAACCTGCTCGGCGGCTCGGGTGAAGCGCTCGCGACGGGCGGTATGGGCGTGCGGGCGGCCGTGTCGGAGATGAACAAGGTGCTGGCCGACATCGCCGAGATGGAAAAACCCTGGCTGGCGGCGATCAATGGCCCTGCGGTGGGCGGCGGATGCAGCCTGGCCCTCACGTGCGATCTGGCGCTGATCGCCGAATCGGCCTATTTGTGTCTGGGCTATGTCAACGTCGGCATGGTGCTCGACATGGGCAGCACGTTCCTGATGCCTCGCCTGGTCGGCTTGAGAAAAGCGTTCGAGCTGGCGTTTTTCGGCGAGCGTATCTATGGCCCGCAAGCCGTCGAGATGGGCCTGGTCAATCGCTGCGTGCCCGGCGATGCACTGATGAAAGCCTCCCGTGAGTGGGCCGAACGTTTAGCCGCCGGGCCGACACTTGCGCTCGGCGCGATCAAGTTGGGGATGCGCCGCGCGCTGCACAGCACGTACCGTGATACGTTGCATTGGGAAGCCATGATGTTATCCTTGATTGCTCAGACGGGAGACGCCGCCGAAGGGCTGACGGCCTTTTTCGAGAAACGCAAGCCAGAATTCAAAGGACAGTAAGGAGATGAAGCCCATTCGAGTAGCCATTGTAGGCTGTGGCCGCATCTCGGATCTGCACGAGATGGGTTATCGAGGACGCCAGGATGCGCGTCTGGTGGCCGTGTGCGATGTCAAAGCGAGCCACGCCCAAAACAAAGCCAAGACCTGGGGCGTGGACAAGGTCTACACCGACTATGAAAAGCTGCTGGCCGATCCGGAAGTGGACCTGGTCGAGCTGCTCGTTCCCCATCACCTGCATTGCGAGATGACGGTCGTCGCGTGCCAGGCCGGCAAGCACGTCTCGGTGCAAAAGCCGATGGCGCTCACGGTGGCCGAAGCCGATCAGATGATCCAGGCCGCGAAACAAGCGCGCATCACGCTGCGCGTGTACGAGAACTTTGTCTTTTATCCGCCGCACGTGCGCGCCAAGGCGATGATTGACGCAGGCGAGATCGGCGAGCCGCAAATGATCCGGATGCACGTCAACACGGGCACGCAACATACCGGCTGGAACGTGCCGCTCAACACCTGGGCCTGGCGCTTTGACGAAAAGCTCTGCGGCGGCGGACCGCTTGTCTTTGATCACGGTTATCATCTGTTTTCGCTGGCGCGCTATTTGATGGGCGAGGTCGAACGGGTCTATGCCTGGATTGATCGCAGTCCCGCCATGTTCCTCAAGCACCTGGACGCGCCCGCCACGATCATGTTCCAGTTCAAATCGCCGCGGCGCTATGGCGTGCTGGATTTCGCCCACACACCCAACATGCGCATTGACTCGCTCTACTATGCCGACGACGACCGCGTCGAAGTCATTGGCGACAGGGGCATTCTCTTTGTCAATCGCTGCACCGCGCGTACGGTGGATCTGCCAGAATTGATGATGTTCCGGGATGGCAAGACCACCGCCATTCCAGTTGATCGCGTCGAGTGGCACGATAGTTTTGTGGACTGCACTCGCCACCTGATTGACGTGCTGCGCCAGGGCGGGCAGCCTGTGCTCGATGGCCCGACGGGCAAAGCGGTGCTCCAGTTTGTGTTGGCGGCGATACAATCTGCGCGCAGCAGCCAAGAGGTGCGACCGGACGATGTCCAGTAAAAGCGAAGCAATTGAACCACAAAGAGCGTGGAGGAAAAGGACATGAAAGCGATCGTCATCGGTTCCGGCATGGCCGGCCTGACAGCGGCGGCATACCTCGTCCGCGCCGGCCACCAGGTCACAGTGTACGAACAATTCTCCGAGATCGGCGGCGTGACCGCCACGCTGCATCAAGGTGGCTTTGGCTGGGATCTGGGGCCGCTGCTGCTGGAGGGCTTTGGCCCCGGCGAGCCGGCTGGTGAGATTCTCGCCGAGCTTGGATTGACCCACAGGGTTCGATTGAAGCGCGACGATCGCGGGGTGGCCTTTCCGGATTTCAACCTGTGGAAGCCCGCCGAATACGCTGGCCCGTACTGGCGTCGTGAGCGGCTCAAACAACTCTTTCCCGACGAAAGCGAAGGCTTGGATCGCTATTACGAGTTCTACGATCAGGTCATGGATTTGATGGTGCTCTTCAGGCGCTCGGAGAAAGCAAGCGGCGTCGAGTCGCTCTGGCTCAAGGCGCAACTATGGCTGGCGTTTCAGCAAGTCAAGGCGATGCAAGACTGGAACGCCCAACAGGTGATGGATCGTTTTTTCCATCGGCAGGAACTCAAGGCACTCTATACGGCGATCCTGGCTGATTTCGTCGTGCGGCCCAGCCAGTTCCCCGGACTGGGCATTCCAACCGTGAACGTCGAAAACGCCTTTGACCAAAGGATCCCGCTTCAGCTTTCCAAAGCCGGGCCACGACCGAGCTGGCACTATATCGTCGGCGGTTGCGGCCAGCTCGTGAGCGCGATGGCGGACGTGATCCGCGCCGGCGGCGGTCAGATCTATACCAGCGCGTTGGTGCGGCAGATTGTCGTCGAAAGCGGCCAGGTCACCGGCGTGGTGCTTGACAGCGGTCATCGCGAGCCAGCCGACCTGGTGCTCGCCAGCGGCGGCGCACGGGAGACGCTTTTCGGGCTGATCGGTCGTGAGCATCTGCCCGCCGATTTCGTCGCTCGTGTGGACAATGTGGCGTTCATGGAGTCGGTGCTCATGGTTCACGTGGGCATTGACTTTGATCCGACACCCTATCAACCGGCGGCGTTGTGCTACTATTACAACACCTACGATGTCGAAGGCGGCGTGGGCCGCTGCCAGAGCGGCGATTATCACGAGGGGCGGGACGGTTTCCTCATTTACGTGCCGTCGCTGCACTCGCCGGAACTTGCGCCGCCCGGCCATTACGCCGTGACTGTGTACACCATCGCACCCAATCACATCCGCCAGGGGACGTGGACGGAACGACGTGAAGAGCTGGCGGACAAATTGCTGGCCGAAGCAGGACGGGTTCTGCCTCGACTGCGCGAACGCGCCAAGGTGAGGGTGGTTCTCACGCCGGACGATTTTCGAGCGCGCACGCATCAGGTGCATCATAGCTTTGGCGGAGCTGCACCGGTGATCGGCAAAGAGGGCGTGCCGCATCGCACGCCGATCCGTGGATTATGGTTCATCGGCTCGCAGAGTGAAAGCCGCGGCGGCGTGAGCAATGTGATGGCTGGCGCGCGCAAAACGATCGCGCAGCTTGGGGAGAAGGCATGATGGAAGCGTCCATGACGGAAAAACTCTCGACTCGCACCAAAGTCCTGTATGGCGCAGCGGATGGCGGCATCGCCATGCTGACGGCCTCGATCCAGTTCTTTCTGCTGTTCTTTTACACAGACGTGCTGCACATCAACGCGGGCATCGCCGGCACCGCGCTGATGGTGGGCAAGCTCACCTGGGATGCAATCAACGATCCAGTGTTTGGCTACCTGTCGGATCGAAGCCAGACGCGCTGGGGAAGACGCCGCCCCTACATGTTGATCGGCGCGATCCCGCTGGGGCTGACGGCCTGGCTGCTGTACTCGATTCCGGCCGAGCTGACGGGTGCAGCCGCTTTCCTTGCGATTCTGGGGACGTTTCTGCTGTTCGATACGATGCATACGCTGACCAGTGTGCCCTATTATGCTCTGACGCCCGAGCTAACCCACGACTATGATGAGCGCACCAGCCTCACGGCGGTGCGAATGGTCTTTAGCGTGGTTGGCTATATCCTGGGCGCAGCCGGCACCACGGCCATTGCAGGGCTGTTTCAAAGCGCATGGGGTTGGAGTGTGAAAGCATCCTACAGCGGCATGGGCGGCGTGTTTGGCTTGATCGCCGCGGTCGCCGTGCTGACCACGGCCCTGAATGTGCGCGAGCGGCCGACTGGCGAGGTGCTGCCATCGAGCCTGCCACCTGCTTCGGCTGTCCTTCAGACCTTTCGCAATCGGCCTTTCATGATCCTGGTCGCCGCATTTTTCATCAGCAGCTTCAGTTTCACATTGCTGACCAGCCTGCTGCCGTACTATCTGACCTATCAACTGAACATGCAAGATCAGGTGCCGCTCGTGTTGCTGGTGATGTTAGGGACCATTGGCCTGTTCCTCTTTCCATGGAAGCTGGTGGCAGATCGGATCAACAAAGGCCCCGCCTACGCGCTGGGTCTGTTCATCGCGTGCGTGGCCGTCATCACGACGTTTTTTCTGCCCTACGGCCCCACCCCGCTCGTGTACGTGATCGCCATCGTAGCAGGGTTCGGCTTTTCCGGGCAATGGGTGTTCCCTTGGGGCATGTTGCCCGACGTGATCGAGCACGACCAGAAACAGACCGGCGAGCGCCGCGAAGGCATCTACTACGGCGTGTGGGCGTTCCTGACCAAGTTCACGGGCGCGCTGGGCATCGCGGTGGGCGGATGGGCGCTCGACCTGTTTGGTTACGTGCCCAACGTCGCGCAGACCGAGATGGCTCGATTGGGCATCCGTCTCTTCTTTGGGCTGATCCCGTCCATCGCTATTATCTTGAGCCTGCCACTCCTGATCTGGTATCCCATCACGCGAGCCAGCCACGCTCGATTGCGTGCGGAATTGCAGGCAAACGGATGATGCGCCTGAACGGACATTTGCGCCGCGCCTGCCCGCAATACTCTAGACTTTGGCAACACCCACATCTGGCGGTTGGAGGGCAGGCTTCAGCCTGCCAAGCCACCAGACGTAGCAGCCTGAAGGCTGCAATCCGGCGATTTGCCAAACACCAGTACTTTAAGAGTGACGCCTTCGTTTCCAGTACGGGCGCATCCCCAGCGCGCGCGTCACCGGGACGATAAACAAGATGCCTGTGTCGGGCGCATCAAAGTCACCACCCACGGCTTGCTCTGTCGCCTGGATCAGGCCATCCAGATCAAAGTCGTCATCCAGAACGACAAAGGCCGTGCGGTGATGATACTCCTCGCCTTCCAGCAAGTGACGCAGTGACGGGAACAGAGGCAAATCATCACGCCGAGTGAGAATCTCTTGAACCTTGCGCAGCCCGATGCTTTCCAATATCGTCACGCCCGTCACGCCAAGCTTTTCCCACGCGTCCAACACATCCTGGCATTTGTCTAAACTCGACATCACGATGAACACAGCGTTTGGCATCGTATACCTCCCTCAGAGAACAGTCTCGTCAACGTCCAACGGCTCACCCCTTAACGACTCAACCATGGATAGGCCAACACAAACAGAACACTCGCCACAGCGCAAGTGGCTAACATGACCGGCAGTCCGCGCCGGTTCCATAACGCTGAGGTGATCGGTGTGCGGGTCCGCTCAGAGAACGAAGCGACTACAATATTGGCCGTCGAACCGATGAGGGTGCCATTGCCGCCAAAGCCCGCCCCCAACGCCAAAGCCCACCACAGGGGGCGGATCTCTATGCCTGCCGCTCCCAGGCCTTCAATCACCGGGATGAGCGCGATCGTGATCGGCACATTATCCACTACTGCGGAAAGCCCGGCGACGATCCAGAGGAGCATCACGCCGAGCAAAACAGGCGACACACCTTGGATCCGGGCAAGCAGCATTGCGATGCCGCGCAATATCCCCGCCGCGTTCAGTCCGCCCACCATCACGAACAGCGCAATGAAAAAGATCAGCACACTCCATTCGATTCGCCGGAGTGTCTCGTGAATGGGCGGGCGCACCCAGACCAACGCCGCAGTTGCCGCGCTCAAAGCGATGAACGACGGCGTGAGATGCAATTGCTCTTGGACGAAAAATAGGAGGATGGCCGCGCCCAATACCACCAGGACCTGCCGGGCGGTCTTGGGGTCATAAAGTGCTGCGGCCGGGTCCAGTTTCAGCACGGCCTCAGCATTCAAGGGCCGTTTATCCAGTTCGGCGCGAAAGAGATGGCGCAAGAGCACCAGGGCAACCAACCAGGCCACGACGACAATCGGCAGCGCATGTGTGAGGAAATCATTGAATGAGAATCCCGCCGCCGAAGCAATCAACACGTTAGGTGGATCACCGATGAGCGTCGCCACACCACCTGTATCTGAAAGCAGTGCCTCGGCCAGGAGCAGCGGCACGGCGCTCACCCCCAAAACTTCGCTGATCAAGATGGTCACTGGCGCGATGAGCACGACCGTCGTGACATTATCGAGAAACATCGAGAGCACCGTCGTCACCGTGCCGAGCAGCACCAGCAACCGTACCGGATGTCCACGCGACAATCGCCCGGCCCACACCGCCAGATATTGAAAGAAGCCCGTCGGCTCCAGCAGCGCAACGAGGATCATCATGCCCAGCAGCAACCCGAGCGTGTCAGAATCAATTGCGGCGATGACTTGCTCTTCCGAATAAAAGTGCAAGGCCAATCCAGCCGCCATCATCACTGCTGCTCCTGCCATCGCGGCAATGGTCCTATTCAGCTTTTCGGAAAAGATCAGGTACAAGCTGGCCGCAAAGATTAGCCCAGAGACAATGCCGGGGATCATATCTCACCACCTGGGGCAGTGCGCCAACTGGCCAGGAGCATCGTGCCCACATCCACGCGCGACGCGATACCCACCAGACGATTGTCCGGGCCGACGACGGGCAAATCTACCATCTCATGTCGAAGCAACATGGCATACGCCCGCAGCAGACCACAGCCTCGGTCCACAGAGACAGGAGGCTGCATCACCTCTCGGACCGGGCGAACGAGCGTATCCAGCTCGGGTTGACGGGTCTCTACCGCGCCAAAGTCCTGGACAAAATCAAAGTTTTCCATCAACCGCACAAAATCCGGCATCACGAATTCCAGCAAGTCGCGCAACTGCAACAGGCCCACCAGGTGACCCGCGCCATCTATCACCGGCAATGTGCCAATGTGACGTTTGGCCAAAAGCGCGGCTGCCTGACCAAGGTTCGCTGAGATCGAAATCGAAACCACGTCATGTTTCATACAGTCACTGATGTTCATCAAGGCACTCCTTTCACTTGTCTTCTCTGAACGAGGTAGGACCGCCCGCGCCGACCGCCCGTCCACTCGCAAACGTCAATCGCAAGAGCGGCGGCGTGATCAATGTCGTGACCAAGACAATGAGCGTTACGACGGAAAACAACTCAGTCTTGATCAACCCGGCATCCACGCCGACCGTGGCGACGATCAGCCCCACCTCACCCCGGCTGATCATGCCCACGCCCACGCGCAGTGATTCTGAATCGTTGAATCCGCCCATCCGCGCGCCCAAGCCACAGCCGACGATTTTGGAGACGACCGCGATCAACACCAAGGCTAAGGCAAACAACACATCCGGCCCAGCCAGCAGCCGCGCATTTGTCTTGAGGCCAATGCTGACGAAAAAGATCGGGACGAGGAAGGCATACGTGATGGTATGCATGTGGCGTCTGATCTCATCACGCAGATGGCTGCGTCCAAAGCCCACCCCAGCGATAAACGCGCCGGTGATGGCCGCCAGGCCGCCGACGACCTCCGCCGACCAGGCAAACAACAGCGCCGTCACCAGTACCAGCGCGGCCAGCCCCTCGCTGATGGGCTGCCCATTCACCCATTCCGCCAGGCGCGGCAGGACAAAGAAGCCAAGCAACGTCGTAACACTCAGGTAAGCCAGCATCTTGAGTGAGAGGGTCAGTATGGCGCTTGGGTCCGCCCCACCCTCAGCAATGGCCGTGAACACCGACAACAGTAAGATGACCAACACGTCATCCACGACTGCCGCGCCCAGGAGCGCCAACCCTTCGCGGCTGCGCAGCTTGCCCAGTTCCAGCAAGGTCTGCGCGCTGATGCTGACGCTCGTCGCCGTCAGGATGATGCCGACAAAGAGCGCGGCCTGCCCTTGATAGCCAAAGGGCAGAGCGACGAGTCCGCCCAGTGCCAACGGCACAATCACGCCGCTGACGCCGGCCAACGCCGCCACGCGACCAGCCCGGCGCATCTCGCGTGGGTCAATCTCCAGGCCGGCCAGGAACATTAGGCATATGACACCCAATTCGGCTAGCTCGAATACTGTTTCGGTCAGCAAATGCGGATCATGTTCATTGATCAGGACCGACCAATTCAGAAGGTTGAGCGCGCTGGGGCCGAGCAATACTCCGGCCAGGAGTTCGCCCAGCACGGCGGGTTGGCGCAGCCGATTCGCCAGCCAGCCGCCGGCTTTGGCTCCCGTAATGATGATGATGAGCGTCAGAACCAGTTGCAGGAATGGGCTCATCGTTCCTCCACGCCCAAAAGCATAGCACACTTTGGGTCAAAGGGAAATGAGGCAAAGGTAAAGTTCGTGGTCGAGTGGTTACTTCTGTGGTATGATACCGCCACTGGGCTTGGGCAGGATACAGATAGGGTGAGAAGGCTGAGGAAAGCGAGATGAGTCAAACACGGGTCAACTGGTTCGAGTGGAACGACGAGGCATTTTCAAAAGCGAAGGCAGAGGACAAGCCGATCTTGTTGGACATTGGCGCCGTGTGGTGCCACTGGTGTCACCGGATGGACGCGGACACCTACAACCATCCCCAGGTGGCTGCGCTGATCAACGAGTACTTGGTCCCGATCAAGGTGGACAACGATCGTCGCCCAGACATCAATGCGCGATACAACATGGGCGGCTGGCCGACCACGGCCTTCCTCACGCCCGAGGGTGAAATCATCACCGGCGCGACCTACGTCCCACCGACGCAAATGATTGCTCTGATGCGCCAGGTGCTGCAGGCCTATCATGGCAACAAGGATACTGTGCTTGAACAAACCGCTCAACTGGCGCGCCAGCGCGAAGAAGCCAGCCGCCCCCGCGCACGAGAAGGCGCGCGGCTTTCGTGGGGGATCGTCACCCAGATCGTGGGCAGCATTGCCCGACACTATGACCCGGTTTATGGCGGGTTGGGCGACGCGCCCAAATTCCCGCAGGCCGAAGCGTACGACTTGCTGCTCGCGGAATACGTCAACGGCGGCCGCCGAGACATGCGGCTGATAGACATGACGCTCAAATCGCTGATCGCAATGGGCAGCGGCGGCATGTACGATCAGGTTGAGGGCGGTTGGTTCCGATACAGCACGACGCGCGATTGGAGCGTGCCCCACTTTGAAAAGATGCTTGAAGATCATGCCAGGCTATTGGTCACCTACCTCAACGCTTACCAGATCACACGCGATGAACACATCAAGTCGGTGGCCGTCAAGAGCCTGAGCTATTTGATGAACACACTCTACGATGAAAAGCGCGGGACGTTTGCAGGCAGCCAGGATGCGGACGAGGAATACTATGCGCTCTCGTTGACCGAACGCCGCCAGCGTCAGACACCATTCATTGATTGGACTGTTTACACCGACTGGAATGCGATGATGGCAAGCGCGCTCTTGTCGGCTTCGTCCGTGCTCGGTGAAGCGTCCTACCGCGACAGGGCGCTGCGACTGCTCGATTACCTGTGGGCCACCTGTCACGATGCGGCGACTGACACGTTGTTCCATTTCATAGATGGGGATGGCCCTCATTTGCCTGGTCTGTTGAACGATCATGCCCGACTGGCTCAGGCAGAACTGGCCGCGTTCCAATGCACCGGCGCGCTCCCACATCTCGACCGCGCTCGCACTCTGGCTCAAGCGATGCTCGATCACCTGGCCGATGCGGAAGGCGGCGGGTTCTTTGATCGGCTGGACGATGCCCAGGCGCCCGGCGCGCTCCGCACACGCCTCAAGCCAATGGCCGAGAACTCGACAACCGCTGACGTATTCATCACTTTGTCCCATTTGACCGGCCATCAAGATTACCTGCGCGTCGGTGAAACCGCACTGCTCGTCTTTGAGGATAGATACCCCGGCTACGAGTACATGGCCGCCGCGTATGGACTGGCCGTGAATCACGCCGTCAACGAGCCGACCGAGATCGCCGTCGTCGGCGCGATGGACGATCCGCGCGCGCAAGCCTTGCTGGCTGCGGCCTGGCAGACGTATGCGCCCTGGCGCATTGTCCTGCCGCTCGACCCGGCGCGCGACACGGCCGCAATTTCGGCGCGCCGCCTGCCAGCGTCGAGCGTCCCCGTCGCCTATGTCTGCCGAGGCTCAACCTGTTCTGCGCCTGCATCGGAGCCGGCGGCGCTGGTCGAGCTGCTGTCTTGACTGCTGGCAACAGATCATAGATAGCAACCTGCGGTCTTGTCAGCGGTGAGAAAGGAAGCTGATGACAGATTATCTAACCGAAGCAAAACAACTCGATCTCGCGTCCTGGCGTCGTGACCTGCACCGCCACCCTGAACTCGGTTTTCAGGAGATTCGCACAGCGGGGATCGTCGCCAGACACCTGGGCGAGTTGGGGATAGAGGTCCGCACCTGCATCGGCAAAACCGGCGTCGTGGGCGTGCTCGAGGGTGACCGGCCCGGGCCGGTGGTGATGGTTCGCTTCGACATGGACGCGCTGCCCATCACCGAAGAGAACACGCACGAGTATGTCTCGGAAACGCCTGGGGTGATGCACGCCTGCGGTCACGATGGGCACGTCGCCATCGGGCTGGGCGTGGCGACCTTGCTCGCGCGCCATCGCCACAAACTGACCGGCTCGGTCAAATTTGTCTTTCAGCCGGCCGAAGAAGGCCTGGGCGGCGCGGTCGAGATGATCAAGGATGGCGTATTGCATAATCCGCGCCCGGATGTCGCGCTGGGGCTGCACATCTTTAGCAGCCTGCCCTCCGGGGTGGTCGCTGCAGGCGATGGCCCGGTGATGGCCGCCGCCGAGCGATTCCACGTCATCGTCAAGGGACGAGGAGGGCATGGTGCGATGCCGCACCAAACAGTGGATGCCGTCGTCGTCGCAGCCCACATGGTCACCGCACTTCAGACCATCGTCAGCCGCAACGTGAACCCGGCCGAAGTAGCCGTCGTGAGCGTGGGCAGTTTGCACGCCGGGGTCGCGTTCAACGTCATTGCCGAGCAAGCGGAACTGTGGGGAACGGTCCGCACTTTTGATGAAACCACCCGCCAGTTGGTCTTGCGCCGCGCGCGAGAGATCGTTCAAGACACCGCGCACGCGATGGGCGCATTGGCGGAGCTGGACATCGAGGAGCTGACCGTCGCCGTCGTCAACGATGCTTCGGTCGCTGCTCGTGTGAGACAGACTGCCGCGCGCATGGTCGGCGCAGAGCGTGTGAGCGCGAATCAGCGCTGGATGGCCTCGGAGGATATGTCGTATTTTTTGCGCGAAATCCCCGGCTGCTTCTTTTTCCTCGGCGGCGCGCGAAAGGCTGACGACTATCCTCATCACAACCCGCGCTTTGATTTCGACGAAGCCGTGTTGCCGCAAGGCGTGGCGATTTTGTGCGAAGCAGTTGCAGGATACCTGGCATAGAGGGTGCGTGCTGCGTATTCCGTCCCTACGCAACACGCAACACGGAAAACGATCATGGGCAATGCTGGTCCACTACGCTGGCACAATGGCCTCGGATGGATTATCCTCTCAGGCGGCGGCGAACTGGAAGAACTGCATGACCTCTTTCGCGCGGCGATTGAAGCGATGAGCGACGAGTCACCGGCCGTGTTTGTGCCGGCCGCCAGCCTCTTGCCTGACGAAGGACGGGGTCGCGGTCAGCTCGTCATGGAGCAGCTCGAAGAGCACGGCGGGCCGATTGGCTACGTCGCGCCGATTTTCTCGCGCGCCGATGCGAGCGACCCCAAGAACGTCCGCCGGTTGACGCAGGCGGGACTCGTTTATCTGGGCGGCGGGCAGGCGCAGCGGCTCGTCGAAACATTGAACAGCACGGCTACGCTCGATGCGCTGGCGGCGGCGTACGAAGCAGGCGCCGTCATCATCGCAGAAGGTCAGGCCGCGTGCGCGCTGGGCACGTGGGGGCTGTGCGCCGATGGAAACACTCTGGCCGGCTGGGGCTGGCTGCCGGACACGCTTATCTGTCCCGCGTTTGATGACCCGGCGGCGCTGCGCGGCGCCATCAAGGCCAGGCCCGAATGTTTGGGACTGGGAATCCCCACGGGCACCGCGCTCGCGCTGGGGCCAGAGAACCAGGTGCAAACCTTGAGCGCAAGCGGTCAGCAGGTGACAGTCGTCCTGGGGCATCGGTTTCGGCAATAGAGCTTTCGCCACCAAGACACAAAGGATGCCAGGATTTTCTTTTTGGTTCATCGCTATTCGGCTGTCATTGTGAGGAGCCCCGCGAAACAATCTCAGCGCTCGGAGCACAGAGATTGCTTCGCCTGCCTTCGGCAGGCTCGCAATGACAGCATGTGCGGTAGACTGGGCTGAGTAGCTACCTGAAATGAAACACACCCATAGAGCTTTCACGACAAAGGCACAAAGAACGCCAAGATTTTCTTTTTAGCACTCGATATCCAACTCTACTGGTAACTGTTCAGCGGGAATCCGTCAACGAATCGCCTTCGGCGCAACGAATCAACGAATCGCTGACAAAGAGGCGTGACCATCATTCGTTTATTCGTTTGATATTCGTTGACAGGGACTCGCAAGCCTTTAGAAAAGGCTTTGGCTGAATAGTTACCTCTACTGTAAATGAACCTTTGCGCTCTTGGCGTCTTGGCAGTTCAAAATAATGTTGTCCATCCGCCTTTTTGGCTCCCCACAACTGACCCTCGATGGCCGCCCGGTCAAGCTGACGCGGCGCAAGAGCCGCGCGCTGGCGTACTATCTCGCCGCGCACACTCGACCGCTCACGCGCGATCACCTGCTGGCGTTCTTTTGGCCCGATACGCCGCGCGCCTCGGCCCAGCAGGTCCTACGGACGACGCTGCACGGCCTGCGCAAGGCGCTCGGCGCATCGCTCATCGTCGAAGAGGACGCTGTCTTGCTTTCGCCCGACACTCGGGTGGATGCGCGCGAGTTTGAACGCGCGCTCGCTTCGCCGCCACCCGACATCCAGCTTTTGACTTTTGCCCTCGACCTCTACACGGGCGAGTTTCTGGCCGACGTGAGCCTGCCCGACACAGCCGCCTTTGACGACTGGATAACAGTCCAGCGCGAGCATTACCGTCGGCTGGCGGTGCGCGGTCTGACAGCGCTGGCTCGCCTGTACAAAGCCAATCGTGATTATGCCTCGGCGCTGGCCTGCCTCGACCGTGCGCTGGCGTTTGACCCGCTGCAAGAAGATCTTCAGCGCGAGGTGATGCGTCTGCTGTATCTTTCCGGTGACCGGCCGGCCGCGATTCGACGCTACGACCAACTTTGCAAGCTGCTCGATAGCGAGATGGGCGTGCCGCCGATGGCCGAGACGCGCAAGCTATACGATGCCATCATTCATGACACGCTCCAAGAGGTTCCTGTTCGTAGTAACGGCTTTAGCCGCCCTGTGACGACTCAAGTCGTCACTACGAACGTGCTACCTTTCGCCGGTCGCGCTGCCGAGATGCAGAGATTGCGCGAGACAGCCGCGCGCGCGATACGGCCACTCGTGCTCATCGAAGGCGAAGCGGGCATCGGCAAAACGTGCCTGGCCAACGAGTTCATCCACGAACGCGATGTGCTGGCGCTCGTCGGCGCAGCCAGAGAGCTGGAGGGATCGCTGCCCTATCAGCCCATCATCGAAGCGCTGCGGAGGTTGACCGCTTGCCCCGAGTGGCCGGCGTTGCGCGCGTCGCTTCAATCATCCTTGCCAGCGGTGTGGCTGACGGAGGTCGCGCGGTTGCTGCCGGAGCTTGCAGATCAGCCTGCAACGATAGCGGATGAATCTCGCTTGTGGGAAGGCCTGCATCAATTCCTGATTGCGCTCGCTCAAACGCGCCCGGTCATCGTCTTCCTCGACGACTTGCATTGGGCCGATGCTTCGACGTTATCCTTGCTGGGGTATCTCGTTCGACGGGCGACGACCGCGCCCGTGTTATTTCTTGCGGCGGCTCAACCTGTTTCAGCGCGCTCGCCGTTGGGGATGCTGCTTCAAACACTCACGCGTGAAGGACGGCTCGAACGCCTGTCACTCGCTCGCCTGAGCGCGTACGACGTTTCGGCATTTGCGCGTCGCCTCAGCCCGCAGTATGCGCACCCGCTCGCCGATTGGTTGATGCGCAACTCGGAGGGCAATCCGTACATACTGACCGAGCTGGCGCGTCACGCCCGAGAGACGCGCTGGCTGGACGCCAGCGGCGCGCTCGATTTGGACGCGCTTTCGGCTTCGCCCATCGTCCCGCAAACGATTTACAATCTCATCCAATCGCGATTGGCACGGCTTTCCGACGCGGCCCGGCGCGTGCTGGATGCGGCCGTCGCGGCCGGACGCGAGTTTGAATTCGACATCGTCGCTCGTGCCGCCGGGCTTTCAGAAAACGCTGCGCTCGACGCGCTTGACGAATTGCGCGCCGCGGGATTGATCTTGCCCTCCTCTGGCACACGCTACATATTCGATCACACGTTGACCATGGAGGTCGCGTACCGCGAGGCTGGCGAACCGCGCCATCGCTTGCTGCATCGCCGCGTAGCCGAGGCACTGGAGGCGACGCGCCGCGATCAGCTGGATTCCGTCGCAGGTCTCATCGCGTGGCATTTTGTCGAAGGTAACGCACCTGACCGGGCTGCGCCTTATGCGTTTCGCGCAGGCGAGCAAGCAGCCCAACTTGCCGCGTGGCGAGAGGCGATTGGATTCTTTGAACAGGCGCTCGGCGCATCGGACGAGGCCGAGCGATACACTCTTCTCATGGCACTCGGTCGGGCGCACCTGAACGCAGGCGAGATCGCCCAGGCTACCGAGATATTTCGAGAGGCGCTGACACTGGCTCAATCACGCGGAGATGCCGAACAGACCGAAGCGACTCGGATGGTGTTGGCCGAGTCACTCTTGTCCCAGTCCCGCTTTGCCGAAGCGATCGCGCTCGCCCAGCAAGTGAGCGAATCGAGCAACCCGCGCAAGCGATTGATCGCCGAGTTGATCTGGGGCACGGCACTTTCGCTCGAAGGCGCGGACCTGGCCGGGGCGGTCGAGCATCTGCGTCGCGCCGAATCCTTGTGCACCGAGTGTGCTGAGGTAGCGCAGCTCGCGCACGTCAAGTTCGAGTTGGGCAGCGTGGCCGCGCAGCAGGGCGCGCTCGAACAGGCCCTTGCGCTCTATCGAGAAGCACTGGACGCGGCCAGCTCGACCGAGGCGCCGGAGGCACTCCACTGGCGCATCCTGGCGCACAACAATCTGGCCTACCATCTTCACCTGCTCGGCGATGGAGCCGCAGAGAGCCATGCCCGCGCGGGATTGGCACTCGCGCAGGAAAAGGGCGTGCTCAATCTGCAAACATACCTGTTGTCCACACTGGGCGAAATCTCGCTGGCCGCCGGCGATGTGGACACCGCAGACAAGTATTTTGCCGATGGCCTGGCGCTGGCCGAGCGGCTTGCCATGCCGGAGCGCATCGCCGGCCTCACAGCGAATCTCGGTCGAGTCGCCGCGCAGCGCAGGCAAATGCCGCTTGCGATCCATCGTCTCTCAACGGCGCTGGCTCAAGCGGACATGCTGGGCACGCAACACCTTGCCGCGCAGATCCGGGTGTGGCTCTCGCCACTCCTGCCCAAATCGGAAGCCCAAGCGCGGCTGGCCGAAGCGCGCGCGATGGCGGAGCGCGGCAATCGGCAGAGGTTGTTGGAAGAGATTGAGCAGGTAGAAAAGGCATTGAGTTGAGCAAGCCGGATTCATCCGGCGCAGTGCCGGTCGCTGCCTCGCCCGCGAGTAAACTCGCGGGCTACGAAGGCCAAGCCGCCTGAAGGCGGCTGACCAGCGGGCTTGCGCCGTTTCAACGGCGGGCAGGCGCAGAGTCTCTGTTCATGTTTGTGTTCACGCTGTTGTGACGCTCATGGACTAGGCTATACAAAGAACCATTTCATGCTATACTTGGCAACAGGCAAAAACAACGCTGACCTGCATCCGGGCCAGCGTTTTTCGTCCTAGAGTTTGTATTGGCGATTGAAGAGTGAAAACAGAAAGGATCGGACGATGAAAAACATCAGGGCTATACTGTGGTTGATCTTGGCGCTCGGGTTGGCAGGGCTGCTTGTGGCATGCGGACAGCCGCAGCCGACGCGGATAGCGCAAAGCACGCTCGCGCTCGAAGCGAACGGGACTGCCACACTTGTTCCTACTGCGTCGGCGACGCCGACCGATACACCCACGGCAACCCCGACCGCGACCCCAACATCCACCCCAACGCCTCACCCGCTTTCCATCGAAAGGATGCGGCAGCAGTCGTACCCTGGCAGCGATATCGCCATCGAGCAAACGCTCACGCCGGGAGCCAACTATAACCGGTACATTGCCTCTTATCAATCCGAGGGGCTAAAAATTTACGCGCTGATGACGGTGCCATCGGGACAAAAGCCCAAGACGGGTTGGCCTGTTGTCATCTTTAATCACGGGTACATTCCGCCTTCCCAATATCGAACGACTGAACGCTATGTGGCCTACGTGGATGCGTTTGCGCGCAACGGGTATATCGTGTTCAAGTCGGACTATCGCGGGCATGGCGATTCGGAGGGCAACGCAGCGGGCGGATATGGATCGCCCGCTTACACGATTGACGTGCTCAACGCCCTGTCGTCCATCAAACGATACAAGGACGCCGACCCGAATCGGATCGGGATATGGGGACACTCGATGGGGGGCAGCATCACGCTGCGCTCGATGGTCGTGAGCAGGGACATCAAGGCGGGCGTGATCTGGGCGGGTGTTGTCGCTTCGTACCCTGACCTGCTCGCGCGCTGGCGGAGGCCGACCGGCGGCGACACTGTACCGCGTGCCATGTCGGGCTGGCGCGGCAGCCTGGCTGAGCAATATGGGTCGCCAGAACAAAACCCCACCTTCTGGGCCTCGATTTCGCCCAATTCGTACCTGACCGATCTCTCGGGGCCGGTGCAACTGCATCACGGCACGGCGGATCAGAGCGTGCCACTCGAATTCTCCGAGAAGCTGAACGCGCAGATCAAGGAGGTGGGCAAGCCGGTCGAGTTCTACAAGTACCAGGGCGACAATCACAACATTTCCATGAACTTTGGGATCGCCATGCAAAGGAGCATCCAGTTCTTGGACAAGTACGTCAAGAACGCCAAGTAGAGTGCTATGGACAACTGGTTGCAGCTTTTGACTTCTGAACAGACGCAAAATCATGCGGCATCCGTCCCAACCGATCGCCGCGAAAGCGACGAGGACTTGCTCGACGCCTACTCACGCGCGGTCGTTGGCGTGGTGAATCAGGTCGGTCCGGCTGTGGTGAGCATCACGGTCAAGCAGCGTGCCCGCTCACGCCGGCCTGAACGCGAGGGCGCAGGCTCTGGCGTCATCATCGCGCCCGACGGTTTCATCCTGACCAACAACCACGTGATCGAACACGCTAGCGAGGTCGAAATCGGATTGACGGACGGCAACACGTTCACCGCACAAGTCGTGGGCGCCGATGACGCGACCGACCTGGCCGTTGTGCGTGCTGGTGCGAGCGGCCTGCCCACCGCTGAGTTGGGTGACTCGGCCTCGTTGCGCGTCGGACAACTGGTGATCGCTATCGGCAATCCCCTAGGTTTTTCCAATACGGTCTCGACGGGTGTGATCTCGGCGCTCGGACGCGCGCTACGAACGCAATCAGGCCGGTTGATCGAAAACATCATCCAAACCGATGTTCCGCTCAATCCGGGCAATTCAGGCGGGCCGCTGGTGAATAGTCGCGGGCGCGTGATCGGCATCAATACTGCCATGATCGCCGTCGCGCAGGGCATCGGCTTTGCCGTGCCGATCAACACGGCCAGATGGGTCGTGAGCGAACTGCTCACACGGGGCAAGGTCCGGCGGGCGTATCTGGGGCTTTCGGGCCAGGTGCGCCCGCTCAGCCGCCGCGTGCAGCGCTACTTTGAACTGCCGACGGCCTCGGCGGTCGAGGTGATCTCGTTGGACGAGAACGGACCGGCGCGTCGAGCCGGGCTGCACGAGCGCGATCTGATCGTGGCCGTGAACGGCAAAAGTGTCGCCTCCGTGGACGACATTCACCGGATGCTGGTCGGCCAAACGGCAGGGGCACAGATCAATTTGACCATTCTGCGTGATGGCTTGCGGCAAGAGATGCAAGTCATATCGGGCGAAGCCTGATCGTTTACGCTCCTGTTCACGCTGTTGCAACACCCGTCGTTTATAATGCGGTCAACACAAAACGAACAGGAGAAGAAACATGGCCTGGCAAATTGATTCAGCCCATAGCGAGATCTCGTTTGCCGTTCGGCACATGATGATCTCGACCGTGCGCGGTCGCTTTGAAAAGTTTTCCGGCGTCGTGAACTTTGAGGAAGAGAATCCCGCCGCCACGACGGTGGACGTGCAAATCGAAGCCGCGAGCATCAACACCAAAGAAGCTCAACGCGACGGGCACTTGCGCTCGCCCGATTTCCTGGATGCTGAAAAACATCCTTATCTGACCTTCAAGAGCAAGCGTGTCGAGGTGGTGGACAGCCATCACGCCAGGCTCCATGGCGACCTGGCCATCCGCGACATTACCCGGCCAGTTGTGCTCGACGTCGAGTACGCGGGCATGGCCAAAAGCCCGTGGGGCACGATCAGCGTCGGGTTTTCCGCTCAGGCCAAGATCAACCGCAAGGACTGGAACCTGACCTGGAACCAGATGCTCGAAACCGGCGGCGTGCTCGTCGGCGATGAAGTGACCGTCTTGATTGAGCTTGAGATCGTCAAGATACCTGAGCAGGCTCCGCAGCGCAAAGCCGTCGCTGTCTGATGTGGTAGGGGCAGGCCTTGCGCCTGCCCCAGGCACGGGATCGAGATTGAGACTTGCAGTGGCGTTATTGAGGAACGGTTATGACCATTCAGGGGTTGCATCATATTACTCTGGTCTGCGCCAATGCGCAGCGCACGGTGGATTTTTACGTGAGCGTGTTGGGCCTGCGCCTGATCAAAAGGACTGTCAACTTTGACGATCCCACCAGCTATCATCTCTACTTTGGTGACGAGATCGGGCGACCCGGCACGGTGGTCACGTTCTTTGAATGGCCGAGCGCACCGCCGGGTTATCCGGGCATCGGTGGCACGCATCATTTTGCGCTGCAAGTTGCCGATGACGTTGGCCTGCTCAAGTGGAAACGGCGATTGACCGATTTGGGGCTTGCGGTCGAGGGGCCGTTCGACCAGCACTATTTCCGGTCCGTCTACTTTCGCGATCCCGATGGCGTGATCCTCGAAATCGCAACGACCGGGCCGGGGTGGACGATTGACGAAGCCGCCGACCAACTGGGCACCCAGTATCGCGAGCCACCGCGCGACATGTTCATCCACAATCGTGACCAAGAGGCCATCCGCGCTGAGACCTGGCCGGAGCCTGTGCCCGAGATCACGTCCGACATGGCGCTCGTTCAGGGGATGCATCACATCACGGCGATCAGTTCGGACATTCAGCGCACGCACGCGTTCTTGAGCGAGCTGCTGGGGATGCGCCGGGTCAAGATGGCGTCGAATTTGGACGATCCAAAATCGGCGCACTGGTACTGGGGTGCAGGCGATGGGCGACCGGGCACGCTCATCACGTACTTGGAGCGCGATCCACGCACCGCCCGCCGCGTGCGAATGGGCGCCGGGCAGACGCACCATTTTGCGCTCGGCGTGCCCGATGAAGAGACGCAATTGGCATGGCGTGAAAGATTGGCCAAGGCTGGACTGCGCGTCTCGCCCGTGATGGACCGCGTATACTTCAAGAGCATCTACACGAACGACCCGGACGGTCACATAGTCGAGCTGGCGACCGCCGGGCCGGGCTTTTTGATGGACGAGGACCTGGCCGACCTGGGCACCAGCCTCAAGCTGCCGCCGTGGCTCGAACGGCATCGTTCCGAGATCGAACGTGGACTACGCCCGATCGTCGCGCCGCTCTCCGTCTTGGAGCTGATTTGATCGCCAAGAATCCTCATCAAGGTCAACCCATTCTCGTCGCGGGCGAGCCGATCCAGAGTGCGGGTAACTACTCGGCCGTCATTGCGAGGAGGCCCGCGAAGCGGGCCGACGAAGCCATCTCAGCGATCGAAGCACAGAGATTGCTTCGCCTGCCTTCGGCAGGCTCGCAATGACAGCATGTGCGGTAGACTGGGCTGAGTAGTTACGAGTGCGGCATATAACGGGCCTGGTCAGATTGACGCATCCACCAAACTGGCGTATATTCGCCCTATCGGCGCAACCGACGCCGAAATCCTATTCCCGCGGACAACCACACCATGCCTGCCCCCTTGCGTGGTTTCATCCTCGACATGGACGGAACCGTTTACCTGAGCGATCGCGCACTGCCGGGCGCGGTCGAAACCATCGCCGCACTGCGGGAGCGCGGACTCTCGGTGGTTTTCATTTCCAACAAACCGCTGGAACCGGGGGCCGCCTATGCCGCCAAGCTGACGCGCCTGGGCATCCCGACCGACCCGAAAGACGTGATCACCTCCAGTCACGTGCTGAGCCGTCATCTGGCGCAGGTGGCTCCGGGGGCGCGCGTGTTCGTCATCGGCGAACCGCCGCTCCTGGAAGAGATGCGTCAGGCCGGCTTGCGGCTCACTGAAGAGCCAGCCGAGATTGACTATGTCGTCGCCGCGTTTGACCGGACCTTCGACTATCGCAAGTGGAACATTGCGTTCCAGGCGATCAAGTTCCACGGCGCGCATTTTGTTGCAACGAATCCTGATCGCGCCTGCCCGGTCGAGGGCGGCGAGATCCCCGACTGCGCCGGGATCATTGCTGCGTTGGAGGTGACGACCGGCAAGAAGGTCGAATGGATCGCGGGCAAGCCTTCGCCGTTGATGATCCAGACCATCAGCGAGTGGATCGGCTTGCCGCTCGAACAATGCCTGGTCGTGGGGGATCGGCTGGAAACCGATATTTTGATGGGACGCGAAGCGGGCGCAAGAACCGCTCTCGTGCTGACCGGGGTCACGCGCCGCGAGGATTTGGCGACCTCGCCCGTGCAGCCCGATTATGTGCTCGAAAACATCGGGGGATTGCTCGAGCTGCTATACCAGACAACTGCTAGCAGTCTGTCGGAGAGCTGATAGTTTCCGCTGAAAATGGTGGCCCAGAAACCCGTTTTCTCGGAGAAAACGGGTTTCTCCGACAGGCTCCTAGGCAGTCACTGGTCTGACCGAGCCGAGAGCGGATGACCACTCGGCATATGCCTGCCCTTGCTCGACACTCGCGCTGGGGCAGGCGGACGGCAAGACAAAGCTGAACACGCTGCCCTGATTGGGCTGGCTCTCTACACCAACCTGTCCGCCGAGCTTTTCGACAATCCGCCGCACAATGGATAAGCCCAAACCGTGTCCTCTGGCCCGGACCTGAGTCAGCCGGGTAAAGGGGATAAACAATCGCTCCTGGTCTTCTAGCGAGATGCCAGCCCCGTTGTCTCGCACCCAGAATCGGATCGTGTCATCCGCCTGCACTGTCGCGCCCAACTCGACCCGCGGAGGGCGACCGCCATATTTGACAGCATTGCTGATATAGTTGACCCACACCTCTTCGATCCACGGAGCATAACCCAACGCTACCGGCCAGGTTGTGGGGAACCGGACCTGGGCCTCGTATTCTTCGATCATGGGATTGACGCGCTTGAGCGATTCAAGCACGATCGGCCCCATGTCGAGCGGAACGCTCTCGACCTGCGACTGGCGCGCCTCAGCCAGCAACAGCAGCTCTTCGATGATGTTGGTCATCTTTTGCGCGCTGAGGGAAATGGCGTGCAAGTTCTCGTGCAGTTCTTCGTGGGAAAGCCGCTCATGATCGCTATCTATCATTTCGGCATAGCCCATCACCGGGCCGAGCGCATCTCTCAGGTCGTGCGCCACCGTGTGGGCAAAGGCATCCAGCTCTTCGTTGCGGGATTGCAACTCGGCCGTCTGCTGACGCAAAGCGGCGACCAGCCGCGCATTGTCAATGGCCGTGGCCGCTGAGTTGGCGAGCAACTCGAGCAAGGTCTTGTCGGTCGCCGTAAAACGATTAGCGGCCTGGTCTACCACATTCAGCACGCCGATCACGTTGCCCCTGGCCTTGAGCGGGACGCTGATCATGGATCGTACCACCAGATCACTCCGCTGATCAATCCCATAATAGTGACGCTCATCAGCTTGAGCGTCCGGGACGATCAGGCTCTGGCCGTGAGCGACCACCCAGCCGCTGATCCCCGTGCCCGGGGGCAAGCGCCAGCCGCGCACAACGTTGCTCTGAAGGCCAACGGCGTGGCGGCAGATCAATTCACCGGTATCCGGGTCCACCAGCCAGACGGAACTGGACGGGATATTCAACAGGCGGCGCAGATCCTCGAGCAGCGTGATCAGCACCTGATCCACGTCGAGGGTGGAACTGATCGCCTGCGCCACCTGATTGAGCAGGATCAGCTCGCGATTGCGCTGATACAGCATCTCTTCGACCTGCTTGCGCGTGGCAATCTCGCGCTGCAACTCGGTCACCGATCGCGCCAGCTCAGCGGTGTATTTGTCCACTAGCTCGGCCCAACGATCCTCGGGAAACTCCATGTTGTCCTGTATCCTTGGCCTGTCATTTGTTCGCAAATATAGTAGCACTGCGCATGAAAATCGTCAACTGCGTATGAAACCTCCCGCAGGCTGTCACCTGCGGGAGGTTGAGAATCTATGTGATCAACTCTGGCGGCAAAAAGTCGGTGCGATTCATATAGACCATCTCCACGCGCTGATCGCACCAGTCCATCCGTGTGATGGCTGCGTTGTTGAGAACGAACCAGACGTGATCGCGCTCAGGCAATCGGAGGATGGCGGCCACCAAATAGTTGTAAAAGCCGCCGTGACTGACCACCGCCACGCGATTCTCGCTCTGGCCGTGTCGCTGAAGCAGCTCTTGCAAGAAACGTTGTGCGCGGATCGGCCGCTGCTCTCTTGTCTCAAAAGGACGATTCCACCAGCCGTCTTCGAGTCCTTCGGGTAGAATGAGGCGAGGATAGTGCGTTTCAAAATAGGCTCGATTCTTGCCGGGCTGCCCGATACATTCGCCCGTTTGCTCGTTTTCTAAATAGATGCCGCCAGTTTCGTGTGCGTCCTCCCAGGCGACCAACGGCAGATCAAGCGTCTCAGCAATGATGCTACCGGTGGCGACCGCGCGCACCATCAGGCTGGAATAGAGATGGGTGAGACCAAAATCAGCGTCGCGCAAAAAGCGCGCGAGCAATTCGGCCTGCCGGCAGCCCACGGGGGTCAATTCGGCGTCTTCGCTCCGACCATGATTGGAACCCGTTTGATCCCACAAAGAATTGTTGGCCGATTGACCGTGACGGATGAAATAGAATTGCACGCTTGTCCTCCAGCAGTCAGCGACCGCTCAACTTGACGATCCCTCGCGACCCATACCACTCGAGCGTTGCCCGCGCGCCCTCCTCGAACGGCGTGGAGCAAAAGCCCAGCTCGGCGCGCGCTTTGTCACTCGATACATTCCAATCGCAAAAAACGTACGGCGCCAAATTGATCGGATAATACGGCTCGCGCCCGGTGAATCTCGAAAGCGCCGTCCAGATTTTTGCCAACAGGATCATTCCCCAGCCCGGCACATCCATCCAGAAACGCACGCCCGCCAGCCGTCCGACGATCCGGTTGACCTCGTCGTGGGTCAGACACGGCCCGCAGACGTTGTAGATTTCGCCCGGCCGCCCGTGCGCCAAAGCAGATTCAATCGTGCTGCACAGGTCGGGGACAAAAATCGGGAACGTCACATGCCGCCCGTGATGCACTCGCAGCGGCAACCCCTTGAGCGGATCTTCAAAGAACAGCCGGTTGAATGCATAGCGCCCCCATGGGCCGTAGAACGCGCCGGGGCGAAGGACAATCACCGGCAAGCCATAGTCCACATGATAAGCCAGGGCCAGCCTTTCGCCCTCGAGCTTGGAACGCTGGTAGTCGTCAGCGGGAGCGCAAGGTGTGTCTTCGGCGATGAGCAGGCCGGGCCTGGGGTTACCGATGACGGCAATGGTCGAGATGTGGATAAATCGCTGGACGCCGGCGCATCGCGCGGCCTCCAGTACATTACGCGTTCCTTCCACATTGGTCGAAGCAAACTCGCCCGGCTCGCCCCAAAAGCGAAACTTGCCTGCGGCGTGAATCACCGCCTGGCAGCCAGCCATAGCCGCGCCGACGGTCCGGGCGTCGCGCACATCGCCGAAGGCCAGCTCGACGCCGCACTCGCGCAGAAAGCCGTGATCACTCGTCGGGCGAACCAATGCGCGAACGCGATGCCCGCGCCCGACCAGCAGTGGAATGAGGTTATGGCCCAGAAAGCCCGTGGCACCTGTGACAAGGATCATGGTGGATTTTGGATTTCGGATTGCGGATTGTGGATTTTGGATTTCGGTTCGTATACTGAGCGCAGTCATGTTTTGCGCTTTATATTTGTCCTCATCCCTGTCAACGAATCGCCTTCGACGCAACGAATCAACGAATGAGCATGGCCAGCGGGCCTATTCGTTGATTCGTTCAATATTCGTTGACGAGAGAAAAGCGCAATTTGTGCCCGCGTCGGGTATAGATTGTACTACTGTTTCGTTCAATTGGCACAAAAAATCGGAAGCCAGAGTCCCAGCCTCCGGCTTCCGTATCTCGTGTTGCGTATTCCGTCTTTCATCCTCACGCATACAGCCTCGAGCTGGCAAAAGATAACCCTAGCGATTCGAGCTTTTGCCGCGTCGGTTTGCCAGAAGCCCAATCCCAGCCGCGCGCCTGGTAATATTCCCTGAGCATCAACTCCACGTCCGGCACGTGCCCCTCTGTGCCGCCATCGGGCAAAGGCTCGAGGAGCAACCTGGGCAGCTTGTCGCTGGCGCGCGTCAGGCCCAGGCAGCAGTTGTACGCCCGTTTGAGATTCCACGCGCGCTCGCCAGCCGTCATCATCTCTTCGAGCGTCCAATCGTGTCCGGTAGCCGCGCTCAGCAGTTCGACCAGAGTCGAAGGGGGAGCGGCCGAGAAAAAACAGGTCACCAGGCTGTTGCAGACAGTCCGCCAATCCTGGTGGCGCGCGACATAGTGCGCTTTGCCACCATCCTCCAATCGCGCGGTCATGGGGAGACCCAGTTCGTCAATCGCATTACCCATCTCAACCATAAAATAATCGCTCTGGTTGTGGCAGGCGCCGCGCGGCGATGTGACATAGGCCAAGGCCTGACCGGTCATGGCGCGCGGATCGTGCATCGGCACTTCCAGATTGTTGACCTGCACGGCCAACTCTGGCACGCCGAAATGCGCCGCCAAGGCCCGGCTGCCTTGCGCCAGCAATGCCCCAAACCCCTCGAATCGCGCGATCTGATCGATCAAGGCGAAACACGGCTGAGGGTCGCCCCAGCGCAACTCGAGGCCGCCCGTGTCCGCTGCCGAGAGGATGCCACGCTCGAACAGCAAGTACGCCAACGCAATCGTGTTGCCCGCGCTGATCGTGTCTATGCCGACCGCATCGCACCGATTGCTCAGCGCCGTGATCGCCGCCAAATCGTCCACCAGCAACTGCGATCCCAACGAGGCAATCGTCTCATACTCCGGGCCTTTGACCTGGCCGTCCGTTGCATACGGTCCATCGTGGATCGTCACCGCGCGCCCACAGGCGATCACGCAGCCCTGACAGGCCGTCTGACCGGCGAGGATCGTCTCCGCCATCCGCGCGCCGCTGATGCGCTCCGCGCCTTCAAAGGCGGCCTGCGTCCAATACTTGTTCGGCATATCGCCCAGCATCTGCTGATACTCGACGCCGTTGGACGTGCCCAGCGCGTGCCAGATCGTCGTGAGGTTGTGCTCGCGCAGTGCCTTGTTGGCTTCTACGCGGAGGCGCTTGTACTCGGCGTCGCGCGCGTAGGCGAGCCGGCCCGTGCCGCGCACCGCGATGGCCTTGAGATTTTTGGAGCCCATCACCGCGCCCATGCCGGTACGTCCGGCCAGCCGCCCGTGATCGGATAGGATGGACGCATAGGGCACACGATTCTCGCCCGCCAGACCGATGCAGGCTACTTTGACCTGTGGCTCACCGACCTCGCCCTTGATGCTGTGCTGCGTCTCGTGGGTATCCGCCTTGCCCCACAGGTGAGAGGCCTCGCGCAGTTCAGCCTGGCCATTATGAATCCAGAGGTACACAGGCTGGTTCGCGCGCCCGGCGATGAGGAGACCATCATAGCCCGCATAGCGCAACTCGGACCCGACAAACCCGCCGATGTTGGATTCGCCCCACAACCCGGTCTGCGGCGAGCGCGCGCAGATCGAAGAGCGTCCATTGGTGGGGCCGCCGGAGCCAGTGAGCGGCCCGGTCATCCAAAGCAGCGGGCTGGCCGGGTCGAGCGGATCGCGCTGGGGATCGAGCCGGTCCCACAACAGGCGCACCCCCAGCCCACTTCCGCCGATGAAATCACGCGCATAGGCTGGATCAATCGCCTGCTCATGAATATCCCCATGTGTGAGATCAACGACGAGCAGCTTGCTATCCATATAAGCTCCTTACGTGGAGAGACAGGTGCAGCAAGGAATTTTCACCACCAAGACACCAAGGCTCGAAGAGCACAAAAGATAATAGAGGTAGCTTCGCGTCCTTTGTGGCTTGGTGATAAAGAGAATTGCCTGTAGCTAAAAGTCAATGGACTTGCCTTCGTAGGCGTACTCGAACAACCGGCGCATCTGGGCGTCATCGGGGATGCGAGTGCTGGTCACCGTCGAATTGTCGTTGCCGGCGTTGAACACCAACAGGTCCAGTTCCCGGTCAAAATCCTGGCGGGCGATCCCGCACGCCTCGACCGTGCGCGGCTGATCGAGCACGAGTTGCAATTGGCGGATGGCCGCCGCCAGGCTGGCGCCTGCCTCGGCTTCCGTCACGCCAGGCAACCCCAAAAAGCGCACCAACTCACCATAGCGAGTGCTGCCCGGCTCACCACGCGCGCAGAACTCGATGACGTAAGGCAAGAACAGGCTCACCGCGCGCCCGTGCGGCACATGGAACACGCCGCCGAGCGCGTGACCCATGCCGTGCGCCAGCGCAACCAGCGCATTGCTGAACGCCAATCCGGCCATGCAAGCCGCGTTGTGCATCTTGGTGCGCGCTTCCAGATCGCTGCCATCCCGGTACGCACGCGGCAAATACTCGAACACCAGTTGCGCGGCTCGAAGCGCCAGACCGTCGGTCAAGTCGTTGTGCCATTGGCAGGTAAAAGCTTCAATGGCATGCGTCAGCGCATCCAGGCCGGTATCTGCCGTCAGGCGCGGCGGCAGGCTCATCACTAGCGACGGATCGAGGATCGCCACATCGGGCATGGCTTCGCGGCTGCCCAGGCCCAGCTTGCGGCGTTCGGCCAGGTTAGTCAGCACGAGCGCCCACGTCGCTTCCGACCCGGTACCGCTCGTCGTGGGGATCGCTACCAGACGCGCCTTGGAACGCAGGCCCAGCTTCTCGACAGGATTGATGCCCTCCGGGTCCATGTCGGGACGCTCATAGAGCACCCACATGGCTTTGGCCGCATCTATCACCGAGCCGCCGCCCAATCCGACGATCCAATCTGGCTGGAACTCGGCCATGGCGGCTGCGCCTGCCTGCGCCGTCTCCAGCGAAGGATCAGGCTCGACGCGATCGAACACGCGCACCTCAAAGCCGGCGCCTTCGAGCATCGCCTGGATGCGCGCCACGTGACCCAGTTTGACAATGACGGCATCGGTGACGATGAACGCGCGGCGACCTGTCAACTGCTCCAGGTAGCCAAGCGACTCGTCACCGAACACAATCTCGGGGCTTTTAAAGAACCACATTGTTCACGCTCCGCGCGTCAAACGTGAAACGTCATGACGTTTGACGCATGACGTTTGACGTATGACGTTTGACGTTTCAGACCGGAAACTCGGTCTCGACCCGCGTGCAGCTTTCGACCAGCTCTTTGGCGGCTTTGACGTTCTTCATCACCATCGCCATGTTGCCTTTGAGCTTGAGCTGGCCCGTCACCAATCCCTGAATCGGGTCGAGCTTTTTGGTGATGACCTTTTTCCAGGTCGCCACAGGCGCGCTCATGCGAAAGACAGGCTGCTTGACCGATTCGTCGGTGACCTCAAACGCCTCGCGGCATTTGCCATGCCACAAGTCCATGTAGAGAATCACGGGCTTGGTCAATGTGCCACCCGGCTCGACGACAAAGTAAAAGTCGCCTTCCCAGTTCTTGGCAGCTTCGGCGTAGGCCGCGCTTTGGTTGAGGTCATCCATAAGAGCTTTGACCCATGCGTCACTTGGAAATTGGTATGCCATTTTGTCCTCCTGTTAGTCTGCAACAAACAATGGTTGGCCGTCATCGTCAAATACCGCGATAGCTTGGGTCGGGCAACAACGCGCGGCCTGGACGATGGCTGCCAGGGGATCCCCGGCGGGGTGGATCACTTACGACGATCGTGAACGTGTGGGGCGCCTGAGCGCGGCAGTGGCCTGCTCCTTCGCAGCGCAACAGATCGGCCTTGATCTTGGGCACAGTGGTTCCTCGCTGGACGAGCGTTGGGGAAATTATACTCCGCATGGACGCGGCGAGTCAAATGCCCCGGCCGGCCGCCGGCGCAGCCTTGATCCAGCGCCGTGCGCGGCGGTGGCTTTCGGGCGCCAGCATCAGCGTGATGCCCAGCACGACCACGGTGTTGGTCAAGAGGAAAAAGACCATCTCTTCAAGGGGCAGCCAGCCACCTATCATCCCCAGCGAGAATTCCGGGTTGATCGCCCACGTACCGGCGCGGATCGCCAGCACATCGGCCAGGCAAAAGTAAATGACCAGCGAGAGGAGCGCGCCCCAGACTTGTCTCCGCCGATGCCACACAATATCGGCGCCAAAGGCCATCTGGAACGCGATCGGCGGCAGGAACCAGATCAGCTCCAACGCGAGATAGGTCGCCGGCTTCCATCCAGAAATTAAAAGCGCCCCAGCCCCGGCCCAGGTCAAGCCGACGGCCAGCGTGCCGATCCATCGTATCGAGGAGCGATCGGGCGATAGGGCCATCTCGACGCCCGCGCGGCGGTTCAGGCCAAGCAACCACAGCCCGGCCAATGCAGGTTGCAGGATGAAAAAGAGATACTCTTCCAGCGGCACCCAACCCAACGTGATGCCGGTGACCAGTTCGGGGTTGTACCACCAGATGCGCGTCGCCACCAGGTAATTGTCCCACGGCGTGGTATAGATCAGCGCCACGAGCGAATGAGCCAGGATCACGATCGCCTGGCGACGCTCCACGCGCCGACGCATGACCCAGGTCATCAGCGCGAGCGGCAACCCCAAAAAGAGGATGAGGAATTGTCCATAAGTCATACGGTGTCCAAGCGTCCTTTCAGTCGCCGCACACGCATCATCACACCCGGGCGAGGCTCGAGCGTGGCGCCCATGTGCGGGTGCACGTCGGTCGAAACCAGCGTCAACTCAAACTGCTGCAAGAGGCGAGCCAGCACGACCTTGGACTCGACCTGAGCAAACGCTGCTCCCAGGCAGTTGCGCGGTCCGCCGCCAAACGGCACGAAGACATAGCCCGGGCGTGACCTGCTCTGTTCTGCGCTAAAACGTTCGGGGTCGAATCGCTCCGGATCGGGCCAGTATCGCTGATCGTGGTGCGTGAGATAGATCGAGTACACGACGCGCGACCCGGCGGGGATGCGAAACCCCTGAAATTCCAGGTCGCAGGCGGCGATGCGATTGCCGATGTGGATCGGCGGGTACAGGCGCAGCGCTTCGCGAGTGACTTGATCCAGATAGACCAACTGGCTGGCATGCTCCACGCTCGGCAGTTGATCGCCCAACACTGCCTCTACCTCAGCGCGCGCGCGTTCCATGGCTTCGGGATGAGAGCCGAGCAGATATAGCGTCCACGCCAAAAGCGCGGTGCTTGTATCATGCCCGGCGATCAAGATCGTCAGCAGTTGATCGCGAACGAGATCGTCGCTCAAGCCCGGCGCGCGGACCAGTGCGCTCAACA
Source organism: Thermoflexales bacterium (assembly GCA_034434835.1). GTDB lineage: Bacteria > Chloroflexota > Anaerolineae > Fen-1058 > Fen-1058 > JBGLNJ01. The sequence continues at coordinate 25,274 of DAOTXX010000126.1, read as the reverse complement.
TGTCGTCGCCCTGGGCCGTCTCCGCACGCCGCCTGGCAATGATCCAGTAGAGATACTCGTCAAGCTCCCGGCGCGCCCGGGCATATCCCCAGCGCGGCCAGCCGCGCCAGAGAAGCCACAGGCCAGGCGAGATGTATTCAATCACCCGCAAGATGGACGGCCACAGCCGCTCCAGGTCCGGGCGAAAATCAATGCCGAATAGCGTGCGCATCAAGATCAGCAGTGCAATGCGCCGCATCTCGACCAGCATGTCGCGCGGCGCATGGTCTGTCCACCCGGCCGTGACCTGATCGGTACTGGCCCACATCGCTTCGACGTAACCCGCCAGCTTGCGCCGATGCAAGGCCGGATCGATCACGCGGCGCAGATGATCGTGCTCTTGACCATCTTGGACCAACACACCGTGCCTGAGCAAGTCCACGGCCGGGTCTTGCTCAGAACGCCAGCGCAAATCGTTGCGCGCCGTGACCAACACAAAATGGTTCGCCTCTGGGCCGACGAGAAAGATCGGGCTAAAGCCAGGCAACGAGACGCGAAACACGTCTCCCAGCTCGTCGTGAAAGACTTGGAGCGCAGCCAAGATGCTCTTGTGCCGCAGCATGGCTTTGAGCGCGCGCCAGCCAGTCTTGCCATCCGGCGTGGGAGGCTCCAAAAGCGAGCGCGATGTTTCTGGCGTCATCATTTGCTCTCCCAGTCTTGCAACACCATCTCGGCCGCGACTTTGCCCGAAAGCATCACCATCGGCACGCCGCCTCCGGGGTGAGTCGTGCCGCCCGCCAGGTACAAGCCGCGAACATCGGGGCAGCGGTTGTGTGGGCGCATGAACGCCGCCAGCCGACGATTGGATGAGGCTCCGTACAGCGCGCCCCGCCGGGCACCCGTGAGGCGTTCCAGGTCGAGCGGCGTGAGGGATTGCTCATAGCGGATGCAATCGCGCACGTCCAATCCAAATTCGGCCAGGCGCGCCAGAACTCGATCTCGATAGCCCGCCGCTTGCTTTTGCCAATCAAACGCCGCGCCGAGCGCGGGAGCATTGACCAGGATAAACCAGTTCTCACACCCAGCCGGCGCGTGATCGGGATCGGTCTTGGAAGTAATGGACAAATAGACCGTCGGTTCGTCGGGCGGGACGCCGCGCTCGAAAATGTCGGTGAATTCGCGCCGATAGTCGCGCGAGAAAAAGATATTGTGATGCGCCAGTTGCGGATGCTTGCCCTCGATGCCCAGCAGCAGGATGAAGCCGGAGCACGAAGGTTCGGCCTGCACCAGGCGCTTGACCTTGTGTGCGGGCACGCTCCCGGCCGGCAGCAGCCGTTCGTACACAGTGGCGACATCCACATTGGCGATGACAGCCTGCGCCTCGATCGTTTCACCCTTGACGCACGCGACGCCCCGAACCCTTCCGTCTTTTACCTCGATCTGTTCGACTGGAGAGTTGGTTCGGATCTCGACGCCCAGCTCCTGCGCCAACCGCGCGAGCACATGCGCTATCGAATAGACGCCGCCGCGCGGGTACCACACGCCGCCCGTCAATTCGACGTGCGCGATCACGTTGAGCGTGGCCGGGGCCAGATAAGGGCTGGCTCCCACGTAGGTGGCAAATCGCCCCAAAAGCTGCCGCAGGTGCGGCGAGTGTACCCAGCCCTTGATCGCCACCTCCATCGTGCGAAAGGCGTCAATGCCAAAATAGTCGCGTAGGGGAACCCGGCTGAAACTCGCCAGCGTCGGTGGACGGTTGTAGATGAACACCGGCCCGGTGATGCGATGAATCCGCGCGGCATAGGCCAGATAGGCCAGGTAGCCTTCGACATCCCGTTCGTCCAGCGCCGCGATCTGCGCCGTCATTCTGGACAGATCGCAAGTCGCATCGAGCCGCGTCCCATCAGAGTAGAAATAGCGCGTGAGCGGCTCGACCGGCAGCAGCGTGAGGTAATCCTCCATGCGACGGCCCGCGCTGGCAAACAATTCTTCCAATACCGGCCGCATGGTGATGACCGATGGGCCAGTGTCCCAACGGAATCCCTGAGCGCGAACCTCTCCCATTTTGCCGCCGACCTGCGGATTCTGCTCCAACACCACCACGCGCCTGTCCGCCGCGGCCAGTCGAATGGCCGCGCTTAGCCCGCCGACCCCAGCGCCAACAATGACGATCATCTCAAGAGCCTTTCAACACGAGCGTGCGCCCTTTCCACTGCGGCCCGCCATAACGCCACTGCCACCAGATCGCCTGCCAGGCGATGCGCGTCATGAGGATCACCGACACAGGCATCAGCCATGCATCGGCGATGCGCTGACGTGTGACGGCGGCGCTGGTCGCGCGCACCCCGACGCTCAACAAGACCAGCGCCAGCGGCCAGGCCGGCCAGGCTGCGTTCACCGTGCCGGGCCAGGTTGGCGCAACCCAACCGAGCGCAAGCCACATCCACGGCGCAAAAAAGACCAGCCAATGGAATACTGACGCGAGCAAGAGAAACGTCACGCGCCCGCCGTACCCGGCCAGGATGTTTTTGGCATACCCATCGCGCACGGCGCGCCAACCCTGATACATGCGGCAGGCGATCAGGCCTGCGCCATCCACCATGCGCAGACGCAATCCCCGCGCTTTGATGCGCCGCGAGAGTTGGATGTCTTCCACTATCGAATTCTTGACGGCAGCATGTCCGCCCACTCGCTCATATGCCGAACGGCGAAACAACAGGCACTGACCGTTTGCGGCTGCAAAAGCCGGCCAGGGGATAAAATGCGCGGCCAGGGCTGGCAAATAGCCGATGATGACCAGCGCCATCAACGGTACGGTCAGTCGCTCGCCCCAGGTTTCGGTGATCTGGGTGGGCCACACCGTCACCAAATCGGCGCGGGTGGTGTGGCTCAAGGTGATCAGTGCGCTCAACGCGCCGGGCGACCAGCGCACATCGGCATCGGTGAACAAGAGCAGGTCGCCCCGCGCTGCCTGCGCCAGTTGATGACAGGCCCAGTTCTTACCCAGCCAACCCGACGGCAGTTCTGCACCGCTCAACACACGCACACGTGAGTCGCCCTGTGCGGCCGCTCGCGCGGCCTGCGCCGTCTCATCCGTCGAACGATCGTCCAGCACGATCACCTCGAAGCGCGCATAGTCCTGATTCAACAGGTCGCAGAGTGTGTTCCCGATATTGGCGGCTTCGTTTCGAGCCGGGATCAAGATCGAGACGAATGGAACGTCCGAAGGGAAAAATTGGGGAACGATAAATCTATCGAGACGTGGAAACGTCACAGCGTTCAGAATAGTGATCAGACTGATGACGATCAGCGCGCAGGTGACCAGGACAACGAGCAGCATGGCACACCGTTGACTATCGCTTATCGAGCGGCAGAGGTTGCGGCTTGAGCCAGCCCGGCACGACCTTCCACACCCAAGCGCGCAGGGCCGGCCGTTTTCTCAGGTCGGCGCGATGCGTCCAAAAGATGATCACGGCCTGTCCTACTGCCACCGAAAGCAACAAGGGATCGGGATGATGCACGCCCAAATACGCAAACAGCGAGAGGCCCGTGAGCGCGACAGCCCAGCCATCCACGGCCAGCCACGCGAACCAGAACACAAGGGACAAGAGCAAGATGATCGGCACCTCGCCAAGCGTCAGGCCGATCCACACGCCCAGCGTGACCGCCAGCCCTTTGCCTCCTCGACCTTTCAGAAACGGCGAAAAGACATGTCCCAGCGTGGGCGCCAGCGCGATCGGCAGCATTGCCCAGCCGCGCCATCCGAAGGTGAAATAGGCCAGGCCCACCGGGAACGCGCCTTTGGATACATCGAGCATCAGTGCAATCAGTCCGAGCCGCCAGCCGCCTGCGCGCAGCACGTTGGTCGCGCCGGGGTTGCCATCGCCATAGTTGCGCACGTCAGCGCGCAGCGCCAGCTTGCCCAGCCACACCGAAAACGGCAAAGCGCCGCACAAAAACGCGAACAAGACATAGAGCACGGCCAGGCCATTTGTGAGAGGGACGTTCATTCGGCCCTCCTTCTGCGAAAACGGAGCAAGGCCCACAGCAACATGCTGCCCATGCCCACAAAGCCTACGATGGCCGGTCCCGGCAATTGCCAAAAGAACAACTGGCCGATGAATTCGAGCGCCCATGTGAGCGCATAGACAATCACCAGCGGCACGACCGGCAGATCAGGCGGATTGACCAACGCAGTGATCAATCCTGAGGCTAACATCCAGCCCAGGAAATTCACCCAAGGGATGCCAAAGTAACCGCCCGGCTCTGCCCATTCCCAAAAATTCCAGGCTACCATTTGCGGATCGAGAAACAAGTCCCACGCCGTGAACGCTAAAGCGCTCACGCCGATAAAAGCCAACCGACGCTGCGAGGCGATGACGCGGGCCACAGCCCAGGCAGGCGGCAGCATCATCAGCCAGGCCAGCGGGATCAGCCAGGGCACTCCCGCCAGTTGAGGCTGGAGGACAGGCGTGTAATCGTAAGCGCCGAACGGCCAGCCGGTCGAACGTCCGATGGCTTCGACGGCCCAGGCGCAAAAGACGACAATGGCACCGAGCCACAGTGCCCGGCGTCCACCCCACGCGCGCCAAAGGATGACCAACACGACCAAGACCTGGATGAGAACACTGACGACGATGCCGTGCTGCAAGGCCGCCATCCCCGCAACCCATCGCACGATGGGCAGCGAGATCAGGGTGAGCGTCCACAATCCCAACAGCAGCGAGAGAGAGCGATCCAGTTCGATGCGGGCAGGTAACTTGATTAGCATCTATTTTCCCCCAGAGCCAACTCTTGGGCAAACTGGAGGACGGCCTGCTCCACATGGGGCCAGGCGGGTTTGCCGGGCGCCAGCAAATCGTGCGCGGCGATCAACTCCTGATACTGCAAGCGCCCGGGCAGTCGCTGCAACAGCCGACGGGTCCATTTGACCTGCACCAGCTCGTCGTGCGCACCTTGCAGGATGAGCGTGGGAAGGTTCGCGCGCGGCGCGGCCTGCCATGCCGCCAGGCCCGCTTTGCGGATTTCATCCATCACCCCGATCGGCACCGCAAAATTCCGGATGCCGTGCTGAACCTCCGGGTCATCCAGATTCAACTCGGGCATGAAATCGGCTATCCCTTTGCGAAACTCTGGATCGTTCCAGTCCACCTTGATCAGCCGAAACGGATGAATCATCGGAAAGACGTGACGCAGAACCGGCAGCAGACTCCAGAGCGCGCCGCTCAACTTCCAATACGGGGCAAGCAGCACCAATCCGTCGGGAGTCCGATCGGCCGCCACTTGAAGACAGATCGCCGCGCCCATCGAAAAACCGATCAGCAGGATCGGGCAATGTTCGCGGCGCAAGTCGTCCAATGCCTGGCGCACGGCCAATACCCACTCGGTGTAACGCCGCTCGAACAGCGTCTCGATCTGTTCGCCGAACCCCGGCAGCAAGATGCCCTGCGCTGTCCAGCCAACGCGGTTCAAAGCCTCGCCGAGTGGACGCACCTCTGCCGGGGAGCCTGGGAATCCATGCACCAGCAAGGCAGCCGCCTTGCCGCCGGATAGAGAAAAAGGCCTGTGCTCAGGCCTCTGGAAATAACGGACGAAGGGTGATGTATCCATGGCGACGCTGCTCTCAAGTCAAGCCCTTTCTTGCGACGGTGACCGATTTCCACCAGATGCCTGGCAAGCGCCGGGCCTTGCCCCACGCGCTGAGGCTGGCTCGCCGGTCAAAGACTGCGCCGTGATGGATTTCGATGTCTTCCAGGATCGCCTGGTACAAATCGGCAGCCGCCGCAATGGCGAAACGGCCATCGGGATTGAGCATCGCAATGCCGGGCCAGGCCTCGGCGTACAGGCTGCGGGTGCGCTCGATCTGAAAGCGCATGAACGCGCGCCAACGATCGTCTACGCGACTGTGGGCAAGATCAGCTTCGCTCAGGCCATAGGCCTCCAGTTCTTGGAGCGGGAGATAGAGCCGACCGTTCCGCCAATCTTCGCCGACATCGCGCAAGATGTTGGTCAATTGCAACGCCACGCCAAGCTTGATCGCGTATGGGATGGCTTGTGCGCCGGAATAACCGATGATGTGCATCGCCATCAGCCCAACGGTCGAAGCGACGCCATACGCATAAGCCGCGAGTTCTTCAAAGGTCGCGTAGCGCGTCGCCGTCAGATCGCGAGCGATCCCATCCAGCAGTTGCTCCGAGTATCGCCACGGGATGCGGAAACGAGCGCGTGTATCCGCCCAGGCCAACGCCACCGGATCGTCATCGTTGGGACGCGGAGCCATGATACGCTGTCGCCAGCTTTCAAAACTTGCCCGGCGGGCATCTGCCAGACGGTCCACCAGGTCATCGCTCACCCGGCAAAAGGCATACAACGCCCGCGCCGCGCGACGTTTGTCTGCGGGCAGCAACCCGGAGGCCAGATAAAACGTCTTGCTGTGCATTTGCGTCAGTTCGGCGCAGTAGCGATAGGCACGCTCCATGGTTCTGGCGTCAGCCGCGACTGGCTCAGCAGGCACGTGGCCGTCTAGCGCCTGATGCGCCCAGGCCAGCAATCTACTTTCCCAGGCCGGCGTCTGCACACTCATCATGCACTCTCCAGCGCCATGCCCCCCACCGAGACCGATTGCCGCGTCGGCGCAGCTTGCTCTTTCAGGATGCGCTCGGTCACCAATCGAGCGGAGAGCAACACGATCGGCAGACCCGTGCCCGGATGCGTGCTGGCTCCGACAAAGTAGAGATTGCGATAGCGCGGATGCCGGTTGTGCGGACGCAAGTAGCCGACCTGCATAAAGTTGTGACTCAGGCCAAACGCTGCGCCCTTGGCCAGGTTCAACTGACGCCAATACTCGGGCGGGTCGAGAGTCTCTTCGACTACGATCCGCTCGTTCAGCTCTTTGATGCCCAGTTCGTTCAGCCGATGAATGACGGTCTCGCGCGCACGCTGGCGCAGCGCGTCCCAATCCTGCGGACGCTTGTCGTCGAGATGACCGACCGGCACCAGCACCATCAAGGCATCGCCATCGGCGGGCGCAAACGATGGATCGGTGCGCGTTGCCGCGTTGATGTAGAACGATGGCTCATCCGGCAACGTCAGGTCCCGAAAGATGCGGTCGAACGATTCGCGGTAGCGGTGATCGGCCAGAAACACATTGTGATGCAGCAAAGCCTCCGAACGTTCGCCTTTCACACCCCAATAGAACATGAGCGCCGACGAGGTGAACTTTTTGCTCATCAAGCGCGCCGCCGTCCCATCGTCGGGCAGAAGCTGAGCATAGACATACGGCAGATCAGCGTTGGCAACGACCACGTCAGCCTTGAGGCGATCGCCGCTCTCGAGCGTGACGCCCGTCGCCTGCGTTCCCTCGACCTCCACTCTGGCGACGGGCGCGTTGTAGTGAAAACGCACCCCCAATCCCTCGGCAATCGAAGCAAGACACTGGATGGCTCGATACATGCCCCCGCGCGGGAACCAGACACCTTCGGCCAGCTCGGTGTATTGCAACAGTGAAAACGTCGCTGGCGCATCGTAGGGGCTGAGGCCCAGGTACATGTTCTGAAAGGAAAAGGCCGCCTTCAAGCGCGGATCGCGGAAATAACGCGATGTGTTGGCGTGATGCTTGACCAGCGCCTTGAGCTTGAACAGCAAGGGCAGATTCGCCGGGCTGAAATAGTCGAGCAGCGAATAAAAGTTGCGCCCGACAAAGGACTGGAGCGAAGTGTAATAGTGGCGATAGCCTTCGCTCATAAAGCGGAGGAACGCCTCAAACGCTCCCGGCTCGAGCGCGTCGAGCTGCTCACGCATGTGATTCAGATCAGCGGTCAGGTCCATCGTCGAATCATCATGGAAGTGCACGCGATACGTGGGATCGAGGCGAACGAGATCGAGGTGATCCTCCATTCGCTCGCCCAGCGCTTGGAAGGTCTCGGCAAACACCGCCGGCATCAAAAAGAGGGTTGGCCCGGTGTCAAAGTGGTAACCCTCCCGGTCAATGGTCAGCACACGCCCACCCGGGCGTGCGCCCTTTTCCAAAACAGTCACACGGTAACCGGCCCGCGCCAGGCGAGCCGAAGCAGCCAGTCCGCCCATTCCCGCGCCAATCACGAGCGCAGTTTTCATTGTCTACTCCTCTCAGGTTTGCGCATGTTTGTATCATCATTACGACCTGATTTTACCATAATGTACATGATTTGTCAAGATATTGTACACATCCGTAAACAGATTCTGGATAACTGTTCAGGCGGCGGTTAAAACCTCAGCCATCCCCACCCCAGCCTTCCCCTTCTCTTTCAGCGTTTACCAACTTTCATTGTAACTGTTCAGCCCGCGCCAGGCGGGATGATGAATCATCCCGCTGATACTGAAAACTGGCTAAAGCCAGTTGAGACCGGCCCCGGCCTGCTTCAGCAGGCCTGACGTAGCAGCCGCGAAATTCATTTCGCGGCGGACAGGCCTGAACAGTTACCTTTCATTTTTCGGAGCAGAGCGGGCTCCCACGCCCGTCTTCTCCCCCTGCGAGGCGGCTAATCATTACCCACATCTCGGGTGGGCGACCGGGGTTGCCCCAGTCGGCCCGCCGCAGGGCCTCCCGCCCTTCTCGCCCGGTGCTGAAGCACCGGGCTGAAAGAGCCAAGCCCCCTGCGGGGGCTGGTGGTTCAGCCCAAAGGGCTTGGGGCTTTGCGCGCGGCGGCTTTAGCCCCGCGCTCAGGGCGATTTCCATTGCTTGCCCAGCACGATTTCGGGCTACCGGTGAATTGTGGGTAAAGATCAGGCGAGGCGGGGAGAGTTGGAGGGGGCAGCGGCGTGGGAGCCGCCTCCGCTGGAATTGGCAAGGTCGGCAATTCCAATGAAACCTGGCCGCGCCAAGTATACTGCAAACGGGTGAGAATTGGACTTTTCGAGAAGCCGAGATCTTGTGAACAGTGTGGTTAGCCCCGGCAGGCGCGGGGCTGAACCCCCGCGCTGAGAGAGCCAAGCCCCTGCGGGGCTTGGCCCTTTCAGCCCCGAGCTTCAGCTCGGGGCAGTTCGCGGCCAGGTTTCGGGCTGAACCGCACCGTCCCCCAAGTCCAAAACTTGCCCACTCGGAGTATATCTGCTGCAGAGAGGGAAGGGGAGGGTCAGGGATTGTCAAGATGGTCACCTCATGACTTTGACAAGGCCGTATCCCCGGAGTACAATCGCAGCCAATCTGCCCGCTGTCATCTCATCAGCATGGAGGCCCAAATGGCACTAGTGTTCCCCTCTCAACATCCGTTAGTCAAACACAAGTTGACGCTGCTGCGCGATCAGCGAACCGAACCCAAAAAGTTCCGCGAGTTGGTCCGCGAACTGGCGATCCTCATGGCCTACGAAGCGACCGCCGATCTGGCGCTGGTGGACAAGGACGTGATCACGCCGATGGGGCGAGCGCCCGGTGCGGAACTGGCCGACAAGATCGGACTCGTCCCGATTCTGCGCGCAGGACTGGGCATGGTGGAGGGAATCTGGGAAATGATGCCCTCGGCTGAGGTGTGGCATATTGGCCTTTACCGCGACGAGCGAACGCTGCGCCCGGTGCAATATTATAACAAGTTACCCATCAGCCCGACAGTTCAGGTCTGTTTGATTCTCGATCCGATGCTGGCGACGGGCGGCTCGGCAGTGGCGACGTGCGACATTCTCAAGCAGTGGGGGGCCAGGCGGATCAAGTATGTGGGCCTCATTGCCGCGCCCGAGGGGATTGAGCGGCTATCGAAAGCGCATCCGGACGTGCCGATCCACATCGCCGCCATTGACGAGCGACTCAACGACATCGGCTACATTGTGCCAGGGTTGGGCGATGCGGGTGATAGACAATTCGGCACAGGTTAGTGATCAGCGGTTCGTGATCAGTGCATTGGTGCCAACTTTAGCCCCGGAGTGCGGCCTTCAGGCCGTGTTTTACGCAGGCTGAAGCCCGCACTCCAACCTTAAGTTGACATGCATGGTGATCAGTGTTCAGTCACTTGACAGCTGCGCTCCGAAATTCAAAAGCTGGAATCGCCGCAGCGATGGTAATGATCGGAGTGGTAGCATTTGCGTTCTATGCGCCCTCGCTGCAGTTCGGTTTTTTCAATGACGATCCGACCGGTCATTTCCGCTGGATGGAAGGCCGGTCCGTTGGGTCACTCTTGACCGATGCGTCTGGACACGGCTACTATCGTCCGTTCAGCTTTATCCTCTGGCAGATTCTCCACTCGATCCTCGGCCGGCACGATCCGTTTGCGCTTCACCTGCTCAACGTGCTGGTGCACGCGGCGAATGCTGCGCTCGTGACCTGGCTTGCGCGCCAATGGACACGTCATCTGATCTATGCTTCCCTGGCCGGGCTATTGTTCGCGCTCTACCCCTTCAGCTACGAAGCCGTGCCTTACGTCGGCTCGTTCGTCCATCCGCTCGTGACGCTGTTCGTTCTACTTACTCTGACGTTCTACCTTCAATGGCGTGCAGGCAACGCACGATGGGCATTTGCAGCAGCGCATGGGACGCTGACATTGGCAGTCTTGACGCAGGAAAATGCTGTCCTTGTCCCCTTGCTATTGCTTGCACTGGGCCTGGTCGAGACCTCCCGCCCCCGAGTTGTGATCCGCACCCTATCGTTCTGCGTCGAGCCAGTGGCTTTCGCGGCTGCCTGGTTACTCGTCCCCAAGATCGCCGAAACGCGCTCTCTCTCCTTCGAGACGATGCGCGCGAATGTGCTGCCGTTCGTCCAGGCGCTAGTCTATCCCATTGCGCCGCTGGCCCATCGCAACGCGACCACGCTGGGGATCCTCGCCGCGTTCAGCTTGCTGGCGCTGGTCGTTTTAGCGTGGCGTGCGCGCACGCCTGGCTTGCTGACGTTCGGGCTGCTGATGTGGGCGCTGGCTTCACTGCCGTCCATCCTGATTCTGGACAACGCCTACGTGCTGGGCAGCCCACGCTTGTATTACCTGGCCTCTGTGGGAGTGGCGTTGATCTGGGCTATGCCAGTCTTGATCACCGAACGTCTCCTCAAGTTGCAAAGAGGGTATTGGATATGGGGGATTGGGGTTTTGGTGTTCGCTGTGTGCTATCTGCCCTCGGCGGGCTATGTGCGCTGTCAATTGATGTATCAGGGCATGGCAGGTGACGTGGGGCGACTGATGGCCGAGGCGGCTCGCGCGACGCCGCCAGAGCGCCCGGTCACGTTCGTCAATCTGCCATACTTTTTCTCATCGCGCGGGCCGGGGACGGAATGTCGCAGCCCCTTTGTGTTTGCGCCTACTGGCGCGGTCGTCATCCCGCCGTATGCCGATGCGCGGGATTTTGTGGTCTACAACGGCGGGCCAGATCGCCCCACCCTTGCCCTCGCTGTACGCGACTATCGTCCCGGCTGGCAAACCTACGGCGCCCCAGCTTCGATGGACCAATTGCGCCAACAGATCGGATCGTCGCGGGTCTGGGTATTTGACTTGATGGGATGGCGGCTGTTCGATCTATCGGCAGCCTGGCAACCCAACGCACCGCCTGTCCAGGCGCAGTACACGATGAACGGGGTTCAAATCTCGAACGTCAAATCTCAAACGTCAAAAGATAGGGTTGTGGTGAGCCTGACGTGGCAAGTCATCACGCCCACGCAGGGCAAAGTATTCGCTCATGTTTACGATGGGAATGGGAAATTGGTCGCGCAAGACGACGGCCTGCCCGCCGACGGATTCGTTCCCACGGCGTGGTGCAAGCCAGGCGATGTCATCACCGACACGCGCACAGTCTCCCTGACCGGGTTGCCGACAGGAACATACCGGGTGACCGCCGGCATGTATCACGAGATCACCGTCACACGATTTGAGGTACGCGACGCTTCCGGCGCGAGATTGCCTGATGACGAGATCCCTATCGCGCACATCGTCCGGTGAGGCGACCAACTGATTTGGTCACGCCCTGATCATTCCAAGTGGAAAGGACAAAAGTATGACTGAACACACCAATGCTCTGGTCTCCCTACCCCATTGGGACCTGTCGAATGTCTATCCTGGCCTGGAATCGGAGCCGTTCCAGCAAGGCATGGCCGAGTTGGTCCAACAGCTCGATGCTCTGGACGCCTATATGGCAGAACACCGAATTAGCGGCCAGGCCGATCCGAACCAAGACAACGCCAGGCTGAACGAGATCGTCAGCGGTTACCTTGACCGCCGAAACACACTGCTGCGACTCTATCGCACGCTGGAGGCCTATGTCAGGTCTTTTGTGGCGACCGACTCGCGTCACGTGACCGCCAAGCGCATCGAATCCGAACTCGATATGCTTGATCCGCGCGTGCGCCAACAGGACACGCGCTTTCAAAGCTGGATCGGCCATCTTGCGGACCGGTTGCCGCAAATCCTGGCGCACGGCGGGTCAGCCCAGGCTCACGCCTTCTATCTGAAGGAAGCAGCCGATCAAAGCCGTTACCTGATGAGCGAAGCCGAAGAATCACTTGCGGCGGAGTTGGGATTGAGCGGCCCCGTCGCCTGGAGCAAATTGCAGAGCACCATCTGTTCACAAATCACCGTGCCGTTTGAGCAAGGCGGCCAGAGAAAAAAGATGCCGATCGCGGCGCTGCAAAATCTGTACTCCGATCCCGATCCAGACGTGCGCCGCCGAGCCTACGAGGCTGAACTGGCCGCGTGGGAATCGGTGCGCGAGCCGCTGGCCGCCGCGCTCAACGGGGTCAAGGGCGCGACCGTCACGCTCAACAGGCGGCGTGGTCGGGTGGACGCGCTGCATCCATCGCTCGATCAGTCGCGCCTGGATCGGGAGACGCTCGAGACGATGATGGGGACCATGCAGGACTCGTTCCCCTTGTTTCGCCGCTATCTGCGATCCAAAGCCGCCAGGCTGGGGAAACCGGCGCTCCCCTGGTGGGACCTCCAGGCGCCGGTCGGCAAGCTGGAGCGACGCTTGACGTGGACAGAGACCCAAGCGTTTATCGTCGCCAACTTTGCCATGTTCTCCGATCGGCTCGCCAATCTGGCGCGGCGAGCGTTCGAGCGTCATTGGATTGACGCCGAGCCGCGCGAAGGCAAGCGCGGCGGCGCGTTTTGCATGTCCGTCCCGGCGGTAGATGAATCGAGGGTCCTCTGCAACTTTGACGGCTCGCTCGATCAGGCCTCGACGGTCGCGCACGAGCTGGGCCATGCCTTTCACAACGAGTGTCTGGTCGGCAAGACAATGCTGCAGCGCATCACGCCAATGACGCTGGCCGAAACCGCGTCCATCTTTTGCGAAACCCTTGTGACCGATGCCGCCCTTACGCAAGCGGCCAATCACGACGAAGAGCTGGCGATCCTTGAAACGTTCCTGAGCGGCGCGACGCAGGTGATCGTGGACATCACCTCGCGCTTTTTATTCGAAAAGGAAATCTTTGAGCGGCGAGCCAAATCGGAGCTTGCGGCCGATGACTTGTGCGAGATCATGCTCCGCTGCCAAAAGGCAACCTACGGCGACGGACTGGATGGGCAATCCCTGCATCCCTACATGTGGGCGTGGAAGCCGCACTATTATCGGACCGACCCGGCGTTCTACAATTATCCGTACGCTTTTGGCCTGTTGTTCGGTCTGGGACTATATGCGATCTATCAAGAGCGAGGACGCTCGTTCGTGCCGGAATACGAGGCGCTGCTGGCCAGCACGGGCGAAGGCACGGCGGCTGATTTGGCCGCACGTTTTGGCATTGACCTCCGCAAGCCCGAGTTCTGGCAAAACAGTCTCAAGTTGATCGAGGCGCGCATCCAACGCTATCAAGAACTGTGACTCAATCAACCTTGCGAAGGTCGTTGACCTTCGCAAGGTTCCTCAAGGCGCGATAGGTCGCGCAACGTCCATCGTGAAAAAGTACCAGCCTCCCTTGCCCTTGACCACGCTGATACCCATGTCCACGTATTGCGCATTGAGCAAGACGGCGCGATGGGGCGGGTCGTTGACCCAGTAATTCCAGGCATCGTCCACCGTCACCTGGCCGCCATAGATGTTTTCACCGACAAACTGCGCCGGGTACCCCGTGTCCAGCACCCGCTGCCTGGCAGTTGAGCCATCCGCGCCAGTGTGATCAATGCGGCCTGTGCTGGCCATATCGTCGCTGTGACGCCGGGCCGCCGCGTTGAGCAAGTCGTTCAACCGGTAGGGCGGCAATCCGTTCTCGGCGCGCAAGGCATTGGTGCGATTGAGCAATTCCACGATCACGTCCAGATGGGGATTCGGCAGCGGCGTGGGAGACAGGCGCGGGAGCGATGTCGGCGAGGGCGCCGGCGCAGGGCTTGCCCCAGGCAATCGCAAGTACCAGGCAGCGGCGTATCCTTCTTTGCCTTCGGGCGTGCGAACCTTGAGCCATTGCCCCGGCTGTCCGACTTTGGCTCTGGCCATGTCTGCGGATTCGAGCACATCGAGCATGACCTGATCTTTGGCCTGCGCGATTAGCTCGCCGCTTGTCGAAGGCGCATTGCGGATATTGAGATAGCCCAGCTCAGGACTGTTCACCTGAACCTCCAGTCCAGGAGTTGACGTCGGAGTGGGCGTTGGTTGAGCAGTCGGAGTCAGCGTGGGGGCTGCCGTCGGCGTGACCGTTGGGATGAGTGCGGGAGTGTTCGTTGGCTCTGGACCCGGAGTCGCCGTCGGCAGAGGGCTGGTCGGTGACGCTGTGGGCACGAACTGCGGCGCGGGCTGACACGCCGCCAACAACACGAGCGCGATCAAGATCGCGCCATACAACATTTTCATTCCATCCTCCCCTGGCTCAAAGGGTTCCCGCAGGCAAGATGCCTGCGAGGGTCGAACAGGTGCGATCAACTCTGAAATGTGGTACAATCAGATCAGAAAGGGCAAAACCATGTCTCAAGTCATAGCCGATACTCAAACAGTCACTCGGCAACTGGACGCTCTGCAAGAGCAAATTCGTCAGTTACAGCGCATGGTCATGTCTCAGTCCAGTCCAGCGGGAGCGGCGACCGATCACCCATATATCACGCAGGTGGAAAGCATCCTGGGCGGCGAGCCAGTCATCAAGGGCACTCGCACCCCCGTGCGCGCCATCGTCGAGCATTGGAAGTTTGGCGATTCGCCCGAAGAGATCGCGCGCGAACTCCCACACCTGCGCCTGGCGCATATTTTTGACGCGCTGAGCTACTATGACGATCACCGTGATGAAATCGAACGTTATATTGCGCTGAACCGAGTCCCGGTGGATGACTGAACGAGCCGACCACGACCTTTTGGCGCTTTGTATGCGCCTGTATTTCGACGAAGACATCTCACGTGATATTGTCGAAAATCTGCGCCAGCGTGGCTTTGATGTACAGAGTGCCCGCCCACAGGCCGATCTCACTGCGGCATCATCATCGCTAAACGCCGTGCCAGCCAGGCCGCTATCGTCCATAAATTGCTCCATTTTCTGGACACTGTGACCGCAGATGAGATGCGCGATCAGCTCCGCTACCTCTAAAGTCGTCCCGCTCGTTCAAGTGCCCCTTACTGGTAGGAGCGATTGGAGTCAATCTCGTTCTGCAAGATGCGGCGCAGAATCGCGACCGCGCACGCATAGGTGGAATCCATGCCAAAGTACAACAGGCTTTTGGAGAGCAATTCCTGGCGGCGGCTGTAGGGCGTATCGGAAGCATAGTGTAAAAAGCCCAGATCATAACGCGCCAGCAAAAACAGATTGACGATCTCATCCGCCGGATGCCGCTTGGGCGCCAGGTCTTCGTAGATGGCACTAAGGTAGGGCCCGGTCTCCATCTCGATATCTGTATAGCCCTCGCTATAGAACACGTGCATGAACTCGCGATTCTGCAAAAATGTGCCGCGCACCGTGACCGCCTTTTGATTGTCGAACACGGTGCCGTAGCGCAGATAAGGGGCAACGTCGCTTGCGACAAAACAATTGCGAAAGAGGTACGTGTTGCGCGAGTGCTGATCGTAGACGACGTTGGGGATCATCACGTCGCCCACGCGCCCGTTGAGCGTGGCCGACTTGCCCATCACATACACCCCTGCCAACCCCGAGACTCCAGCGGCGATTTCAGTCAGGATATTGTAGGCCGCCGCGCCCAGCGGGTAGTCAATGTTGACGATCACCGCCGGACTAGTCTTCAATCGTTCCAGGCCCGGCATGTTCAAGCGCGGGTCAAAGTGTGCCGGGTCGAGCCGGTTCAGCTCGATCACCTGTACGTCCACGTCGAGATACGCCCGCGCGTGAGCGTACCAGGCGCCGTGCGCCTGCTCATAGTCGAGGCAGGCTTGCAGCTCACGTTCGTTGCCAGGGCGGTACAGGAACTTGCGCAACTGATAATAGAGTAAATTCTCCAATCGTCCGGGGAAAGGATCGGCCTGAGCGGCCTGGACCTGTTCGCGCAGATTCTCTGGATCGTCCTGCTCGAGCGCAGCGAGGATTTCGGCCTGGCGCGTGCGCGCATAGCCCACGAGCAAGTTCACCAAACTGTGCGTGTTGCTGGAAACAAAATACACCGGCCGCTCGCGCAAGTCCACGCCCGAGGCCTGCTCGACCACGGCGTCCCACCAGCCGTGCGTCGCTTTGCGATAATCGTTCACCGACCCGGCCAAAAGTCGAACCGCCATCTGCTTGGGCGTGCGCGCAATCGCCGCCAGGTTATCCCACAGCCTGTCTTTCCACAAACTGCGCAGGCGAGCAAAGTCGTGCTCACTCAGCCCTAACGCATTGCGGACGGCGACGGGATCGGGCGCAGCCCAATCCACAACCGTGAGCGAGCTGCCCAGCAGGGTGTGCAGCTTGTTCCATTCGATCTCGTACGCGACGAGCTGTGGGATCAAGTCGTCAATGTCCGAGACGCTGGCAATGTACGCGGCGAGCCGGTCGTGACCATCAAAGAACCAGCGTCGGCGTCGCCCCGGCGCGGACACACGCTGCCAGCTTTCCACGTTGGCAAAGCCGCGCCGCGCAAACACCTCGCGCGATTGCCCCAAGAGCACCAGGCTCGTTTGCGCGATGCACGCCGGCAAACGCTGCGCCGCATAGATGAACGCGCCCACGTCCGGCTCAGGGCTATCGGCCCCCGTATGCAAACTCGAGCCCATCGTGCGATGGGTTTCTTCCAGGCTGCGCACCTGCACCTCGCCGCTGGAACGCAGCAGCGAATAGTACGTGCGGATGTACAGGTCAATCGAATCATTGGTCGGTGAAGGCACACGACGGTCCATGCGGTCCTCCCCACTGAAACCTCCCGCAGGCTGCAACCCCGCGGGAGGCCATACGTGTCAACTTGAGGTTGGAGTGCAGGCTGAAGCCTGCATAGAACGCGGCCTGAAGGCCGCACTCCGGGAAAGTTTACACCAATGGCGGGAGACTAGTTTTACCTGGGATGCCCAATTGGGATCAGATACAGTGGCTGTTGATCGGATGGCAACGTCAGTACTTGCCTGACCCGATCGTCCTCAAAGGCCCCGATGGGCACCGCGCCCAGCCCAAGCGCGACCGCCTGAAGCAAGACGTTCTGCGCTGCGTGACCGGCTTCCAGGTGAACGTAGCGCGGACTGCGTTCCTCGCCATATTTTTGCGCCGTGCGCGCATACACCGCGGCGATCACCATCGTGGCCGGGGCCTGGAGCACCGAGTCCTGGCGCAGCGCGGCCGCATGCAACGCTGAACGCACGTCGCCTCGAACGTGCGTCGTCATCTGATGTCCTTGCGGCAGATAATGATAGACCGCCTCGCGCGTCACCGCGTACACTTGCAGCGGATACAGTGCGCCCGCCGAAGGCGCGGTGCGCAAACCCGCCGGGTGTGTCGTCCCCTGCGCCGCCCACAGCAACTGACCAAGTTCCGTCAGCGTCAACGGCGCATCGGCAAACTCACGCACCGAGCGCCGCTGCGCCAGCGCCTCTTCGAGCGTCAGCCTCCCCTTGAGTTGCGGAGCGGGCAAAGCGACGACCTCATGCGTCGCACGCGAGGTCGCGCTCGCCGTGGCTGTGACGGTGGCCCCGGCCTGTCCCGCCGATTTTGGCGCGCACGCCGCGAGCCAGGCTGCCAACAGCACACCCACCACCACGAGAGACTGGGCTGCCCATCCTGTGCTTGACATGCCACACCTCCCTCAACACGTCAGGTGCAGCGCCGCCACCACGCGCTGCTTGAGGCGCAACTGGTTATACGTCTCGCAGGCCTGATCGGTTGGCTCGGCGATCACCTGGACGCCAGCCTCGCTCAGCTTGCGGCGCGTCTGGAGCGGCACCTCCATCCGGCTCAAACTCCCCTGCCCAATCACCAAAACGTCCGGCGGCGACTGCAGCACTTGCCAAATGTCTTCCGGCGCAAGCGAGTGCCCTTCCTCGCGCCACCAGCGCCCATCTACCCGGTCGGGATAGATGATCACATCGTTCGAGTATCGCTTGCCGTCAATGACGATCTCGCCAAAGTGGTAACGATCGATCTTGGGAACCGCCATCACTCACCTCCCCCTACCCCATCTTTGCAGGGGCAGGCCACACACCCGCCACGGGGTATCCGCAGCGCGGACACTGGCCGCTGCGGAGCGAGTTCATGAGCACGTCAAAACCCAGTCGCTCGATCAACAACGCGCCGCACTGGGGACAGTACGTGTTGTCCAGCCGATGGCCGGGCACGTTGCCGATGTAGACAAACTCAAGCCCCGCGTCGTGGCCGATCTGCCAGGCGCGCTCGAGCGTCCGAAGCGGGGTGGGCGGCGCAGCGAAGCGATAGGCCGGGCGATAGGCCGAAACGTGCCACGGCGTCGCCGTCCCCAGCTCGACCGCGATCCGGCCGGCGATCTCGCGCAGCGTCGCCTCCGCATCGTTCACGCCGGGGATGACGAGCGTCGTGATTTCGACGTGCACGCCGCGCGCTCGCGCAGCCTTGCAGGTCGCCCAGACCTTGTCCACGTCCACGCCTTTGCAAAATCGCCGGACCGATTCGGCGTCGCCTTTGACGTCCACGTTCATCGCGTCCAGGCCGGCATCCATCAACAGCGACAGCGCCTCCGGCGTCATGTAGCCATTCGTGACGTAGGTGTTGTACAGACCGCGAGCGCGCGCCCATCGAAACACGTCCAGCGACCATTCGAGCGAAAGCGTCGGCTCGTTGAACGAGATGGAGGTGCCCTGACAGCCGTACTGCGCGGTCAACTGGACAAAGCGTTCCGGCGCGACGTACTCGCCCCGGCCCGAAGGCGCCGCTTTGCTAATGTCCCAGTTCTGGCACCACGGACAGCCAAAGTTGCACGACCAACTGCCCGAGGTCAGCGCGAACGTGCCGGGGTGAAAATGGTAGAACGGTTTCTTTTCGATCGGGTTGGCCGCCAGCGACGAGACCGCGCCATAGATCAGCGTCACGAGCCGCCCGGCGCGATTCTGGCGCGTCCGGCACCAGCCCAGGCCGCCAGGGACGAGAGTGCATCGTCGCTCGCAGACATTGCAGCGGATTTTGCCATTTGCCTTTTCCTGCAAGAGCGACTCGCGGATGAAAAGGTCTAGAGACCCAAAGGGTCTAGGAGACCCTTTGGGTCTTGCATCTTTCACAGAACTCTTGCCCTTTATAATCTGTATCGGTCAAGGAATTTGAAAACGCCATCACGCAGCGCCGGTCGCGGCAGTGGCCCAGGCCCAGGACGTGTCCAAGCTCGTGCACAGCTTCCTTCATCACGCGCTCGCGGAACAAGGCCTCATCTTCCGGCAGACGATAGAAACTCGACCGCAAACGCGGCAAGGCGATGATCGCGCGCCCTCCGGCGCGGTCGGCCAGGCCAAAGATAAAGTTCAGCCCGGTCACGTACAAGTCGAGGTCGGCGATGGCCAGCGCGTAGGTCGCTTCGCCTCGCTGCACCTGAGCCAGGATCGGATCGGCCAGGTATTGCTTGCGCCGCGCGTCCCACGCCAGGAACGGATGCGGCAGCGCAGGCGCGATGCGGCAGGCGCAATCGAATATCGGCGGCAAGCCGTCTGCCAGCCAAGCGCACACTTCCGCCGGGACCGTCCCGACCGGCACGAGCAATATCTCACATTTCATAGCGGTCGCCCACACCGGGCGAGGGCAAGCCTCGCCCCTACACCCCTCCGAGCAGGTGCCGATTGCCCACCCGCACGTTGACCAGTCCCGCAGCGCGTGCGGCCGCTTCCGCCTCCCGGGCATGACGCGCTGACGTGCGCGGCAAGTCGGACATGTAAAACTGAGGCGCAAACGCCAACAGCGCATAGGGGATGCGCGGGTTGATCGAGGCGATGAAGCGCGCGATCTGGCCGACCTGATCGGCCTCCACGTACCCGGGCACGAGCAGCGTGCTGGCGATGACGAGCGGCAAGTGCGCGCGCTCATCGAATCGCTGCGCAGCCCGCGCGAAATTCTCCAACGTCCGCCGATTCGAGACGCCGGTCAGCGCAAGGTGCAGCCCTTCATCGTATGCTTTGAGGTCGAACTTGATGCATCCGCCCGTATCGAGCGAAACCTGCACGGCAGCGTCGAGCAATCGGGGATGCATGGTGCCGTTGGTCTCCCAGCATACGCGCACGCCGCGCCCGGCCAGATAGCGCGAGGCGGCCAGCGCGTGCGGCATCTGCGAGGCCGGGTCGCCGCCAAAGTAGCACACGCAAAATGTGCGCGAGTTGGCGACCGAGGCCAGGTCGCGCGCGCTGATCGTCTGGCCTTTCGTCGGCGAGGCCTCCCGATAATGCCAGTTCTGGCAAAAGAGACAGTCCGCCGTGCAACTGGCGTAAAAGACGGCCAGGTTGTGATAGCCCCGATGCTGGCTTCCTTCGCACACCCAATCGGCCACGCAGTTGGTGGGCAGCGGATCGCGATACCACTGCAGCAGCCCGCGCGCAGGCGTGCCGGCCAGGTGTACCAACCTGCCGACGCATAAAGATGCACCAGCCACGCCGGCTACCCGCAGTCCGCAATAGCCGCGCTCCCCCTGGCCGATGACACATTCGTTGACGCACAACGCGCAGCGAATGCCGCCCGCCGAGCGCGGAGGTCGCGCGGGCAGATTGAACCCGGCGCGCGAGCCGGCGTGAACCGCCTCGACGTGCGAACGCGTGGCGGGGAAGCGCTCTTGCAGGCAATCGCCGCACACGCCGAGCGCGGAAGCGATCAAGCCCTCATGACCACATACCAGACACCGAGCCATACCGAATCCTGCCGCACAGATGAAGGATGAAGG
The DNA here is from genome assembly GCA_034434835.1 of Thermoflexales bacterium. GTDB lineage: Bacteria > Chloroflexota > Anaerolineae > Fen-1058 > Fen-1058 > JBGLNJ01. The sequence continues at coordinate 4,143 of DAOTXX010000126.1, read as the reverse complement.
ATGAAACCTTCCGCCTTCATCCTTCCGCCATTGGTGTAAACTTTCCCGGAGTGCGGCCTTCAGGCCGCGTTTTATGCAGGCTGAAGCCTGCACTCCAACCTTAAGTTGACACGTATGATCCTTCCGCCTTCATCCTTTCGCCTTCACCCGCGCCCGGATCGCGCGCAAGTCGCGCGGGCAGACCGAACTGGATTCCCGCTCCCCACTTGCAGGGCCAAGTTTCGCGGGAATGACCTTGTCATGCCCGCGCAGGCGGGCATCCAGCCATTGAAATCTCGTCGTACAAGTCCTTCCAATTTGGATTCTTTTCCTCAATCAGTCTCAGCTTCCAGGCCCGGTTCCACTTTTTGAGTTGTTTTTCTCGTGTGATCGCTGCCCTGGGGGTGTCAGCCGTTTCGTACCAAACAAGCTGATGCACGCCGTACTTTTTGGTAAAGCCCTCTACAAGGTCATTTTTGTGTTCCCATACTCGACGCACGAGGTTGTTGGTGACGCCGATGTAAAGTGTGCCATTGCGCTTGCTGGCGAGAATGTAGATGTAATACTGTCTCATGCTTATGCTCCAGTGCGTCTACTGGATTCCCGCTTTCGCGGGAATGACGGGTTCCGCCGCCCTGCAGCGGCGAGCTTGCCTGGATTCCCGCCTACACTGAAATGCAGCCGAGGGAAACGGGAAACTTTTTCAATGAGTCATCCGCACCCGGATCGCCTCGACCTGCGCCGCATCTTTTTCCGCATCTTGATGCCCGATCTCGCGTTCGTAATCCACGCACACCTGCATCAGCGCCGCTGCGCGCGCCAGGTCGCCTTGCTCCTCATAGACCAGGCCGAGATTCCAACTTGCGTTTCCTTCCCCGCGCCGGTCGCCGATCTCGCGCACGATGGCAAGCTGCTGCTCGTAGAACTCGATGGCGCGGCGGGCATCGCCCAGGTCGGCGTAGGCAATGCCCAGGTTGCCCAGCGCGTTGCCTTCGGCTCTCCTATCTCCAATCTCTATCTCTATCTTGAGCGCCTGCTCGTAGAACTCGATGGCGCGGCGGGCCTCGCCCAGGTCGGCGTAGGCATTGCCCAGGTTGCCCAGGGCTGCCCCTTCGCCGCGCCGGTCGCCAATCTCGCGGACGATGACCAATTGCTTTTCGTAGAACTCGATGGCGCGGCGGGCCTCGCCCAGGTTCTTGTAGGCAATGCCCAGGTTGCCCAGCGCGTTGCCTTCGGCTCTCCTATCTCCAATCTCTATCTCTATCTTGAGCGCCTGCTCGTAGAACTCGATGGCGCGGCGGGCCTCGCCCAGCGCGGCGTAGGCATTGCCCAGGTTGCCCAGCGCGTTGCCCTCCCCGCGCCGGTCGCCGATCTCGCGAGTGACGACCAACTGCTGCTGGTAGAACTCGATGGCGCGGCGGGCCTCGCCCAGTGCGGCGTAGGCAGCGCCCAGGTTGCCCAGTGAATTACCTTCGGCTTGGCGATCCTTCAGTTTCCGCGCGGCGGAAAGGGCTGCTTCCAGCCAATTGATCCACTCGCGGGGGTGCAGGCGCAAGTTGAGGCAATACGTCCCGGCGTCGGGATAGTCGCTGCACAACTGGGCGACTGTGTCACCCTCACCCCAGCCCTCCCCCGTCTCCGACAGGGGAGGGAGCGTGGAGCGCGCGGCGGCCCACGCCTGCCCGGCCTGGATGTTGGGCCATTCCAAATCGAACAGCGCCAACCCTGCCCGGAGTGATTCGCCACCCTGGAGATAGAGTTGGTTGGCTACGCCAATCACATCGGCATAGTGCGCGGCGTGGCGCTGTCCGGCGTCGGCGCGGTCGGGGGCGCTCAGGCGTGTGTCCGCGAACAGGCGCGCCAGGTCATGAAGGCGGTAGCGGCCCCCACCCCCGGCCCCTCCCCCGTCCCCTGCGGGGACAGGGGAGGGGAGAAAATCTACCAGGCTGTAGCGCACCAGCTCGTCGAGCGCGTCTTGGGCAGCGTCCGGCTCCACTTGCCACACCGCCGCGGCGCCCGCCTGTTCAAACGTCGCGGGAAACACGACGAGCATACACCATCGCCGCTGCAATTCCGAGGTGAGCAAGTCGTAGCTCAACGCCAGGGAAGCTTCGACGAATTCCAGGCGCTTGCGCGCGTCTTGCAGCCGCCGCACATAGTCGTCCACGCTCAAGCTCTCGCGCTCGGCCAGCGCCCGACCGGCCAGCGTCAATGCGAGCGGCAGGCAGCCGCACAGTTGCGCGATCTCGGCGGCGCGCCCATCAATCCGAGGCGCGATGGTCAGCAAGAGTTTTCGGGCGTCCGCCGCAGGCAGCGTGTCCAGGTTCCTGGCGAACAGGCCCGGCAAATGGAAATGCCAACGCGAGGTGACGAGCAGGAGGCAAGAGGCGGGCGGGATGAGCGGCTCGACCTGGGCGGCGTCGCGGGCGTTGTCCATGAGCAACAGCGCGCGCTGGCCGCTCAGCACGGAACAGTACAGCCCGCGCAGCTCGGCCTCCGTTTCGGGCAGCCTGGCAGTGGGATGGTAGCCGCGAATCACGTGGGCCATCGCCTCGGCCGGCGAGAGGGGCATGGTCGTGCCTTTCAAGTCGAGAAAGAATTGCGCGTCGCGATAACGCGGCGTCAGTTGTTCGGCCAGCTTGAGGGCGAGCGCGGTTTTGCCGATGCCGCCCATCCCGCGCAGGCCGGAGATGGTCACGCCTCCCCGTTCGAGCGCGGCCAAGAGTTCGGTCATCTCGTCCTCGCGGCCAGTGAAATCGCGTGGAGGGGGTGGAAGTTGGTGGAGGGAGGATAGAGTCGGTGCAGCGGTGAGAGGAGGCGCTGTAGGAATGGATTTGCCTCCCACCAGCCCGCCTTGCCTGACGACGTGCAGCACAAACCGCGCGGCATTTTGAGCGGCCAACTGTTGGCGCTGTCTCTTGCCTCGACTTTTGTGCCCATCGGCCCAGTCGCAGATCGCCTTGACCAGAATCCAATCCACCCTGGCGCGTTCGGCGGCGGCATACAGTCCCGCGCCTTCCATCTCGCCGCCAATCGCTTCCGGCTCAAGCTCGAGCAATTGCCGACGAAACTCGAGATTATCTACCAGCTTTTCGCCGGAAAGGATCAGGCCGATGTGCACCTCCTGCCCGTCCCAATCTTTTTTGCCGCTGACGAACCGATCCACCAGTCGCACCGAGGCGTGGGCGCGGCTGCCGCGCGGGATGCGCGTCTGTTGTCCGGCTCGATCCGTGCCCACTCGCTGAGGCTCGTAGGACATCAACTGGCGGGAAACGAGAATGTCGCCGATCTTTTTGTTTTGGGAGTTGACGCCAAACGCGATCCCCACCATCACGACCGAATCGGGATGCAGCGCCTCGATGCTGGCCTGTACGGTGGCCTGCGAGCCGGCCAGCCCACCGCTGCCCATTTCGGATTGCACCATGAACACGCGCGCGCCGCCATGCACGCCGAGGTCATAGTACGTGTTGTCGCCGATAAAGCGCCGCTGCTTGTCCTGGCCGGGCGTAAAGGCATCGAACACAGCCTGCGCTTCGACTTCGGTGACCGTCACGAGGAGCACGTCAACGTGAGGGATCGTGTCCATGGATTTCTCTCCCGATCGCCATGTCAGCACATGATCACGCGGCGTTTCTAGTGTAGCACGATTCTCACCGGAGGACAAAGGGGAAATTCACCGCAGAGGGCACCCACACGCGCTCTTGTCGCAGAACCCGCTTCATGCCAGAATCGAGCGCGGAAGGTAAGATAGATATGACAACTCTGACACGCAGAAAAACCAGGCTTTCCTGGCAAGTGCTTCAGGCAGTGCAAGAACTCTCGCCCCAGGAGCAGCGCCGCTTGCGCGATGAGTTGGCGAAATCGTCGGGCGTTTACCTTGTCCGCCCGACCGGCAAGGCCGCCGCGATCCGGCGCGGACGCCGCCTGGCCAAGGTCGTGCAGACTGAACTGGCGGCGACGGCCAGTGATTCTCTGGACGAAACCATGACTCGCCTGCGAGGGCAAGCACGGCTAATCCTGCTATCACTATCGTAACTGTTCAGCCCGCACCCGGCGGGATGATGAATCATCCCGCTGGTACTGGAAACTGGCTGAAGCCAGTTGAGACGGCCTGCTTCAGCAGGCCTGACGTAGCAGCCGCGAAATTCATTTCGCGGCGAACAG
>DAOTXX010000125.1:0-4617 GCA_034434835.1 Thermoflexales bacterium | reverse complement strand
AGAACGCACTTGCCCCCCGAATCCACAGCCCCGACGGCGGCGGCGGCCAGCCCGCCACAGCCATCCTACAGAAAGGACAAATTGCACCTTAAAGTTGGTGACTTTTGTGTCTTGACGAAGGGGTCCACCTTAGTCAATGGCCCAGGGAGTATCCAGGTTTTGAATCAAGACCTGGACGTTCAATCTGAGCTGCACGCTCGTGGGCGTAGCGGCGGGCCGTGGGGTCTCGGTGGGCAGAGGAACATCAGTAGGCCCCGGCGTAGGTCCTGGCGTGTTTGTCGCAGAGCGAGTCGGAACAGGTGTGACGGTCCGCAGCAAAGTAGGCGCGGGTGTTTCTGTTGCGGCGCAAGCTGAAAGCATAACCATCAACACAACAACCAATGTCCATCTCATCCCTAACTTCATCATCGTCTCCACTCCTTTCCACAATAAACGGCTTGAGGTTCCCATTGTACCCGCAATTTCTGAAAAATGCATGGGCCAGAGTTGAGGAACGGCTAAGAGTCAGTCGGCAAGCGGTCGAGTGAAAACAGTCCGGAGGGGTTCAAGACCTACACCTACGACGCCGCCGACCGCTTGACAAGCGTCAACGGCGTGGCGTATACTTTTGACCACAACGGCAACCTGCTGGGCGACGGCCAGCGCACCTATACTTACGACTCGGCCAACCGCCTGACGCGAGTCGTGAGCGGCACATTGACAACCCAAGTCGCGCTCGTACACGCCCTTTGGCGCGCCGATGCAAGAGGCGGGAACAGCGAGCGGCTCGTTCGGCTATGCGGGTGAGCAACTCGACGCGGTCAGTGAGTTGGTGTTCCTGCGCGCGCGCTACTATGACCCCAAGACCGGCCGCTTTCTGACGCGCAACCTGTACCCGGCATACGCCAGCGCGCGCGGCGCGCGAAGGCAAGCCGGTCCCGCCGCCGATCTCGGCGGTCACAATTGACCTGCCACTTCCAGCCTACCTGCCCACCAATTACGTCGCCGACGACATGCTGCGCTTGCAGCTCTATCGCCGATTGGGCGGGCTTGGCTCAAATCCGGCTTCGCAGGCCTCGACAAGTCGAGGACTCCCGCGCCCAACTGATTTTGGTCACGCCCTAATCAATAGAACACAGCAAGATGCATACAAGAACAGGTTTGCTCTCCACGTCTCCGTTTTTGCCTGGTCCAACATCCCATCCATCAAGGAGGCCTTCGATGAAACGCGCTATCAACACTTTAATCGTCTTTGCCCTGCTGTGGCTTGTGCGCTCCTCCAATCAAAGCCTATTTGCTGCTCGTGACGTTGACCGTGGCGATAGGATGTCCGCACAACCCCAAGCGACTATCTACTACGTAGACGCTGTCAATGGCAGCAATACTACAGGCAATGGCAGTGCGAGCGCGCCCTGGCGCACCATCAGCTATGCCCTAAGTCAAGCGGCCGGCACAGAAATTGAGATTCACGTCGCACCGGGAGTGTATGATCAACCCCTTGGTGAAAGTTTTCCAATCACAATGAGAACCCACGCCAAACTGGTCGGCGCAGGCTACACTTCCACCGTGATCTCTGGCGTCAAAACAAGCGATGTGGTGATCTTTCCCGGTACGGCGATCTATACGCGAACAACCGAGATCAACGGGTTCAAGGTCACCAACGGCAACGCGGGGATTCGTGTAGATGGCCCGCCAGGTGCCCTTTCTTCTCCATGGATACATGGGAACTGGATCACAGGAAACGAGTTGGGCATTTACAATCGTTCCATAGACAACCAACAGGTGTATACAGTCATTGAGGGCAACCTGATCTCAGGCAATATCTATGGCATCTTTATTGAATCTGCCGGCGGCGCACAAGCCAACCCCACGATCATCGGCAACAGAATCATTGGTAACACCAACACAGGCATTCGGTGCCATGCTCGCGCCTGCTGCTACAGTTCGTGTGACGCGCCAATTATCGGTAACGTCATTCTCGATAATGGAGGCTGGGGCATTGACCATTCGTTCGACGGTTGGTTCAAACCTATCACGGCGACCATTGTCAACAATCTGATCGCCCACAACTCTAGTGGCGGAGTGCACCTGCAACTGGAGGATAATGCGACATTCGTTAATAATACGGTCGCCTACAACAATGCCTATGGCATCTATGGCTGGGGCTATACCACCTTCAATTGCATCGTCTGGGGAAATGGTGATGATCTCAACGTCCCAGCTACCCAGGTGTATTTCTCGGACGTAAGCGAAGTAGAATACGCTGGGACTAATAACAATATCTCCCAGTCTCCCAGGTTTGCGGACCCAGATCACGGCGACTATCATGTTCTGCCCACCTCGCCAGTACGTGACGCTGGCAGTAGCAGCGCACCAAGCTTGCCTGGGACCGATCTGGATGGCGACCCACGCATTTTAGGCGGCGCCGTAGACATCGGCGCTGACGAAACCATCACTTACAATGTCTCAATCGCCAAATCCGTCTGGCCGACCGGCACAGTTTACCTGGGCGACATATTAACTTACACACTTGCCCTGAGCAACACAGGCCCAGCCAGTGCAGGCGGCGTATTGGTCACAGACACACTGCCTGCTGGCACGACCTGGACAGGCATTGTCCGGCCCAGCACAGGCTATGCCACTGTGACGAATGAAACGCTTCTCTGGCTGGGGACGCTACCACGAACCGACACACAGACCATAGCGTATAGCATCATGGTCAATCCCAATCTGCCCACTGGGACTCTTATCACCAACACGGCAGTCGCCGACAATCGAACTGGGGGCATCACAACGACACCACCGGTCACGGTGACCGTTGGCCCCAGGGCAACCTGGAATTCGTCCTATCAAGTAGTTGACAAGGTCTATGCCCAGCCCGGCCAAACCCTTGCCTACAGTATCGTGATCAGTAACACAGGAAATGCACCAGCTAACGACGCGGTCGTCACTGACACATTGGACAATCACGTGCTCTTTTCCGCCAGCGCAGGTGGTGTGTTCGACAATGGTCGTATTATATGGAGTGGCCTGACCATCACAAACGGGACATCTGTCACTTTGAATGTGGTAGTGACTGTCACAATGCCTCTGACTGACGCCACGCCCATCGTCAACCGGATCGCTGTGGCGGGTGGCGGGCGTCCACCCTTTGATCTGCCCACCGCCACGACAACGGTCTATAATCCCCCACAAGCCGGCTTTGCCGCTGCGCCGTCATTGGGGCCAGTGCCCTTCGTCGTCACGTTCACGAACAGCTCGCAACACGCTACCAGCCTTTTGTGGTTATATGGCGATGGCCTCACAAGCACAATTGCTACCACACACGCTCACACCTATTCCAGCGCGGGCGTTTACACCGTCACCTTGCAGGCCAACAATCCAGTTGGTTCAGACACGCTCACACGCACGAATTACATCACTGCCTACAACCGCGCTGTCGCCGACTTTACTGGCTCGCCCAGGGTCGGGCTGTGGCCGCTCCAAGTCACCTTCACCAACACCTCCCGCTATGCCGATCGGTTCATTTGGAATTATGGCGATGGTTTCACCAGCACGGTGACTGCGACCATACACACACATACCTACGCTACTCCGGGTTCCTATGATGTGAGCCTCGTTGCCATTGGCCCCTACGACAACCACATCATCACACAGACGGCCTACATTGCTGTCTATGACTATCCCATCGCCAGCTTTAGCGGCGCGCCTACCACTGGAGTCGCCCCCCTGCTAGTCCAGTTCACCAACTACTCAATCAACGCCACCAGTTACCGTTGGGATTTTGGTGATGGTAGTATCAACTTTTCGACCAATCCACAGCACCTCTACCTGAACGGAGGTGTATACACAGTCACCTTGACAGCTTCCAATCCTGGTGGAAGCGATACATTGATGCGAACAGCCTATATCACGGTTCACAGTCCACCGCTTGCCGACTTTTATGCCCAGCCAACGGCGGGCTTGGTTCCACTCACGGTCACACTGTCCAACACATCTCAATATGCCGATACCTACCTATGGGATTATGGTGACGGCGTAACCAGCACTGTCGCCATACCAACGCATACGCATACCTATCCAGCTACTGGTTCTTATACCGTCTCATTGAAAGCCATCAATCCTTATGGAACGAATGTCTTGACGCGGGTCAATTACATCGCAGTCTACACCCCACCCGTCGCCGGGTTCGATGCAGCGCCCCTCGTTGGCGTCGCACCACTCCAGGTGTCTTTTACAAACACCTCGCAATATGCCTCAAGCTTCTGGTGGTCATTTGGCGACGGTAGCACAAGCACATCTGCCACACCGCCGCCACATACTTACATGTCTGGAGGCGTCTACACCGTATCGCTGCGAGCGAGCAACCCGGGTGGGAGCGATTGGCTGACCTACACTCATTACATCACTGTCCATAACCCACCATTGCCCGATTTCGTCGGCGAGCCACGCGTTGGATTCGGCGCACTCACTACAACTTTTACAAACACTTTAAGGTGGACCCCTTCGTCAAGACACAAAAGTCACCAACTTTAAGGTGCAATTTGTCCTTTCTGTAGGATGGCTGTGGCGGGCTGGCCGCCGCCGCCGTCGGGGCTGTGGATTCGGGGGGCAAGTGCGGTCTTTGCAGTTGTCCCC
>DAOTXX010000124.1:0-2534 GCA_034434835.1 Thermoflexales bacterium | reverse complement strand
CGGGTCAACCGGGGCCTATGGCGACCGGCTCAGGCGGTGGATGGCGCATTTGACAGCGGCGACGAGCCATTTCTCATGGAGATTGGCTCGCTGCCGGCCGGCACACACCTCGTCGAAGCTCGCGCCACTGATGCCAACGGCAAGACCGAAATCAATGTTGCCAGTCAGTCGCTCGCGGTCAAGAGACACACCATGTTCTTGCCCATCATCATTCGGTGACAGACGAACCTCCCGCAGGTTTGCAACCTGCGGGAGGTGCCGTGACAGGAACATCTATGGCAAAGGATGCAAAGACACCTGCATCGGCAGGATGACGCGCGCCCGGGTATATTCGCCCGGCACACTGTCAAGGCCCAACTCGCCCCCCCACAACTCGGCCAGTCGTTTGACAATCACCAGGCCCAAGCCCTGTCCCTGCTGCTCGTGTTGTTCGCGGTCAAACTGCGCATAGGCCCCGATATGATTGATCTGCTCTGCCGTCATACCGCGCCCCATATCTTTGACGGATAAGGTAAAGACATGCGGAGCGTCCACATAGCACCAGACGCGCACAGGCGTTCCGGGCTTGGAGAACTTGAAGGCGTTGTCCAGTAGTTCTTCAACGATCTTGCTCAGATGCGCCTCGCTCACGGGCAGAGTCGCATCAATTAACTCCAGATTCAGGTCAGCGCTCCGATTCGCCTGTTGAGCGACTCGGGTCGCCACCTCTCCGATGACCGTGCGCGCATCGCTGGCGCCCAAGCCGCGCAGCGCTTCGGCTTTGGCGGGGTCCACGGCCGCCAGCTCGAGCCGGGTATACAAGAGAAAGTTTCGGATCAGCCGGTGCAGGCGCTGCGCCGCCGAGTGAATTCTCTCGCCGATCGCGGGAACTTCTTCAGGCGCGATGCTTTCGGAATGGCGAACCAGAATGTCTGACGCCGCCAGGATCACCGTCAAGGGCGTCAGGAATTCATGCGGGAGCGACGCGGCAATGTTGCTGCGCAACTCGTCCATCTTGCTCTGATAGTATGTGCTCACCTGGGCGTGCTTTTCCAGCCTGGAACGAATCGCTCCCAGCACTTCTTGGATCGTGAACGGCTTGACCAGGTAATCGTCCGCGCCCAGTTCCATGCCCTGGCGTTGATCACTCCTGGCGCCCCGGGCGGTGAGAAAGACAAAGGGGATCGCCGCCGTCGCCGGGTGGTGACGCAGCTCGGCCAATACCTGATAGCCGTCCAGATCAGGCATCATGATGTCGCAGAGTACCAGGTCGGGCAGATAGTTGTGCGCCAACTGGATGCCGATGCGACCGTTCTCTGCGCCCATGACTGAGAACCCTTCCGCGTCGAGTATCTCTAGCAAGTTGGCACGGACGGTGTTGTCGTCTTCGACGACCAGAATCTTGATCATGAGCCTCCTAGTCCCTGTGCTCTGTCAGCCGATAGCCCACGCCGCGCACCGCCTCGATACACCCCATCTCGCCCGCCGCGTACCCCAACTTGCGGCGCACAGAGCGGACGAGAGGGCGTATCAGCGCTCCCGCTTCCACCGCATCAGCGTCCAGCGAGTGCGTGACCCGGATCAACTCCTGCAGAGTGACGACTTTACCAGGCTGGCGGGCTAAACGCTCAAGCAGCGCAAACTCTCTTGCCGCGAGACGAATTGGCCGTCCATCGAGCCGGACTCGATGCTGACCCGCCTCAATCTGCAACCGTCCCACGCGGTAGACCTGCTCGCCCGGCTCCGGCGCAGACGGCGTGAGCGCCTCTTGCAATTGCCTGGCGCGCAGCAGCTTGCCGCTCACTACCGCCATCAGGTCTTCGAGGTGAAAGGGCTTGGTCAGATAGTCGTCCACGCCGAGTTTCTTGCCGTAGCGGATGTCACTGTCCAGCGTGCGAGCCGTCAGAAACACAAACGGGATCGCCAGCCAGCGCGGGTCAGCTCGCGTGCGTTCGTACAATTCATATCCATTCAGGCGCGGCATGGCAATATCGGCGAGGATCAAGTCCACCGATTCTCTCTGCAAGAGCGCGAGCGCCTCCAGGCCATCGCGCGCCGTCAAGACCTGATAGCCCGCGGCGTCCAACGCCGCCGCGATGTTCTCCAAGATGTCTGGCTGATCGTCCACCACCAGGATTGTCGCAGACGTCATCCTTGACTCGCCTGTCCCAGTTCAACCTGCGGCAGAGGCCAGGGGCAATGTGACGCGCACATTCGTCCACTGACCATACTCGCTTTGGATGCTGAGCGTCCCACCGTGCAATTCAACCAGCCGTTTGGCGATGGATAGCCCCAGGCCCAGCCCTTGCTGTTCCTGGCGCTTGCGATCGAACTGCATATAGGCTCCGACCGCTGCAATCTGTTGAGCCGTCATGCCGTGCCCATGATCTCGCACGTCAAGGGCATAGATGCCCCTCTCGGGCCGGCCCACGACAAGCACGGGCGTGCCAGGGGCAGAGAATTTAAAGGCATTGTTCAACAGCTCGCCGAGCAAATGTTGGGCAAACCGTTCGACGATCCGCACGACGCCCTCCTCGAGGTCCAGGCTCAAATCC
>DAOTXX010000123.1:0-75948 GCA_034434835.1 Thermoflexales bacterium | reverse complement strand
TGGATGCACTATCGCCTCAACGCCGAGGCGGTCAAGTCCGACATGCGCCAGGATGGGCGGTACCTGTTGGTCACGAACGTGCCGACGCTGACGCCCGTCGAGATGCTGCGTCTGTACAAAGGCCGCGACGTGGTGGAGAAGCGCTTCGAGGTCGCCAAGAATGATTTGGAGATGCGCCCGTTCTACGTTCATCTGGATGCTCGTTTGGAATCCCTGGTGTTCGTCAACATGGTCGCGCTCCTCACCTACACCCTCATCGAGCGGCGTTGCCGACAGTGTGGGCTGAGCCGGATGACAGCGCGTCAAGTGCTCGCGACGTTCGCCCCACGCCAAGTAGTTGAGACCCACTGCTGGGATGGGTCCGTCTTGCGCCGGATGACACCCTTGACCGAGGCGCAAGAACGTCTCTTGCGGCGCTTGGGTTACAAGGCCGAGTTCCTCGCGACCCAGACGCCGCGCCCACTGGCGGAGCCGCTGGTCTTACCCAGCCGCGTGCCAGGTAACGTGCCACCTCCGTGCATCGAGGTGGCGGCCTGAACCACTGGCGGATTCCGTCGGTGGCGGATTGACCTGCCCCGGTCACGGACAGGAGCCAGCCAACAAGAGCATACGCGCCCAACCGGGCGAAATCTTTGACCAATGGGCCGCTGGATAGCCTACCATGGGGCCTATTGGTCATCCAGCCCCTGTGCGCTGCGTTCGCAGGGGTGCGAAATACAGGCTTAGGGCCAAGATCAGGCCCAGGGCACAGGCTATACTCACATGGATCTTGATGCGCCTCATGGCAGTTTTCCTTTCCTAGTCAGTAAGGAGTTGTTTTGTGTCATCGCGTGAGCATATCCAAGACACCAAGCCATCTTGGTTAACCAGATGCCCGGCGCAGTGGTCAAATACCTAATGAGCCGTATGTTCCTGGCAAAGATGCGGAGTGTGGCCGCCGCTGCGATGCAGGGAGAGAGAAGGCAAAGCCATATCGGGGAATTCAACCAACGCGGAAACGGCGCTTGACCTGCCTGCGTGCGGGCGCGATAGCTCACACCTCCAGTCTCCCAATAGTCTCGCCACAAGGACTTGAGGCTTCCGCGCTCCGGGTTGTGCGTCACAACCGCACCCGGCTCAAACCATAGCGCGATCCCCTGCCTGCGCATCCGCAACGTCCATTCCAGGTCTTGGGCGCGGCGCAGCGCTTCATCCATCAGCCCGACCAGATCCATCACGTCCCGATGGACAAGCAGGTTGAGCGTGGGAAAAAAGTCACGTGGGCCGGGCGGAGCCGAGACGCAAAACTCGTGCAACATGGAGACGTTATGCACTTGTGCCCAATACGAGGTTCGGCCAAAGGCCACCCCTCCTCCCACGACCTTGTAACCACGCCGCGCTGCGGTGAGGAGATTTTCGATCCAATCCGGCGCAGCCACGCAATCGGCATCTATAAATCCAATCCACTCGGAAGTTGACGCTCGAATCCCGATATTGCGCGCGACCGGTGCGGTCACGGGCTGAGCAGTCGGGATGAATTTGAGCGAGGGTTTGTCCATGTTGAAGCGATAGTCGCCGCTCCCGACTACGACAATTTCATCAATCAAGTCCCGATTCGGCGGAAGCGCCAGTGATTCGAGAGTCCGGTCGAGGTGTGGAGCGTGGCGAGCAGGAATGACAACCGAGATGCACTTAGGGCACACGGTAAACCTCAATCACATAGTCCGGCTCGCCAACGAATGGTCCTTTGAGACTGACGAGCCGCTCCAGCTTGCTCAAAATCCGTGCATAAGCCTTGCCCTCTTCTGTATCCTGAGGGAATCGGGCATACATCGCGCTGCCGACGATGATATATTGTCCGGGCGTAAGGTTAACCCCCGTTTTGTCCAGGTCCGCCAGCATGTTGACCAGTGTGATGTCGTATTCTTTGTCCTGCAACGGCGGGCCATTGCTTTCAACGATGATCGAGCTCTGAGATGGCACGTTCGCGAGCACCCACGCGCGAGCCAAAGTGCGCACGTCCGTGCTCGCCAGACGCATGTCATACTGAATGGTTGTGACAAGTGGCTCAGTAACCGAGACAAGAAGGAGGATGGCAGCAACGAACCCGATGATAGGGCGCGCAGGAACAGGTTGCAATAGCTTGATGCGCAAGGCAGCCAATGCGCTGGCGATCAAATAGCCTGACACTATACACAGGAACGGTATGATGGGCACAAGGTATCGCTCGAACCGGACCAGATTGCGCGACATCATGATCAAATAGATGCTCGGAAAGATCGCCAGCCACAACAAACGACGCTCTCGCTGCCATAGACCGACGCCGAGCGCAGAGGCAGAGAACAATGTAATCCAGCGTTCGCTGCTGCCGAACAGACGGCCAAGATACCACCAGAAGGTATTGCCTTCGTAGCCCGGGTGTCCCAAGATCATGTTGTGGCGAATCTCGTAGGCGACGCCGTTGAGAAATCGAGGCAAATCCAGGAGAGCATATGGCGTCCCCATCAAGAACCCTGCGCCGACTGCCAGGCCAGCATACACCAGATACCTGGCCGGCGCGAATTGCTGGCTGCGCCACTTGCATAGAAAAGCCGCCAGCAATGTAGCAACCAGGGGATAAGCACTGTACTTGGTGGAACACGCCAACCCAATCATCCAACCGGCCAGTATGTAGTCGTGGACTTGGCCGTGCTCAAGAACATCCAGGCAATACCAGGTGGCCAACACAATCAGAAAGGTCACAGGCACGTCGGTCGTAATAAAGTGCGAAGACGAAACGTGCAACTGTGAAATTGCCAGCAACAAAACGGACCACACCGCCGCTCCTTGGCCGAGCAGCCGCCTGGCCAGGTGATATACCAGCACCAAGGTAACGACAGCCAGCAACACTGTGAGCCACCGCGTCATCCAGTACTGCTCAGGATAGGGGAGCACACCCATGTAATGAAAATCGGGCCTAAAGACATCAGTCGTTTGGATGAACCAGCCGCGCCCTACACCATACAAGAAAAAGACGGCTTGGACCAGCGCAACCAGATAGACGTACAGCGAGGGTTGATAAAACCACCCAGGATTCAGGTCTCCCGTCTGAATCATTTGCACACCAGACATCACAAAACGGGATTCATCAGGATGATAAGCGTAAGGCGAGCCAAACTCAAGCCCCCACGCTCGCATAGCTAGGCCCATCGTGATGATCAGGACAACTATGAATGTCTGCCAGCGGTTTGGAATAGTGTGCATTTGACGATTACAGCAGAATGTCAAGAAGAAGCCGGGCGCAATGATCGGCTACTCGACTATCTCGCGCAGATGAACCGCATAGCGAAGACCGATGTGTGTCAGGTCGAATTGCTCATGGAATACATGATAACCATTTTCTGCTAGGCGGCGACGCAAATCTGGATCGTATTTGAGGGTGCGGATCGCATGGGCTAGTGCCTGTGGGTTGTCTCGCTCGATGAGGTATACATGTGATAGGTGTTGCAGCTCAGCGCGAACCGTCGGAGAGTCGCCAGTGATGAGGGGCTTGCACATGGCGAGCGCCTCATAAATCTTGTTTTGGATCGTCATCAGCGACTGGGGGGTCGTGCCAAAGACGCCCAGACAAACATCTGCCTCGGCTACATATGACGGCAGCGCGTCCCGCTCTATCCAATCCACAAAAGTCACGTTGTCCAGGTGGTATTGGTCAGCCAATGCCAGAGCAGCATCTTTGTCCGGGCCGCGTCCAATCAACACGAAGCGAAGCGCTCGATCATCGGCGAGT
Source organism: Thermoflexales bacterium (assembly GCA_034434835.1). GTDB lineage: Bacteria > Chloroflexota > Anaerolineae > Fen-1058 > Fen-1058 > JBGLNJ01. The sequence goes on along the minus strand of DAOTXX010000123.1, from coordinate 72,200 downwards.
AAGTGCGCCGCCTCGATGATGGTCAATACACCGTGATTCGGTATGAACGTGCCATAGTAGATGAGGGTAAAACGGCCTGGGTCAGGTGGAGGCGCGTCCGATACTTTATACACGCGATCATCGGCACCTGTCGGCACCAAGCGAAATCGCACCGGACCGACGCCATGCGTTCTATGGAACCATTGGACATACTCGGCGGTATCGAGAATCAACCGATCGGGCAGGCGGCAGGCAAGCCACTCAATCTGGCGAATTGCCCACACCGTCAATGCACTACGCTTATCCAGCCCGCGCTCCAGAGCGATAAGATAGATGGACATGAAAACGTCCCACACCAATGGTCTACGCTTCAGCCAGGTGAGCAAACGAGCGAGGTAGACATCAAACTGGCCAGGGTAGCCCACAACCATCACATCATAATCGCCCACCATGCAATACTGGTAAAGCAGATTGAGATAGGCTCGAATCACGCGGATAAAAAAACGTAGATGGATCCAGCCGCCACTTGCGGCTTGAACGCGGTCCTCGATGCCAGTCCACAACTGCGCGCGGCACTCGATCACGTTCACACCGGCACGTCTCAGTCCTTCGATCATGATCTGGTTGCGTGAATACTCGGCACGGTATGTGCCAAAATAACAGACTCTCACGTCGTTAGCATTTCCCGGAGCATCACACCAAAGGTGCCAGTCAGCGAGATACTCGCCATTTCTATTGCTCCAGCCCGGGTGCGCAGAACAGGGTTACCTTGTGGACGCACAATTGAACAGATAACCTGCTGCGTTAGTAACCTCGATGGAGTCAAGTCGTTGGCAACTCTTGTCTAGTTTCTCAAGCAAGTTATAACCTTCTTGCCCATTAACGTGTGACATCAAGAGCCACGCACGAGGCGCACCTCCCATTGTCGCCCACATCCTAGCCTTCTGTTCTTCAAGAGGCAGATGGCGAATCCAACCCTCGATCATGGCTGTGTTGACGAGTTCTTGACTGGCATACACTCTAAAAGCCCGGTTAGCTCCATAGTAGACATAGACAACATCCCCCGGTCGGCGATGCTTCTCGACATATCGCACCACATCGCCCAGTTGCTCTGTTTCGGTAAAGGGTTTCCCTGAAACAAGGGGCAAATGGCATGCGAGTAAACTAACCAAAATTGTAGCGATACCCAACTGTATCGGCATTAAATACTGATTTGATCTTTCGGGATAGGGAAAGAAGATTCCAGCACAGACAAGTAAAGCACAGAGCGGAAAAGCATACCATAGATAGCGATATGCGTATACTAGAAATCCAAATCCCCCAGCTACATAACCGATTATCAGTCCCACCAAAAGATATATGACTACCCGGCGGCTTGTAGATCGTAGTAAGCCAACGACTCCGCCAATTATTAGCAGGGCAACCGTGAACCCCTTGAGGCGAGTCGGTTCATAGCCCCAAAAGAAGAAACTCACAGACTCGGCCGTCTGCGAAAGCCACGCCTGTATCTCGTTCTGCACTGAGACAGGGCTATTGAAACGCACTGGAGCAAATGTGTCTGGCAACCTTGCCTTTTGGGGCAGGGCGTAGAGCCACAGTAAGCCTATTCCAATCCACCCCAGAATGCAGAGACCGACTATCCAGTACAAAAACGATCGGCGCTTGCCTTGCCAAATATCCTGAAATAGGTAAATCGTTCCCACGATAACAAGCGCTAACAAGTATAGCGCTAGCTCATAGTGCAGTAGAATCGCACTCGCGCCCATCACAATGAAGGGGATTAATCGTCCAAGAGTTGAATGCCAGATATATCGCTCTAGTAAGAGTGGACATAGAACAGACAACACCAAGACAAAGGCATACTGGTTGACTTCTTGTCCATAGTAAACAGCCCGAGGCGCTACTGCGACGATGACCGCCCCCAGCCAGCCGACAGAGGGAGAGAAAGCCAGACGCCCCAGCACAAAAGTGATAGAAATAGCCAGGGCACTTGCAAACACTGGTAGCATCCGCAGATAAAAATCGTCTCTCCCAATTCTCATCCAGAGATTCAGTATCAGGCTAAAAAGGGGAGGGTCATGTGTCCCTTCTCGATCTGCAAGTATGACTTCTTGAATGGGGCGATTGGCAACATTGAACTCGATAGCTTCATCGAACCACAGGTTTCGGCCACGCATCTCCACCAAACGTGTGCCCCAGGCAAGCCACAGTATCAGAATAAGCCATCCGCTCCGAAAGGGACAGGGGCGTTTGGTAGAGAATAAAGACATTGTATCGTTCCACATCTGCCCGAGGAGGTCAACTCTATCACAGTACAACCGAATCCAGCTTCTTGGGCACCTACCTTGGTACCCCCTCGAAAGGGATAGGTCGGGCCCACCAATGCGATATTCATGATGCAAGGTCTCACGGAGCATGACGCGAATCCAATTCCCTCTTCCTCACCCGATACAGCGCCTCTTCCAGCATCTTGCGATTCATACTCACCAAGTCTGCGATCAGGCCGATCATGCAAGTCTGGAATCCCACAATGATCAGGATCGCGGCCAGGATCAGCGATTGGATATTGCCAGCCGTGCCCCCGCGCCGCAAAAAGAAATACAAAAAGCGCAGCCCCAGTGCAATACCTCCTGCGATCAACACTCCACCGATGGTCATGAAAATTCGCAGAGGGCTATACATGGTGTAAAACCGAAGAATAGTCACCATCGAAAGAGCCAGAAAAGATGGGATGTTCCGTATCAAGCGAGATGGGCGGGTCTGGGGATTAGTCCGCACCGGGACGTATGTTACCGCCATCTTTCGCGCACCAGCCTGAATCAGTGTCTCAAGCGTATACGTATATTCGCTCAACACCGTCAGGCGCAAGGCTGCTTCGCGGGTAAAGGCCCGCATGCCGCTGGTGGCATCGGGGATAGGAATGCCGGCTGCTCTCTCGACCACCCAACTTCCCAACTTTTGCAACCATCGCTTGAGCGGCGAAAAATGCTCCAGCGCCGCAACGCCCCGGTCGCCAACGACAACATCAGCCCGGCCTTCCAAGATTGGCTGAACTAATCTGGCAATATCTTCGCCTCGATATTGGTTGTCGCCATCAGTATTGACGATCACATCTGCGCCGACTGCCAATGACGCCTCCAGCCCATCTCGAAACGCAGAAGCCAAACTTTGCTGTTGCGCGTGACGAACAATGTGATGCACCCCCAGCTCGCGCGCCACCGCGGCCGTGCGGTCTGTGCTGCCGTCATCAATCACCAGCACCTCGATCTCATCTATGCCGGGGATCGATTTAGGCAAATCGTGCACCGTCAACGGCAGCGTCTGCTCTTCATTATAACACGGGATTTGAACGACGAGTTTCATCCGGATCTCGGATTTTGGATTTTGGATCTCGGATTGCGGATTTTGGATCTCGGATTGCGGTTTTGAGTCTGGCGGGGCGATGCCGCACAACCCGATGGCCGCCTCGTTTTGGGGGGCACAAGACGGATTATAACAAAAGACGTTCGATATGGCAAAAGTTCACAGGACTTGGCTGAGTAGCATATTTGCTGTCAATCAAACAAATGCGGATTCTCGCGCACCCAGTCCCACAATCTCTGGATGCCCTCCCGCACCGCAACGCGCGGCGACCACCCTAGCTCGCGGCGCGCCAGGCTGATGTCGCTGATATACACGGGCTGATCGCCCGGCCGCCAATCGCCATACTTGACCGGGATCGGATGCCCGGCCAGCTCCTCGAGGATCGGGCCAAACTCGGCCCAGATGGACATGGCATTTTCCGGCCCGCCGCCGATGTTGTAGATTTTGCCAGCGACCTGATCGACTCGCTCGGCAGCCAGATCATAGGCGCGCACGAGATCGTCAATCCACAGCACGTCACGCACTTGCTTGCCGTTGCCGTAGATGGTGATGGGACGGCCCAATGCCGCCGCAATACAGAAATGTGCCACCCAGCCCTGATCCTCTACACCAAATTGGCGCGTGCCATAGATGCAATTGGAAACTTGAATGCCACCGCCCAGGAAGAGATGCGTATCGTCTTCGATCTCAAGGTCATAGACAGGCTGTTCCCCCACTTCCTCGATCGTCATCACACTATCCCAGAACAGTTGACCATCGGCCCGATAAATTTGATTGGTCTGGTCGAACCAATCTGGTGAAGTATGCGTCCACTGCCAGCGAAGAAGCGCATTCAATTTTCCCGCGCGCTCATTGCTAAAGGCATAGCCAATCGCCGCCAGTTTTAGAGGCAGCTCGCTTCCACCCAGAAGGCGAATGGTCATCTGAACCGTCGTGCCTCGATGGTAGCTGACCGGCTCAGCCTCAAAGTATGAGGTCTCTATGCCGAACTCGGCCAGCAGATTCCGAAGTTGTTCCACCCAGCGTCTCCCATTCTCTAGATGAGTTATATCCTTGGATTGGGCAAACGATGGGGCCAAACGCGAGTCCGGATTGACTTTGCACAACTCGGCGCCTAAAAAACCACGCAGGAAAGCGCGCTTGACAAGAGGATGTCCACCAGATACCCACTCGGGCAACTCATAGTCTACCCGGACTTTGTCTCCTACAGGAACACCAAGCATCTCAAAGAGAGTAAAGATAGGAATACTTTGTTGCTGGATGCGGCAACTATGACCTTGGATCGTGTGTCCACTGGGCAGTTCTGATGTGGCTTCCCAGCGAATGATACTGCTCGAAGAGATGCCAAGCCAATTCAGTCTCAGGGTAAGCTCCTGCAATTCTGACTCTGAACCAAAGTATTGCACAGTATAAGCAGGATGTTCACGCGCCTGGCGTTGATGGATACCCAGATGCCCATCGCCGAACAACCACCCTACCACCTCTGCGATCCCCAGCAAGCGATCGCCTTCCAGAGGCAACAGGTGCTCGGCGATGCGCTCAGCCTCGTTCAGACAGCGAAGATCGCTGGTGCGAACCCGCACGGCTGCCAGGTAGGCTTCGGGAGCGAGCACCCGATCCGGGACAGGCTCCCACTTGGGCATGTGCTGCGCTTCGGGCAGGACAGCCACAAAGTCGCCGTAGGCCAGGCTGCGACTCGAGAAAAGTCCGTGTGGACGGAATACAAGATGGTCAGCAGTCAGAGTGACTTGCAGTCCATTCATCGTCGTCAGCCGTCGAACTGGTTTCACGCCAGTCTGCCATACGTGGCGAACGCGCGTCCAACTTTTCCCGCTATGTACGATGTCGCCGGGGCGTACCGCGTGTATTGGCTTTTTACCAAAGGGTGTGATGACCTCCTGGTCGGCAGCCAGGCACGATTGACGGAACACCACAGTCTTGAGTCCATAGATACGCGCATAGTCGCGGACGTACTGATCGCCAGCGCCCTTGGAATTCCCATAGGGTGAGTGGAAATCCAGCAACTGACTTTCAGGGATACCGTTCGGCAGATCGCGGTAGCGATAGCGAGTGCGTTCCTCGACCACGGCCACGGTTTCCATGCCGCCGTATACCTTGTTCGTCGAAGCGTAAAAGACGATGGCCTGCGGCGCGGCTGCGCGCACCGCTTCCAGCACGTTGAACGTGCCCAGCGCGTTGATCTCGAAATCTGCGCGCGGGTCAATGACAGAGGTGGTGACAGCCACCTGGCTTGCCATGTGATATACACGGTCCGCGCCGGCCACCGCCTGAAGCAAGGCAGGATAATCGCGCACATCACCCCGGATGAATCGCAACTTTGGACCGTGATTCGCTTGCAGCCAGGCCAGGTTCTTGTCCGACCCCCGACGTGAGAGGTTATCGAACACAATGACAGCATGTCCCTGCAAAAGGTAGTGATGCGCCAGATTGCTGCCAATGAATCCAGCGCCGCCAGTAACAAGAATCTGCATCATCACTCCTCGTCGTGTTTCAGAATTATACAGCCCAGGCGCGCTTTATGCTCACCGCCTCAGCATAAAGCCCCTCAAGTTGAGCCAGGTGTTCTTCCAGCGTGACGGGTCGCCGGATGTTGGCGCGCAACTGATCGGTCAGCCCCGGCTCATCTACCAATCGCCTCAGTGCACCTTGCCACGCCATAACGTCGCCCGGCGGGACGCACAAGCCGTCCACACCATCGCGTACCCACTCCGGCAGCGCGCCGAGTTTAGAGGCGATCACCGGCACACCCGCGGCGAATGCTTCCTGAATGACAACGGGCGCGTTTTCATACCACAGTGAAGGCACGGCCAGTGCATCAACCTCGGCCAACACTCGCCACACCTCAGCTCGATCCAACCGCCCGCCAAAACGAATTTGAGAAGAACGCGCGGCTTGCTTCAACTCCCGCACATAATCCGGGAACTGGGCCTCGTCGCCATAGATGTCGAGCGCGGCCTCGCGCCCTAGATCGTTGAACGCCTGGATCAAAACATGGACGCCTTTTTGCGGAGCCAGCCCGCCGATGTAGGCAAAACGTCGCGGCGCGGATTCGTGCTGTGATTGGGGCTGCGCGCCGCTCACATCCAACCCATTCGGCGCAAAGCGCAGCCGCTCAACCGGCGCACCCCACGTTGCGGCAAGCCTTTCGAGAAAGCGCGAAGGCGCAATGATAAGCGACATTTGCTGCAGCACACGGTGAAGCAGCCGATTGCGGTGCGCCATCAGCGGCGCAAGCAGCGGCGCGCCAGGCCACAAGTGCGGCGCGCCTGCTCTTGCCAGCGCGCAGCGAGCGCAATTCATCCCGCCATAGCGCGGCCCATCGCACAAGCTGGAAGAATAATTGGTCAGCAGTTGCGCGTTAACGCAGGTGAACCAAAAATCGTGCAGTGTGAGCACGATCGGATGGCCGCGCGCCTGTCGCATGAGCGAAACAGGCAATCCCATCAAGTGCTGAATATGAATCAGGTCTGGCTGAAAAGCATTGAGCGTCTCGGCAAAAGCGCGCTCGAGCACCAGCTCGCCAAACGTTGCACGGAACACATTCAATGGCGTCATCGGCCCAGCACAGGCGCGCCAAGTTGAGACGCCTTCCCACTCAGAGCACGTCAACCCTGGCTGATCCGGCGCACGATGAAAAACGGCCACCTGATGCCCACGCGCTTGAGCGCCCCTGGCCAGATCCAGCGTGTAATTCTCCGTGCCGCCCACTTTATCTGGAAAAAATTGATGAACGATGTAGAGAATTCGCATCACGCTTGCTCTACCAGCGATTTGTACACCTGGCGCACCATAGCGTATTTGCGATCCCAGGTGTGCTCCTGGTACACTTTGGCCTGCCCGCGCGCACCCATCGCCTGGGTCACGTCAGGGTGATCAACCAAATATATGATCGCTTCCGCCAGCGCGGTTTCGTCGCCAAAGGGAACCAGTAAACCATCCTGTCCGTGCGTAATCACGTCGCCAATGCCCCAGGCACGCGCGCCGATCACCGGCTTGCGGTAGAGCCACGCTTCCAGGTATGCGATCCCGAACGAATCCACGCGCGATGGCATAGCAAACACATCGCACGCAGCGAGCAAATCGCGCTTATCTTGATCATCAATCGCCGGCATGACGCGCAGCCGCTTGCGATCCTCGATCGGCAATCTGTCGAGGTATGCGCGGAACGGCGTGAGCAGCGTCCCGGCCAAGACAAGCTCGATGTTGCGACCTGCTCGCCAAAGTCGGCGCATCGCTTCCACCATTGTCACCGCGCCTTTGTCATAGGCCATCGCAGAGAGAAAGGCCACAAGCGGCCCTGCAATGTTGTGACGTTGACGGAATCGCTCGCCATCGCCGCCGGCGAGTTCGGGCGGGTTGACGCCCGCCCCAACGACACAGATGCGTTTGGCGTCCACACCCCGCGCGATGTAAAAGTCGCGTTCCGTCGGTGTCTGAGCAACCACTGCGCTGCTGCGGCAGACACAATCAACCTGGTGTCGCATGGTGTAAAAACGACTCGGTGGATCGTCCGCCGGGCGAGGCCCTGCCCCCAAGTGTGTGAGCGGATACAGCACAAAGGGCAATTGGCGCTTACGAGCAAAGCACAGACCAGCCTCTACAACCGGCTCAAAGACGACCATCATCGCTGCGACGAGATCGAACGGTTCGTTGGTCGCTTTGAGCCAACGCGAGAGATCGGGCACCCACGGCGTGTAACGCGCGAGCCAAGCCAGCACGCTGACAGGCACCGGGCGAATCGCGGACAGCATCCAGAGCAAACGTCGCCACGCGGGGTAAGCCAATGGGGAAAAGGGAAGATGCCGCACGGGAAACCGCACGATTCGCACGCCGTCATGCTGGCTTTCTCTCTCCGGCACACGGCGGCGATTGGGATCCCAGAACAATTCAAAATCCAGCGCATCGGTGGTCGCCACCGTGACCTGATGGCCCTCGGCGGCCAGGCGTGCCGAGATTTCGCCCAGGTGAATTTCCGCGCCGCCGCGCGCAGGCCAGTAGCGCTGAACAACATGCAAAATACGCATGTACAGGCCTACTGTGCGTTTCGCAGAACGAGAGGTAAATTCACTTTGTGAACTTGCCCAACATACAGATAGAACGGAACTGTCGCCGGGCTTCCAAGCACAGGATTCCCTCCCGATGTCCCAGCGATGACAATATTGCCCAAGTTACACCAGCCTGTACAGACGGTCGCCCCAACACTGATTTGCGCTTGTGTCGTAGTGGTCACTGTCCCACCGGAAGGGGTCACGGTAACATTGCCTGGCTTGGAGGAAACCGACCACGAGAGGGAGCCGTCACCCATGTTGCTAATCGTGAGGTAGGCAAACTCATTCCATGGCCCGCCGGACTGGTGGAGTACATACACAGCACCGGGCGAGACCGAGAGCTGCGGCGGGGAAGGGTAACGCCCGGTATGCCATCTGTCGCGGTGAAACATGGGCCAGGGCATGCTCCCAATGCCTAAAGTGCTTGATTCAAAGCGCCACAGATATCCATGCGAAGAATCATCATTCTTGCTCCCGCCGATCCATACCTCTACTTTCCCATCATTGTTGGTGTCTCCAATAGCCGGGGAAGCCCAGATTGTCCAAAGGGTCCGCAGTCTTTCCTGAAACGAGCCATTGGCATTGTAGACTTGGACATCCCATATCATAGAGAATAGAACTTCGAGTGTTCCATCATTGTCCACATCGGCAATCGTCGGAGATGAGTAAATCGGACCATTGTTGTTAAACTGATCTTTAGGATGAACGGGCCAGCCTGAAACTGACTGTCCCGTATGATGCCAGGCATAAACGCTTCCATTTCCCGGAATGCCATCGTTACCCCCAAAGGGATCTGAAGTACCGATGACAATTTCCAGATCTCCATCTCCGTCCAGATCGGCTAATGCAGGCGAGCTGAATCCTGGATAGTTGGTGAGCTGAGGCCAGCCTGGCAGGTTGGGCAGCTTGGCAGAATCCGAATAAAACATGCTCGAATCAAACACGTGACTTGTGTCGAAAGCGTAAACATACGGCTGCTCGGTCCGTCCGTGTGTGTTCCACCAATACCAGGCGGTGCCTGAGACGATCTCCAATTTGCCATCTCTGTTTAGATCACCTATGGCCGGCGAGGCATAGATGGCTTCTGGAAGGTACCGGCGCACGAGAACGTTACCGTCTTTATCAAAAATATAAAGAAACCCTCCATCCTGAGTGTGGGTTCCATCAGGCAAGATCCCCCCACCACTAATATCTGCACCAGTAATGATTTCTTGATACCCATCCCGGTTCAGGTCGGCGCAAGCGGCACTCGACCAGATGCTATCGGCGTTATAATATCCAAGGCCAGGAAAGCCTGCGGGTTTATTGTTCCACAGCGAATTGCCATTATGATCCAACAGATATATCCTCTGATCCCAAGCGCCAAACGCGATCTCCATGTCACCATCGCCGTCTACATCACACAGTGCAGGAGAGGCAAAAACTCCTTCCGGGTAGCCATCGTTAGGGTAATGATCTTGTGTAGTAAAGCGCCACAGGAATTGGCCGTCATAGGTGTAGGCGACAACGCCACCTTGATGGTTCATATCGGCCACATCCGCGCCAACGCCGACGACAACCTCCGGATGTCCATCACGGTTGATATCCCCCACCGCAGGTGACGAGTTGATGGGGGCGTTTACATTCCTGGACCACCATGTACTCCCATTTCCTCTCATAGCGACTAGAACGGTGGGTTGGTCATACGTGCATGATCCGTCTGTCGGGCTTGCTCGACAAGCTGTAGTGCCAATCAAGACTTCGGGCACCCCATCCCCATCCAAATCGGCCAAGGTCGGTGAGGATTTATCCACGGTTCCACCTGGCAACGAGTAATAGGTAGAGGAGAAGGCAGATGTGGAAGAATGGACCACCGGCGAGAAACCGGGTAGCCCCAGAGGAAGCAAAATCACTAGAACAAGCGCAGATAGAAATGCCCTTTTCATCATCATACCTCGACTCTAACAGTCACCACTAAGGCTGCAATGCCTCTTGTACTTTCTCCGTCTATCTTTTCTGGCTGCTAATCGCCGCTCAAGAAAACGATAGCAAGATACGAGTTGTGACCAATGTTCCATCCTGCCAATCTTAAGACATCCAAGAGCACAATGCAATAGCGCAAAAGTCCCCCACGAATCGGTATACTTGGTCCAGTCTGAAACGCCGGTCGGCTGACGAGATCACTCTTCCGACAGACGTAACCAGTGCACAGCTACACCAAGTGTGCGTTGATCAGTAGTGCCATAGACCTTGGCCGGGCACCAAGTTTGGCTGCAAATTGTCACTTGACCTTGCCAATCATTCGGTTCAACACAGACGAGGGCCTTTTGCGATTGGCCGGCCAATTTCACTTGACGGACGGTTCTGCCAGCACCAAGTGTTACTTTTAGTTCGAATGGCGCGAAATTGCTTAGACAAAACTCTATGGCCCTGATTGAACAGGATTGTACGCAGCTCATTATAGACTTAGCTGTTGTGAAACGATGTCCAGGCTCGGGCGAGGCCCAAGTTATCGCTTCATCAGGTGGCAAGGTGAGTTCACATGGATTGTAGTAGCCCTGACTCTTACGGGCGATGATGACATCAGCCATAGGTGTCACATCACTCGTATGGCGACGCGGTAACCAGCCGAATAATAAAAGTGTTCGCAAAAAGTAGGATGAGTCAAACCCCAATTCAAACCAACCGAACCTGCGAATTGACCACAGTGTGAGGCCATCCGACCTAACAAATCCCCAGGGGTATGGGTAATCGCCAATAGGCTCACTTGCAAAAGCAATTAGGCCATCCGGCGCAATCATTATACCGAGATTCCGCAATAGACGAAGATGATCGACACAATGATGAAAGCTCTCGAAGAACAAGGCAGCATCGTATTGTTCGGATGGCTGGAACAATAGCATATCTTGGTTGACCAAATTGACCTCCACGCCCAGAGTGCTGGCGCGACTGCGGATGAGTTCTACAAAATCCTTCTCGATCTCGACCGCCGTAACGCGGTACCCCATTTGCGCCAGGTGCAAGGTGATATTGCCCCAGCCTGGCCCGAATTCGATAACACGCGCCCCTGGGCGGAGATTCATAGCACGAATAAGGAACCCCTGCGCAATGAGTTGGTCGCCAACAGTTGTAGGACTATGAGTGAAATACGGGAACGGTGACCACTTTGCCTGTCCGAGATCGAAAGATGAATGTTCATTGATCCAAGGGTCATAAGCAGTACGTCCAGATAGGGCCGAATACATCTGCATCTGGGCAGCAGCATATTCTGGTGAGTATGGATCGGCGGGGAAATCCCCTTTGAGCTGATAGCGGATTTGCGCCAGTCTTTTTCGCCCTTCATCGTCTGATATCTGAAACGCTTGGTCAACCTCCAATAGTTCAGCGTCCAAATCGTCAAGATTATCAATAAGCCTAACAGATGGGCTGTTGTTGACTCGTCCCGGAAGGGCTTGGAGTCCATCTGGCATATCACTCTTGAGCCAATCATAGAACCAAACTGCGATGGGCCTGAGAAATCTATAAAGCAGCGACTTGACCTTCTGCATCCAACTCATAGGTTGCCTCTCAATCACTACTTTGTTGGCTGGCCACGCACACCAGGTTCCTCTCCACCTCAAGAGCAAATAGGTCTCTTGTTTTGTCCGTAGACTCGTGAGTGTGTCTTTTCCATCTTATGAGAAACAAATCACCATTACGCCCAACGCTCGATCAGCGCTCGCAATTGAGCAGCCACACGCTCTGGCGCAAGCTCTGCCAGCCGCGCGCGCTGGCGCTCCACAATGCGTTGTTTCAAAGTTACATCATTCACGACGAGGTCTATCAACTCACCGATCACATCGTAACGCTTGCGGTTTACGAGAACCCCCGCGCCGTCCATCGCGTAAGGGACGCCGGTCGCGTTGTAGGCGATCACCGGTACATCAAAGGCCATCGCTTCCATCAGTGGAACACAAAAGCCTTCGTGCTCGCTCAAGCACAGGAACACACTCGCCGCCTTGTAATAGCCGCCCAGGCCCTCACGCAGCCCAACTGAGCCAGGAAGGTGCACATGCTCAAGCCCCAGAATATCCATGAGCGATTCCAGCTCAAGGCGGTAGCCTGGCGCATTAGCCTCGGAGCCGATCAGGATCAACCGGGATCGAGGATTCACCAACCGGTGGTAATAGTTGAAGGCGCGAATGAGATCGTCCTGCCGCTTGTGCGGAGCCACTCGCCCGACAAACAAGATATTGATCCATCCATCCGCATAACGGGCCGCGACCTCGCGCCCGGCCGGACTAGATGCTGAAGCAATTAGCTCATCCAGGTACACAAAGTACGGCAAGACTTTGACTTGTTCGATGCCCAGCGCGAGCAGTTCTTGCCGATTGTACTCGGATGCCGCCAGCGCGAACGGTGCCCCCCTAAACCACTCCAGCTCCCGACGGCCCCGGTCGAGTAATTCGGCTAACTCGGGATTCAGCTCGCGAAAAAAGGCCGCTGGTGTGATGTTGTGATAATACATCACGACGCGGTCGGACAGGTTTCGCACAAACTCGGCAATGGGCGAGCCGATCGAGTGATGATAGATCAACACATTGTCCGGATGAGGATGGTAGTGCTCATAATCCAAACCCGAATCGGCGATGCGCGTGTCCCGATACTGTGCATAGACTTGCGACTTGAAACCCCACTGGCGCAATAACTCTCGGATGCGAAACGCCTGATTGCCCAGGGCATCTCCATAGACAAAACCAGGCATGACCTGATGAATAGCACGAACCCCCACAATGCCTCCCCAGAAACCGATGCCTGTTCAATCCTCAACGTGGTCAGAGATCACACCACGAGCCTGCTGCAATTCTGCAACCTGGGCGCGCAATGCCCGCACTTGTGCCTGCAAGGCCGCCAACTCTTGCGCATTGTGCGCGGCATCTTGCTCCAGGCCTTCCATCAGGCTGTTGAGCAGGTGAACCAGCGCTCCATTGAACAGCATTTGTCTGCTGCCCAACATATTGACGTAGTAAATCACCAGATCGTGCGCCACGCCGCGCAGGCGTTGAACCAACTTTCCCACGAGCGGCACCGAGCGCGGACTGACATATTTCTTTACGGTAATACCGTCATAGGTAGCGTTCGCGCGCCGCAGATTGTGATACACCACCTTATCAAAATGTCTTTTGCCTTCGGGATACTGTCCCTCCACAAAAGCATCAAAGTCTAGGCCTTGCGCCTGTGCCACCTCGTGCCGCGTGTGGATATTGGCGCGAATCCGGTGCACAATGTCTTGTGCATCAATCTGCTCATCATGGATCTCGATCATTCCATTCAGATCGTCTTGTTTATCCATCTCGATCTCACCAAACTAATAGGATTTCTGGTCAATCCATTTTCACAGCCGCTCGATGCTTATTGGCGACCTGGGCATCCTGGTCTTTCCAACGCTGAACCAGGGATTTAAATCGGTTCACAACAGCCGACCAGGAATAGTTGGCCAACACATATTGCCGTCCATTCCGCCCCATGCGAGCCGCAAGATCAGGATGGGCCTGTAGCCACTCGATGGCGCATACGAATTCCTCATAGGTGCGGAACCACAGTCCGCCTTTGCTGCGATGGACATGCCCCCGGGTCACCGCACAATCAGCATGCACCAAGACTGGCCGGGTTGCCAACCATGATTCCATGATTGTCAAAGAAAAGCTCTCATTCAGCGAAGGTTGGCATAAAGCCAGCGCCGAGGCATAAACAGAGGCTTTCTCTTCTTCAGGCACGAAACCACGATACTCAAAGGCTGGATGCCGGGGGGGCTTGGCGGGTCCCTGTCCGAGCACGACCAATCGAATGTGTCTGCCTTCATCGGCATAGCGACGGACATAATTGTAAAGCAAGGACAGGTTCTTTCCTTCCTCCAGGCGCCCGGCATATAGTAGGACATGAGGCTGCACCATGTGTTCATCTGAATTACTCTCAGGGCAAATCAAAGTGACACCCTCTCCTAGGACGGCATAATGATTTAGCCGCACGCCCAAACGAAGCGCCAAGTTACTCTCTTCGGGCGAGTTAAACATGACGCCCCAAACACTTGTCAACAGGAGGTGAACTGGCTCGGTGTACACGATCGGCTCATCGTGTAAGCACGGCCACATCACGACTCGCGCAGGAGCGGTCCAGGCCGCATAATGCGCCAACGGCATCGCGTAAGGCAGCACAACCAGCACGTCAAACTCAGCGGCATACCGGGCCACATGCTCGTATAACCGGGCGCTATGAGCGCCACTTTCCAACCAGGCATATTGGTCGTCCGCGGTGAGAAAACCCCGCGAGCCTATTCGACTGTATAGTTCGGCTTGGCGGATAGGGTCATATTGAGTGATAGGAAAGCGGCGGACAACGACTCCTTGCTCCTCTGAATGACCTGCAGGATAAACGTTCTCCCATGTGTATAGGCTGCGGACACAGGTCGTCCACACCTCCACAGGCCATCCTCGACGCGCAATCTCTTCGGCAAATCCCCGCGCCTGGGATTCTGCCCCTCCCAATACATCCGGCCCGTAGCGGGGAACCACAATCGCGACTTTCATCGTTCTTTAACTGCCTATTTCGATGCCTGTTGCAATTGCTCAAGCTCTTGGCGCAATGTCTTGATTTCTGCCTGTTGCTCTTGCATTTGCACCACCATCCTGTTGAGTGTGCTAACCAAGTGTCGGTTAACTGTCACCTGTTGCTGCGTCAACTTGCCCAGGTAAAAGAGCACCAGGTTGTGCGCCTCTCGCCTGATTAGCTTCCATACAGGTCCTAAAATCGGCAATCGAGTTGCTGGCGACGACGCGAGCGTAGCCTCGACCCCGATCTGATAGTAAAGCTCGTTTGCCTGGCGAAGATGGTAATACAGTTCCGGGTCCCCCTTTTCTGGTTCTCCAGGATACGCCGCAGCGCCAAACATCGGCAACATTCGGCGGGGATAATCTGATTCTTTGCGCCGCTGACGAACTCGGTCACGAATTTGCTCCATGATCTGGGCCGGATCAATCTCGGGATCATGAATTTCGATGACACCATCAGGCAGTTCCTCGGTCGGGTTGTCAACGGTTGAATCTGCGGACGATATCATCTTTCCTCCGAACAATGTGTGTGCAATCCAATATCTCCCACTACAGTTGCACCGACTTGACCAGGTAAAGCTCAAGGTTGTACCGCATGTGAACAACCGCTTTAGGAAAATGCTCGTAAGACGATTCTAACAGAGGCGTATCGAACCTAGTCGTACCCAGATGATTGCACTGCCAGCGGTCACATAACCCGGCGACACGTGATGGGCCCTCAATAACAACCACAGGACGCTGCTCGGCCAGCCAGTCCATGATCAGAGCGTCCAATCGGGTGAGATCAATCCGATCTTCCTGCAGGTCAATGACAGTATAGCCATCCAGGTAAGCCAACGGAGTGCCAAAGATCCCTGCTGTTCCCACCGGCCGGTTATCGTTGAACAAGACGATCGCCCGATCTGGCACCAAGCTGGAAAGGACCTGGAATTGCTCAATGCCTCCCCTGTAATCTATTTGCCGTATGATAATCCGTCCGGCATATAACAGCAAAGCCACTTGAGTTATTGTCAATCCGATGCTGACCCATCGTCCAAACGGCCGCAAGCCGGCCAGTCGGATCAGGCTGTAAGCAATGCCCAGCGCAAAGGTCGGAATGACCATCGGGACATACCGCCGCATCACGTAAACATGGTGCGGATTGTTGAATGTTCGATATAGATACAAAACCGAAAAGAAAACGCCCACTCCGATCAAGAGCCACGTGTGCTCCGTTAATTGTTCGCGCACGAGCAGCGCCATACCCAGCACTCCCAGCGCCACGCCCAATGGCGAAAGATACCATCCCATTCGAACTAGGTTGTAAGGCTCAACGTCTGGAATATCGTGCTGGGCGTACCAGTAAAAAACCTTGCGCGTCGGATCAGCCTGGAGCGGCAACACAAAATAAGCGTAAAGCGCCAGCAGCATCAGGCTGACTGAAACCGTTAGCAATAGTACACGCCAGCCAGACTGGACATGCGCTTCCCAACCCGAGCGGCGCACGAGGGTTCGAGCAAAAATCGCAAATGCTACAGTAACTAAAGCCAGTCCACCGAGAATCGCCGGGAGCAGGGGCAAGAGCGATGCACCTCCCGAATAGACATTATAAAAGTAGGGCCAACCTTGCCATACCGCATGAATGAGAGAATGAGCGCCCATCGCCAGCATCGGCAGCGCAAAATACCAGAACCGCTGGTCAAGTTTTCCGCGCAGATACAGGAAGGCGGGATATACAATGAGCGCTCCTAGAACAAAATAAGTATCCAGCCGGGCCAACATCACCTGTCCCAGAGCAAGGCCTGCAAGAATGGCTGCCCACTTTTCTCCATGACGGGCATATCGGGCAAAAGCATACAAACCGCTGAACATCAAGAACTGTGTCAGGACTTCAGCGGTTGGATAACGGGCAAACCAAATTTGGAGCGGTGTGAGCGCGAGAAGGCTGGATGCTAGCGTGGCTAGTGGCATCGCAAAAGTTTCGCGCACGGCAAAGTAGAACGCCAGCACTCCTAATATGCCCCACAACGGCGTCATGAACAGATTGGCCCACACACCTCCCAAACCGTGAGCTATTGCCAGCCAGATGGTGTGAAGCGGATAGAATTGTGGGATGATCATTCCAGCGTTGCTGTCAGCGATGTAGAAACCTGGCAACTGGTAATAACGCGGGATCTGGTTGGGTGGCTGCTCACGGAACAGCATGGGATAGTCGGCTGACGGAATCGCTGCCAGGTCGGGATTGAAAATCACCCAGTGGCCGGAGCGCGAGAGCTGTGCGCCCAGATTGACGTACACACCTGCATCTGCCCCCCCGAAGATGAACTCGTGTGGGCGAAAATACAACACGCCTGTCAGGATGATTAGTGCGACCAGGAAAATCTTTTCGGTTCGATTGCTCCTGGTGAAATCAAGTCTCACACGTGCGCCCCGACGATGTGTCGCTAACCAGCCAATTGTGCCCACAAGTGTGCCCAAGAGCGTAATCGCGAGAGCCGAAAACGTCCCCATTTCTGCTGTGACTAAGGCGATCCAGCCAAGGATCAATGCCCCGGCTATGCCGTACAGGAACAACCCACCAGGAACGTCGAGCCTCAGGTTCCTGGGGCCGATGAGTTGAAAAAGCCCATAGCCGGTCCAGAGGCACAGGGCCCAAACGACAACAGGAATAATCAACACACTGTCACCCGTTCATACACGCTCTTCAAGAAATCTGCGTAGCGCCGAGCCACCGTCGCAACGTTACATTCAGTTTGAACATAGCGGCGAGCCTGTTCTCCCATACTTTGGCGAGTATCGGGAGACGTTCCTAACACGAGTATGACCGAAGCTAACTCGGCCACACCAGCCGTCGGGCTAATTTTGAGGCATGTTCCGTCTGGCAATTCACTATACCATCCGACATTACGCACAATGAGCGGTCGTCCTAATGCCATGGCTCGCAAAGCTGTGCCGGATGTTTCGCCAATGGTCGGTTGGCGCAAGTTAACGAGTAGGTCACAGGCTGCTATTACACGATGCATTCGATCAATTGGGTCAACCCGTCCTAAAAAAGTCACGCGGTCGGCTATACCGAGATCCCGCGCAAGGGCCGGCAGATCACAATTAACGGGCAACGCGCCGATGAAGGCCAACCAGGCGTTAGGCAAGTTAGCAGACGCTTGGGCAAATGCCTGTAGCACCAAAGAAGGCTCTTTTGTGGGATGAACCACTCCCGCCATACCTATAACTAGTGCTTCTGTCGGCAGTTTCAATTCTGAGCGATTTGCCCCGGGACAAGATATACTAGGGATGGGCATCAGGTGCGGAATCACAGTGATCTCGCTATCTCGAAATGTCGTCCGAGCCAAGCGATGCTCTTCGATCATCCGGCGGGCGGTCTGGTTATGCACAACTATTCCTAGACTCGAATCAACGATCCGACCGATCAAAGGGAGCGCCAACAACTGGGCACGGTCATCCTTCATGGTTAAAGCCATCAAGCGTTCTACCTCGTTCTCATCAGCGGTCCCTAATTCATAGAATACTTCACGGCGATAGCGCGTCCGCGAAATGGAGAGAAAGCCGTGGTGTAGAAACGGTTCGTGGAGTGTGACGATGCCTGGCAGCCGCCGAAGATTATCAAACGCGTTTCGATGATCCGGGCTGTTGCCAATCTGATACAGGCGCAGATCATGTTCGGCTCGATAACGTGGGAGAGATGAAATGGGACGAGTTACAAATCGTTCAGCAATCAAGGGATTAGAAGGCGTACCACAATCGCTATACAAAGTGATATCGGCGAGCTCGGACAAGGCCGGTAAAAGAGCCTCACTGTAATCCGATAGTCCGTTTGGGATTGGATTCACCGGGCTGATATAGGCCAGGTTTATTCTTGTGTTCCCTGCTTTCATTTTATCCTTAGCCGTCTATGATGGCATCAACTACTTTAAGATATTCAATGGCGACCTTGTCTGGGTCATGCCGTTCGGCTACATAGGCACGAGCGGCAGTGCCCATCGCCTGCCGACGGTCAGGTTGTTCATAAAGCTGTTTGAGAGCAAGGTAAAGCGCACCGGCTTCATCTGGCATGTCAGGTGCGATCTTGATACAAGCCGCATCCGGCAGCTCGACCAATGCTCCGACCTCGCTCACGATCATTGGCGTTCCCGTCGCCATTATCCGCAAGGCAGACGATGGAGTCTCTCCCCAATAAGGCGAGCGTAGCCCAACGCCAACATCTGCGGCAAACATCCACAAGCGGGCGGTCGCCAAATCTGGAACATACCCCAAATGGATCACGTCTGCCTCGAGCCTTCGCTCTTCTACCTCGGGCTGGAGTCGGAATGGCGAGTTTTCCACCCCAAGAAAAACCGCTCGCGCCGGGATGTGCGCAGCGCGCAGACGGCTTAGTGCGTCCAACACAACTAATGGCTTCTTGCTCAGATTCAAGACACCGAAGATTATGATCAGCAAGTCCTCTGCGTTCAGGCCCAAACGCGCGCGTGCGTCCGTTCTCGATATGAGGGCAGGCAAGGGCATTGGCATAGGCACTTGCCATATCCGTGCCGCCGGACAACGCTGGGCAAGAATCTCGAAGGCGTGTTGACTATGGACGATCACACCCGGACTACGTATCGCCAGCCACTCACTTAACAGGTAATCAGGATATGCAACGGTTGCGCCCTGCTGTAAATATCGCCAGCCTAACTGTGTGCCCTCCACGCCATAACCGAAGCCGAATGCCCGAAAGTACAAGCTAGGTCTGCCTGCAACAACCTGACGTGCATAACAGTAATGCAGCGATATATCATGCAACACGACCAGCCCTGGCTGCCTGAGCAGGAATGGTGTTATGAAATCGTGGGCTGGACTATTCCCCATCTGGTAGATGATTAAATCAAACCGGCGTGCATCCCGGGCTAGTTCGCCTATTGGCCGCCACGTCCAACCTTCGCACACAAGGTTCGGGGGCAAGATTGCGTCTCCACTGTAGACCGTAATGGTTTCTCCAGCGGCCCGGGCCAAGTGCGGCAGCAGGTCGCGACTATAATCTGCTACGCCGGTTGAGCGAGTGTCGAGGGGAGTGACAACTGCCAGTCGCATCGCTACTCAACGGTCGGAGGCTGAGGCTCAGAGTGAGACTGTGGTCGAAGTAACTTGGCGAGATGACGCTGTCGAAGTTCCAACTCGGCAATCGTGCGGCTTAAATAAGCCAGGTCGCGATCTTGATCAATAAGCCGGTCATCGAGCTCACGCAGCCGGGTATCGAGTTCGCATGCTTGGCGGTTCAGGTGTTGCATGATCATCTGATTCATCCGGTTCTGTTGATCGATCACCACAACGATGCCCCATTTGGCCGTCAGTTGATACAACGCGCGCCGAATGAACTGAATGATGGGGCCGAGCACTGGCACACGGGACTGGAAATCGTGCTCGCGAATTTCGGGTAATTCGAAAGGTTGGTGTTGATTATTCACGGGAGCCTCTCTTGTAGCTAAAGGCATAACACGTGCGCAGATTGAATCTTCCCTTGTCACTTTGGGAAAGCGCGAGCCCAACCTTGTTCGTCCAACCAATGATGTGGCAATTCGACCCAACCATCCTGAGGCAAGGGCCTTGCGCGCTCCACCACCGTAAAGCGATACTTGCGATGCAAGTGGTCATATGGCTTGTACATGGCCACGCTCGGATCGAACACTGTCACTGTCAGCTCATAGTTGCCTGCCTTGAGCGGCAACTCGTCTACCACGTAGTAGACGCTACCCGCCTCACCCAATTGAAGGTTATGATTCTGTTCGATGGAATTCGGACTAGTGATCCACGTATTATCCTCAGCATAAATGCTTAGCCCAAAAGCCAAGTGTTCGACAGGTTGGCGACAATGATAGTCAATTCGCACCACAAAAGGCGAGCCATTCAGAAAGCTGTCGCATGGATGGCCATAACTATCCAAGATCGCCACGCCGGTGATCTCGACTTCGCCACTGCCCATGCGTCGTCCGCGATCCTGCGCATCGCCCAATTCCCACACATGCGTCCCGTGCTCCTCAAGCGAGGCGTTGATGTAGGCGCGCACCACTTCGTCTGGCTTGCCCTCCACCTGCACGCGGCCGTGCTCGATCCAGATGGCCCGCTGGCACAGATGGCGCACCTCATCGAGGCCATGCGAAACATAAAGGATCGCTGTGCCTTGCTTGAGCATCATCTCGATGCGCTCAAGGCATTTGTATCGAAACGCCCAGTCGCCGACGGCCAGCACTTCGTCCACCAGCAAAATGTCGGGGCTGATGCTCGTAGCGACGGAAAAGCCCAGGCGCACCAACATTCCCGACGAATAGTGCCGGACCGGCACGTCAATGAACTCGCCGATTTCAGAAAAAGCAACGATCTCATCGAGCCGTGCCTTCATCTCGTGCCGGCTCAGGCCAATGATCGCCCCGTTCAGATAAATGTTTTCTCGCCCACTCAGGTCGGGGTGGAAGCCGACGCCGATCTCGAGCAGTGCGCCCACGCGACCGTTGAGCACAACGCGGCCTTGAGTCGGCGCAATGATCCCGGCGGCCAACTTGAGGATCGTACTCTTACCCGCGCCATTATTGCCGATGATGCCCACCGCTTCGCCAGGATGCACAGTTGTCGAAAAATCACGCAAGACCCAGAACTCTGAATCTACGCCAGACTCGTTCGTGCGCCGCTTGCCGAGTGATGTGATAGCTTCAAGAAACGAGCGCGGCTTGGAAGGATTGAGGTGAAATCTCTTTGAAACTTGATTGAACTCGAGAACCGGCACAAGTTTCCTCATCTTTATTGGACATTGATACGATGATAAATCGTCACTTGACGGTACGCATCTTGAATCACCTGTTCGACCACAAAGTGTTGCATCACATAGTCTTCCACGGACTTGATTTGCTCGCTTGATAATTTTGGAAACACCGTGTGGTCCCACACCAGGTAGCGCGTACAGTCAAGAATCTGAAGTACACGCTCATAAGGCAAGGTATAAAGCATTTCATAGTGTCGGTCGGCATAGTAGCCCGTTACAGTTGCTTCGTGCACCACTGTGACCCGTTCGTTCGGCGAGGTACGCTCCAGGATGTACTGACCCGCCACACGCAATATATTATAGTAGGGATCATTGTTAAAGACACGATGCGCGTATGTTGGCTCAAACCAATTTCTTGGGTTCAATCTGTCCCTGAGCGGCACTCGGATTGGAGAGATTAGAATCAGCGTTATCACCAAACCTAACAGGGTCAAGCTTGTTCGCACTGTGTTCCGTCGCGCCCAGTCCAGAACAGTATTCCAATTTACGCTGAGTGCGACCAGTAACGCCGCCATCGGGATCACTTCGATCAGGTGGCGAGGTTCTTTGAGAGATATGAAGAATGAGGAGCCAACGGCTATCCCTACATAACCTGCGAAAAAGAGTCGCATGTCAGCGACGCTGTTGCGGACATTGCGCAAAACACGCGCCGTAGCGATGGCGAATGAGGCCGATACAATGACGCCCAACACATTTTGAGCGAGGTGCTTGCCCCAATCGGATGCGGAAACGAGTTGGCGCGACTCAAGGCTACTTCCCACCGAGCTACTCACCCAGCGCGCAACCAAGCCCTGGAATTGGCTAGGCGATTGGTTGTTCAGCCACACCAACCATGCTACAAAGGCCAGGATAGCTGGCAGGCTGAGCAGGGCGCTTTGAAGAATTTGCCGTTTCGACCGACACATAACCAAGCTATATGAGCTGCAACAGACTACAAACGGAAGGGAAAACTCACGAAATAATACTGCTAAGGCGAACACCGAACCAGCCAAGATCAACCGACTTGGCGGTGTTTTATCATTGCAACCAAGCCAGGCAAGCAATCCTACGAGCAACATGAAAACCGATGGAATCTCCATGCGAATAAAGAACGAGTAAAGGGCAAACAATGGATTGACAGCCAACACGAGAGCAGCAACAAATCCTGCGAGCGTGCCAGCCAACCGCTCCCCAATCAAAAAAACAAGGATGATACTCCCCAATCCAAACAAAGATGTAATCAGCCGAGCGATGAAAATGTCTTGCACTGACGGTCCTGCGTACAGACTCAGCAGGTGCACATATAGCGGAGCATGCACATCATAAACACCCTTTGCTCCTGAAGAGCGAATGGGGGCGCCAATGCGTTGGATATTACGAGCTATGTCCATATAGACCGCTTCGTCGTACTCAACGATATGCACTCGCAGGATAGCGGGAATCTGTGCCATAATAGCCGCTATGATGGCGACGAATAACAGGAAACTTCGCCACCGCGAATTCATCCGCACAGCAGATCTCGAAGTTTCACAAGCAATTCTTGGAATTGACACTCTGGGGACCTGCAACCAACGAATGGAGACACCAGGGTTAGGCCGGTAATGTATATCAGCCTGGCACCACAGTCTATCTGAGAACGACTGGCAGAAACACTTGGAGGGGATTGACCAGGATTGTGCCTTGCACAACATTGTTCTGCGTTCGAGGCGCGTCGCCCTCCACTTGAACCCAATAAGGGTGTGGTCCACTTGTCAGGTTTGGCCAAGTTGCGGTGACAGTTTGCGCTCGGCGGCTACATCCCCCAACGCTTTTTGTGAGTATTTGCGAGTCAATCACTCCAGTCAAATCTGCGTTTGAGTAAAACGTCACTGTTAGCAGGTCAGTCGTAAAAGTGTTACCAATGTTGTAAACGTCCACCGATAGGGTTACAGTCACTGCCTCATCCGGCGCGGAATAAAAGGCGACTGGGTTAGCGACGCTGCCGGGCAATACATCTATAAAAGTCGCAAGATTATTGACGGTGCTAGAAAACACCTGTCCCACTCGCGTGAGCGATGTCAAAGTGTCGGTCACCAAGTTGCTTGCGCTACCCGCACCATGGTAGTTGACGCTGAACCACAGCCACTGTTGTACCAACCGATTGTTATCAATTCTGTAGCCTAGTTGGGGGTCAGCAGCAGTTTCGAGATAGTTAAATGTCCGGGTCATAAAGTTACTGACCCGGGCAGGGGTAAAACACTTGCCGTATTCGTCTTGAACCCAGCAGGTGGTAGGATTGTCGGGATGGTCGTAATCTTCGAATGGGAAGAGTTGCGAATACTCGGACAAGATCAGTGGTTTATTCTGTTGCCCATGCTGTTTCATCCATGTTCGCATCGCTGCGATTTGTTGGGCAAGGATAGTCAAACTATCATGTTCTGCAAAACAGTAGATGTTGTCTGTCGGGTTGACGCACCCTTCCCTATTCCCCGGGCTTTCTCTCATGGCCAAGGCGGGATCGGTGCCTACCGCTATGTTGGCAATACCGTTAGGTTGTCCATCCGGCAACGCTTCGGATAGAATATACAGATGCATATTCCATACATCAACGGGCATAGGTGTGTTGTAAAGCTGCAAATAAGTTTGCCACACCCTATCCAGATATTGGAGTCTTCCAGGTGTCACTTCAACTAGGCCAGCCACGGCCACTTGAGCTGTTGCATCGCGTTCTTTGATAAAGTGGTAGACGTCATGGTAAGCTTGAGCATAGACTTGGGGATATGTGTCATCTTGGGCACCTACTGTGCAGCTTGGGGGGCTGGGACCGCGGTCCGGCTCGTTTCCCACTATCCACAAAGCCCCAGGATTGGCAGCGACCAGAGCTCCCAAACCGATATCTGTCAGCGGCGGGGTGACCGAATATCCTGGTAAATAGGTACAACCGTTCTTGTTTTGCCTGATACGGATAACCTGGACAAACTCTACATTGCCTGGCCCGGTGGAGACATGTGCGCCAAAGTCTAAATACCAGCCAACATTGAGTGTGGGTAACCAGTTGGTTTGAGTCACATTCAATACTGCCACCCCATAGCGGCAATTGGGAAAAGTCTCCTGTGATCCAGAATGATTGAGTACCACAGGAAGATAAGCCTGGGGTGGCAACGTCGGTACCGGCGTGTGCGTGGGAACAGTCTGACGTCCAGGGGATTGGGAAGATGCAGCCCAACCTGGGGCCTCCGGCATCAGCACCAACGTCAGAGCGCACGCCAGACCGCTCAGCAACAAGAAATACAAGATACGACCTCGTCTCAATACGCACCTCCGTTCAGACAAATTCACATTCGCGCTCCACTGCCGCTCACCTGTCATCATACGTCCAGGACTCGAATATTTGCCAGCCAGGCTTACTGCGTCGGAGCGGAGGCATTCTTTATCACAACAGGCAGATAAGCCCATGGTATCAGCGTCGGAGCTGGCGTGCGCGTGGGCACAGTTTGGCGCCCCAGTGACTGATCTGGTGCCGCCCAGCCCGGAGTGCCCAGAGACAGCACCATGGTCAGCACCAGGAGCGCACCCAGGCATGCCAACACAATCCGAGAACGTTTAGTCATTGCTTACCTCCCTGCATTGACCGAGATAAAGCTGGCCTATTTCCCCATCACATATTCCCGCCATGCCTGACCCACCTCTGTCATCTGACCTGTCTGCGGATCCAACAAATTCCCGGCCGGGTACCCGGTATCGGCCAGGCTGTACCAGCACCATCGCTGAACCAAGCGGTTTCCGTCTGGGGGATATCCCAACTCAGGATCGCTTGCGGAAAGGAAAAAATCAAATGTCCCGTGCAAGAACCGGATCACGCGCTCTGGGCCAAAGCCATAATCCGGCGGCATGACAATCCCATATTCAGAGACGATCAAGGGTTTGTCCCGTTGACCGCGATCCTTCATCCATCGGCGGAAAGACAGGATTTGCGACTTGAAAATCTCCAAGTTGTCGTTATCATCCACATCATACAAAACCCCCTGATCCTCCGACAAACCGGGCGGGATTTCTGCTCCCCACGAACCACGCTCTTCGCGCAGGATGAAATTGTGAACGTTCCACACATCTACCGGCATCACTTCGCCGTATAGTTGCTGATAAGCCGCCAGCACTGCATCCAGATAGCGTAATCGCAAAGGGGTCGGTTGAATCACTCCCGCTATAGCGACCAACGCCGTCGGGTCGGCCTGCTTGATCGCCTCATGGGCCTGGTGATAGGCCGCGGCGTATTGTACCGGAGTCGCGTCATCTTGCCAAGTGGCGCGGTCTGGCTCGTTGCCCACCAGCCACAGCGAGCCAGGCACTGAGCGCGCGATGTCCGCAATGGTCGAGAGCGGCGGATTGAGCATACCGTGCTTGACGCGAATCATTTGTGCGAACTCGACGCCGCCCGGACGGGCTGGACTGGCGCTTGTGTTCCAGTTGACGTACCACCCAATGCCCAGTTGCTCAGCTGGCAAGCTGACAGAGGACGATAGCGGATAGCCAGGCACGCCCACACCAAAGCGAGCACGCCCCAGCCACAAAGGGACCTTCGTGGAAACGACCGGCGTGTCAGAAAGCTGGGGCGGGGTCCGTTCGGGCGTGAGGCGTGTCTGCAGAGCAAGAGTCGCCACAGGCAGCATCATATCGCCTCGTGCCCCCACTGCCACCATCAGGATCAGGCTCACCACTAGCAAGATCGGCCCTGCCAACAATGCGCTCGGAAGTTTACGCATCTGCCCCACAGGTCATTTGTTTGAACGCGCAAACACCAATATCGCTCCGCCCACGAGCAGGATCAGGCCTACAATACACAAGGCCCAACTACTGCCTGCTGGCAGCGACAATGCGGGAGCAACCGTCGTCGGCGTACTGGTTGGAGGCAAGATCGGCGCGGGAACCGGTGTACTGGATGCTGCGGGTGGAGTGTTGGTCAATGTCGGCGGAATACTGGTCTGCGTCGCGGGAACAGTGGTTGGGCGCGGGGTGGGAGAAGCCGGCACTGCGGTCGCGGTAGCAGTCGGCGTGTTAGGTCGGCGGGTCGGCGTGAGCGTAGCCGTTGGCACTGGTACAGTGGGCGGCACCGGCGTCGGCCTTTCACGTTCCTCTGTTGGGGGTGGTGGGGGAGAGGATGTCCTCGTGGGGACTGTCTGCCGGTAACGGTCCTGTCCGAGCAGCGCCCACAAGTCCGGCGCACTAGACAACCCAAACACCAAGACTGCGAGCATTATAATCCCAAGTCGGTAATGTCTCATGGCTGCCTCCTGAAATGAAGCTGGAACGTGCGATCACGCTCCAGAGTCGTCTGATAGATCACCCATTGACCTTCGACTGCTTGTGCGCCGGGTGTCACGTCCAGCAATGAGCCGCCTTCAGGCAGGCGAATCCGGACGGTCAATGGATGACCACGCGTCCCCGGCTGCTTTTGCACACGCAATATGTACCAACTCTGGCTGCCCTGCCACCGCACCACGCCCGCAGGCAAGGTCCAGCGAATAAAACGGTTTTGTGTCGAGGCGGTGGGCAGCACACTTATCACGCCCATCGAGAGCCATGGGCCTTCGGCAGCCGGCTGCACTATAACCTCACCCGAATCGGGCTTGCCCGAGATAAAGAGCGAACCGGGAAGCGGGAGGCGCGTGGCATCAAGCAGGCGGCTGCCCAGCGGCACATGGACTTGAATGTAATCCCAATAGCAGCGATCCATCATCTGCTCATAGACCGGATCGTAGTGAATCTCTGGGCGACAGGGATAATCTACGACGCTGGTGTGAGTATAAGTTAACGTGAGGGTGACCTGAGGATTGAGCTGACCCAAATCTACCTGATAAGCAATCGCTTGTTGAATCCGCGCACTAGCCTTGTTGTATCCCAGATTGGCGTCCACCACCATCAAAAAATCACCTGAGCCTGTGCGTAATGCTCCGTCCCATCCCTGCTGCGCCAAGGCGCTAGCTGCCTCTGCATTCTGCAGATAAATCAATAGGTGCTTTTCATCCAACAAGCGAACAAGCGCCTGCGCTAGTGTGCTCCAATCCACTTGCCCACTCTCTACCCGCTTCCAGGCGGCCTCTGCAAGCGGCCCCATGAATGACTTGCGCTTTGACCACCATTCGCCGCTCAGGGTTCCATCTTCAGGCGCCCAGGCACGACGAATATGGGCAATGATCGTCTCGCCCGTGAGTGGCTCCTTCACTCCTTCCACTGTCAACGGTCCCAAGGCACCTGCCAATCCTTGCACTGCCTGTTGATCCACAGCGATCACGCCCTCTACCGACACAGGGTAGCCAGGACGGTAAAGAGAAATGGCTTGCTGGGCCGTCGTAGGAAAATCGGAGGACCAGTTGCTATCGCGCAAGACCCACTGATCAATTCCCATGAAACGGTACAGAGGTTCGGGCGGATCAGGATAGGGCCGGGTAAAGTCATCCACAGCATAGCTATCACGGAAGCTCATCTTGACCAGCCGCCCTGCTTCCAGACGCACTTCACCAACGCCGGTGATGAACCCGCCACCTGGGCGCAGCTCATCTTCATTCAGCGCCAGGATCAAATAGGTACGCGGTCCATCCAGTCCCAACACTTCCGGCGCACCCAGTGCCAAATCTACGCCTGTCTGCGCCAGCGGCATCACTGCATCCAGTTTGCGCGCAGGACCGGCAAACCTGGCGGACAGGCGATCCATTTGAAGCGAGGCACGGGCGTTCGCCGCACGCTCGAGCGCGGCCTTGGCCCGTTCGAGTGGCGGCCTGGACGCAGCCAGTTGGGCTAATGCTTTTTGTATCATGCCTGGATCGTGAGCCTGGCCGGACACATTCCACGATGTTGCCAGAGGCGATAGGCTCTGCCACATCAGCACACCTGCCTCGGTCAGCCCATCGGCCATCTCCAACAAGGCCGGCGCAGCCTGCACATCGCCGCCTATGCCAGGCAGCCAGCCCAACTTGGGTGCCAGCCACAACAGCGGCCCCAGATCGCTCCGCAAGCTCAGCACATCCGACCGCGCGCCCTGCACCAAAGCTTCGATCTGAGCCAAATCCAGGTTGAGGCTGGACGAGCGCGCGAGCGATTGAGCCTGCGTCACGCGCCCCTGCAGTGAGCGCATCGTCGAGGCGACCTGCCACATCTTGAACACCAGCAGAGCCAGACCGACGATCAACAGTCCCAGGCCGATCGCGCGAAGACGATCACGCACAAACCACACGATGGCTCGATTCACTTGCACTCCAAATCCATCGGTTTCACCCAACACACGGGTCGTCCCAAGCTGGCCAGTTCTGATAAAAGATCGGGCGATGCGGGATGCGCCCATCCACTTTCGCGCGCAATGGTCAAGCGATACCAAGGCATGCCTAACATATCTCGATCAATTATCGTCACATCCGGGCGTTCGCCCCGTACATAGTGAAAATACCACACCGTGAATGTATGCGCGTCTTCTGAAGTCACCAGGATGGCCTGCGCGGGAGCCTGTGCCATGATCGCCTGACCGAAATTCACCGCAGCGCGATCGGCGTGCAAGTCGGCCGCCGGCCACCCGATCAGCAACTCGATCAACGGCAAGATGAGCGCCAATCCCCACTTTAAACCGGGCAAGCGGCTCATGAAACTTTTCAGTTCTAATTCTGCGAGAATCTTTCCTAGTCCAACCCCTATCCAAACCGCCAAAAGAACAAACGGCGGGATCAGGTAAACGTATGAATCACTCGTGTTGTAGCCGATGGCAAAAGCGCTCAGGCACAAGAACGCAACAAGCATGGCCGACGCCAGGCCCGGCCTGGCACGCCTCAGTTGCAGCAGTCCCCACAAACCGATGAGCAAGCCAATCGGCGTGAACTGCCGCGCAACCATCGAAGCCCAGGCCAACAGCCGCGCGCCCAGCGAGCCGAGCGGCAAGGCGAACACATAACCTCGATACAATTCCGCCGCGATCAACCACCGAAAACCCTCGAACGTTGAAGGATCGCCCCAGTTGACAGGCGCGCCGCTCAACGCGCGAAGCGGCAACAATCCCAATACAGCCAGTCCGATCAATAGCCCCAGCCCGGCTTGGAACCAATGTTTACCCGGTCGGCCCAATGCGATGGCAACCAGCGGCCCCGTCACGATCAACACCGGGCTTGTGCCCAGCGTGAGGCCAAATGATAATCCCAGGCACGCGGGTCTATTCAAGCGGCCGGTCGCCAAAAATATGATCAGCGCAGTCAGCAACGCACCCAACGTATAGACTTCGGCAATCACCGCCTGCGACCATAGTACGGGTGACCAGGCCAACATCAGTCCCGCGCCCATGCCGGCCGCCTTAGCCACTTGGGCTTGGCGGCCCATTTGCTCCGTGACCTGCGCAACGGTCAGCGCGACCAATCCCGCAGCACAAGCTGCGCACAGCGCGGAAAACAAGTTTAATCGCCACGCCGGGTTGCCGAAGGGCAATCGTGCCAGCGGCCAGGTCAACAGCAGGTACGTCGGATAACCCGGCGGGTGCGGCACGCCGCCCGTCATCACCGCGGTGATCAGGTCGCCGCCGTCAGCGCCATCGTGCGCCCACGTGATTTCCGGCGCGAGCGTCAGCAGGTAAACGAGCAAGGAGAGAGCAAACACGAACAGAACGCATAACCGATCTTGGATATGGAGGGTTGCGATCTTGGAGAGTTGACTCAATACGCACCCTTGCCGGAAATCCACACTGGAATCGTCTTGATCAGAAGCACAACGTCGCGCCAGAGCGTATAATTTTGGATATAGTCCAACTCCAGGCGCACACGCTCGTCGAGTGACAGGTCACCCCGTCCATTCACTTGCATTGGCCCGGTCATGCCCGGCTTGACGGCCAGCCGCTTGCGATGCCAGTCGTTGTACTTTTGAACAATACACGCTTCTTCCGGGCGCGGTCCCACCAGGCTCATGTCGCCCACCAGCACATTCCAGAATTGCGGCAATTCATCCAGGCTGGTGCAGCGCAGAAATCGCCCGATGCGCGTCACACGCGGGTCCTTCTTGATCTTGAAAGCGGGCGACTCGAGCTGATCCACATCCACAACTTCGGATAAGCGCGCTTCAGCGCCATTGACCATCGAGCGCAATTTGAGGATGCGAAACGGACGACCATTTTCTCCAATGCGCGTCTGCCTGAAAAGGACCGGGCCGGGCGAATCCAGTTTAATCAGCACTGCCAGCACCCCAACAAGTGGAAGGGTTACGATTAACCCAATCAATGCGCCGATGACGTCCAGGGTACGCTTGGCAAGGCGCTCGAGCGGGCTAAGCACTGGCTCGTGTGGCGAAGGGCGGAAGACAAAGTGAGCATAACCTGCGATCAACCCGGCGCCCAACGCTGCCGCTCGAAGCGCCAGTGCGGGCAGTACCATCGGCAATAGGCCAGCGTCCCGGCGCACTACTTTGAATAGAAAAGGAATCGCTGTCAACACAAAAGCTGCAGCAA
The DNA here is from genome assembly GCA_034434835.1 of Thermoflexales bacterium. Classification (GTDB taxonomy): domain Bacteria; phylum Chloroflexota; class Anaerolineae; order Fen-1058; family Fen-1058; genus JBGLNJ01. Next base: position 41,009 of record DAOTXX010000123.1, on the reverse strand, counting down.
TGGACAATGCCCCCCATCCAGCCCCCGGCCACACAGGCCACGCAATCAACGCAAGGCCCAGCAGACCCAGCAAAAGGATTTGTGCTTTGAGCGTCTGCGGAGTGTGCGAATCGCTCAGGACCTTTTCTGGATGCCAGCGTACAAGCAGCGCTTTCCAATAGCCAATCCCAAATTTGCGGCGAGCATATTCGCTGGCCGTGCGATCATGTTGGTGGTAGACGACCGCCGCCGGGACAAATACCAATCGGTAGCCTTTTTGGGCGAGCCGAAACGAAAACTCTTGATCCTCGACTGACGCCGTAGAAAAGACCGGGTCGAACCCCCCGTTTTCCAGGCACACACTGGGGCGATAAGCTGCCGAGTACGTGTCCACAAAATCAATGCGCGACTGCTGTGCCAATCGATCGTACTTGTCCTCGTATTCGACTTGGACAAATCGAGCCATCCATTCGCGTTGGCGTGTGCGGTATGTGCCCTTCGCCCCTGTCACTTCCGGATCGGCAAACGGCGCGCTCATCTGCTCGATCCAGTCCGGTGCAGGCTCGCAATCCGCATCAGTGAACAAGACTAACTCGCCACGCGCCGCCGCCACGCCCGCATTGCGCGCCGCTGCGGGCCCTTGATGTGGTCGGCGGATCACTTGCGCGCCGGCGGCTTCCGCAACCGCCGCCGTTTCGTCGGTCGAGCCATCATCCACTACAATGATTTCGTAGCTGGCGCGATCGACGCTCTGCCGCATCAAGGCGCGCACGCAATTGCCAATTGTCTTGGCGGCGTTGTAAGCAGGAATGATAACCGAGATCACCGTGACGGCCCTCCCGGCCGTGGCGTCTCCGCCGTCGCAGGCGCAGGCTTGGGCTGCGCACTCAAGATCAGCAATCCTAAAATCGTCGGTGGGACAAAGATGATCAAGTGCAGCAACGCACCATAAGCCAGTGCTGTGCTGGGCAACACTCCAAATGCTGCCAGCGTCAACACTGTGACGCCGTGAAAGATGCCCACCTTGCCCGGCAGCGATGGCGGAGCTGCGCCGATGTAGAGCACGACCATCAGCAGCAGGCCTACATAGGCAGGTAAATGAATCTCCATCGCGGCAAACAGCACGTAATTGGTGCTGGCTGCCAAGACATATGTCAGCACGGACCACAACCATGCAGCCAGGCTGGCTCGACCGTTGCGAAACACTCCCAGCCCATTCACGCCGGAGCGTCCGAGCCTGGATAACCGCTCACCCACCGGCAGCCGCCGTAGAAGAGGATATAACCGTTCCAACAGTCTCTCGCCAAACCAGGCCAATGCCACCACAGCCAGTAACATCAGCCCAGCCGTGATCGCTAACGCCAGCGTGGATTCTTCGACCCACGGCACGAGATACAACCAAGGGATGGTGACGAGCGCGCACACTGCCAGCATCACCATGTCCATCGCCTTTTCGGCCACCACTGAACCAAGCACCGTAGCCTTGCTCACCTGGGCGCGTTCGCCCAAATGGTAAGCGCGGGCCAGGTCGCCTGCGCGCGCCGGGACAAGCGTGTTGAGCATCTGGCCAACGAGCAACGCCGCCAACAGATCACGCAGAGGCAACCGTTGGTTTTCCGGGTAAAGCAGCCAGCGCCAGCGCACAACTTTGGCCGTCGTCGTCAGCAAAACGGTGATCAGAGCCAATAGGACCAGCGAAAGTTGCGCGCTGCGGATCGCCGCCCAAACTTCATCCCAGCGCACGCCGCGCACGGCCAAGGCCAGCGCAACCACACTCAAAATGATGCCAGCGATCCACAACCAAGCTGGCTGACTTGGCGGCTTTCCATTTGAGATCATCGAGTTTTCCATCGTTCCATGTATTGCAAGAGCCTCCTCATGGGCGCGATAGGCGCAGCCCGCCACACCTCAACCGCCGCCATGATCGCCAACACGCCCCACAGGATACGTTCCCACCAACGCCCACCCGAGAGTGCCACGCCCACACAGAACAAGGTCAAGCCGCTCCACAGCATAGCCCGGAAAGCAGGCTGGTTCAGTACGTCGCGCAGCCGCCGATTCGCGCTGTGCGCGCTCCAATCGGCGTAGCTGAGGACAGCCAGGCACACCGCCAGTCCCAACAGCCACAGACTGTTTGTCGCCACGCCTGCCCAGTCAATCATGCCGTTCCCGTCCGAGTCACTGCACCTTTGCTCTGGCTCTGAGCGTAAAGCCCAAAGGCCGACGAAGCTAACCCAAGCAGTGCCCACCACACCAAGCCCGGTTTGGCACCCAGCAAAACAGCATCGGTCAGCCCGTAAACAGCATGAGAGATCAGACCCACTTGGACACCTAACGCCACAGCCTGACGAAAAGCATCTCTGTCTTGCATAAGCATGTGGGTCAACGAGCCGACCACCATCACGTAGATGCTGATGAACGCTACAAGACCCGGCAGGCCCAGGTCAACGGCTACTTGCAAGAATTCATCGTGCGCATGATACACCTTTGAATCCGGGCTGATCAGAAACAGTGGATACAATACCGGGATCACATCTCCAAAGGTTCCCATGCCCATACCGGTAAACGGGAAATCTTGAATGGCGTAGAAGGTGCGCGACCACAACTCGAGACGGCCATTGAGCGTCTCGATCTCGGCGCCTTGCACGATGGGCGTGTTCGCGCCAACAAACACTTCGCCCAGCCATGCTGGCCCCAATCCCAACAACGCGACAATCGCTACAACCGCAGTCACTCCCGCTAGCCACCTACCCCAACGCCCTGTGCAAATCAACAGGATCAACAGACCAATGCCCAGACCTGCTATTCCCCCGCGCGACTGGGTAACGATCATTATGCCCAGGACACCTGCGATGCCAACAGGCATCAGGAACGACAACCCCATCTGGTATTTGCTCTTGTTGTGCTTGCGCCACAGCCACGCGGTCACTGTCAGGCTAAGCGGGATAAACCACAACAGTGCGCCGGCGACGATATTTGGATGCAGTCCTTCTGGATTCTGCGAGATACCACGCACCAGCATGGGCAAGCGACTCATGACTTGACCCAGTATCGGCAGTTTTTGAACCTTCTGCATGCCGACTGCCGCCAGCGCAGCGATGCCCACTCCACTCAGCAGGCAACCTGCGCAAACCCAACGCAATCCTGCGTCCGATTGAGCAACTTCAACGGTCGCGTAATAGATAGCTATACCGAGCAAGACAAGCGCAATACGGGGCAGGCTGACCGCAATATCAAACGTGGCGTACAGGCTGACCAGCACCATGAACATCAACAGTGTGATCGCCCAATCCAGGGGGGTGCGGCAGATGAAACGGCCACGCGCGATCTTGCGTGCGACCCAAATGAGCGGAATGCCCAACAAGGCCAGCGATCGCCCGGCATTGGGGAAAATCAACAGAGGGGCCAACATCGCCAGGACGAGCCATTCGAGCCTGACTACCCCTTCAGCTACACGCTTGATCATGTGGCGCTCTTGAAATCTGTCTCTTGCGCTGCTTGGGTCTTGGGGCAGGAAGCGAAAAGTATTATACCATATTGTCGCCCTTCACGACGAAGGGCTTGACGGTTTGACCCAAAGCTGGTATCTTTGCGGCTCGTGACCCAGACCATGAAACCCGTTTTCTGGCAGAAAACGGGTTTCTGAATTGAGAGGAACCCGTGAGCCGGATCACTTATGCCGAGGGAAGCCCCAATCAACAGCGCAACAGCTTGCGCCGTGCCATTGCCGAAGTTTTGCGCCGGATGAGCGCCAAGCCAAGCCTGGATGCGGAAGCCAAAGACATGATCGCCTTTATCGTCTTTTCGCTGCGCGGCATCGCCGTTTCGATAGACAAGTCTGCCTCGGCCTGGGAAAAGCGCGACTATTACCTCAAAGCCGATGCCTTCCGGCGTGAGTGGGCCTGGGTCGAGCCGACGGCCGATCGCCTGCACACCCTGTTGCGCGAGGAGCGTTGGACCGATCTGCCGATGGAGTTGGCTCAACTGGCGCCTCAATTCGCCGATGTACGCGTGACTCAACTCACCCGACCCACGACGCTGTGGCAAGGCTGCTACAAACGCTTGATGCAAATTCCCTAGTGGGTCGGGCTCCCATGCCCGACCTTTTGGCTTCTTCCTCCGCTCAGGTTGGCGGCAACCCCAAACGCTGTTATACTTATTGCGTATTCCGTTGACGCAAGCGCCATCGCAAAGGAGCACCCACCATGAGCGAACCCATCCGCGTCGTGCTGGCCGACGATCATGCCGTCGTCCGCCAAGGCCTCCGCGAGTTTTTGGAAGAAGCCGGCGACATCCTTGTTGTGGCCGAAGCCGCCGACGGCGAGGCGGCCCTGAATGCGATCCGACAGCACAAGCCGGACGTGGCTGTGCTCGACATCCAGATGCCGCGCCGCACCGGCATCCAGGTCACGCGCGCCGTGCGCGACGAACGCTTGCCGGTCGGCGTGCTCGTCCTGACTGCTTATGACGACGATCCCTACGTGCAGGCCGTGCTCGAAGCCGGCGCGAACGGTTACGTCCTCAAGCACGCTTCGAGCGACGAGATCGTCCAGGCCGTTCACACCGTCCACGAAGGACAGATGGCGCTGGACCCGACCATCGCACGCAAGATCGTTTCGCGTTGGATGAGCGCAGGCCAGACGCCGCCCGAGCCGGCCGAGGCGCGGCCTACCCCGCGCGAGATGGACGTGCTCCAACTCATGGCGCGCGGCCTGACGAACAAGGCTATCGCCGCGCAGCTCAAGATCAGCGAGCGGACCGTCCAGGGTCATATCGCCAGCCTGTTCGACAAGCTCGGCGTGAGTTCCCGCACCGAAGCTGTCGTCCGCGCCTCACAACTGGGCTGGGTGAGCCTGGCTCCTCCGCGCATCGAATGATGAGTGTCAGGTGTTGAACAAAGGCTGGCCCCACGCAGCAATTGCCACGCGCACCTTTATCCTTCTGCCATGCACAGCGGCCTTGCTCCTTTTGCCTTTCGTGCTGTTTTTCGCGCTGGCAGGCTGCGCGCCGATCCCGATTCGAGTCTCCACGCCCACGTTTTCTTCATCTACCATAGTCACGCCGACAGCGTCCGCCGCACCTGTCACAGTTACGCCATCTCCCATCAGCTCTCCGCCATCCGCTACCGGCTATCCGCCACGCGAAGCGGCCATCGCCAACGACCTGCCTGCCATCGTCACCGATATTGACCTGGGCGTGCGCTTTGAATACCTGAGCCGTCACGCTGTCGCGCTGGACCTCGAAGGCAAGCGCATCTTTATCGGTGTGGTGCCCACGCAGACGCTCGTGCTTTCGACCGACAACTGGCGCGCGATGGACCCATTGCCTGTTGGCGGCGATGTGGCAATAGACCGCCAGCGGAAGCAGTTGTACGTGGGCACACCCGAAGGCGTGGCGGTGTTCGATTTGGACTCGCTCCAACCGATCGGCGACATCCCTATCGTGGCTCCGCCGTATGGTGGTACGCCTTTGGTGGATGAAAACACCGGCACTGTTTTTGTCATCCATAATGGCGTGTACGTCATTCGCCCGGCGACGCTGAACTCGACGGAGCGCCTCTCAAGCACATTCCCGTCAACAGGCGACCCGGCCTACGCGGTGGACGCTGCTCTCGGAGCCGATCACCATTGGTTGTACGTCAGCCTCAACAACGGCATCCCCGGCTCCAACAACGGCAACACACTCTCGATCTACGATTATCTTTCAGGCACAGTGGTTTACCAAGACGACGAGCGCAGCATCATGTCGCTTGTGACCGATGAAAGCAGCAGGCGCGCCTTTGTCGCGCGCAGTCGGCTCAACGCTCAATCGGTCGCGGCGCTGACCGTTGAACAAAACACGGTCAAGCCGCTCTGGCGATTGAACGGCATCGCCGGATCGCTCCAAGTGGATCCGCAGCGAGGGCGCGTCTACATCGCCGATGCCCAACGGCCCAATCCACGCCTGATCGCACTCGACGCAGCGACGGGCACATGGTTGGGCGATGTCCCGCTGCCCCGCGCGTACACTCTGGTCGCACTCGACGCAAAAGCCGATCAACTTTATCTCCTTTCGCGCGACGGACGCTTGCTCGTGATGAGCGGGCACGGCGCGCCTGCGCTGGCAACAGCTTTACCGGCAATGCAGTCTTCCGCCGCGTTGACCGGCACCGTCGTCTGGATCGCACCCTCGCCCGATTTTGCCAACGATCACACGCTGTTTGCCGCGCTGGAGCCGATCAGCTATTCGCGCGGTCTATTGGGAGGCTACGCCGGGCAATTGATGGTCAGCACCGACGGCGGCTCAACGTGGAGCGGCGTGGCGGGCGGCTTGCCCCCACACTTGCTCGTCAACGCGTTGGCGTTTTCACCGGATTTCGCGCGCGACCGGACCCTGTTTGCCGCGCTCCTCACACCGGGCAACTCGGGTGGTGGGCTATACGTTTCCAACGACGCGGGCCGCTCGTGGCGTCCAACGATGAGCGGGCTGAGCGACACAGTCATCGCCGAGGTTGTCGTCGCGCCCGGCTTTCCGGTCAATCGGACTGTGTTCGCTTTGACCTCCAGCAGTGGCCTGTTCCGCTCGACCGAAGGCGGCGCGACATGGCAGCGCACGAGCTATCGGCCCGACCCTCCCGTAGCCCTGGCGGCGCGCACGCTGGCTGTTTCGCCAAGCTATGTCAGCGATCACACGCTCATCGTGAGCACGGGCAGCGCCACGTCCATCTCGCGTGATGGCGGCGAAAACTGGTGGCCGGTGATACAGGATCGCGCTACGCACCTGGCGTATGCCACCGCGGATGTGCTGATGGGCAGCTTTGCCAGCGCGGCCGTGATGCGCTCGGACGATGGCGGCGCGACGTGGCAGGCGGCCTCGCGTGGGCTGCGACTCAGTCCCACGGCCACCCCAGGCCAGATCGCCGTTTGGGCCAACCCCGAACAGACAGGCAATCCATCAAGCGTGACCGCGCTCGCGTTGATCCATTCGAGCGATCAGACCTCGACATTGTACCGCACGATGGACGGCGGGGCGAGCTGGCAGATCGAAACTTCGGGCTGGCCAGGCCAGGCGCAGCTCAGCACGATGGCTTTTGCGCCAGACGGGACGCTCTTTGTGGGCACGAACACAGGACAGGTGCGCGAGGTAAACCTGAGCGAGTTGACGTGGTCGAATGCCCCAGTCGCGCTCGACAAGATGAGTGTCGAAGCGATCACGCTTTCGCCGAATTACGCGCGCGATCGCACGCTGTTCATCGGCAACGGTGGGATGGGCGTGTTTGTCTCGACCGATGGTGGCAAGACTTGGGCCGAATCCAACCTGCCCGCGCGCGACCTGAGCGGGAATCGTCTCCTCCTGGCGCTCTCGCCCGAATATGCTGGCGATCAGACGGTGTTTGCTTCGGCGGGTGGACAGGTCTTTCGTTCCGACGACGGCGGCGCAAACTGGAGCGCGCTGACGAATGGCCTGGGGAATTTCATACCCGCCTCGGCGCTGGCGGTCTCGCCGCAATTTGCAAGCGATCGCACAGTGCTCGTCGGCAGCCGCGCTCGACCGCCGCGCCTGATGCGCTCGACCGATGGCGGCGAAACATGGAACGCCGCCAGAGGCTTGCCCCCCTCGGGCCGGGCCGGTGTGGGGGCGATAGCTTTTGTGCCGGGCAGTGGGCAAGTGGCGTATACCTGGATCGATCAAGCCGGACTGTTTCGCAGCGGCGACGGCGGCGCGATGTGGACGCGCCTCTACAGTCCAACCGTTGGGGCCGACTGGGGCGCGCTCGGCATCTCGCCAAATTTTCTGCGCGACCGGCTGATGTTTGCCAGCGGGCCTAGACCGCAAATATCTCTCCGTTCCGCCGATGGCGGCGCGAGCTGGCACCCTTCGGATTCGGGTCTGCCGTCGGGGCTGTTTTGGGCCGGGTCGCTCGCCATCTCGCCGGATTTCCCGCGCGACCGGGTGATCTTCTTGGGCACCGACCGGGGCGTGTTCCGCTCCGAAGACGGCGGCCTGACGTGGAGACTTTCGGGTGTGGGACTCCCGCAGGCCAATGTCCTTTCGCTTGCTCTTTCGCCCGATTTTGCATCCGACCGCACGATTTTCGCGGGATTGGCTGATCGGGGTCTGTACGTCTCGACCGATGGCGGCCTGTCCTGGAAGCCGGCCAAGTGATGCATGTCCCGCGTGCGTAAACGGGGCAGCAACACATCCTCGAAATCCAAGCCCTCAATCTCCACAATTTCTCCATATTCGCTTCAAAAGTTCTCCATCTCTGTCGGCTAAACTACCTGCATAGAGTGGAACGCAGAGAGACAGCACTCCCTATAGAGGTTAGGAAAATGATCTGGAAACTGCGTCAACGAATTTCAAACGAACCCACGAATAGCAGAGCACACACGATTCGTTTATTCGTTGCGCCGAAGGCGATTCGTTGACGGATTTCCAAAAGTAAACCTTAACCTCTATAGAACTTGGAGCACGACCAATGGCCGCACGAACAAAATCTCGAACCACGATCATCCGCCGGATCGTTCAGCTTGTGTTTGCCTTGTTTTTGATCGGCACGAGCATCGCGCACAACGTGATCGGCGAAACGACGGGCTTGCCGATCGCCAGCGCCGAGGCGCTGTGTCCCTTTGGCGCAGTCGAAGGATTCTATCGCTTTGTCACCTCGGGCCTGACGCTGCCCAAGACTCACCTTTCCAACCTGGTGATGGGCGCGGCAGTGCTCATTGGCCTGCTGCTCGCGGGCAATGCTTTTTGTGGTTGGGTGTGTCCATTCGGCGCGCTGCAAGATTTGCTCGACTGGATTCGACGCAAGCTGCGCCTGCCTGCCGTCAACGTTCCGACCCGGCTCGAAGGCATCTTGCGCTATGGGCGATTCGTGATGCTGGGCCTGATCCTCTACATGACGATCAGCACAGTCAAGCTGTGGTTTGCCAGCTACGATCCCTTCCGCACGATTTTTGGACTGGGCTGGATTTTCGAATTCAACCTGGCCGAATCGTGGCCCGCTTATCTGATCGCGATCTTGTTCATCCTCGGCGCGTTACTCATCCCACGCTTCTTTTGCAAGTATGCCTGCCCGCTGGGCGCGGTGCTGAGCCTGGGCCAACACTTGAGCCTGCTCCGCATCCGGCGCGACGCCAGCTCGTGCAAAGGCTGCGCCATCTGCAACAAGCCGTGCCCGGTTGGGATCAATGTGGCCGGGACCAAGAACCGTGTGAGCGTCAACTGTATCGGCTGCCTGGAATGTGTCGAGGTTTGCCCGCGCAAGGGCGCACTTCAGGTGCAGTTCGCGCCAGTGTGGCTGCCGCTGCCCCAGCCACCCAAGCCACCCGCTCCGCACAACATGCCAGTCGCCGGCAAGTGAATCTATAGGGTGCTATCTCTGTAGCGCCCGGTTGAGGAGAAAAAGTGATGAGAGTCAACAAGTACTTGATGCCGATCCTGATGATTGTCGCAATGTTTGCAACGGTGCTTGGTGCGCAAGCGGCAGGAGTCTGGCAAGTGTCCGGCTCGACTACAGTCGTCCCCACCACGCCCGGCGGTCGGCCCGATCCCGAATTGATCAAAGGCAAGATGACGCTGGACGAGATCGTGACGCAGTATGGGGTTCCGAAAGATGACTTGTATGCGGCGCTCAAACTGCCAACGGACATGCCCATCTCTACGCAAGTCAAAGAATTGGAAGGGATCGTCCCGGATTTTTCGACAGACCTGGTGCGGCAGGTGGTCAAAGACTATTACGCCGCTCATCCGTGAGGCCAGGCGCGCCCACGCCGCAGGCAAGCGTGGGCGCGCAGTGTCGTGCTGAGCAGGCCGGTTTCGGTGGAGAAATCGGCCTGTCTTCTTTGGCCGTACCTTGCGGGCCGATTTAACGTCTATAATGATAGAGACACACGGATCCGTCTATGCGCCAGGCGCGAATATGAACCAGGACGCCGCCATGCTCGAGCGAGCGAGGGCTTTCGACGAGCAGGCCCTCGGCCAGATTTATGACGCCTATTTCGAGCGTCTGTATCGCTACGCCTATCGGTTCGTCGGCGACGTCCAGGTGGCCCAAGACGTTGCATCTGAATCTTTGCGGCGCCTGCTGGAGGAACTCTACGCCGGTCGTGCGCCCCATCATCTCGCAGCGTGGTTGTATCGCGTGACCTATCACCTGACGGTGGACTTGCACCGTAAGCGCGCTCCGGGCGAGATGCTGTCGCTGGACTCGGACATGGAGCACCCGAGCGAGGCGGACACCGAGGCCAACCTCGAAGAACGGTTGAAGCAGGCCAGGGTGCGCGCGGCGCTGGCGCAATTGACGCCGGATCAGCAGAACGTCATTGTGTTGAAATTCCTGGAAGGTTACTCGAACGCAGAGGTGAGCCTGCTGATGAACAAGCCGGAGGGCGCCATCAAATCGCTTCAGCATCGCGCGCTGGCGGCGCTGCGGCGAGCCTTGGGTCACGAGGCAGGTTGAAAGGAAATGGGCAGCATGGGACATCAATTGAGTGATGCGCTGGATGATATATTGGCAAGGCATGCAATGGGCGAGCCGCTCGAGGCGTGCCTCGCTCGTTATCCCGACCTGGCCTCCCAGTTGAAAGGATTGGTCGAGGCACGCGAGCGATTGAATGTGCTTGCCCCGCCGCCAGCGCTGTCGGCCACCTCAGTAGCGGAGCGACGGCGGCAATTTCTCGCCGCCGCTCGCGAGGCCAAACCCCAGGCCGTATCCGACGGTACATTCCAACGTCTGATCAGATGGATACTACCTATCAGACGAAAGGAGCAACCTATGTGGATTCCAGCCTTTGCACGAGTTGCCCTCGTGTTCATGATCGTGTTGAGTGTCTTGGGTGGCACCGCCGCAGCCGCTCAGGCCAGTGGGCCTGATTCGCCGCTGTACGGAGTCAAACTGGCAATAGAAGACGCGCGCTTGAGCCTGACCAGCGATCCAACTCAACAAGCGACGTTGGCCCTGACGTTTGCCACTGAACGGTCACGCGAGATCGAGCGGATGGTGGTCTCGAACCAAGCGGACAGTGGGCAGGTTCAGCAGCGACTGCAAGCGCAACTGGAGCTTGCGCTCAGAAACGCCGCGCGCGCTTCCCAATCCGAGACGCTGCGTCTGCTGGAGCAGATTCGCGCCATGACACAGACGCAAGAGCGTGTCTTGACTCAAGCCCAAGTTCGCGCTTCAACGAGAACGCAAGAAACCCTGCGCCTGGCTCTCCAGATCATGGCCCAAACCCGCCAGCAAGCCGAAGCCGGATTGGCCGATCCGAATGTTTTCCGTAATCGCTATCGTCATCGGGAGGGCGAGCCAACTCAGCCACCGCCCACACCGGGCAGCACGACAACACCATCACCTTCCACGCCTCCGGCGACCGTGACGGCAGCGCCGACGCATCAGCCCACCCGCACACCGTACCCGAGCGTCACGCCGCAGCGTCAGCAAACCGGGCCCGGCCAGCCGCCCACTGGAACTCCTGGCTCGCACGCAACGGTCACGCCTCAGCAAACCGGGCCAGGCCCGCAACCAACGCCCGGACAAGGTGATTCGACTCCGCGGCCCACGCCCGGTCAAGGCGGTCCCGGCTCACAACCCACCGCTGGCCCTGGCGGAGGCGGGGGCAGTAGCGGAACTCGCCAGCCCTGAACGTATCAGCCTGAATACAACAGGCCGGCTTCTCCTCGAAGCCGGCCTGCGTTTTTATCGCAACGGCCAAAAGAGGGGCAGGCATACCAAGACAACGATAAACAGCAGCGCTGTCATCAGCGCGCCCACTTGGGCATAGTCGCCAAACTTGTAGCCGCCCGAACCCATCACCAGCACGTTGACCGGATGTCCCAAAGGCGTGAGGAACGCCATCGAGGTACCCAGCGCCACCGTCATCGCCAGGGCATAGGGGTTCAGGCCGAACTTTTGGGCCGCGCTGATCGCAATCGGCGCCAGCACGACCGCGGTGACCTGGCCGGGCATGACTTGCGTCAAAAGTGTCGTGGCGACCAGGATGCCCACCATCAGCGCGAGCGGCCCCAGCGGCACCAGCGCGCCCACCAGCAGTTGTCCCAAGTACTCGGCAGCGCCCGTCTTGTTCATCGCAATGCTCACTGGCAGCATCCCAGCGATCATGAAAATAGCGCGCCACTCGATGGCCTGGTATGCCTCATCCATCGTCAAGCAGCCGGCGAGCACCATCGCCAGTGCCCCCATCATCGTCGCTTCGGCGATGGGCAGGACATTGGCCGCGGCCAATCCCAATGCCATGACCATGATCGCGACAGCCCACGCTGCTTTACGCGGTCGAACGACCGGCTCGTCGTCTTGTTGAAGCACGATAAAGTCGGATTCGGCTTGCAAGACATGAAGGCGTTCGCGCGGGCCGTAAACGAGCAGCGCATCGCCAAAGCGCAGCGGCAGCTTGCCCAGGTCGGTGCGGATGGCGCGCCCTTCGCGCCACAAAGCAACAGCGGTCAATCCGAACTTTTCACGAAAGTGGATCTCGCCCAGCGTCTTGCCCGCGGCGTTGCTGCGCGGCGCGACGAGCACCTCGACCATGCCGACCTCATCCGACGATAGATCGCCGCGCCAGGTCAATTCGGATTCGAGCTCCAGGTTCTGCTCGGCGGTCAGTTGAAGCACGCGCTCCATCCGCCCGGCCACGATGAGGAGATCGCTTGCGCGCAGCGCCTGACCCGGCTGTGGCGCCAGCGTGACGTGCGTGTTGCGGACAACCGCCATGATCGAAAGACCGTATTGGTTTCCAATGCCGCTTTCAGCGATCGTCTTGCCCACGAGCGGTGAATCAGGCCTTAGCCGCACTTCGGATAGACGCTCTTGGAGCGCGTACAGTTCGGTCAGCTCAGCGCGAAGGTGGCGCGCCAGACCGAGCTGTTCGTGCGGGTGACGTTCTGGCAGCAGCTTGCGTCCCAGCAGCACCATATAGGCGATCCCGACGATGACGATCGGCAGGCCGACCGGCGCGAAATCGAGCAGGCGGAAAGCGTTCAATCCACGGTCGCGCAATGCGGTGCTGACCAGGATGTTGGAGGTGGTGAGCAGCGTCGCCATCCCGCCGAGGATGGTCGCAAAGGCGAGCGGCATCAGCAGCCTGGATGTGCTGGTGCGCGTGCGGCGAGCCGCGTCCGTCACGCCGGGCAGCAGCACCGCCGCCGCGGCAATGTTGTTCATGAACAGTGAAAAGCCTGCGCCGCCCAGCATCGTCACGATCACCAACCGCGCCTCACTGGGGCCGGCGATGCGCAGTAACATTCGACCGGCCCAGCGGGTAACGCCTGTACGCGCCAGTCCCCCGGTCAATACAAAGATCGCCATGATCGTCACGACTGCCGAGCGCGAAAACCCGGAGAACGTGTCGGTCGGTTGAATCAGGCCCGCCAGCGTCAACGCGAGGGTGACCAGCAGCGCCACAATGTCTGCGCGCACTCGCTCGGTGGCCATCAACACAATGGCCACCAAAAGGATAGAGAGCAGCAACGCAATCTGAAGCGTCATCGCACGTCAGGCCTCCAGCCCAGAAGGATTTGGCTTATCCGAAAACTAGCCGGGTAGGCTCCCATGCCCGCCCTTGGCTGGGCTTTTAGGCTCTTATCTTCCAGGTCTCACATCTTTCTCAAATCTGCCCAGGCGCTGATCAGGCTGCCGGAGATGATCAGCCCGCCGCCCGCCAGTTGCGAAAGGCTGAACGGCTCGCCCAACAGCACTACGCCGATCAGCGTGGCGAACACTGGCAGCATATTGTAAAACGCCATCACCTTGCTCGGCCCCAATCGGCGCACGCCTTCGTTCCACGAAAGAAATGACACGACCGAAGGAAAGACGCCGATGTAAACGACGGCCAGCATCACCGGCAAGCTGAGCGTGGGCGGACGCGCTCGCCACTCCCACACGGCGGCCGGGTAAAGCATCGGCAGGCTCAGCCATGTCGAAAGCATGGTGACTGAAAGTGCCGAACGCGAGCGCGTGACGACGCGGCTCATGACGGAATACAAGCCCCAGATCACCACCGCCGTCAGCACGAACAGATCGCCCGTATTGAACTGCATGTGCAGCAGCGTATCAAACGAGCCGCTGCTGACAATGAATGACACGCCGATCAGCGAAATGATCGCGCCGACGACGCTGCGGCGGGTAAAGCTTTCACGCAAGAGCAACGCCGCGAGCAAGCCAGTGACGAGCGGCCCCGTGCCGTTGATGAGCGAACCGTTCGTCGCGGTTGTAAAGCGCAGGCCGCTATAGAGCAGGCTGCTAAAGCCAAACACGCCCGTGAGGCCCATGCCGAGCAGCAACAGCCAGTGGCGACCCGGCGCGCGCTCCTCAGCCGGAAGCCGCGATGCCAGTGCCGTCAAAATGAGCGCAGCAATGGTAAAGCGTATAGCCGTGAGGACGAACGGGCCGATGTCGTTGCGGAGCAGTCGCCCCAGCGCAAAGTTGCTGGCCCAAAACAGCGTCGCCAGGTTGACCAGCACATACGCCCAACGAGGGTGGTTGTTCCAGTTCATGATCCGCTTGGAGATTGATACCCCCGCCGCCTGGCTTCTTCCAGAATCGCCTCCGTCGCCGTCGCGCCAACGCGCGTCACACCGAGCGCACGCACGCGCAGCACATCGTCCAGTGTCCGTATGCCGCCGGCGGCCTTGATCTGGATGGACGGTACGCACTCCTGACGCATCAAGGCCAGGTCGTGATCGGTTGCGCCCAGGTACGAATACATCCCGTTCTCGCGTCTGACGAACCCGTAGCCGGTGGACGTTTTGACGAACGCCACCGCATGACTATTGCAAATCTCGCACAGCTTGACTTTGAAAGCATCGTCCGTGAGAAAATCGTTTTCAAAGATGACTTTGAGCAGCCCACCGTGGATCGAGGTCAGCGCGTTGAGCAGACGGATCTCGTCGGAAACGTATGCCCAATTGCGGCTGAGCACTTGACCGACGTTGACGACTATGTCCAGCTCGACCGCGCCATCCATCAACGCCCGCTCGGCCTCGTAGAGCTTGACCTCCATGCGGCTGCTGCCATGCGGGAATCCGACCACCGTGCCAACCTTGACGTCAGAACCGGCCAACACGTCCTTTGCCAGCAACACGGCATATGGCTTGATGCAGACAGAGGCGACATGGTACCGCAGCGCCAGCTTGCACCCTTCGATCAACTCCTGCTCGGTCAAGGTGGGGTGCAGCAGCGAATGGTCAATCATCTTGGCGATGGTTTGCAGGCTTTCAGCCATAGGCTTGTCCTTTCCGTCCCACTCCCGATGACTGGAGCATTGTAGCCCCTGTGAGGTAACGTGTCAAATGGATTGACCTGACCAGGATCATTGTCGTGTGGCCGCAAGTGTGGTATGCTATTCACCCGTCTATCGGGAGTTTGAACAGGAAGGCCAAGATGGAGAGCTATAAACCGATACCCGAGGTCGTCACGAGCGGCAGGCCGCGCACGACGGCCCAGGTGTGTTTGCGCGTGAATGGGAACATCAGGATTTTGGAAGCGCCGATTGGCACGACGCTCGAATCGTACGTTCGTGCGGCCAACCTCCAATCGTCCGTGCCCATCGTGGCGGCGCTGGTCAACGGCAAGCTGTCCGAGCTGACTATGCCCGTCAACTCGGACGTGGAAGCCACGCCGATCACGATGAGCACCACCGACGGCAGCCGCATCTATCGCCGCTCGCTGTCATTCCTGCTGATTGTCGCGGCGCGCGAGTTGTTCCCCAACGCGAGTATCATCGTGGATCACTCGATGCCGTTCGGTGGATTCTATTGCGAGGTTAAAGGCCGTCCGCCGCTCAACGCGGAGGAGCTGGCCCGGCTGGAAAAGCGAATGCGAGAGATCGTCGCCGCCGACGAGCCGATCGTCAAGCAGCGCATGTCGCTGGAAGCCGCGCGCCAGGTGTTCACCGCTCAGGGCTATGACGATAAGCTGAGGCTGCTCAAATATCGGACCAAAGATTACCTCACCGTCTACACCCTGCGCGGCACGACCGATTACTTTTACGGCTACATGGTGCCTTCGACAGGCTACCTGCGCTACTTTCGCGTGCGCGAGCGTCCGCCCGGCTTTGTGCTGCACTTTCCACGCCGCAGCCGCCCCGGCGATCTGATCGGCTATTCGGAGGCGCCCAAGCTCGTCGCGGTGTTCCGCCAGCACGCCGAGTGGATGCGGATCATGGAGGTGGAAGACGTGGCCGCGCTCAACCGGGCCATCGAGACCGACCGCATCCGCGAAGTGATCTTGGTCAACGAGGCGCTGCACGAGCATCGCATCTCCGAAATCGCCGAGATGATCGGCCAGCGGCGCGGCCAGGTGCGCACCGTGCTCATCGCCGGGCCCTCGTCTTCCGGCAAGACGACCTTTACCAAGCGGCTGTCGATCCAATTGCTGGCGCAGGGCTTGCGCCCGGTGGCAATCGAGCTGGACAACTATTTCGTGGATCGGGAACGCACGCCCAAGGACCCAGATGGCAACTATGACTTTGAAGCTCTGGAGGCGTTGGACCTCGCGCTATTTAACGAGCAATTGCTCAAGTTGATGGAAGGACAACAAGTTCAATTGCCGCGCTATAACTTTGTGACCGGCAGGCGTGAGCCTGGCAAGTCACTGGCGATCACGCCTGACCACATCATCCTCGTCGAAGGCATCCATGGACTGAACCCGGCGCTCGTGCCGCAGATTTCGCCCGAGCGGCTCTTTCGTATTTACGTTTCCGCGCTCACGCAGCTCAACATTGATCAGCACAACCGCGTACCGACGACTGATACACGCCTGGTGCGCCGCATCGTGCGCGATAGCGCCACACGTGGCTACACGGCCAAGGTCACGATCGGCCGATGGGAATCGGTGCGTGCAGGCGAAAACCGCAACATCTTTCCCTTCCAGGAAAATGCCGATGTGATGTTCAACTCGTCGCTGGCCTATGAGCACGCTGTGCTCAAGCCGTTGGTCGAGCCGCTCCTGCGGCAGATCCGCCCGGGCAGCCCCGAGTACATGGAAGCCGAGCGGCTGCTCGCATTCCTGGAATGGTTCCTGCCTTGTCCGCCGGATCACATCCCCGACAACTCGCTCCTGCGGGAATTCATCGGCGGCTCGACGCTGCGCGATTTTACGGTGTGAGCCACATGATGCGTGAAACGTGAAACGTCAAACGTGAAACGTCAGATGAGAGAGACAGATGCGACGAGCGCGACTTGCTATTCCCGGGCTTGTTCTCCTGGCGCTGATTGCTGCGTGGGCATTGCGAGAACCGCTGCGCCATGTAGCCTGGCAAGTCTCCGGCGAAACCGAACCGCTGGCTCAGGTGCGCGGCCTGCTCCAATACGCGACAAACTGGACACGTCCTCAACCTGAAACGAGACCTGACGCGCCCATAACCTATGCGGGCGTCAACCCCTTTGGCGTCAACACTTTTCTCGAACAAGAAGTCGAACCGGCCAAGCGCGAGCGACAGATGCAAATGATCGCCGAGGCCGGCTTCAAGTGGATCCGCCAAGAATTTGCCTGGGCCGACATCGAGATCGCCGGCAAGGGCGATTTTATAGACCGCCGCAACGATCCGAACGGCGTGGACGCCTGGAGCAAATATGACCACGTCGTTGACCTGGCGGACAGGTATAACGTTCAGGTCGTCGCGCGGTTGACCAGTCCGCCGGATTGGACTCGCCAAGATGGCAAGGCGCGCGGCGCGTTCGCCCCGCCAGATGACCTGAACGACTATGCGGATTTTGTCGAGGCCGTGCTGCGCCGCTATCAGGGTCGGCTGCGCTTTCTGCAAATCTGGAACGAGCCGAACCTCACACCCGAATGGGGCGATTGCCCTACCTGCGGTGTGGACCCGGAGGCCTATACCCGATTGCTGTGCGCCGCTTACGACCGGACCAAGTCGGTTGACCCGAATGTGGCGATCCTCTCTGGCGCGTTAGGGCAGACGCTCACGCTCAATCGTTTCCCGCCGACCGGCGGCCTCAACGAGTTTATCTTTCTCCAGCGGATGTACGACGCCGGGGCAGGCCGGTGCTTTGACATCTTGAGCGTGAACGACTATGGCCTCGGCTCCGGGCCGACGGACCGCCGTTTGCGTTTCAACATCACCAACTTGGCGCGGCCGATGTATCTGCGCGATGTGATGGTGAAAAACGGCGATAGCTCCAAGCCGATCTGGATCGCCGAGATCGGCTGGAACGCCGTGCCGAACGATCCCAAGATCATCCAGTGGGGCGAGTTTGGCCAAGTGACACCAGAGCAGCAAGGCGAGTACCTGGTGCGCGCGTACCAGCGCATCCGGGATGAATGGCCGTGGGTCGGCGTCGCCTTTACGTGGTTCTTCAAGCCGGCCGACGAGCATGAACAGAACCAGGCCAAATACTATTTTCGGTTGGTCAACCCCGATTTCACGCCGCTGCCGGCGTATGAGGCGATCAAGGCGTATGCGACGCAATAGACCGCTGGCGGCAAACTGTCATCGGCTGACTATCACAATGGAAAAATCACCCCGATACAATACACCTGATTCAGATGGACTGGCTGCAAACCGGCAGGGCATGATGACGCCGGCGCAGCGCTCTAGCATCGGCATCATGCTCGCCCTGGAAGGCTGCCTGGTGCTGGGAGTGGTGCTGGTCGGCTTGATCGTGGGCCGTATTTTGTGGGTGTGGCGCCAGGTATTGCCCTGGCAAATCTCTGTGACCATCGCAGTTCTGGCAACGCTGTTGTTGCTGGGGATATTGATATGGCGCCTGGCACGCATCCTCAGCGGTTGGCTCGATCTCTCCAGAGGGCAAGTCGAACAAGCCGAGGGCCGAATCGTCTGGATGGGCAAAAGCTATGGAGCGCAGATTCAAGGCCGCCGCCTGCGATTTATCTATGGCGTCAAAATTCCGCCTCCTGACAATTATGGCTTCTTTTACTTACCACGTAGCGGCTGGATCCTCTCGATAGACCAGCCTGCCCTGTCCACGAGGTCACAGACCGATTTATACTTGCTGGACGCATTAGCCTGCGCCAATGGCTTTAGAGTCGAATCGCTCAAGGCCAACCGCGCGGGGCGACTGACAAAGGATCAGGCCTGGCAGCTTCTGGTTCCAATGTGGGGATCTGTCCTCGCGGGCCTCCTCATGATCGGCATAGCGATTGCCTTTACCGGTTACGTTTTGCTCCATGATCTCAAGTCCATGACGTTGATGATCCCGATCGTTTTCGCGCTGGCTGTGGCAGTGAGCTTTTATTCGTGGGAAGGAGTAACAACCATCATCCCGGACGTTTCGAAAGGCCGCGTGCTTGCGATGGAGGGGCCTGTCTATAAGATAAAGGTAGCGACCAGCGGCATTCGCACTCGCAGAACGGATTATTTTTATGAAATCAATGGCCGACGTTTCGAGGTGCCGCCTCAGGCTTATGAGGCATTGTTCGCAGGGCGGTCATATCGACTCTATTATACGCCGTGCAGCAAAAGCATAGTCAGCATCGAACCCTTGGCTCTGACCGGCATAGAACTGGGCAACGCGCCCACGCCAGAGACACGGGATGGAATAGACACAGGATGACAAGAGAAAACCGGGCGATTGACCTCCAAAGCCCGCGCGAAATCGCCGCGCTGCGCGACGCGGGATGGTTGGTGGCCGAGACGGTTACCTTGCTCTCGGGAGCCGTTCGGCCCGGTGCAGTCCTGCGATCTGGACCAATTGGTGTCCGGGTACCTCAAGGGCTGGGGCGCGCAGACGTTGTATAAAGATTATCGAGGCAACCCGCCCCGCCATCTGCCATTTGCCGGCGTCATATGCGCGCTGGACGGTGGTCACGACGGATGGAGCGCTTTCGGCGCAATTCGAGCACGCGATAGCCATCACCGATCATGGGCCAGAGATTCTGTCCAAGCTCTAGACCGCTGACCGCACGCCAAGAGGGCGGCGCTTGGTCGCGATACCCATTCAGTTCATGCTTGGCCGCGCCTTGTCGCGACGCGCGTTCTGCGGTACACTAGAACCGCCATGCGCTAGGTTTGTTTGACGAGGTCAACTTGATAGAGCGAATCCGCGCTCAGGCTGCGGCAGAAAACATCCGCATCACCCAGCACGCGCAGCAGGAAATGGTAGAGGAGGACATTACACTTGACGAGATCCTTCAGGCGATTGCCACCGCCCAGGTTTTGGAAAACTACCCTGAGCACAAACGAGGATCGTGCTGTTTGCTTTATGGCGTTGCTGACGACGGACGCCCCGTGCATATTGTGTGTACAACGGCGCAGCCCGTGTTGATTGTGATTACGGTATATGAGCCTGGGCTACCGAAATGGGTGACGCCCACCCAGAGGAGGCGATAGAGTATGCAGTGCAGTATTGTAGGATGTCCTGGCGAGTACGAAGAACGAACAATCATTCATACGGTGCGTTATCATGGAGAGGTGATTATCTTTGACCATGTGCCAGCTCAAGTCTGCTCAGTATGCGGCGACGCGCTTTTAACACCGGAGACCGTGCGCCGGATCGAAGTGTTGTTGCAGGCAGCCGCGCAGCCCACACGAGCAGTCCCTCTTTACGAATTTGCCTAGAGGCACACCAGCTGCTCCATCCTCACCCTGTTGCCACCTAGCGGAGGCGCAGTTCTATGCAGAAGCAGAATGACCCTGACGATTACGAACTGCGCGACGAGTACGACCTGTCCCAGATGACCATCGTCGCGCAGGGGCGCTATGCGCCCGGTCGGCGCGTGGGCAAAAATGTGGTCGTGCTGGCTCCTGATGTGGCGCAAGCGTTTCCATCGGATAAAGTGGTGAACAAGGCTCTGCGCCTTGTGCTGCAAATTGCCGAGGCCCCTAACCTGCACGCGACAGAGGCGGCGCAAGATTGAGCCTGCGCCGTGCAGCACGGCGACGCACTTGCCCTGATGACAAAAGCGATGCAACGTCGCGTCATTTGGATTCTCCTGGCCATCCTCGCCCTTGCCGCCCTGCTGCGCTTTTTCCAGCTCGACGCGCAGTCGTTCTGGTACGATGAAGGCAACTCGGCGCGCGCGGCGGAGCGCAGTTTGCCGCTCATCACCGCGGCTGCCATCGGCGACATTCACCCGCCGCTGTACTATTACGCGCTCCATTTTTGGCGCGGCATTTGGGGCGAAAGCGAGTTTGCGCTGCGCAGCCTCTCGGCTATTCTCGGCGTCGTCCTGGTCTGGCTGATCTATCTTCTGGGCCGCCAGCTCTTGGACGAAACCACGGCGCTCGTCGCGGCACTCATCGCGGCAGTCAATCCGTTCCAGGTGTATTACTCGCAAGAAGCGCGCATGTACATCCTGCTGGCGGTCTGGGCGACGGCTTCGACCTACCTGTTGGCGCGCTGCCTGGAAACTCGTTTCCTCTCAAGATACGGCGCTCTATATGTGCTCACCGCCGCCGCTGGCCTGTACACCCACTATGCATTTCCCTTCGTTCTAGTCGTTCATAATTTGGCCGCCATGGGTTGGCTCGTAGCGCATCATGTTTGCCCTTCTACCTCTGTCCTTCGTCTTTCGTCTTTCGTCCAATGGGCTGTACTTCAAGCTGCCATCGTCGTGCTCTACCTGCCCTGGCTCGGCGTGGCGCTGCACCGCCTCCCCGAATGGCAATCGCCTGCGCCCGCGTACCAGCTCGGCCCGGCGCTGCTGGATACTTTTCGCTGGCTTGCCTTTGGTCGCACCATCCCCACTGCGTCCGTTACCGTTGCGCTTGGAGCCGTCGGCCTCTTGCTCTGCGTCTCGCTTTTACCGATACCGAATACCCAATACCCCAAGTGCCCCACGCTTTTCCTGCTTGCCTGGTTATTGATCCCCATCGTTCTCATTTTCGCTCTGGGACTCTACAAGGAAGCCTACCTCAAGTTTCTGCTCGTGTGCAGCCCGGCCTTTTGCTTGCTGTTTGCGCAGGGCATCATGACGGCATGGCACGTGACAAGAGGCTCTGGATCTCTGATACGGTCCCGGCAGATGCTTGTCGTCTTGCTCTTGATTCTTGTGGCGATCTTGACCCTCCAGTCGCTTTCCAATCTCTATTTTGACCCGGCCTATGCGCGTGATGACTACCGGGCCATCGCGCAGCGCATCCAACGCGAAGAGCGCCCTGGCGATGCGATCTTGCTCGAGGCGCCGAATCAATGGGAAACCTTTACGTATTATCATCGTGACGATACCAACGTTTTCCCGCTCGCGCGCGTCCGCCCGGTGACGGAGCGAGCAGCAGCCGATGAACTGAGCCAGATCACGGCGCGTTACAAACGATTGTTCGTGCTGTACTGGGCCGAAACTGAACCCGATCCGAACCGCTATATTGAACGCTGGCTCGATGCCAATACCTACAAAGGCTCGGAGACGTGGTATGGCACGGTGAGGCTGGCCGTGTACGCCGTGCCGGTCGCGCTGACCAGTCAACCGGATCACGCGCTGGAGGCTCGCTTTGGAGATTCGATTCGACTGATCGGGTATTCGCTGGGGGGAGAAACTGCTGCGCCGGGCGACATCCTTCAGCTCGCCCTGTTCTGGCAAACCGATGCGCCTATCGCGGCGCGTTACAAGGTTTTCGTTCACGTCCTTGGCCCGGACGGGCGCCTCCTCACCCAAGTGGACCGCGAGCCGGGCGGCGGACTCGTCCCCACGACGATCTGGCTGCCGGGGCAAACGGTCGTTGACCGCTATGGCATTACGATCCCTGTGAACGCTGTTCCGGGGCGCTATCGCATCGCCGTCGGGCTATATGGCTTTGATGGTGTGCGGCTCAATACCCCCACAGGCGACCAGATGATCCTATCCGAGATCACCGTGCGTTAAAATTACGTCTCAGCGCGTCTTGCTCTCCAGGCACTCCAAACCACTCCCCGCCGCGGGGCCAACAGAAACGCCAGCACAAAGATCGCTGTGGCGATCAGCACGACGGCTGCCCCCGATGCAATGTTGATATAGTAGCTCAGGTACAAACCGGCGACGCTGGAAAACGCACCCAGCGCAGCCGAGATCAACATCATCGTGGGCAGTCGCCGCGTGAGCAGATAGGCCGTCGCGGCGGGCGTCACCAGCATCGCGGCCACCAGCCCCACACCGACGGTCTGGAGCGAGACGACGATCGTCAGCGCGATCAGAATGAGCATCAGGTTACGGAGCAATTCAACCGGCAGACGAAGCGTTGTCGCCAGCACCATGTCAAACGAAACGACCAGAAACTCTTTGTAGAGCGCCGCAATCGTCATCAGCACGACCAGGCCCAATCCCGCCGTCACCCACAGGTCTTGCGCGCTGACGCCCAGCACATTGCCGAACAAGATGTGGGTCAGGTCAACGGCGTAGGTCTTGATCGAGCTGATCATCGCCACGCCCAGCGCCAGGGCCGCCGCAAAGAGGATGCCGATGGCCGTATCCTCCTTGAGCGTGCCTTGACGCGCAAAGAGTCCAATGCTCAAGGCGACCACGACGGCGGCCACAAGCGCGCCGACCGTCAGGTTGCCCTTGAGCAGATACGCGATAGCGACGCCCGGCAAGATGGCATGCGCCAGCGCGTCGCCCAGGAACGCCATCGAGCGCAAGACGACGTAGCAGCCGATGATGGCGCACAGCACCCCCACCATCACCGAGGCAGCCAGTCCCCGCTGCATAAAGCCATACGCCAGAGGCTCCAACACCCAGTTCATGATCGCTTTATGATCTGCCCGGTCTCATCGGGCGGACAACATTCATCCACAAAGGCCGCACCCTCCAGGAACAGCACGCGCGATCCAAAGGCCTGCCGGATCGTCTCGGGCGTAAACACCTGGTTCGGCGGGCCCCAGGCGATCAGGCGACGGTTGAGCAACACGACCTGCTCAAAGCGTCGGGTCGCCATGTTCAGGTCATGCGTCGAGACCATCGTTGTCACCCCCTGCGTCTGCAACTGGTCAAGCAATCCCAGCGTGGCTTCCTGAGTCGAAACATCCACGCCAGTGAACGGCTCATCCATCAGCAAGATGTGCGGCTCTTGAGCCAACGCGCGCGCCAAAAAAACGCGCTGCTGCTGGCCGCCCGAAAGCTCGCCGATGGGCTGATCGGCCAGGTGCGCCATGCCCATCTGCTCCAGGCTGCGCAGGACGATTTCGCGATCGTGTTGACCGGGCCGCTGGAGCCAGCCCAATCGCCCATAGCGCCCCATCATCACGACATCAGCCACCGTCACCGGAAAGCGCCAATCCACATCTTCGCGCTGGGGGACATAGGCCACACAGTCCAGGTGGTGCCCCAGCGGCAAGCCATGAATCAGAATGTGACCCGCGCGCAGGGGCAACAAGCCTACCAGCGCCTTGAACAGCGTGGACTTGCCAGCGCCGTTGGGGCCAACGACGGCCACCCGTGCCCCGTGCGGCACGTGAAAGGTGACGTCCTGCAAGACGGCGTGCCCATCGTAGGCGACGGTGACGTTTTCCAGTTCGAGTCGTGCTGGCTCGCGCAGGTCATCCATCATTTATCTCTTGAACCGCTCGCGGTCGACGCGAATTAACTCAACACTATCTGCCATCTGACCATACCTGGCAAAGAGATGCGTGCGTAAGGCGTCAATCCGTCGAATGACTTGTTGACGGCAGGCCGTCAACGTGGCCCAACTCGCGGGGGGGCTGAACGATTATGACCTGACAGGTCACACCCCGGCGGACCTGTCAGGTCTGCTAGCGGGGATGGATGGGAGTCGAACCCACCGCCGCTCGTTCTACGACCGGCCAACGGTTTTGAAGACCGCGGAAGCCACCGGGCCCCAACCACCCCCAACTCCACACGTCACTATTCAGCCCGATCTACCACACATGCTGTCATTGCGAGAACCCCATGCCCGTACTCCCCTCCAACTCCCCCCGCTTCGTAGGGGGAGAGCATATGTAATAGCAGAAACTTGTGCTGGGCGTGCCCGCACGGGGATGAATCCCCGTGCTACCCCCACCCCAGCCCTCCCCCGCACGCAGGGGAGGGAGCAGCGCCCGATGAATCGGGCTGAAAGCTGGCTTTAGCCAGCGCCGCTTCGTAGCCCGCCGAGTTCACACTTGCACCTGCGCTGGCGCGCAGCGCAAGTGCAGGTGTCGGCGGGCGGGCACACGCCGACAAAGGCGCAAATTTCTGAGCAGCGCCCCGTAGGGGCGCGAAGCAATCTCCTCACAGGCAAGAGATTGCTTCGTCGGCCGGAGCCGGCCCTGAGTGAAACGAAGGGGCCTCCTCGCAATGACGGCTGAATAGTTATCTCCATACAAGCATAATGCCAAGCAGCCAAATCGTCAAGTCATCTGAATCTTGGCGAGCGCTTGAGGAGGGTTGCAAGCTTTCGAGAAGGTTGTAAAATGGCAATGATGGACGAACCCGCTCTCATCGCCGCCGCGAAAAAAGGCGACCTCGATGCCTTCAACACGCTGGTGCTGCATTACCAGCATCAAGTGTACAACCTCGCCTATCGCATCATGGGCGATGCCGCATCGGCATCCGATGCGACGCAGGAAGCGTTCATCTCAGCCTGGCAGAACATGGGCGGATTTCGCGGTGGGGTGTTCCGGGCGTGGCTGCTGCGGATCGTGACGAACGCTTGTTACGATGAACTGCGCCGCCTCAAGCGCCGCCCGGCCAGTTCGCTCGAATCATTGTACGTCGAAGACCCCACGCCCGATGCCGAGCTACCCCCCAGCCAGCTCGAATCGCCGGAAGCGTTTGCCCAGCGCCGTGAGCTGAACCGCGCCCTTCAATCCGCTATCGCCCAACTGCCGCCTGACCAACGTATCGTGCTGGTCCTTTCCGATGTGCAGGGCATGAGCTACGAAGAGATCGCCGAGGTGACGGGTGCCAATTTGGGCACCGTCAAGTCACGGCTCTCGCGCGCGCGGGCCAAGCTGCGCGATTGGTTGGAGCAAGAGGAACTTTTACCTATCCAGTACCGTCTACAAAGCGAGGGAGTATAGGACATGGCAGGATGGTCGAGGGGTTCGAGTGAACATGAGCGAGTCGAGGCATTGCTTTCGCCTTATCTGGATGGGCGCGTCAATCAGTCCGAGCGCGCGCTCGTCGAGCGCCATGTCCAGTCCTGCCCCGAATGTTCGCGCAGCCTGGCGACGCTACGCGCCACCGTCGCCGCCGTGCGAGCGATGCCGCGCGTTCGCGCACCGCGTTCGTTTGCTCTGCCCCGCTCGATGGCACGACCGAAGAAAACGACCCCTGGGCTGTTCCCTGTCCTGCGCACGGCCACAGCGGTCGCCACATTCTTGTTTGTCATCGCAGTCGCTGGCGATATATTTTTGCAAAGCATGCTAGTTCCGGCTGCTGCACCTGTTCCGGTTGTGAGAGAATTTGCCGTTACTTCTGCGCCCGCTTTTGGGTTACGCCAGGCCGCGCCGACTGTGCAGGCCACGCAACTCGTGGCCGCAGCGGAGGCCTATGACGCTGCCACACCTCCCGCAGCGGTGACCCGTGCGCCTGCGCCTCCGGCCGAGCCGCCTGTCGAACAACCGTTGAGCGGAGGTGAAGCAGGCCCTGGCCTGGGAGGCGGAGGTGTTCAGCCACCCAGCCCGGGTGTGGCGTTACCCCCTGCCCCGCTGCCCACTTTGCCTGTGGTCACCCAGGCCGACACAATGGCGAGTGCGCCCGTGACGCCGACAACCGAGACAGCCCGACAGGCGGTAGCGATGTCATCGCCCACTGCACTTGCCTCTGTGCAGCCCACTGCGCCGAAAGCTTTGGCGGTACCGACGCTCGTGCCCAGTCCGCAGCCCAAGATCGCGCCTCCTGCGTCGGCGCAACCCACGGCCGCAGCCCAAGTCGCGCCTGCGCCTGCGCTGCAGCCGCCCGCCGCCGATCGCCAGGTGGCATTGCAGACTGCGCCGCCGGCCATCATTTTACTGCGGCTTGCCCAGGGTGTGTTGGCAGTTCTTGCTCTTGTGCTGGGCCTCATGGCGTGGATCGTTTATAGACGCAGCCGATGAAACCTCTCGAATTGAACTTTTGCCCCAACTGCGGCGCGCCGATGACGGATCGTTTTGTATTCGGTCGGACGCGCCGCGCCTGCACCGCGTGTGGCTTTGTCTTTTTCCGCGAACCCAAGCTGGCCGTTGGCGCCCTCATCGAACAAGATGGCAAGGTGCTGCTGGTGCGGCGCGCGGTTGATCCCAAGATCGGGTATTGGTGCCTGCCGGCCGGTTACGTGGAATACGATGAGGGGCCGGTCGAAGCGACGCTCCGCGAAGTACGTGAAGAGACCGGGCTGGTGGTGCGTGTGACCGGGTTGATGGCTGCGTTCCACGTCCGCTCCGACCCGCGCGGCAGGGGGGTTATCCTCGTCTACCGTGCGGTGCCTGTGGGAGGGGGGCTGGCGCCCGGCGATGACGCCTCGGAAGCACGGTTCTTTGCAGCAGAAGAACTTCCCCGCGAACTGGCATTTGCCAGCACGCGCCGCGCGCTATTGCGCTGGCGATGCGGACGAACCTCTTGTTAAACATCCCACAATCCTGATGATCTGTTGTTCAGTCCCCTATTTTTCTGGCGAAAATGCGGCCAGAGCCAGCCGTTACTTTTTCGCCCTTGGAGCGACTTTAAGATAGCTGCGCCGGTTTGTCCAACCCCCACATTGCGTATCACAACATGCTGCAACGTGATGCCGACAAACCGAGCCTGGTAATCACCTCGCAAACCAATCTCTGGAAAAAAGGAAGGAGGAACAGAATGATACGGTTTAACCGAGTCGGTATTTTGGCTGTGCTGTCTTTGGCCTTTGTGGCGATGGGCATCGGGCTGATCGCAGCACAACCTCGAGCCACCTTCGCCGATGACGACCATGACATGGAATGGACAGGTATCGTCATCACCCGGCCTATCGGTGTGGCGGGTACATGGGTCGTGGGGGGCATGTCGTTTGAGGCCACCAGCAGCACATTGCTCAAACAAGAGCATGGCCCGTTGACGGTTGGCGCATGCGCCCAGGTCAAGTATCAAATGAACGGCAGTGTTCGTCAGGCGCTCAGCATCGCCAGTCAGGAAGCCCACAAATGTAGTGGCGATGACGACGATCATGGCGAGCATATGAAGGTGTATAGCTACGTCAATGTGCTCCCAGCCGGTTTCCCTATCACGTTGACCGGCGAGTGGGTCATTGGCAATGTGACCTACACAGCCGGGATCACCACTCACTTTGAGCAAGAACATGGCGCGTTTGCCGTAGGCCAGTGCGTAGGCGTCGAGTACATTTCCGACACCCACCGAACGGCCCTCGAGATCGAAACCGTCCCGGCTTTCAAATGTCAGGTTCCCTCGGGCGGCGGCATCCCTCGCGCCGTGATCCACGGCATCGTCGAGTCGTTCCCGCCCGAGTTGGTTGGAACCTGGACGGTGAGCGGAACCGTCTATACCGCGACGGCCAGCACTCGCTTCGAACAGGAGCACGGCCCATTCTTTGTCGGTGGCTGTGTCGAGGTCAAGTTCGATCCTACCAACAAGGTGGCGTTTGAGATCAGCACAGAAGAAGCGCACAAGTGCAGCGGCCCCAGGCCAGCCGAGCGTAAATTCTTTGGCGTGATCAGCTCCATCCCCACGGGCACCTTCGGCATCTGGGTGATCGGCGGCGCCTCATTCGTGGTCACGACGACGACCGAGCTGAAAGAGGAGCACGGGCCGCTGGTCGTTGGCGTGTGCGCGGAAGTCGAGTATGTCGTGAGTGGCACAGACAATCTCGCTAAAGAGATCAGCTCTGAAGAAATGTATAAATGCAGCACCGGCACATTTACGAACGTAGCGATTGGGAGGATCAGCAGCTTTCCACCGGGGCTGTTCGGCACGTGGGTGATCACACGCAATGGTGGCTTTACCGATACCTTCCAGGCCGACATGAGCACCGAGTTCAAACAGGAACATGGCAGTTTTACTGTGGGCGTGTGTGTCAAGGTCAAGTATTTGACGTTGGAAGGCGTCAACCGTGCCATCGAGATCGAGACCGAGGAAGCCGAGCACTGCGGAGACCATGTGCCACCTCTGCCGGGCAGGCACATTGTGTTTGCCCGGATCAACCAGTTCCCGACGAGCACGCCGCCTATCGGCTTGTGGGTCATTGGCGGCGTCGAATACTCGGCGACCTCTGCGACCAAATTCGGTGAGGAGCACGGCCCGTTCGCCGTCGGCGCGTGCGTCAAGGCGCAGTACAGCGTCGTCAGCAACACCAACATCCTGCACAAGGTACAGACCAAAGACGATCACAAATGCGTGATCAGCGGGACCAATGTGTTCCGAGCCTATGGCGCCATCGAGTCGTTCCCCGCGGGGCTGATTGGCGAGTGGCGCATCGGCGGCATCACGTACACGGCCGACATCAGCACCGAGTTTGAACAAGAGCATGGTCTTTTTGCTGTGGGCGCGTTTGTGGAAGTGAAATACATCAGCGGCACGCCCAGACTCGCACTCAGCATCGAAACGCATGTGGCCCCACACGCGGGGTTGGGCAATGTCATCGGCGTCCTGGAGGCTCACGACATGAACGACGACTGGTCAAACTGGCAGGTCAATGGCGTCATCTACAAAGCCGACCCAGCTATCGAGGTCATCGAGTCCAATGGGACGATGGCGACTGGGGCAAGCCCGGCGGTCGCTGTGGGGCAGGCGGTTTACCTCAACTTTTACCGCAGGGCTGACGGCACACCTTATGCGACCTTTGTGTCGTCGGTTCATCAAGTGTTCTTGCCAATAGTATCCCGATAAGTGACACGTCAATCTGGCTGGTGTTGCGGTTAGCGTAGGAGCGCCTCAAAGGGGGGCGCTCCTACGCCGCTTTTGCGTAAGGCTTTTGCAGGATGCTGGGGTTTGGCTTATAATTCCTGACCGTCCTCCTTGCCCTGCCAAGGGAATCCTGCCCGCTAAAATGACACCGAGAAGCAGCCCCTGACGCGACATTCGCAGGTCGGGTGAAGAGGGCTGCGTTACTTTCGGAGGCTCTGGCGCGACTATTAATATGCCGGAGCTTGCCGGACAACTTGGGATAATGACCGGCTTGAGCAACGAGCATGAGCTTCTGGCGCGCGCGCACCGATTTGAGCAAGACGCGCTCGGCCAGATCCACGATGAATACTATGTGCCGCTCTTTCGATACGCGCTGTATCGCACGGGCGACCGGGAGCTGGCCGAAGACATCGCCAGCGAAGTCTTGACGCGGCTGCTCGAGGGACTGCGCACCGGGACCGGCCCGAGGACAACGCTGGCGGGCTGGCTGTTCGGCGTCGCAGCACGGGTCGTGAACGATCACTTTCGTCGAGCCTCGCGCGCGCCCCATGTCGAACTGGATGACGGGCTGAGCGATTTTGACCACACTCCCTCGACGCTGACGGTGCAAGCTCTGGAACGAGAGAAATTACGGCTGGCGATCCGGGCATTGACCCCAGAGCAGCAGCACGTCATCGCGTTGCGCTTTGGACAGGGGATGCCCATCGAACAAGTGGCGCGTATGTTGGGCAAGACCCAAGGCGCCGTCAAGCAACTGCAAGCACGAGCGGTCGCCGCGTTGGCCCGCCAACTTGGACAGGGCGAACCATGAACGACGAACGTCTGGAAGCCATCCTCATTCAAGCCTTTGCTGCTCTGGAGGCCGGAGAATCTATCGAGCAGGTGTTGGCGCGTTACCCGGCAGAAGCGGATCAACTGGAGCCTATGCTACGGATAGCTGTCCGTCTGACGGCGTATGGTCGGGAGACGCTCGGCGTTATGCCGGCGGCACAGGCGAAAGTGCGCGCGGCGTTCCTGGCTCGGGTCAGGAAAATGAGACCCCAAGCGTCACTCACTTCACGGCTCGCGCGATTGGTCCACCATCGCGTGGCACTGTCGTTCCTCGCCGTCATTGTGTTGGTGGTGGCGATTGGCGGCAGCGTGCTGGGGGCATCGGCAGCCAGCCTGCCTGGCGATCCACTTTACGGCGTCAAACGCTCGTGGGAAAGCCTTCAGCTTTCGTTGACGCTCGATCCGGCTCGGCGCGTCAACATGGAAGAGGCCTACAGTCAGCGGCGTGTGGAAGAAGCCAGGGCAGTGCAGGCCTCCAGGCGAACCGTGCGCATCGAATTCGCCGGGACCGTGAGTAACCTCGACGCTACCGGATGGACAATTGGTGGCCTCGCTGTGCAGGTGACTACCTCGACGGTCATCGAAGGCGATCCCCAAGTGGGCGACCCTGTGGAAGTAGCCGGGCACGTTTTGTCGAATGGTCAGATTGTCGCCGAGCATATCGAATCCGAAATAGCGACTTGGGTGGGCGTCGTCACAGCGATGGGCGCACGGACCTGGGTCATCGGCGGTCAACGAATGTTGGTGACTCAAGACACTCGGATCCTCGGCACACCTCGACTCAACGCGCAGGCTGAGGTCCACGTGCGCAAGTTCTCTGATGGTACCCTGCTGGCGCTCAAGATCGAGTTTGACGATTCCCATCTCCCAACGCCCGGTTGGCCCACAGCAACGCCCAGCCCCGGCGTGATTACGCCATTGCCGTCCTCAACACCTCGCGTCGAGCCGACACATACGCCCCAGCCGCCCAAGGTGGTTGAGCCAACCGAGACCCCCGGCCCACCAGAGACCAGGAAGCCAAGCCAGACACCTGAACCCTCACGCACCGCCGAGCCATCTCGAACACCGGAGCCATCACGCACGCCTGAACCGACTCGCATGCCCGAGCCTTCGCGCTCGCCCAAGCCGAGCCGGACACCAGAACCGTCACGCACTCCCGAACCTTCGCGGACGCCTCGCCCCACCGATACACGTGAGCCGACCGAGATCCCTGAGCCGGACGAGACCCCTGAACCGGACGAGACGCCCCAATCCACCAAAACGCCCAAGCCAGACGATTGAGTCAGCCGCCCGCCGGTTCAATCACAACCTGCGCGAGGTTGGCTTTCACTTGACCAATCCTCCAAGCCGGGCTACAATGCAGTCTGATTCTTGCAAAGGGCGCTGCCTCGAACGATGCTTCTCACACCAACTCTCCCATAGGAGGAAGTCACCATGGATTTGTTTGAGAAATGCCACCAGTTCACCATCGCCAGGGAAGCGATCGCCGCCGGGATTTATCCATACTTTACGGTGCTCGACGACAACAGCGAGGGCACCGAGGTCGTCATTCGCGGGCGCAAGGTGATCATGATCGGGTCCAACAACTACCTGGGATTGACTACCGATCCGCGTGTGCGCCAGGCCGCGATCGAAGCCACTCGAAAATATGGCACGAGCTGTACCGGCAGTCGCTTTTTGAACGGCACCCTCGAGTTGCACGTCGAGGCCGAGCGGCGGCTGGCGCGGTTCGTCGGCAAGGAGGCGGCGCTGGTATTTTCCACTGGAATGCAGACCAATCTGGGCACGATCAGCGCGCTGGTGGACCGGGGCGACGTGGTGATCGTTGACAAAGAGGATCACGCCAGCATTTACGACGGGTGTCGGCTGGCGTTGGGCAAGATGAAACGATTCAACCACAACGACATGGCTTCGCTCGAAGAGACGCTGCAATCCTGCCCCGAGAGCGCGGGCAAGCTGGTCGTCGTGGATGGCGTGTTTTCGATGGGCGGCGACATTGCGCCGCTGCCCGAGATCGCGGCGCTGTGCAAAAAATACGGCGCGCGATTGATGGTGGACGACGCGCACTCGATTGGGGTGCTGGGCGATCATGGGCGCGGCACGGCGAATCACTTTGGCCTGACGGACCAGGTGGACCTGATCATGGGCACGTTCAGCAAGTCGTTCGCCTCGCTGGGCGGATTCATTGCCGGGGATGACGTCGTGATGCACTATGTCCAGCATCACGCGCGCAGCTTCATGTTCAGCGCTTCGATGCCGGCCGCCAACGTTGCGGCCGTGCTGGCGGCCCTGGACATTATGGAAAAGGAGCCGGAGCGCATCGAGCGGCTGTGGCACAACACGCACAAGATGCGCGCCGGATTCAAGGCGCTGGGATTCAACACCGGCCAAAGCACCACGCCCGTCATTCCCATCATCATCGGGGATGACATGAAGACCGTCTTTGCCTGGAATGCGCTGTTCCAGGCCGGGGTTTACACCAACACCGTCCTGCCCCCGGCCGTCCCGCCGAACAAATCCCTCTTACGCACCAGCTACATGGCGACTCATACCGACGAACAGTTGGATCGCGTGTTGGATATCTTTGCAACAGTCGGCAAAGAACTCGGGTTGATCTAGATCCCCTTCAATGCGTTGACGCAGGTGGGAAATGCGGGTAGAATAAGCGGCAAACCGCTATTCTTAGCGGCGGTGATGTGGAGGTGAAGCGATGCCAGTTTATGAGTATTATTGTACAGATTGTCGGACCAAGTTTGAAGTGTTGAGGCCGATGAGCAAAGCCGATGCGCCGATTGCCTGCGAAAAGTGTCAGGGCAAGCACACCAGCCGGGTGTTGAGCGTGTTTGCCGCTCACAGCGAAGGCAAAGCGATTTCTGGTGTAGGAAGTGGTAGCGGCTGCGCCACCTGTGGCGGAGGGTCGTGCTCCACGTGTGGGCAGTGACGACCACCGTCAGGCTCTCGGCGGGTGTGTAACTTTTTGACCTCCCGCAGGCCCCAAGCCTGCGGGAGGTTGATTTTATTTCACCGAGACAGCATACTGAAAGCTCGGGGGGGATGCGTGCGCTGGCGCCGTGAGAGTCTCGCGTTGTTGGACGTTGACGGTGATCCCCTCACGACTGTTGGAGAAAACCGCCAGCAGGCCGCCGGGTCTCATCAAAGCGGTTTTCAGTGTAGCCGCATCGCCGAGGGCCGTAAAGACGTATGGCCGACGGGTCGCCATGCCGTCTATCGCGATGCTGCCATCGGGCAAGGGCAGGATAGCCGATGAAGCGATGATGCGCTGGCCGTTGAGCGCCAAGGCTTCAGCCCCGGCGTTCCGCAGCTCATTCAGCAGGTCTTGCAAGTCCAACACCGTCGCAGGCCCATCGAGCGTGACCTGCACGCCCGGCCCGAACACCTCGACGGCGCCGTTGAGGATTTTGAGACGGTTGAGATCGTCCGTCATCGCTTGCAGCCTGGCCTGATTGGTCGCGTTGCGATAGTTGGCAAGTTGGGCGCCCAGTTCGGTCACTTCTTGGCGCAGGCGCGTGTTGCCTTCCACGAGGTTGCTGATGAGCAGCGCTCCATCCGCCCCAGAGGCGAACGCGCGCTTCGAGTTCATGCGCTGCTGTGTGGCAAACTGCGCCATCACCAGCACGCCGATCAGCAGAGCGACACAAGTGACCGAAAGCTGAGACGCGCGTGTCTTCATCGGATACTACAATGCCTCACCGAAAAGCCGCCCCTGTAGGCCGGCAATGTCATCCCGGGCATTTGCGTGGTCTGAAACTTGACGCCGTATCGTTCGACCTTTTGCCGCAGGGAAGCCAGATAAGATGGATTCCGTAGCGTGTCCATGAGGTGACCTGGCTCGCCAATGGCGCGGATGACGTAGGGCGGTGAAAGCCGTGTGGTATTGACCATGACGGTGCTGCCGACACAATACACCGAGGTGTTGCCCACCATTCGTTCGTCGTTGACGGCGATGGCTTCCGCGCCGGCCAGCCATAGCACGTTGACCACATCGCGCACATCGAACTCGTGGATGAGGTAAGCATTGGGTTCGGCCGAAGCCGGAAGGTTGCGAATGCTGCTATCGTCCAGCGTGACAGCGACGCCAGGCCCACGCACGGCGGTCAGCCCGGCCGCGGCGCGCTGCGCGTCGAGTTCTTGATTCAGCTTTTGCAGACGGTCAGTGTGGGCAGCGGCTTGAGACTGATACGCAGCCAATTCGGCGCGCAGGCGAGCGATCTCGGACTTGAGCGCGGCCTGTTCGGCTTCGAGTTGGTCAATCGTATTGACGATGCGGTCGCGAGGATCGCCAGGGGCGTAACCGACCGGCGGCGAGGCGCGCTGACCCTTGAGCTGCCAGGCCAGTGCCAACCCGATAGCAAACGCCATCAGCATCAGCGTCAGATTCATGCGCGCGAGCTGCTGTCTCATCGTGGATGATCATAGCCTGCCTGGCGTGCTTTGTCAACGTTGCAACTTTATGCTTCTTTCTGCGTATTGGATGTAGAGTTGATCAACTTTCAAGACTTGGAGGGTTGGGGAGAAATGGACATGACGACTGCAACCATTATCGCCAAGAAAAATCCAGGCTGCCTGGTGCAGCTTGTGTGGTTCGCACTCGTCGGTTGGTGGCTGGGTCAGGCGTGGATCGCCGTCACGTGGTTCTTGACCGCCACGATCGTCGGGATGCCACTCGCCGTGATGATGCTCAACCGCATCCCCGAAGTCATCGCCCTGCGTGGCGAGAGGGAGTATCTCGTGCGGAGCTGGGGCACTCAGACCCTCGTGACCGACATGCCGCAGTACAACCTCTTGCTGCGCGCACTCTACTTTTTGCTCATTGGCTGGTGGCTCAGCGCGTTGTGGATGGAAGCGGCCTATGCGCTGTGCCTGTCCATCCTCGGCCTGCCGATCGGGTTCTGGATGTTTGACCGCGTTCCATTTATCGTCTCGCTTCGCCGATAAAGGATGAGAGGTGAAAGCGGAGGAACGCCGAGTTTCATCCTTCCGCCTTCATCCTTCCGCCTTCCAAGGGGATGGCGTCCTCTACGACCTGGCGCAACGTTGCAACGTCCAGATCTTTTTTGTCCACGAACGCTATAGCTCCGGCCTCTAGCCCCTGGCGGTGAAACTCGCGATCCGGGTACGCGCTGATGAGCACGATGCGCATCTGTGGGGCGAGCGCGCGCAGGCGACGCGCGCACTGGATGCCGCTCTCGACATCTGACCCTAACACCACATCCACCAATGCGAGTTGAATCGGATGTTGACCGGCCACGCGCAGGGCCTCTTTGACGCTATCCGCTTCATAGATGAGCGATCGAGTGCAAGCCTTGCCCATCATTCGCCGCAACTGGCTGCGATAACGCGCATTATCATCCACGATAAGCACGCACAAGGTGGCGTCTTGCGCTAACGTTGGTCTATCCGATTGCGCTGCGACGCTGCCCGCCATAGCCAGTACTTCTGGATGTGCCACAGCATAAGCCATCGCCTCAAGCCGGCTGCTCACCCCCAATTGTCGGTACAGACGGGTCAGATGGTTTTCCACCGTTTTGACGCTCAGTTTCATCGCGCGCGCGATGGCGGCATTATCGTACCCCTGCTGCAAGAGGCACAAAAGATCGTGCTGGCGTAAAGTCAAACGGGGAGTAGGCCGCGCGGCGATGGGCTGCGTCTGCCGATGGAGCAGCTTGTCCACCAGCGGACTGGACAGCCATCGCTCCCCGGCCAACACCCGCTGCACCGCCAACCGCAAATCGCTGAGCGGCTGATCCTTGAGGTGATAGCCATCCACGCCCGCGTCGAGCAGACCGACGACGTAAGCGTCATCGTCATAGGCGCTGACGACCAGGATTTTAAGCTTGGGGTGAGCGTCACGGATTCGCTTGACATCGGCCACTGGCGCAAAGTCCGGCATCGCCACATCCATCACGAGCAAATCAGGGCGCAGGCGCTCTAACGCCTCAAAGAGTGTCGGGCCATCGCTCACCTCGCCCGCGATTTCGAGCGTGTCCAGTTCGCTCAGCGCTTTTGCGATCCCCGCGCGTACGACAGCGTGATCGTCCGCCAGCAGCACCCGTGTCTTGCCCATAGAAGGAATTATAGATGGAAAAATTGAATAGGGGAAATCCCCCTAGGATGACAGGGGGAAAATGACTGGTGGCTTGGGCTAAATGTCTTATACTACTAATGTGATGATATAGCACGTGTTCAAGATTGTGTATTCCTGCCCTGGCCTGGCAGGAGCAAGATTTGTGAGCATTCCCCACGAGCATTTTAGTGACGTCTCCTACCCTCATGCTCAGAGAGCAACTGTAACATTGCTCCGCGCGACCTGAGGAGGTTGACCCGAAGGTTGAGATCACACCACCGAATGTCTAGCCCATCATCGCGTGGGCTGGCACATGATCCACCATAGGAGGCTACGTTGGGCAAGGATATCACAACAGCCGACACAGCGCAGGCTGGCCCATGGTCCAGGCAGCGGGGAGCCAGAGCGGTCCTGGCGTTCTTCCAGTTCCGTGAGGCGAGTGTCATCGTCGCCTTTTTGCTGCTGTGTTTGTTCTTTTGGTGGCAAAAGCCTGATGTTTTTCTCAAACCAGCTAACCTGGCCGTCATTATGCGCTTCGTGGCGACCTTTGGCCTCCTGGCTGTGGGCGAGATCCTGGTGATCATCACCGGTGGCATTGATCTGTCGGTCGGTTCAATGACGGCTCTGACCGGCGTGTTGGTCGCGCTGTTGATGCTGAAAGGAGTGGGCGGCGTGCCGCCTATTGGCATGGCGCCGGCCATCGTCGTCGTGCTGGTCATCGCCGGGCTGGTGGGCCTGTGGCACGGCCTCTTTGTCACCAAACTGCACATTCCTCCGTTCATCATCACGCTGGGCACCTGGTTGATAGCTCGCGGGTCAGCAGCGTTCATTACGCGGGGCTACCCAATCGTCTATCCTTCGGACTCCCCCTTCCTGGTTCTGGGCCAGGGCACTTTTTACCAGATTCCAGTCATGTTCATCATCTTTGTCGCGGTAGCGCTCATCGTTGCCTTCATTCTAAACTCGACCACGCTGGGCCGCCATATTTACGCCGTCGGGGGCAACATCGAGGCGGCGCGAGTGTCCGGCATCAATGTGGACCGAGTGCGTCTTTTCTCCTTCGCCAGCAGCGGTGTGATGGGTGGGATAGTGGGCATCTTGCTGGCGTCGCGCCTGGGCCAGGGCACCCCCGTCGTCGGATCGGGGTATGAGCTGTGGGCCATTGCCGCTACGGTCATCGGAGGCACCAGCCTCTTTGGCGGGGAAGGCACCGTGCTGGGGGCAGCCTTGGGCGCGGCCATTATGGGCGTGATGGTCAACGGCATGGTGCTCGTCAACCTGTCGTCCTACTTGCAGGATGTAGTGCTGGGTCTTGTCCTGGTGGTGGCGGTTACCTACGACACATGGCGGCGATATCGCAGGCGTTAGTTCCTGCGAGCCACTTCCATCTCTTGGGTGTCATGGTATATCGCGGGAGCCTGTGAGAACCTAGGAAATTGCTAGAGGGATGAAACCTATGGCAGAAGCCACACCCATCGTGGAAATGCGGAATATCAAGAAAAGTTTTGGTGCGGTCCAGGCGCTGCGCGGGGTGGACCTGGTGTTGCACCACAATGAAGTGTTGGGGTTGGTGGGCGACAACGCCGCCGGCAAATCTACCCTGATGAAGGTCCTCAGTGGTGCCTATATCCCTGACGAAGGAGAGATCTTGATCGAAGGCAAGAAGGCGCATATTGTCGAGCCTATGGATGCGCGTCGGCTGGGCATCGAGATGGTGTATCAGGACTTTGCCCTGGCCAACAACCTTGATGTGGCCGCCAACGTTTTCCTGGGACGTGAAACGGTGCGCGCACAACTAGGCCCGATCCGTGTGATGGACAAGCGTCACATGGAGCAAGAGACGCAACGCCTGCTGGATCGTCTCAAGATTGACATCTCCTCCGTGCGCTTGAGAGTCGAGAGTCTGTCCGGTGGCCAGCGTCAGGCGGTCGCCATTGGCCGAGCGACAGCTTTTAACGCCAAGGTCACCATCATGGACGAGCCCACGGCGGCCCTGAGTGTGGCGGCCATTGGCAAGGTGCTCGATTTGGTGCGGGAGCTCAAGACGCAGGGCTGTTCGATCATCATCATCAGTCACCGTTTGGAGGATATCTACCAGGTGAGCGACCGATTGATGGTGCTGCGCCACGGGCGCAAGGTCTGCGATTGTCCTGTCGCCGGCGACATTCACGAGTTCCGCGAGCGGGTGGTGGCCTACATCGTTGGCGCTCGCGACGACTTTGCTGGTGGCGTGGACTGATGGAAAGGAGGTGAGGTATAGGAAATCACCGCAGATTGGCTTGCAATCTACTCGACCGCCTAACGACGACTGGCGTTAGGCCAATCTATGTTTTTAGGAGGAGAATACCATGAAACGCACAAGTCTATTGCTAGTGGTCATGCTTTTGGTGTCTGCCTGTGCACCTGCGGCAACACCGGCGCCGGCGCCAACTCAACCACCGGCGGCGGCGCCAACCAAAGCCCCCGCTAAAGAGTTCAAGGTGGTCGTCATCGGCAAGTCGGTGCACCCATACTGGAGCAATGTGGAAAAGGGTGTGCGGGCGGCAGCCAAGGACCTGGGCTTGAAGGATGACCAGGCCATCTTCTTCGTGCCGCCCAAGGAGGACGTGGCCGCCCAAACCCAGACGATGGAGACCTACATCGCCCAGGGCGTGACCGGCATTGCGATTGCCCCCTCCGACCCCAACGCCTTGGAGCCGGTCATGAAGAAGGCAGCTAGCGCTGGCCTGATCGTCACCACGCTCGACACGCCGCCGGTCAAAGGCTCCGTGTCTCTGGTCTATATCGGCACGGACAACTACTCGGCCGGCAAGGCGGCTGGCGAGGCGATGAAGAAGCTCCTGCCGAACGGTGGCAAAGTCGGCATCGGGCGAGGCTCCGACACGGCTCTCAATGCTTTGCAGCGGACGGACGGCTTCAAGGACGCTGTCAAGGGCACCAAGATCACAACGCTGGAGCCGGTGAACGACAAGGAAGACGCCGCCCAGGCCTTGTCGTTGGCAAACTCGGTCATCTCGGCCAATCCCGATCTGGCTGGCGCGTTCGGTGTGTATGCCTACAACGGTCCTGCCTGGGCTACCGCCATCAAGGAAGCCAAGAAGGTCGGGGTCATCAAGCTGGTCAGCTTTGATGCTACCACCGACATCATCAACGGGATCAAGGAAGGCGTGATTGATGCTACCGTCGCCCAGCGCGAGTTCGACCAGGGCTACAAGTCTGTCCAACTCATCTACAAGATCTCGAAGGATGGGAAGGACAAGGCCTTTGCGGACATGGGCGTGAAGGATGGCATCATTGACACCGGCGTGGACGTGGTCACCGCTGCCACGCTGAAAGACTATGAGGCCACCCTGGACAAGAAGGGCATCCCGCACGAATGGACCACCAAGGGCTGGGAACCCAAGGCGGCCGCGCCAACACACAAGGCGTTGGCCGATAACAAGATCGTCATCGCCTGGATTCCCAAGGCGTTGGGTAACCCGGTCTTTGAGACTGGCCGCGCTGGCGCGATCAAGAAGGCGGAAGAACTGACGGCCAAGGGACCCTACAAGGTCGAGATACAATACGTCGGTTCGGTGGCCTCGGACATTGCCGAGCAATCGCGGGTGGTGGAGGATGTGATCGCCAAGGGCGTGGACGCCATTGGCATCTCGTGCAACGAGCCGGCGGGCTGCGAAGCGCCGATCAAGAAGGCGCTGGCGGCGGGCATCGAGGTGATGACGTGGGACTCGGACTCGCCCAAGAGCGGCCGCTTCACCTACCTGGGTGTGAGCAACTACGACGGTGGCAAGGCGGCGGCTGACCTGCTGGTGAGGGCCATGGGCACGAAGGGCAAGGTGGCCTTGTTGACCGGCGTACCTGGGGCCGCCAACCTGGAGGAGCGGATACGCGGCTTCAAGGATGAGATCAAAAAGTATCCGGACATCCAGATCGTCAAGACAGTGGCCTGCAACGACGACATCAACCTGGGCGTGCAGGTGGTAGAAGAGACGATGCAGGCTGTCCCCGATCTAAACGGTTGGTTCTTTGTCGGGCTGTGGCCGTTGTTTGCCAAGCAAGGCTCGATGAAACTGTGGGAAGCGGCAGCCAAGGCAGGCAAGGTCAAGACGGTGTCCTTTGACACCCTGCCGGTGGAACTGGACTATCTGAAGCAAGGCTACCTTTCCGGCCTGGTCGGTCAAAAGTACTGGGGTTGGGGCTACGACACAGTGCAAATGATCTATGACAAGATCGTCAGCGGCAAGAAATTCGGCGACTGGACCGACTCTGGTATGGACCTCGTGACGTCCAAGAACGTGGATGCCATGAAAGCGATGTGGGACTCGAACGACTTTACCAAGCCTCTGCCTGCGCCCTACTGAACCGGAAGTGGCTGATCACTGAACTGTTGAGATAAGCGTCGAGGGGGGGGGGGGGGGG
>DAOTXX010000122.1:0-2854 GCA_034434835.1 Thermoflexales bacterium | reverse complement strand
TTCATCTGCACGGCGCGTATCACGTCACCCAGCCCGCGTTCCTGGCGATGAAGGCGCAGGGCTATGGCCGCATTGTGATGACGACTTCGGCCGCCGGTCTGTTCGGCAACTTTGGACAGACCAACTATAGCGCGGCCAAGATGGGCATTGTGGGATTCATGAACACCCTCAAGCTGGAAGGGGCCAGGTACAACATCAAGGTCAACACCGTCGCGCCGCTGGCCGCCACGCGGCTGACGCAAGATGTGCTCCCGCCGGATTTCCTCGACCAGCTCAAGCCAGAACTGGTCGCGCCGATTGTGCTGTATCTCTGCTCTGAGCAGTGTCCGGTCACCGGCGGCATCTATAACGCGGGCATGGGGTACTATGGCCGGGCAGCGATGGTGAGCGGGCCTGGCGCGTGGGTCGGTGGTGATGGAACGCAGGGCATACCCACGCCTGAAGCTGTGGCTGCCAGGTGGAAAGATATCCTTTCGCTGGAAGGCGCGCGCGAGTATCCGAATGCGAATGACGCGTTGATGGCGATGCTTGCATCGCAATCCACAAGACATGATGTCCAACAAGCTGACAAGGGGACGGAAGAAGGCCAGGTCACAGTGCAATCTGTGTTTGAGCAAATGCCGGGCAAGTTTCAGGCGGACAAGGCCGCAGGCGTGGACGTGGTGTTCCAGTTCCGCATCGCGGGCAGCGGCGGCGGCGATTGGGTCGTCGTCGTCAAGGACAAGGTCTGCACGGTGATGGCTGGCGTCCACGACAAACCCACGACGACGCTCAAGATGTCGGCGGAAGACTTTATCAGCTACGTGCGCGGTCAACTGCCTGCGATGAAAGCTTATACCAGCGGCAAGCTCAAGATCGAAGGCGACCTGATGAAATCGCAATTGATCGAAAAGCTGTGGAAATTCTGAAACGTGATGCGTGAAACGTGAAATGTCAAATGTCATATCACGCATCACGTTTGACGTTTGACTCATCGGGAGGACAACATGATCGGCATCGTATCCTACGGCGGCTATATCCCTCGGCTCCGGCTCGACCGGATGAGCATCGTGCAGCACATCGGCTGGCTCGTGCCGGCGATTGTCATGGTCGCCCAAGGGGAACGCTCCTTTTGCAACTGGGACGAAGACAGCGTGACGATGGCGGTGGCCGCGGCCCGCGATTGCCTGACCGACACGGACAAGAGCAAGGTGGACGCGCTTTACCTGGCCTCGACGACGCTGCCCTTTGCCGACCGGCTCAACGCGGGCATCGTTGCGACCGCGCTCAATTTGCGCGAGGACATTTTGACTGCCGATTTCACGTCGTCGCTCAAGGCCGGCACCTCAGCAATGGTCACGGCGACGGAAGCGATCAAGAGCGGAGAAAAGAAACGGGTCCTCGTTGCAGCCTCGGATCGGCGGGAAGCCAAGGCCGCTTCGTTCTACGAAATGTGGTTCGGCGATGGCGCAGCGGCGATCTTGCTGGGCGACGAGGACGTGATCGCCGAGTTCGAGGGCGCATATTCGGTCTCGTACGATTTTGTGGATCACTATCGGGGCGCGCACAAGCGGTTCGACTATACGTGGGAAGAACGCTGGGCACGCGACGCGGGATACACCCAGATCATCCCGGAAGCCATCAACGGCCTGCTGGCCAGGCTCGCCCTCTCGATGAACGAGGTGGACAAGGTTGTGTATCCTTGCTTCTTCAAGCGCGAGCACGCCAGCATCGCCAAAATGATCGGCGCGACGCCGGACAAGGTCGTGGATAACCTGCACGAGGTCTGCGGCGAAACCGGTGCAGCTCATCCGCTCGTGATGCTCGTGCGAGCTTTGGAGGACGCGCAGCCCGGTCAACGCATCATCGTGGCCGGCTTTGGCCAGGGCTGCGA
Source organism: Thermoflexales bacterium (assembly GCA_034434835.1). Lineage (GTDB taxonomy): Bacteria > Chloroflexota > Anaerolineae > Fen-1058 > Fen-1058 > JBGLNJ01. Next base: position 981 of record DAOTXX010000122.1, on the reverse strand, counting down.
CGCGCTCTGCTTTCGCGTCACGGAAAACATCCGACGCCTGCCGCCGCGCGCTGGCCTCAAAGGCTGCCTGGCGCCCGAGGCCAAGCAAACAACCGATAACTATCTCAAGTTCTTGAAATTCAGAGACCTGATCGAAACCGAGACCGGCATCCGCGCCGAAGCGCCGAGCCAGACGGCGATGACGGTCTTGTGGCGCAAGCGCAAGATGATCCTCGGGCTGGTCGGCGGGCAATGCAAAAAATGTGGCACGCCGCAATACCCCAAGGCCGAGATTTGCGTCAACCCGGCCTGCGGCGCGGTGGGCGAGCAAGAAGATTACGAGTTCGCCGATGTGCCGGCCATCGTCAAATCCTTCACGGGCGACATGCTGGCCGTCTCGGTGGACCCGCCCGCGATCTATGGCATGATTCAGTTTGAAGGCGGCGGTCGCTTGATGGCCGATTTCACCGACTGCGCTTTGGACGACGTTCACGTAGGTATGCCGGTCCAAATGTCCTTCCGCAAACACGCCACCGACCCAGAACGCGGCTTCACAGGCTACTTTTGGAAGGCCGTGCCTGTCGTCCGCACAGTCCAAAAAGAAAAGCGAGAGCTTGAAGAGGCAGCCATCCCCGAATTACGCTTTGATGGCAAGGTCGCCATCGTGACGGGCGCAGGCGGCGGATTGGGGCGCGTGTACGCGCTGGAGCTTGCCAAGCGCGGCGCCAGGGTCGCCGTCAACGATTACGGCGGCGCGCGCGACGGCGCCGGCCCCGGCTCGTCCCACCCCGCCGACGCCGTCGTGCAAGAGATCGTCGCCGCCGGCGGCCAGGCCATCGCCAACTACGATTCGGTCGCCACGCCCGAAGGCGGACAGCGCATCGTCCAGACCGCGCTCGACCGCTGGGGCCGCGTGGATATTCTCATCAACAACGCCGGCATCTTGCGCGACAAGTCCTTTGCCAACCTGTCCCTCGACATGTGGCAAGATGTGCTGGCTGT
>DAOTXX010000121.1:0-59300 GCA_034434835.1 Thermoflexales bacterium | reverse complement strand
GTGGGGAACAGTCTTTGACAGAAGCGCCTCGCGGCGCAACAAGGAGACACAAGAACCGCCCCGTGACCGCGTCTGAACGCAGGGTCATTATCCCTGGGATCCCTGTTTCGGCAAAACATATCATACGAGGAGGCAGACATGTCCAAGCTGGTCACTATCTTGTCCATTGACGGCGGCGGCATCCGGGGCCTCATCCCGGCAATGGTGCTGGCTGAGATCGAAAAGCGCACTCAGCACCGCATCGCAGAGCTGTTCGACCTGATCGCCGGAACTTCGACCGGCGGCATCCTTGCGCTGGGCCTGACAAAGCCCGATTCCAGCGGACGGCCTCAGTTCACCGCTGAAGAGGCCATTGGTCTGTATGACCGTGAAGGCGCTCAGGTCTTTAATCGCTCGACGGCGTACCAAATCCAATCCGGCGGAGGAACCCTTGACGCCAAATATCCTGCCGAGGGGATCGAGTCGGTCTTGGAACAGTATTTTCGCGACGCTCGCCTCAAAGACTCTTGCACCCAGGTGTTGATCACCGCCTACGAGATCGAACGGCGCTTTCCATTCTTCTTCAAGAGCCGACATGCCAAAGATCCCACCCGGCTGGGCTACAACTTTCTGATGAAAAAAGCGGCGCGCGCCACGTCGGCGGCTCCAACCTATTTTCCGCCCCTCAAGCTCGAAGCCGAACCCGGTGATACGACCGCGGACTATTACGCCCTGGTGGATGGCGGGGTCTTTGCCAACAACCCGGCCATGTGCGCCTACGTGGAAGCCAGGAAAATGTTTCCGAAAGCAGACGAGTTTCTGCTCGTCTCACTGGGAACCGGCGAGCTCACACGTCCTTTGCCGTACACGAAAGCCAAGGGCTGGGGGCTAGTCGAATGGGCTGTCCCCATTCTCAACGTCGTCTTTGATGGCGTGAGTGACACCGTAGATTACCAGCTCAGACAATTACTGCCCCCCAAGAGTTATTACCGCTTCCAGGTCCGGCTGGATGAGGGGAATGACGATCTGGACGACACCAGCCAGGACAACATCCACGCCCTCCGGCGCGAGGCGGAAAAACTGATCCGCGAAAACGACAAGGCGTTGACCGAGCTGTGCAAGCAACTGGTCAAAATCAAAGTCGGCACCGCCAAAGCCGGGAAGGCGAGCCGCCGTCCCAAGAGTGTGGCCAGGACACGTACCAAACCAAGTAAAAAGCCAAAGGCCCAGCCGAAAAAGCGAGCCAGGCCTAGTCGCCAGCGCAGGCGCTGAGGCATCATTGGTGTAAACTTTAGCCCCGGAGTGCGACCTTCAGGCCGCGTTTTATGCAGGCTGAAGCCTGCACTCCAACCTTAAGTTGACACGCATGGCTGAGGCATCTATACTGCGCACGGTTACAAATTGCGCTTTCTATTCTGTCACTCTGAGCGGAGCGAAGGGTCTCGTTATGCGGCAAACGAGAGGCTTCGCTTCGCTCGGCATGACAAATCGGGTGGTCTTGAAAAACGCAGTTCGTGCCTGTTGGCAGTATAGACTCAGACAGAACCAGGTTCAGTTGACAGGCTCACGTGACACCGCTATAATCTCGACCATGACACTTGTGACAAGACTCCAAGACGATCTCAAAGTAGCGATGAAATCCGGCGACAAGCGCAAGGTCGCCGCATTGCGCCTGACGCTTTCCTCGATCAAGCTTGCCGAGACCGCAGAAACGCGCAAGACCCGCGACGATTTGACAGACGAAGAGGCGCTTGCGGTGCTGCAGAGCGAGGTCAAGCGCCGGCGCGACACGATTGCCGAATTGGAAAAGGCAGACCGCCCGGAGTTGCTGGCCGACGAACAGGCCGAACTTGCAGCTTTGATGGAGTATCTACCCCAACAGTTGAGCCGCGAGCAAATTATCCAAGCCGCGCGCGCCGTCATCGCCCAGACTGGCGCCAGCGGCCCGGCGCAAATGGGGATGGTGATGAAGCAACTCATGGCGCAGCTCAAGGGCCAGGCGGACGGCAAGTTGATCAACGAGGTCGTGCGCGAATTGCTGGCCGCGAGATGATGCACAGAGGGTTTGCCGCGCATCGCCGTGGCCGCCAGAGAGGACAAAATCACACGAGGGAGCCACTGGCTCCCTCGTCGTCTCCATGGAATCTGAATCCGAGCTACGTAATCCGCTGAACATCGCCTGGCGCGCCGCGCGCGTATGGCTCATCGGCGTGGCGTTTGTCGCCGCCATCGCCGCCATTCTGACCCTGCCCATCTCACCCGCCAGCGACAAGGTCGTCCTGGGAATCGGCGACGTGGCCGCGCGCGACATACGCAGCCCCGCCCGCATCACCTTTGAAAGTGACCTCTTGACCGAAGAGGCCCGCCGGAGAGCCGAGGCGGCTACTGCACCGATCTATACCCCGCCTGATGGTCGAGTCGCCCGCCAGCAGATCGCCTATGCGCGTGCCGTGGCCGATTTCATCCGTTCCGTTCGCGCCGATAGCTACGCCACATCGGTACAAAAGCAAGCGGCGCTTGCCGCGATCGCCAATGTCTCGCTCTCGCCCGCCGAGGCCGAAAGCATCGTCATGCTTCGCGACGAAGTGTGGGCCAAGCTCGAAGCCGAAACGCTCAATGTGCTTGACCTTGCGATGCGCGGCGAACTGCGTGAAAGCAACCTGGCTCAAATCCGCACGCGCATCCCGGCCATGGTCAGCGTAGACCTGACCGAAGGACAGGCAGCTATTGCGGCGATGTTGGCGAAACAATTCATCGCGCCCAACAGTTTCCTCGACGCTGAAGCCACCGCGGCCGCACGCGCCAAGGCGCGTCAGGCCGTTGACCCGGTCTCGCGATCGTTTGAGGCCGGGGAGATCATTGTGCGCGAAGGCCAGAGCGTGACGGCGCTGGACCTTGAGGCGCTGGATCACCTGGGGTTGCGCCAATCCAAAGGCGGTTGGAACGACCTGATTGGCTCGACGTTGTACGCCATCGTGATCGTCGGACTGGTGGGGGGATACCTGAAGCGCTTTGAGCCAGGCATCTGGCGCGACCTTCGCAAGGTCACGCTGCTGGGCTTGCTGATCCTGATGTTTATCTTGGCCGCCAAGCTCATTATCCCCGGCCGCGTGGCGCTGCCTTATCTCTTTCCGCTGGCGGCTTTGACCCTGCTGCTGACCGTGTTGGCCGGGCCTAATCTCGCCGTGCTGGTGGCCATCGTCATCGGCAGTGTGGCCGCCACGCTCGGCAACCGCTCTCTCGAACTGGCGGTCTATGCTACCGGGGGAGGGATCGTCGCGGTTCTGGTAATCGGCCACGTCGAGCGATTGAATGCCTTTTTCCGCGCTGGGCTGTACGTGGCGCTCGTCAATGTGGTCATCGTGCTGGCCTTTCGACTGCCGCAGGGCCTCACCGATCCGGTGGGGCTGGTGACGCTGATACTGGCCGGACTGGTGAACGGCGGCATCTCGGCCAGCCTGGCCGTCGGCGGGCTGTTCCTGGTAAGCAACTTGCTCGATGTGACGACGACACTTCAATTGCTCGAGTTGTCCCATCCGACTCACCCACTCCTGCAAGTGCTGTTGAGAAAAGCGCCGGGAACTTATCATCACACGATCATGGTCGCCAACCTGGCCGAGCAAGCCGCGGAACGTATTGATGCCGATGCGCTGCTCGTGCGCGTCGGCGCGTTCTATCATGACATTGGCAAGACGGCTCGGCCTTATATGTTTGTTGAAAACCAAATCGAAGGCAGCAACGTGCACGAAAAGCTGGACGCGCGCACCAGCGCCGAGATCATCACGCGGCACGTCCAGGACGGATTGGAGTTAGCTAAACGTTATGGGCTGCCCAGCCGCGTCCGCGCATTCATCCCCGAGCATCATGGAACGATGCGGGCAAGCTTTCTGTATCAAAAGGCTGTGCAGCAAGCGGGGGGCGATCCCTCGAAAGTCAACGAGCAGGCCTTTCACTATCCCGGCCCCAAACCGCAAAGCAAAGAGACCGCGCTGCTCATGCTAGCCGATGGATGCGAAGCTGCCGTGCGCGCGGCGCGCCCGGCCTCAGTCGAAGAGATCGGCGAAATCGTCCGCAAAGTGATCACCGAACGGGTGACTTGCGGCCAGTTGGACGAGTGCCCGCTGACGATGCAGGACCTCAATCTCATCCGCGAGTCGTTCACGCTCACCCTGCAGGGCGTCTTTCACCCGAGAATCCAATATCCCGACACAATAGACGAATCAAGCGTCAAGCGTCAAACAGCATGACCAGAATCCACTTGCGTTCTGACAGCGCGTATCGCGTGCACGTTGACCCCCGCCGCCTGCGCGAAGCCGCACGCAAGACATTGACACACGAGGCTATCCGGGGACAGGTCGAACTGACCATCGTGATCACAGGCGATCAAGCGATTCACGCGCTCAATCGCCAGTATCGCGGCGTTGACGCGCCGACCGATGTCCTGTCATTTGCCGAAGCGCCGATCGAGTCTACGCCAGACGCATCGAACTATCTGGGCGACGTGATCATTTCGTATCCACGCGCTCAAGCGCAGGCGCAAGCGGCTGGACATTCCACGGCGGACGAACTGGCTCTTCTGGTCATTCACGGCGTGTTGCACCTGCTCGGCCACGATCACGCGACGCGCGCCCAGAAACGCAGAATGTGGACCGCGCAGGCCGACATCTTGCGTGAGATGGGCGCGCGCGTCAACGTCCCCATGCTATGACCTCTCAACTTTCCCCTCGCCGGCCAAGCCCTTCCCGCGCTGCAAGCTTTCGTTTTGCCTTTAGCGGAATGTGGCACGTGCTACATACACAACCTAATACGTGGATTCACGCCGCTGCAACCTTGGGGGCCGTCGTGCTGGGCCTATGGCTTGGGCTGAGCCGAACTGAATGGGCCGTGCTCGCGCTCACCATTGGAATGGTGTGGACCGCCGAGCTTTTCAACACGGCCCTGGAAGCCCTCGTAGACCTCGCCAGTCCCGAAATTCATCCACTCGCCAAGATCGGCAAAGATGTCGGCGCCGCCGCCGTCCTCATCGCGGCGATCGTTTCTGTCGCCGTTGGACTTGTCCTCTTTGGGCCACCCCTGTGGACGAGATTGATCAGCCTCACCGTTCCCTGACCCGGCCGGGTAAGTATTCGGTTAGACTTGCGTCTTATGCGTCACAATACTATAATCTAACCTTGCAGTGGCTGCGCCGCCCGTTCAGGTACCTGCCCATGCATCCATCTAAACAGCTCTTTCAACTGCAAACGCTCGACCTGGAACGAGACGCCAAGCACCGGCGACTCCAAGTGGTCATCGCGTCGCTGAACGAGCCGGAGGCCTTGCGGAACGCCGCCGCCACTTTGGCTTCCGCGCAGGCCGAGCTCACACGCGCTCGCACGCAGCGCAAGGACCTGGAATTGGAAATTCAAACGCTCGAAGCCAAAATCAGTTCGGTCGAAGAGCGATTATACAGTGGACAGGTCAAGAACCCCAAAGAACTGGCCGATCTGCAAAAAGACTCGGCAGCCCTGCGACGCCATCATGCCACACTCGACGACCAATTGCTCGAAGTGATGATCTGTTTGGAAGAAGCCGAGCACGCCGAACGCCAAGCCCAAGATCAACTGGTAAAATTGCAGGCCGAATGGCAGATCAATCAGGCTGCGCTGACCCAAGAGCGCAAGCAATTGGAGGCCGAGATCGCCGCGCTCACCGGGCAGCGCCACCAGCGGATCGCGGACATCGCACCTCATCATTTGGAAGCCTATCAACAACTGCGGCGCGCGCACACTGGATTGGCCGTAGCGCGTATCGAGGAGGGCACGTGTAACGCCTGTGGCGTCGAGATCTCGGATCGCCTGCTGGTCAAGATCGGACGCTCGGACGACCTGAGTTTCTGTGGCAACTGTGACCGCATTTTGCTCGTAGAGTAAAGGACACAAGCTGTGGGCGAACGCATTCTGATTATCGAAGACGATAACGAGCTGGGCAATTTCATGTGCTGGCAGCTTCAACACGAGGGCTACCAGGTCAGCCTCGTCAAGCGAGCCGCCGAGGGGCTATCCCAAGTCCGCGAGTGGAGCCCCGACCTGGTCTTGCTGGACATCATGATGCCAGACATTGACGGTTGGGAAGCGTGCGAGCGCATCCGTCAAGTCTCCGACGTGCCGATCATTTTCACGACCGCGCTCGGCACCGAAAAGGACGTGGTGCGCGGGCTGGAACTGGGCGCGGACGATTACCTCGTCAAGCCCTTTGGGCCAAAAGAGTTGTCCGCGCGTATTCGCGCGGTGCTTCGACGGCAACGGCCCGGCGGCCTGCGGCAGCACGTTTACAAAAACGGTACGCTCTCGATCAACCTGGACAAACGCACGGTCGAGGTGAACAGCAGACCGGTCGAGCTGACGCCCATCGAATTCAGGCTGCTCGCCTGCCTGATCGATCACGAGGGCAAAGTCGTCACCCACGAGTATTTGCTCAACGAAGTATGGGGAGAAGATCACAAAGACGCGCGGCATTATCTCAAGCTGTACATCTGGTATCTACGTCAGAAATTGGAAGCCGACCCCAACAATCCTCGCATCATTCTTACGCAGCGTGGCGTCGGCTATCGGCTGGTTCGCACCAGCGAAGCGGAGCAACAAATTACCACTGAGGGGAAATAAGCCCTCCGTTCCAGGCGCAAGCGAGGTGACCCCATGAGCCTGCCCTTGATGCCGCTCCCATTAGGTGAGACGTTTGATGCCACATCTGTGCTCGTTGGCGCAGGCATTGGATTCATCGCAGGCGCCGCGACGGCCTATGCGTTCCGCAAAGAGCTTGAGCGCATGTTTCAATCCGCGCGCGAGCGAGCCTCACAGGCGCGTGAGCGTCTGGCCATGGGCACTCAGCAGCGTTATCTGGAATGGCTCGAAGGCCGCGTAAGTGCTTTGAACGTCTTGCGCGAAGGGGCCAAGCTCCCGGAACTCTACATCGAGCCTCAATTCATCACGCCGCCTCCCCGTCCAGCGGTCTCGAACAAACCGATCGAACCCCCGCCTCCGACGATCCCGCTCTCGACGGTGATGAAGGCCGCGCCGCGCTTGGTCCTCACGGGACCGGCTGGCTCCGGGCGCACTGCGCTCCTGGCACACATCACGCTCAAGCTCATTGAGGCCATTCGCACCTCGCAGCCCGCCTTCGGTTTGCCCGAGCGTTACCTGCCCATTTATTTGCCGCTGAGCGAATTGACGCTCGAGCCAGAACCGCCTCCGCCCGCCGATCCTCAAGCCAAGCCACCGCCACCGCCCGATCCGATCAAGCCACTGGTGGATTCGCTCACCGAGCGGATGCCGATCTTGATTCAGACCGGAGCGCCTGGCTTGCTTCAGAATTCCATCAAGAACGGACAGGCGATCTTGTTGCTCGATGGGCTGGACGAGTTGGAGGCTGAAGCCAAATCGCGCTGCATGGCCTGGCTGAAAACCTTGCTCGAAGCTCACCCAACCTTGCGCGTGATCATCACGACGGCGCCGAGCGGGTACGCGCCACTTTCCGAACTCGAATTTGCGGCGATCCCGCTTGCGCCGTGGACAGCAGCACAAGTCGCCCAACTGGCCGAGCGATGGACACACGCGGCCAAAGGAGGCAGCGAAGATGCCGCGCGGCTGGCGACGATCCTCAAGCCTGTGCCGGGCACCTCGCCGCTTCCGATTGACGTGACACTCGCCGCGTTCATGTGGCAAAAACGTGGTTCGGTCCCGCCTAACCGCGCCGCAGCCTACGGGCAAACTGTGGACATGTTTCTTGAACCGGTCCCAGCGGCCTGTCCACTTTCACTGACGTTGGCTCGCGCCGTGCTGGGCCGGTTGGCCTTGACGCTGCTTAAAGAGAATCGCTTTACGGCTCAGCGCGCCGAGATCGAAAAACTTGTCGTCGAACTCCTCGCGCCTCCGGTGCAAGCAGCTTCAGCTCCTCCACCCGAAGTGGCACCTGCTCCAGAAGCCGCGCCGACTTCAGAGCCTACGCCCACTCCCGAAGCCGGGCCGGGTCAAACGCCTCCACCTGAGGAAAAGCCAAAGGAACCGCCCAAGCCCAAAGGCACGTCAGAATCGGTCGAAGCGTTGTGCAAGTGCGGGTTGCTCGTCGAGCAAGGCAAGGATCGCTTTGCCTTCCTGCATGGCCGGATTCAGGCATACCTGGCCGCATGGCAGATCACGCAAGAAGGGTCCGGGGCTTTGCTGACTCAACACCTCGAGGACGCCGAATGGGCGGATGTTCTCGAGTTCTGCGCCGGGCTGGTCAACGTCGCGCCGCTGGTGGACCTGCTGCTCAAGCGCAACGACTCGCCCGATGGCGACCTGTTTCACTCGCGACTGTGGATGGCCGCAAACTGGGCGGCTTCGGCAGGCCCCGAGGCGACCTGGCGCGGCAAAGTGTTGGCTCAACTGGCCGCACAGATCACCAAACCCGATCAACTGCCCGTGCTGCGCGAGCGCGCGGTGATGGCGCTGCTTTCAACACAAGACAAGGGGCTGGGGTACGTCTTCAAACAGGCGATGGTCTCACCGGATCCGCATCTCCGCGCGCAAGCCGTGCGAGGACTGGGGATGTTGGGCCGCGAGCAGGACCTGCCGACCTTCGTGGCGGCCCTCAAAGACCGGGATGAATCTGTGCGCGAAGCTGCGGTGCAGGCGATGGCGGCGGTGGGCGGCCAGGCCGGCATCGAGCACCTGGCCAGCGTCCTGCTCGAAGCGGACGAATCCTTACGCAAGGTCGCCGCATTGAAACTGGCCGAGTTTCAAACCGATGGCTGGCGCATCCTCAAAGAAGCGACGCGCGAAGACGACATGCTCGTTCGCCGCGCCGCGGCGTTTGGGTTGGCCGCTACGCGCCAGGATTGGGCGAGAGAGCTTTTGACCAAGCTGGAGCGCGAAGATCCGCAGTGGTTTGTCCGTTCCGCTGCAACCGAGGCGCTGGCATCCATGAAAGCGGCGGAAGAATATGTGCTCGATTGTTCGCCGATCGTGCTGGATCAACAAGGCTGGCTGGTCGAATGGGCCGCGCTACGCGGGACGCCGCTCGGATTGGGGCGCAGCGCCGAGCCGGTGCTGATGCGCGCGCTGAACGAAGGGGATGTGCCGGTGAGACTGGCAGCGATTCATACGCTGGCATACATCGGCGGCGAACCTGCTATCGAGCCGCTCCGCGCGCAGTTGGCCGCGCCGGAAATCGAGATCCGCGACGCAGCCTATCAGGCCCTGCAAGTCCTCGGCCACAAGCTCGGGATCAAGATCAAACGCTAGCAGCCTGCCGGAGAGCCGAGAAATCTATGTTCTCGGAGAAAACGGGGTTCTCCGACAGAGCGCTAGACTCGATCTTCCAAAGCAAACGTCACGACCTGGTCCAGCGTCATGGTGCGCCCCTGGTTCGACGCGGCAGTGAATGCCGGCTCATCGAGAGCAGCGCGCAACACCTCCACCATTCGATCACGCTCGAACCGATACTTGTGCGGCATGATGACGTTGGCTGACTCTCGGAGGGCATGCGCCGCGCCATACAACTGCGCCGCGCGCACGAGTTGACCTTGCTGGCGGAACACCTCGGCCAGGCCATCCAGACACATGGCTAGCCCCGCCATCTCTTCCACTTCGTGACAAAGCCCCAGACCAGCCCGATAAAGCGCCCTCGCCCGCGCATAGTCGCCCTGATCCCTGGCCACTTCGCCGAGGTTGCTGAGCGAAGTCGCCACACCACGCTTGTCACCCAGCTCGCGCCACAGCGTCATGCTCTCGGCATAAAGCATTTCCGCTCGCGCCAGGTCCTGCTGGTTGCGCGCCAGATCACCCAGGTTGTTGAGACATATTGCCACGCCGCGCCGATCCCCCATCTCGCGAGCAAGCGCAAGGCTTTCTTCATAGAACGTGCGGGCGCGGTCATCCTCGCCCTGAAAGTGCGCGAGCAATCCCAGATTGTTGATACAGGTCGCCAGCCCCCATTTGTCTCCGATCGCTTGCCAGAGCGCGCGGCTCTCCTCATAAGTCGTCATCGCGTGTGCATAATCGCCCTGCACAAACGCAATGTTCGCCAGGTTGTTAAGCAAGGCCGCCATCCCACGCTGATCGCCCAGCTCACGTCGCAGGGCCAGGCACTCTTCAAAATAGCTCTTGGCCCGCGCCGTATCGCCTTGTTCATAGGCCAGCACGCCCACGCCGTGCAGCGCCCGCGCGCACACCGCGGTAGACGCGGGACACTCTTGGGCCACGGTCAAGGCCTTTTCCAACCACGCACGTCCTTCGCTCAAGTGTCCACGCACCTGCCAGAATCGCCACAGCGCCCCGCCGATTCGCAGCGCGATGTCCACCTGCTCGCGCTGCAAAGACCAGCCTAACGCCACGCGGAAATTGTCATGCTCGGCTTCGAGCCGATCCAGCCATTCGACCTGCTCCGGCCTAGTCAGTCCAGACTGAGCCTGCTCGGCCAACGTCATGTAGAATTCGGCATGCCGCTGCTGGATCACTTCCGCCTGATCGCGCTCGGTCAACTGCGCCAGCGCGTACTCGCGAATCGTTTCCAGCATAACAAAGCGCGACTCATCGGCAGGGCCTTCCCGATGTTGGATGAGGCTCTTTTCCAAGAGTGACGTGAGTCCAGACAAAATGCCCAAGGTCAGCGCGCCATCCGCGTTGCAGACAGCCTCTGCGGCTTCGACCGTGCAGCCACCGACGAACGCCCCCAGCCGTCCGAACAATCGCCGCTCGTCTTCATCGAGCAATTCATAGCTCCAGTCAATCGCACTCCGCAGCGTGCGCTGACGCGCCGGCAAATCTTGGCCGCCGCCGGTCAACAGTGCCAGCCGATGAGTCAGCCTCGTCAGCATCTCTTGCGGGCTGAACATCCGGATGCGCGCGGCCGCCAGCTCGATCGCCAGGGGCAACCCATCCAGGCGCACGCAAATCTCGGAGACAGCGTGCATGTTCTCAGGTGACAACATAAAGCCCGGCTTGATCGCCTGAGCGCGCTCGACAAACAACTCGACTGCTGAACATTCGCGCAACTGCTCCAGGTCAGGCAGCCGCTTCAGGTCTGGCAAGGTCAGCGGCGGGACCACGTATTCGTGTTCGCCATACACTCGCAGCACCGCACGGCTGGTCACAAGCACTTTGAGTCGGCGCGCCACGCTCAGCAGATCAGAGACCGCTGGAGCAGCCGCTATCACGTGTTCAAAGTTGTCCAGCACCAGCAGTACCGCGCGCTCTCGCACGTGCTCTTTGATCCCCTCGATCAGCGATTGCCCGGGCGATTCTTTGACGCCCATCGCTTGCGCAATGGCCGATATGACCAGCGTCGCATCGGTGATCGGCGAGAGCGCCACAAAGCACACCCCGTGCTCAAATTCACTGGCCATGTCCGTCGCCACTTGAAGCGCCAGCCGCGTCTTGCCGGTGCCCCCTGGGCCAGTCAGTGTGAGCAGACGAATATCGTTTCGTTTGAGCAACGCACATACGGCTTGGACCTCAGTCTTGCGTCCAATGAACGAAGTCGCAGGGATGGGCAGGCTCACCAGCCGCGCATCCAGCGTTTGCAGCGGAGGAAATTCGCTGGGCAAATCCGAGGCGACGACCTGAAAGATGCGCTCAGGTCGGCTCATCCCGCGGAGGCGATGCTCGCCCAGATCGAGCAGTTCGACCCCTTCCGGCAGTGATTCGCGCACCAGCTCACGCATCGCCATGGACATGACGATCTGTCGGCCGTGCGCCGTCCTGAGCAGGCGGTCCACCCGATTGAGCGACGGACCAAAATAGTCGCCATCTCGCTCGACCGCGTTGCCGGTGTGCAGCGCCATACGCACTCGCAATGAGCCTATCGGCCCCCAGGCTTCGTCGCGCAGCGCGCGTTGCGCTGCCAATGCCGCCCATAGCGCATCCGGCGCAGAGAGAAATACCCCGTGGACCCCGTCCCCCACTGTCTTAAAGATACGTCCCCCATGGGTCTCGACGATCTGGCGCAGCATCGCATCGTGGCGCGCCAGCGCCTCGCGCATGGCATCGGGATATTGTTCCCACAAGGAGGAACTGCCCTCGATGTCAGTAAAGAGAAACGTTAACGTGCCCGTGGGAGGATAGGACATGAGAACAACCTCCAGCATCACACGTCGCTCATCAGAGCGCATGATGTCCAATGCCTGACGCTCGACATCTACTCTCCCAGCGCATAGGCGATAGCCTGTTCGCGTGTCATGGCACGCCCCTCAGCCCAGGCTTGGGCAAATGCCGTCTCACCAAGACAAGCACGCACCACGGCCATACTCTGGTCGTACTCGGCCCGGTCGGAAGACAAAGGCGAATCAATGGTATCGAGGAGGATGCTGGCCGCGCCTAACAACCGCGCCGCTTTGAGCGCCGCTTCAGGCGAGGCCTGCTTGCCCACTGAGCCAACCATGCTCACCACCTGACTGAGGCTCACCAGGCAAGCGACAATCCGATCGGCATGACCGATCTCACGCCAGAGCCGCAGGCTCTCTAGCAAGATACTGCCCGCCCGCTGGTAACTGCCTCGACCGAGCAGCACGCCACCCAAGTCATACAAAGCAGCCGCGATACTTTCCTCACTGCCCATCTCTCTAGAAACCGCCAGGCTTTCCTCGTAAAGCCTCTCCGCCTGACCATATTCGCCCTGGGCCTTCAACACCTGTCCCAGGCTGCCGAGCGAGTTGATCATGCCACGCTTGTCACCCGATTCACGTCGAATGGCGAGGCTTTCTTCATAGAACAGCCGCGCCGCGACCAGGTCGCCCTGGGCGTACGCTAGATGACCGGCGACATTGAACACCTTGGCTCGGGCCAGACTGCCGCCACGCGCACCGGTCAGCGCACCTTCCAGCCATAGGCGCCCTTCGCTCAACTTGCCGCGCAAGTACCAGAAACGCCACAAAGCGCTTGCCAATCGCAATCCGGCTTCGGCATCAGCCGGAGAAGCCTGTCCCCACTCCAACGCCGCTCTCAAATTATCGTATTCAACCTCCAACCGATCCAACCATACAAATTGTTCTGCGCTTTGCAGCTTGGTCTCCGCCTCTTCGGCCAGGCGGAGGTAATAGTCAAGAAAGCGACCCTGCACCCAATCGGTCTCGCCCGAATCCAAAAGCTTGTCACGGCAGTACTGCCGGATCATTTCCAGCACAAGATATCGTGGCCTCTCGCCGCGCTGTTCGATGGTCACAAGCGATTTGAGTTCCAGCTCGGTCAGCAGGTCTGCGATGAACTCGGTCTCTAGCCCCCTGCCCCAACACACGATCTCGGCCGCTTCGACCGTGCAGCCGCCCACAAACACCGATAGTCTCCGCAGCAACGCCTGCTCTGCCTCGGACAGCAAACTATAGCTCCAACCGATGACAACCCACAGGGTGCGGTCCCTGGGCATAGCGGTGTGACGACCTCCCGTCAACAATCTAAAGTATTCGGTGAGCCGATGGGCGATCTTTTCGATGGGCAACAACTTGACGATGGACGCCACCAACTCGATAGCCAGCGGGATCCCATCCAGGCGGCGACAGATTTGGGCCACCGTCAACACATTCTCCATGGTCAACGTAAAAGTCGGTAGAGCCATCCTGGCTCGCTCGACAAAGAGCCGCACGGCATCATACTCGGTCAGGGCAGAGACAAAATCTCGACCGGAGAAGGACAATCGTTCCATCTCAGGCAACGAAAGAGAGAAAACCGTCCAGGTGACCTCATCGGGAATGTCGAGAGGCTCGCGGCTTGTCACCAGGAGGCGCAGTCGGGGGCAGGCGTAAAGCAGCGCCTCACTTAATTCGGCGCAGGCTTCGATGACATGCTCGCAGCAGTCCAGGATCAACAGCAGGCTCTGATCGCGCAGATGCCGGGTCAGCGTCTCTAGCAACGGGCGTTCTGCCTCCTCATGCACATTCAACACCGAGGCCACAGCCAATGAGACCAGCGCCCCATCCGAGACACCACACAGCTCGACCAGCCACACGCCGTCCTCGAACACGCCCAACATGTCGCAGGCCACCTGGAGCGCCAGCCGGGTCTTGCCCACGCCGCCCGCGCCCGTGAGCGTGAGCAGGCGAGTCGTGGCAATCAATCGCTCGACCTCATCCACGGTGCGCTCACGCCCGACAAAGCTTCCCGGCCGGACCGGCAAGTTATGGACCAGCGTATCGAGGGATCGGAGTGGGGCAGACTCGATGGGCAGATCGGGGAAAACGAGTTGAAAGATATGCTCGGGCTGCACCAGCCCCCCCAAGCCGTGTTCGCCCAGGTCTCGTAACTGGACTTTATCCAGCAGGTGACTGTGAATGTGTTGCCAGGTTGCGGTCGAGAGCAGCACCTGACCGCCGCGAGCTACTTGCAAGAGCCGCGCCGCGCGGTTGGCCGTAATGCCGACATAGTCCCCTTCGGGAGCCCAGATCGAGCCGGTCTGCAAGACCATGCGAATCGGCAGCGGGCCGGTCCCGGGCCATTCGGCCTGGACAAGATCGCGCTGAGCATCCAGAGCCGCCTCCAACGCCGAATCGGCCTCGGCAAAGCTGGCGCGCAGAGCATCCCCCATCTCATAGTAGACATGACCGCCACGCGCGACGATAGCTCGCCGCACAATGTCCCGATAGGCAGTCAAGGCGGGCTGGATGGCGGCCGGGTATCGTTCCGATAACCGCTCACCATTCTCAACATCGCTGAAAAGAAAGGTGACGATCCGGGTCGGCAGATCAGGCATCCGCAACACGCTCCAAAGCAAACTCGACCG
Source organism: Thermoflexales bacterium (assembly GCA_034434835.1). Taxonomy (GTDB): domain Bacteria; phylum Chloroflexota; class Anaerolineae; order Fen-1058; family Fen-1058; genus JBGLNJ01. Next base: position 44,594 of record DAOTXX010000121.1, on the reverse strand, counting down.
CCTGATCAGGCGTCATGGCTCGACCTCCTGCCCACGCTGCCGCAAAGGCGGCCTCGTCGAGGCCCGCACTGCGCGCAGCCGCCAGATGGCGTTCACGTTCAGCGCGATCGGCTGGCTCCAGGCTGGCGCCAATGGCAGACAGCAGCGACTCGGCGGCGCCAAATAACCATGCCGCGTCCAGTGAGCGCTGCTCGGCAACAAGCACACCCGCCAGGCCAGTCAGACACTCGGCCAGGCACTGCAAATCGCCCATTTCGCGCGCCATGCTTAGCGCTTCGGCAAAGAGCGCGCCGGCCTGAAGGTAATCGTTCTGATACGCTGCCACATGGCCCAGATTGTGGAGCACAACGGCAATCCCCACGCGATTGTTCAGCTCGCGCCGCAACGCCAGACTCTCCTGATACAGTGATTGGGCTTCTGTGTAATCGCCCCGGCAGCGCGCCAACTCGCCCAGGCCGTTAAGCGCCGCAGCAATGCCCCACTTGTTGCTCAGTTCCCGGCACAGTGCCAGACTCTCCTCTTGATACTTGGCCGATTGTTCCAGGTCGCCCTGGTTATACGTCGCCGTGCCCAGGCCGTTGAGCACGAACGCCAGGCCTTGCTTGTCGCCCAGCTCGCGCCACAGCTCAAGACTGATCTCAAGCAGATTCAGCGAGCGACGCAGGTCGCCTTGAGCGCAGGCTAACATGCCGGCACCATGGAGCGCCTTGGCCCGCACAACCGCAGGGATCATGCTGCCGAGCGCAGTCGCCAGCGCGCCTTCCAGCCACATGCGGCCCTCACTCAGGTAGCCGCGCCAATACCAAAAGGTCCACAAGGCCGCGCCCAATCGCAACGCTTTTTCCACCTGACCGTTTTGCAATGACCAGCCCAAGGCCGCGCGCAGATTGTCGTGCTCTCGCTCCAAACGTTCCAGCCACTCGGCTTGATCCGGGCCACGCAGTTCCAGCTCGGCCACCTCAGCCAGCGTCAAATAATAATCCGAGTGCCGCCGCCAGATCTCGGAGGCTTCACCAGCCTCTGCCAGCCGCTCTAACGCATACTCGCGAATCGTCTCCAACATTGCAAAGCGCGATTCGTCCACGGATCCCCTTCTGGGCTGCACCAGACTCTTTTCCAGGAGCGAGGTCAGCACACTGGCGACATCCGGCTTGAGCACGCCATCTGCATTGCAGACGGTTTCCGCTGCGCCCACCGTGTGGCCGCCGACAAACACACCTAGCCGGGCGAATAACCTCTTTTCATGCCCGTCGAGCAGCTCGTAACTCCAGTCAATCGTGCCGCGCAGCGTGCGCTGGCGTTCCGGCATACCTTTGCCGCCCGAAGTCAAAAGCGCCAGCCGGTTGGTCAGGCGGATCAGCATCTCGTGTGGGCTGAATAGCCGGATGCGCGCAGCGGCCAGTTCAATCGCCAGGGGCAGGCCATCCAACCGCGCGCAAATCTCACTGACCGCTCGCGAGTTGTCAGGCGACAACTCAAAGCCAGGCTTGATCGCCTGCGCGCGCTCGACAAACAGAGTGATCGCCGCGCATTGGCGCAGACGTTCCAGGTCGGGCAATCGCTTGAGATCGGGCAGCTCCAGAGGCGGCACGTTGTATTCGTGCTCGCCATAGATGCGCAAGATCTCGCGGCTGGTCACCAACACTTTGAGCCGCCGCGCCGCCATCAACAGATCCGCGATGATGGGCGAAGCCGACATCACATGCTCAAAATTGTCGAGCACGAGCAGTAGTTGACGATCGTGAATGTACTCGATCAACGTGGTCGTCAGTACTTGCCCCACCGACTCGCTCACGCCTAATGTCTGGGCAATGGCCGAGACCACCATGCCGGGGTCTACAACCGGCGATAGCCCCACAAAGCACACACCATGCTCAAACTCGTCGGCCATGTCCGCCGCCACCTGGAGCGCCAGCCGGGTCTTGCCGACGCCGCCCGGCCCGGTCAGATTGACCAGCCGGACATCCTTGCGCCGCAGCAATCCACACACGGCCGCGACCTCACTTTCACGCCCGATGAACGAAGTCGTCGGCGCCGGCAGATGGACGGGCCTGGCATCGAGCGTCTTGAGTGGCGGGAAATCACGCGGCAAATCCGGGGCGACCACCTGAAAGACATGTTCGGTGGTGCTCAAATCCTTCAGACGACGCTTGCCCAGGTCATACAAGTCCACGCCTTCCGGCAGCGATTCGGACACCAGCTCACGCGCCGAAAGTGACATGACAATTTGCCCGCCGTGCGCCGCAGAAAGCAGGCGCTGGGCACGGCTGAGCGACGGGCCAAAGTAGTCGCCACCCCGTTCAACCGCGCTGCCAATGTGCAGTGCCATGCGCACTTTGAGCGGCCCAGTCTCGCCCCACGGCTCGTCGCGCAACGCGCGCTGCGCCTCCAGCGCAGCCCTGAGCGCGGCAGGCGCATAGCCAAACACAGAAAAGAAGGCATCGCCGACAGTCTTGAACACGTATCCGCCATTGTTCTCGATGGCTGCGCGTAGAATCGCATCATGGCGCGCCAGCGCATCGCGCATCGCCACAGGATGAAGCTCCCATAGCCGTACGCTACCTTCGATGTCAGTGAAGAAAAACGTGACCGTGCCGGTCGGCCACTCAGGCATCTGCGGACTCCGCGATGTCACGCGCGAGGGCCTGCACCTGATCCGCTGTCACACCTCGCACATGCACGACCTTGACACGACCCGTTTGCCCGGTCAGCAGCGTCACGGCGCTGGAGCGCACGCCCAACGCCTCTGCCAACAGCGCACACAGCGCAACGTTCGCCGCGCCTTCAACTGGCGGCGCGTGCAGTCTGACGCGGAGCGCCTCACCCTCCACGCCAACGATCTCGTTCTTGCGCGCGCGCGGCGTCACACGTACGACCAACGTCACACCGTCTGCTACCGTCTTGACCGGCAAGTCCATCCAAAGGCCTCAACGCAGCAGGCTCACCGCCAGGCTCACCAATAATTGGCGCAGAACCATCAGGATGATAATCGCCGCAATCGGCGAAAGATCTAGCATGCCGACAATCGCGAATCGCCGGAGTAGCGCGAGCAGTGGCTCGGTGATATCAAAGATAAAACGCATCACCGGGTTGCGTAGATCCGGACTGAAGAACGAAAGAAAAGCCCGCACGACGATCACTAGCGAGTACAATTGCAAGAGGGCATCAAGCACCTGAAAGATGAACACGGTCATCGGATCACCTCACACCGGCTGCCGCTCGCCAAAGAGCGCACGGCCAATGCGCACCATCGTCGCGCCTTCTTCAATGGCGACCTCAAAGTCATCCGTCATACCCATCGAAAGGTGGCGACAGTTCGCCTGCGGGAAATGAGCGATCAAATCGTCACGCAACGCACACAGCATCTGAAAAACAGGCCGCGCGTCATTCGGATCGGTCACGACAGGCGCAACCGTCATCAGTCCCTCGACATGCACGCCCGGCAAAGCCAGGATCGCCTCCACGTCCGACCACCACCGCTCACGGTCGTCGGTCGTCGCCAGCGGAAAGCCATACTTGCTAGTCTCGCCGGACACGTTACATTCGAGCAAGATCGGCATCGTGCATCCGGCCTCGACGCACAACCGGCCAAGCTTGTCGGCTAACTTGACGCTATCTACCGAGTGGATCACGTCGAATAGCTCTATAGCATCGCGCACTTTGCGGCTCTGCAAATGCCCGACCAGGTGCCAGGTGATCGCCGGCTGCTGATTGGAGATTCGAGGTTGGAGGTTTGAGAGTTGGTATTTGATATTGGGTATTTTCTGCCCGGCTTCTTCGACGCGGTTCTCGCCGAAATCGCGCAAGCCCAAATGAAAGGCTTCGAGAATGGCGTCTGTGGAAAAGGCCTTGGTCACGGCGACGAGCGTCACATCAGCTGGATCGCGTCCGGCTCGCGCGCAGGCAGCAGCAATACGCGCTTGTACTCGGTGGATGTTTTCTGCCAGGCTCATGAGGCTTGTGTTCCCCAGTGTTGCTATAATGCGTCGTCAGTTCTGTTGGCACAGGAGTCGGAATCTGATTTTCCCGGCGACGTGCCCTCGTCAATACCTGTTTGAAGCCAGGGTTCATTTGACAGAGAACTGGAATCCACGGTCTCTGAGTGTATTACGGCATCACCTGCAAAGCCTGCCCCAACAGAATGAAATGCCCGCAGGCTACTCTCAGATGTGGGCACTGGTCTTGCACGGGCTATTCGTACACCAATCATATCTGCCAATCCGAGCGAAACACAACCAACGCCGAACCAAGTCAACACCACGCCGACGTAGAAATAACGCAAGGCTCGCGCCATCTCGACCAAAAATAGCGTCAAGGAAACTAGTGCCACGATTCCATACACCGACAGGAACGTGGCTTTTGTCGTTGAAGGCCTGCCCCAACTGGCGGCGCGAAGCGAAGAGCGCAGATAGAACGTGAATACCAACAAATAAAGAAAACTGCCCAGAATGACCGAGACGCCAGACCAGAAAACCAGAGAACCGATGCCCGTCGCTCCAAACATCTCCAGAGCGCCCAGGGCAAGAAAAATCAATCCCCCCGCCAGGACAGGCCATTGTAGCAATCTCTTCCATCGAGCCGACATTTGCCCTCCACCCACGCCTCACACACGTGCGGCCGAGATCATCTTGCTGGATACGAAATCCGCAGTCACCTTAGCCCCAGTACCACACCAAACCGGCCGGTCGTCTTTTCGACGCGATGAGAGAACCATTCGTCGGTATGGCAGGCCGTGCAGATGCCGCTGTCCTCAAGGTCGGTCACGCCTTCCGCTTGCAATTGTGACCTGACGGCGGCGACCAGATCAAGGTGAAGCGTGCCATCCGGCTGGACGGACAGGAGGGGGGCGCCCGCCGGGCAGGCCGCCACGACACGCCGGGCCAGCTCCGCGCCAAACTGGTAGCACTCGACGCGGATCGCCGGACCAAGGCCGGCCCACACGTCACCCGGGCGGGAGCCGAACGCGTCGCGCATCACGCGCAGCGTTGCACTCACGATCCCGACCACGATGCCCGGCCAGCCTGCATGAACAATCGCAATGACGCCGCGCGCAGCATCGTGAATCAGGATCGGGACGCAATCGGCAAAGCGCATCGCAAGCGCCAGGCCCGGCGTCGCCGAGATCATTGCATCAACATCCCTCAAGGCCGTGCCTTGATGCTGCGGGCCAACGATGGCAACGTGATTACCATGATTCAGCCACGCGCTCACGGTCTGCTCAGGCGCCAGCCCGAGCACATTCAGCATCCGTCGGTTGTTCTCTGCCACCGCCTTGAGGCTGTCGCCCGTCGAGCGACTGAGGTTGAGCGAAGCCCACGGTGGGTGGCTCACGCCTCCCTGGCGCGTAAAGATGCCATGCACGATATCCGCCCGCGCCGCCAGATGATCGAATTGGTAATAGGCCAAGCCATCAACACTGATCCGACGCACAATGTTCCCCGCTAGACCCAAAGTAGACGGACAAGGAAATCGAGCGCTATCTATAGCCTCAAATCGCCGATCAGACCGCGCTTGACCGCTTCTTCCCAACTGAGCGTCTCGGCAGGTTCGGACGAATCGGCCCCACTCGCCGAAGCTTCACTAAACAACTGCCCAAGTCCAGAAGTTGGCTCCGATTGAACCGGGATGGGCGCGGGTTGTGGCTCAGCCGCAGGGGCCGGCGCGGACTCGGCCCGAACATGAGCGCTGGCGACAATTTGCTCGATCTCGGCAGCCGCTTTGCGGGCATACACCAGCACTGTGCCTTGCTTGACGGCCTTGGGCACCACAACGACGAGAACGAGGCCCGGGTTGACGCCGGCCGCATACATCGCCACGCGCTGACCTTCCCACAAATTGAGCGTGAACGTCGCCGCCTCGCCCAACAACGTCGCAAGCTGAGTCGTCGTCTTGAGGCTGCTCACGACCAGCGCCGCAAGCGACGCCAGGTCCACATTGCTCAACAGACCCTTGGACGAAACCAGATGCCCCGTGTCCTCGATGATCAGCACCGATTCGGCGGTTGTCTGCGCGCGCAATTCGGACAACGCACCATCTATGCGCGCGTTGTCTTTGGGGGAAAAGGCGTACTTGCGGGGCAGCCGTTGCGCGATAGATTCCGACGCGCCCACAGGCAGCGCCGTCACGACTGCCGCCGGCGCCTGCTTCGACTTGGCGATCTCGCGCGCGGTCACCTGAAGCACTTCGTTGACCGAGAAAGGCTTTTTGAGATAGTCCGCGACGCCGACCCGCATCGCATCAATGACGCTGTCCATGTCGCCAAAGCCGGTAAGGATGACCACAGGTGTCGAGGGGGATTTTTCCTTGATCTTTTTGAGAAGCTGAATACCACTGATACCGCTCATCTTGAGATCCGTGATGACTAGATCCATCTGAGCGGTTTCGAGAATCTGCAAAGCGCGCTCGCCGCTTGGCGCAGTGCGCACCGCGTAACCTGCCACCGTCAAGACATCACGCAGCGCCTTGCAGATCGCTTCGGTATCATCCACGACGAGTATATTTGCCAGGGGTTCACCCGCCATCGCCACCTCCTTCAAAGGATGAGGGATGAAGGACAAGCCATCATTCGCTCTCCGTGCCGCCTCGACAGGCCGGACAGAGACACATCCTGCGGAGCATGTCCCAGGAGTAAATGCCAAAACTGTGCCCGTCCTCCCACACGAACTGGATGGCATAGTTGCCCACGTAGTTGATCTCTCGAACCTGACTGTCGGGCGTGGGAGCCACCTTGAGTGGATCAGGGTTGTTGCGGTAGGCGTTACATTCGGCGCAGGGGCAGGCCGCACGCAAATTCCAGAGGGAATATTCGCTGTGATGGCCGTCGGGCCAATCAATCATCAGCCGCCCGGCTTCTCGATCCAATTTGGGGGCAGGATAGCGGCGTTTGGCGTTCATGAGATCTCCTCGTGATCCAGTGCCTACATTATGCCCCAAGCTGTGACACAACGCAAATCCATCAGAGACAAAAAAAGCCGCTCTCGCCAGGCGGAGCGGCTATACTGCCAACGGTCATAAACTTTCATTCTGTCCGTAGGCCATTGGCCGTCGCGCACTGTCACTTGCGCTCGCTGGAGATTGCTTCGGCCTTCGGCCTCGCAATGACAAAATGAAACTTGGTGGCCGCGCCGAGTATAGAATCCCCGGTTCATGGCCCTGGCGCTGTTATCGGCGGGGCCAGCTCAGTCGCCCGGCGGCTTGCGGTCTCGGCGATTTCGGCAAAAGCGGTCTGAAGATACGGGAACACCACCCACGCTGCCGTCCCACCGAACAGCCCGCCCGTGAGAGCGCGGAGAAGCCAGGTGCTTTCGCGCTCCATGATGCCCAGATGAGGCCAGTACCAGGCCGCCAGTTTGCTGATCAACTGGCTGCCGCCATCCAGCCCGATGGGGACCAGTCCAATCAGCAAAAATGCCCAGAACGGCAAAGGCTTGATACGAGTACGAAACAGGCTAAACAGTAGCCCGCCCAGGAGCATCCCACCCCAGATCGCTATATCGCGCTGGCAGAGTGCCACTTTATAGCCCACCTGAGGATTGCCGTTGAATGGCTTGGGCCACTGCGCCCACGGGATCGCCGGAAGTTGTTCCTGGTCCAGTCGCTTTCCAAGCTCGTCGAACGAATAGACTGCCTGCTCGCCAAACAGAAAATATGAACGCTGCGGCAACTGATGACACAAGGGCGCATAGATGCCATAGACGATCCTGGCTGCAAATGGATGATCGAATTTCATCAAAACCGGCGCCGCAAAGGGTAAGCCGAGATAAACTGCCACCACGGTATTCAGCAGCGCCAGCCAATGCCGGGATAGCCACAAGCTCAAACGATCCGCCACCCCACTCGAGCGATTCACCGTTGCCACATTGTTCTCCTATCCTGCTGAGATTGTATACTCAGTAGATCCAAAAATCCCTGCGGAGGCGGCTCCCACGCCGCCGTTTCGCGGGCATGGGAGCCCGCTCTGCGCTGAAAATTGGATCTACTGATACTCGGTTGCCCTTTTCTCACCACCAGGGCACCAAGTTTGACTGACCTGTGGTGACCTCTGGCGGAAACAAAGTACGAGCCACTGACAACATTTCAAGAATCCTTGGTGCCTTCGTGTCTTGGTGGTAAAAATGATGCGCCCACCTACGACGCCGCGACCCGGACAGCTCGCCCGCCCAGGTAACCGATGTAGGCCGGGACCAGCGGCAGCACGCACGGCGAAAGGAACGAAAGCAGCCCGGCCAGAAACGCGATCAAGAACGTCGGCGTGATGGTTGCGCCCGCCTCAGACACGTCCAGGAACAAGCCCTGGCTCAACGCCCAGCGGCCAAGCCCTTGGATAGACGGGACCCAGGCGGGGAACACCAGCATCCAATTCTGCCCGAACCAATCGCCTACCTGTGGGATAACGTGCGGCAGCGCATCTATCAACAGCAGCACACCGATGAGGACGAGCAGGATCGCCGTCGTCATCTTGATCACAGGCATGTGTCGGCGCGCGCGGCGCAAGAGCGTCGTCGCGCGGTCCACAGCCAGCCCGGTCAGGAGGAACGGGATACCCAGGCCGAGCGAATAGCCGACCAGCAAAAAGACCCCCTGCCCCACCGTCTGCTCGTTCAGCCCCAGCGTCAGGATGGCGCCAAGCGTCGGGCCGACGCAGGGTGTCCATCCCGCAGAAAAGAACACGCCCATCAAGAACGATGAGAGGTAGCCCAGATCGCGTCCTGCAGAACCCTGGTAGCGTGTGTCGTACTCGAGAAATGGAATGTTCACCCAGCCCGCTGTCGCCAGTCCAAAAGCGATGACGACTATGCCGCCGATGAGGGCAAGCCAGCTTCGCACATCATACAAGACTTGCCCGATCGCAGTCACCGCAGCGCCGAGGGCGACAAAGACAACCGAAAAGCCTAACACAAAGGCAACCGCATGGGTGAACGTGACAAAGCGACCAACGGGCGATGGCGCCCTAGTCTGAGCAGTCATGGTCCCGCATCCTTCTGGAGCTAACTAATCCTTCTTGGTCAGCGCCTCGAGCACTTCCAGGTCTTTTTCCAGATTGCGCTGGCGCAGCGACAACATAAGGACATAGATAAAGGTGCCCAACCAGAACACCCCATAAGCGGTGACCAAAAAGATTGCGTTCTTGAAACCCATCAAGTCTGACATATTCTCCTCTCAATTGTCAACGATCAATTACCAATTGTCAATTGACAATTGACAATTGACATTGAACTACACAAGCTCTTGCTGCAGTTTGGCGACGCGATCCGCTGTTCGCTCCAGTTTGATGCGCATCCGCAGCAAAGTGATGTAGATGACAGTGAACGCGACGACGCAAAACGTCAGCGTCATCCCCATGCGTGCCGAGGCCAGCCCGGTCTCGAACTGCATCTTGCCCTGGGCCTCGGCGCTTGCCGTGAGCAGCGCCGGGTGGATCGTCCGCATGAAAAAGATCGAGGCGAACGTCAGCGGAACCGTGACGAAACTGACAATGCCATACACGGCGGAAAACCGCGCGCGCCGCTGTGGATCGTCAATCGCGCCGCGCAGCATCAGGTAAGCCAGGTAGATCAACCACGTGATCGCGACGGTCGTGAGGCGCGCATCCCACGTCCACCAGGTGTTCCATACAGGCCGCGCCCACAGGCTGCCGGTCACTGCGCCCATCGTCAGGAACAACGCGCCGATCTCGACCGACGAGGCCGCCAGGATGTCCCACCTGCGGTCGTGCGTCCGCAAGTAAGCGACCGAGGCGACTAGCGTCACGAAAAACGCCAAAAAGCCAACCCAGTCCACTGCTACATGAAAGTAGAAAATGCGCTGAACCTCTTTCATGGTGACTTCGGGCAGCGCCCACATAAAGACCAGCGCGAGCGCAGCGACCACGAGAATGGCGCTGGCAACTGCCAGGACGATCCCCACGCGATCGGTCGGGTGTTTCATGCTCCTCCTTGCTCCAATTCGTCAAACGTCAGACGTCAAACGTCAGACGTCAAACGTCATTCTTCGACCACATACTCAAACACCATGATAGAAACCGCCACGAGAATCACGTCGAACACGATCAACAGATTGAGCCACTGTTGCCATTCGGACATAGGCAGACCCGCCATGGCGCCTCCGGTGGCCTTGACCGCCGCAATGAGCGCTGGCATCGCCACCGGAAACAGCAAGATGGGCAACATCACTTCGCGCGCCCGTGTGTTGACGGCCATGGCGCTGAGCAGTGTGCCCACGCCCGCGAATCCGAGCGTGCCCAGCACGAGAATCACCGCGATCCACGGCTGCGCCAGCGGCACGTTAAAGAATACCACAAACAGCGGCACGACGATAACCTCGACGACCAGCATGAACAGCGCGTTGCCCAGCGCCTTGCCGAAAAAAATCGCGCTGCGGTCCACGGGCGTCAGCAGCAGCCCATCCAAACAGCCCTTGTCCAGTTCGACAGCCAGCGAGCGGTTGAGGCCCAGCATCCCGGCAAAAACGATCGTCACCCACAGCGCACCAGGGACCGTCGTTTGAACGATCTGCCGCTCGGTCAATTCGAGCGTAAAGTTAAAGACCACAATCACCAGAATACTGAATACGCCCATCGAGCTGAGCATCTCGCGCGTGCGAAGCTCGGCGGCAATGTCCTTGGCAATGATGGCGGCGACTTGTCTTAGATACGTCATGAGCGTGTAATGTTTTTGCGCCGCAAGCTACAGATTACGCGACACGTGTTTCGTATTGCGCACTGCGTGACACACAATTGCTACGCGGCATGTATTATGCCAGAGTGTGTTGACGGTACGCCTCTCTAAACGCCTTTGTGTCCAGATCAGACCGCGCTGCCTCAAAGACCACGCGACCTTTGGCAAGGATCACCACTCGATCGGCCACCGCCAGGCCACGTTCCAGATCGTGCGTCGTCATCACGACGGTCCGGCCTTCGGTGCCCACGCTGGACATGACCGATTCCAGCCGCGCGGCAGCCTCTTGATCCAATCCGGTGTATGGCTCGTCAAGCAGCATCAGCGAAGGATGATGCAGCACCGCCCGCGCGATCGCCAGCCGCTGCTGCATCCCCCGTGAAAACGTCCGTACTGGATCGCGGCGGCGATGCGCCAGCCCGACCATTTCCAAAACCTGCGTGAGGCGCGCCTCGAGATCGGCCACCTGATACATTCGACCATAAAAGCGCAAGTTCTCCTCGGCGGAAAGGTCACCATAGAGCAACGTCTGATGACTCACCAGGCCGATCTGGCGACGCACTTGAGCCGCGTGTTGCGGCAACACGTGACCGCTGACCTTGACCAGGCCTTGCGTCGGACGGGTCAGGGTCGCCAGGATGCGGAGCAGTGTCGTCTTGCCCGCGCCGTTCGGGCCGACGAGCGTGACAAATTCTCCCTCTGCAATAGAGAGAGTCACACCCCGCAAAGCGATCGTCGGGCCGAAAGACTTGCCAAGTCCTTGGACCTCGATCATGGATTCCCTTCGTCCTCCGCCCTTTGTCCTTCGTCTCTTCCCATCAACTCGATCAACCCGGCTTTCCACTCGGCGCGCTGGCGACGATAGTCCGATTCTGGGATGTGCCCGGCTTCAAAGTCATCGTCGAGGGCGGCCAGGGCGTCCAAAAGTTCTTCGCGCTGCGCCTCCCAGTCCTCAATCTCTTGCCCGACCAACTCGCTGGCCCGTCGCTGCTGCCGGATCCAGACCACAGCAACAATGCTGACAGCCACCAGCACCAGGGCGGCGCTGATGATCAGCATAGGCGGCGCGCTTGGGCCGCCTGAAGCTGATTCGCCCGCAGCGGCCAGGCGGGGCGCACCGCTCAACTGCAGCACCAGGTTTTGTCCAGCAGCAATGTTCCCGCCGACATAGTTGACCAAGTTGCCGCCTTGCGTCGCGCGCGTGCCCGCCTCGGTCAATTGCGGGCTGGCAAGCTTGACGCCCCCCTCGGGCACCAGCGCGATGACGCTCCTGACCGGGTAGGCCATCGGCAGAGCGAGGTCGAGCCTTTTGCCATCGTAAGGCAAATCATACGAAACCAATATCTGGGTCGAGCCAGTGCCTGGCAGCACCGGTTCCGTATCGGCCAAGCCACTGCTCACTGGTTGAAAGCGTCCACCCAACTCGCCATCCGGGAAGCGGATGTCGGTCGCGCCAGGTGGCAGCGGAAAACGCGCCGAGACGCCGTCTGCCCCCAGGTAGGCCCGGTCACCCAAGTTCGACACAATGAGCAACTGCCCAACGGTCACGCTCCCCGGCCCGAGGAATTCAAAGAACAAGTGCATCTGCTCGACGCGCAACCCGCTCGCGTCCGTTGTGATCTCGTAGACGGTGATGGGCACGGTGAGCGTCAAGCCGCCATGGGCAAAGGTCAACGGGTCGCTGGTATAGGTCGCCCGAAGGTACTGCGTCTGGACGCCATACAGAATCGGAGCCGCGCCATCGAGCTGATCGAACACAAACTGTCCGTTCGCATCTGACGTGATCGTGCGTGTGAACATGATCGCGGAACCATCCGGCGAAAGTGCATAAAGCGTCACCGGTAAATTGCCCGGAGCCTTGGCCCCCGCTGTGCCATTGACAACAGTTCCGATGATACTGGCTCGACCCGTCACAGGCGCAGCCAACGGGTTCAACTGCATCGAAAGCGACCGCACGTAATCGGCCACAGCCCGACGTTCCGATTGGCTCAACGTGGCAAAGCCCGGCATCGCGCCTCGACCGCTAACAATGATGGTTTCAAGATCGGCCTGGGATTTGGCAATCATCCTGGCGGCGTCGGCAAGATCGGGCGCGCCCGGCGTATTGGCTTTGCCTGAAGCGCCATGACAGGCCACACACTTGTCTGTGTAGATCGCTTTGCCCTGCTCCAACTGTTCCTGGGGGATGGAAAGTGTGTACAGATAAGCCACCACATCCCAGCGTTGAGCGTCCGTCAGGCCGGTAAAGGGCGGCATTCCTTTTTCGAGCCGACCGACCGTGATCACGTTGAACCAATCCGTCGGCCTGGCTGCTCGCGCGTAGGCCAAGTCTGCAAAGTTGGGCAGCGTGCCGCCCATGCTCGCAACGATTTGCTGGCTTTGCGGTCCATCACCTTTGCCCGTCGCACCGTGACAGGCCGCGCAGCGCGCAACGTAAAGGGACTCGCCATCTGAAGCCACAGGCAGCCGCACGGGCAGCGTCACTGTCATCGGCGCAGCCGCCGTGCTGGCGACAGGCGCAGAGGTCGGCTGAGCCGAGCGTGTGGCAGCAACGCCCGGCGGCGGGACGATCGGCGTGACCGGGCCGGCGGGCAACTCGCCCGCGGTGTTGCAGGACGCCAGGGCCACAACGGCTCCGAATGCCAAGGCAACGACAAGCCAGCGCGCCAATTTCCTCACCGACTTGCCTCCACAGCCAGCGCAGCACCGCATCTGGCGCAAAAGCGATCGGTCGGGTCCACCGGGCGGCCACACGAGGGGCATTGTAGATGGCCGATGGCGGATGGCGGATGGCGGATGGCTGATGGCTGATGGCCGATCTTGGATTGACGACGAGAGCGGATCGCGGCCTCGATGTCATCCTCCAAAGGTCGAGCCTGCGTTCTAGCCCGGCGCCTTGCCTGCACAGCGGCTTCGATCTCATCGCCGACTTCCGACCTCCGACCTCCGACCTCCGACTTTCGATCTAGATCAAACAATGTGTCCAGTTCTTTTAGAATCTCGACGCCACGCGCCATGTACCTGTCTCGGAGCGCGTGATAGTCGGCTTCCAACAGCTTGCCTGTCTGAAAATCCATGTCCAGATCGCGGATCGTCGCATAGATCGCATCGCGCTCGGCCAGCAGCTTGTCGCGCGGCGACTCTTGGACAGGCCCTCGGACGCGCGGGCGAGCGATCAACGGCTGCGCCACGTAAACGGCGACGATCACCAGGATCGCCAAACCGACGAGTGCGACGACAATGTCCATAGTTCCTCTATACGTCAAACGTCATGCGTCAAACGTCATGCGTCAAACGTCATGCGTCAAGCGTCATGCGTCAGGAGCAGGTGGAGATTATCTGGCAAGCGCCTCGTTCAACCTGGCGATCAACTCGGCCTCCTGAACCGGCGCGATCTTGAACCAGACAATGTTCCCCTTCCGGTCAATCAAAAAAGATTCTGGCACGCCCTGGATGCGATACTTGGACGAAATCCTGGTACCCAGGTCAGGGCCGTTCGGATAGGTGACTTGAAACTCCTTGAGGTAATCGAGGGCAACCGGTTCAGTGTCCACATAGTCCACGCCCAGGAATACGACCCCTTTATCACGGTACTGCCGCCAAAGCTTTTCGAGGACGGGCTGTTCCTCGCGGCAGGGCACACACCAACTCGCCCAAAAGTTGAGCAACACCACCTTTCCACGCAAGTCCGATAGCCGGAGCTGTGACTTGCCCAATCCGCCATCGTAACCGGGATAAAGCGTGAGGGTCAAATCCGGCGCGGCACCTGACGTGGGCTGCGTGGCGTACCGCGTCCGCAACGCCAGCGCCAGGACAATCACCAGCCCGACCACAATCAGCAGCGCAATGACGCGTCCGATCAAACGACCAATCTGTCCCGAAGATGCTGCAGTTCCGCTCATAAGCCCGTTTTCCTGAGCTAAAGCTCTCTCAGTTCGCGTTCCAATCGTTCGCGGTATTTGTCCGTTGCTGTCGCTGCCTGTGTCGCCTCAACTTGCGCTGTTGCAGGCTGAGATGCCATTTTACGCAGCACGACGACGAGAATCACCACGCCCGCGATCAGGCCGACGAACGGCAAAATCCAGACCAGGCCTGTGAGGCCTTCGCGGGGCGGTGACTGCAATACACGGTCGCCATAGGTGGCGCGAAAATAGGCCACGATCTGCTCGGGCGTTTCACCTGCCGCGAGCTTTTGGCGGATCAGATCGCGCCATTGCACGCAGGCCTGCGTTTCGCACACATCCAGGGGGACGTTCTCGCACACCGGGCAATTGAGCTGTTTGGCGACCGCATTGACCTGATCGTCAGTCACTGGCCTGCCTTGGGCGGCGACCGGCCCCACGAGCAGCAGACTCACCACCATGCCGACCAGCGAGGCGATCAGTGTCCATTCCATACGCCCTGCGACTGGCGTCTTGCGACTTGCCTCCTGCATCTTGCCTCCCGACTATCTTGCCCTTGCCCCGACTGATGCCATCGCTCTACGCTCCACGCTCAACATTCCACGCTCTTTTGCCGCTTCCGGCCAGGCCGCCACAAGCGTCCCCACGATCAGCACCAGCCCGCCCAGCCACAGCCAGTTGACAAGCGGGTTGATATACACCTTGAACGTCGCCAGCGAACCGTCCTTTTCGTAACCGCCAAGCAACAGATACAGGTCTTCTCTTATCGTGCTCCAGAGCGCGGGCGGTGTCATTCGTTCACCGTTCTCATAAGCTTCCTGATAGGGTCGCATCGTCGCCAGAAATTTGCCTCCATGTTCCACGCTCACGCGAGCAGCGATGATCTGCTTGTCGGACTGACCCGAAGGCACCAGCTCCAAACGCTGAAAAGTGATCTTGTAATCACCGAACGAGAGCGATTGACCGACCGCGAGCGCCTGCTGAGTCTCTTGCTGGTAGAAATGCGTGCCGACGATGCCCACCCCCATCAGTACGATGCCCGCGTGAACGAGATAGCCGCCATAGCGCCGCCGGTTGCGTCCTATCAGGTTCCACAGTGCAGGCAGCCAGCTTTCACCAGCCGTCTTGCGGCGCGCACGGACGCCGCGCGCGTATTCGGCCAGGATGATCACGCCGGCGTAAATCACCAGTCCCAGGCCGAATAGCGCGAACGGATTACGAATCCCGGTCACGAACAGAACGACCAACAGAATCAATGTGATCGGAAGGGGCAGGTAGAGCGCGTTCCGGCTCAGCGCCTGAGGCGAAGCGGCCCGCCACGGGATCAGCGGCGCGACCCCCATCAGCAGCACCAGCGGCACCAGCAATGGCCCCACCACCTTCTGGTAGTATGGCGCGCCAACAGTGATCTTGTCGCCCGTCAAAAGCTCTGAAAAGATCGGGGAGTATGTGCCGATAGCGACAGCCAGGTTGATGATGAGAAAAAGCATGTTCTGCGCGACAAAAGCAGCCTCGCGCGACAGCAGACTATCGAGCTTGTTCTCGCTCTTCAAGTCGTCCAGGCGCATCAGCAGCAGCCCTACCGAGCCGATCAGCGCGACACCGGTAAAAGTCAGGAACGGCACGCCGATAGACGAGCGAGCAAACGAATGAACGGACGAGATCACGCCCGTGCGCGTGATGAACGTCCCCAGGATCACCTGCAAGAACGTCACAATGATCAGGAACATGTTCCACGTCTTGAACATGCCGCGCTTTTCCTGGATCATCACCGAGTGCAGGAAAGCCGTGCCCGAAAGCCAGGGCATGAGCGCAGCATTCTCGACGGCATCCCAGCCCCAATAGCCACCCCAGCCCAACACATCGTAGGCCCAACGCGCGCCGAGTAACAGACCGATCGCCAGAAACATCCAGGCCATCAGCGTCCATCGGCGCGTCGTGCGGATCCAGGCATCGTTCGTCTTGCCAGCGATGAGCGCCGCCATCGCGAACGCATAAGGAATGGTCAGGCCCACAAAGCCAAGATACAGGAAGGGCGGATGCGCGACCATGCCAGGATGACGCAAGAGCGGAGCCAAACCTCGCCCATCGGCAGGCGTAAAGGGCAGCGATCCCCATGGCGCAAACAATGTCTGTGCCAGGCCAGAGAGGCCAATGTCGCTCAAAGCTGCAAACGCAGTGCTCGCGCCAAACACAGCGCCTCTGATTTCACCTGTAGGATACTGCCACAGCCTGGCAAACGGATTGGCAAACAGCACCACCAACATCAAGAAAAAGACCTGGATGACCTCCGCCACCGCGATGACGTAAGGCATCAGATCGCGGTCCTTGTCCCACTTGCGGAGCATCACACCCGCGACGAACAGGGACATCAGCCAAGACCAGAACAGCAGCGATCCGTTTTGTCCACCCCACAACGCAGTGATTTTCAAAACGGTCGGCGTTGACTGGCTGGAAACTTGCGAGGTATATTCCAGGCGGTAGTTGCCTGTGAGGTTCGAGTAAACGATCAACAACGCGGCCAACGTCAAGAGAGGCGCAATCACCAGTGCTGCATTCCGCGCGCTCATCACCCAGTCTCCGCGTTTATGGATGGTGCCATAGACAGTTGCCACGACAGAATACACGCCACATACCAACGCCAATATCAACGCCATCAACCCAATATCGGTGACCATTCACAGCTCCATACACACAAAAGCGTCAAACGTCATGCGTCAAACGTCATGCGTCAAACGTTACGAGTCACTCCTGACATTTCACGTTTGACGTTTCACGTTTGACACTTGCGCTTTACGCTCTACACCCTACTCTCTACACTCTACTCTCTACACTCTAAATTCTACCCACCCGTCGGCGTTGGAGTCGGGATCTGATCCTCATAACGAGTTGGGCATTTGAGCAGCAAATTGCTGGCAACAAAAGTGCCATCCGGCTCGAGTTTGCCCTCGGCAATCGCTTGAGCTTCGTGCTGGAGTAGATCGGGCTTGGGACCTGTGTACACGATCTTGAGCGTATTCACGGTGTGGGTTGCAGTCAATTCTTCACGGGTGTCCACAATGTTGAACGAGAGACTGGACGCCTGCGGACTGTAGGCAATGCTGTCGCCCACCACAAATCCGGATACCCGCAAGTTGCGCCCGACCATAGACGCTCCCTTCTGGCGCACTTCTTTGACGGTAAGATAATACTGCGCCGAAGTGCTTAGACTCGACGCGATTAAATAGATGACCGCCGCCGCAATCACGACACCCCCTATCAGAAACTTGGCGCGCATAAGCCTCCTCAAATACTCTGGATTGAATGCCCCAATTTGCATAATTCTGTAGATTTTGACCGACTATACCACATTGGAAAATATGTGTCAAAAAGTGATTGTGACGGGGGTCAGGAAGCCAATTTGCTCCCTGGCAATGGGGGAATTCACCCATCACGATACCAAACACGTGATCTATATCACTTTCAGTCACGTCAAATGTCACTTTGACATCACCAGGCACAATGCTATAATGGGGGCAATCCCCCATGCGAAATGGGGTAGGCGGACGTTTGGGGCAGGCAATTTGGCTGGTTTGCCTGACAAGTCTCTGCCCCGGAGGAAACACTTGATGCTCAAACAAGGCTTGTTTGCCGTCATCGTTCTCATAGCCTTGACACTGGCGGGCGTCACCCTCGCGCAAGCTCAGGGCGCACAGCCGCCCGTTCCGACCTTTGTAGGTTCCGAGAAATGCAAAACGTGCCACGCAGCAGCTTATGACCAGTGGTCGCAAACCCTCCACGCCAAGATGATCCAAGACCCCCTCAAGTCAAAAGACAAGATCATCCTGGCCGATTTCTCCAAACAGTCCAGCGTCATCACCGATACCAAACAGCAATATACCGAAAAAAGTGTTGTGCTGACGATGGGCTGGCGCTATCGGCAGCGCTACATCTTGACTGATCCCAAGACAGGCAGGTTGGTAATGGGCAGAGGTCAGTGGAACATCGCCGGGCAAGGGCCAGCAGATACCGACAATACCTGGCAGGACGCTGCAGCAGGTGAAGACTGGTTGAAGGAATGTGCAGGGTGTCATACGACTGGGTTCAATCTGGCCCGAGCCGAAAAATTCACCGCCGCCAATTACAAGGCCGGCAAGGACCTGCCATTCGTCGAAGTGAGCATCGGCTGTGAAGCGTGCCACGGTCCCGGCTCCGAGCACATCAAGACCCCGAACAAGGACAGCATCCCGGTCAACAAGACAAAAGCTGCGGACGCCCAGATTTGCGGAGCGTGTCATACGCGCGGTACCTCGAAAGATGACAAGGGCCAAACGCATCAGTATCCGATTAGCTACACGCCGGGCGGCGATCTGACCAAGGCGAACTGGACGCCTGTCTTGCCCACGGGCAAGGATACCGATCCCAACTGGTGGCTGGACGGCCATGCCAAGCAGTACCGCCAGCAATATCTCGAATGGCTTCCATCTGGACATGCAATGGCCCTCGATAATCTCAAGAAGGTGGGAGGACAAGATTCGTGCGCGGTGTGCCACAGCGCCGATGCGTTCCTGGCGCCCAAGGATAATCCGGTCAAGCTGGCCGATGCCAGGTTCAGCATCACCTGTGTCGTGTGCCACGATCCGCATAAAGAAAGCAGCAAGCCATTTGATGCACTGCTCCGCCGCGAGATGTATCAGGAATGTACGATCTGCCATAATGCCACCTCCGGCGGCACTCGCCCGATCCAGCCCGGCTCCGAGGTTCATTACCCGATGCAAGAGATGTTCGAAGGCAAAGCCGCCCTTGGCGTGGAAGGCAAGCCCTCGTCGCATTTTGCCGCCAAGGACGGACAAGCCATCTGCGTGAGCTGCCACATGCCCGGCATCCCCAAGAGCGCCGACACAGGCGATATTGCCACGCACAACTGGAAGATCGCTATGCCCGGTCAGGCGGAAAAGGGCCAGCCGAGCGCCTGCAGCGCGTGCCACATCAATCAAAAGTCCCAAGCCCCACAGGTAGCTGCGGAAGCCTTGCAGAAACTGATGGATGATCGCCAGCAAGAGATCGGCGCCAAGATCACGGCGCTCGAAGGACGCCTCAAAGCACTGGCCGCCAAGAATCCGGCCTGGTTCGATGCGCAGGTCAGAGTCATCACCAGCACTGCGCCCACCGAATACCAGATGGCCTGGACGAACGTCTCGTTCGTCAAGAGCGATGGCTCTCTGGGTTTGCACAACTATCCTTACGCCAAGGCCATCCTGGACAAGGCCGACAGCGATCTGAACAAGCTCGAGCAGGCGCCTGCCACGCCGACACCCCTGCCGCCAACACCGACCCCGGTCCCACCCACCCCAACACCAGAGCCGACCGTTACGCCCACTGTAGCAGCAACGCCCCAACCCGCGCCAGGCGCAAATTGGATCATCTGGCTGAGCCTGACCGCCGTAGTTATTTTGGTGGTCGCAGTGTTGAACGCACGCAAACCTAAAAAGAGTTGAGCTTCCGATACTTGCTCACACTCATAAGCAAAAGGAGAATGACATGGCAAAACGCGCCCAACGGCGCAAGGCAATCGGCCTGTTGATGGCGCTGGCGGCTCTGACCTTGCTCATCCTGATGAGCCAGGCCGTTTCAGCCGCTCCGCCCATTGGGCCGGTTGCCGCTGCCACACCCGTCATGCCCCCCACGCCGACCGGGGCGGACAATCAGGTCTGTTTGAGCTGTCACTCGAATCCCGCTCAACAAATGAAAGCGGCCAACGGCGAGATCATTTCGCTCTATGTTGACCCGGACGCTTTCAAGGCCTCAGTACACGGCGCGAAAAACGTCGCCTGCGTCATGTGCCACACGCAGATCTCGGGCTACCCGCACCGTGAGTACAAGCCAGCCGACCGGCGGCAGGTGACGCTCGACCTGTACCCATCGTGCAAGCAGTGTCACAACGATAATTACGAAAAAACATTGGACAGCGTCCATCAAAGAGCGTTGGCTTCAGGCAACCGGCTGGGCGCAGTCTGCACAGACTGCCACGGTGCGCACGACGTGCGCCCACCCGATCAACCGCGCTGGCGCATCGCGCAGGCTTGCAGCAAATGCCACGGCGCGATCTTTAATCAATACAAAGACAGCGTACATGGCGCGGCGTTGGCTCAAGATAACCCGGACGTGCCGAGCTGCATTGACTGCCACGGTGTGCATACGATCACCGACCCGACTACACAGGCCTTTCGACTCAAGTCACCCACCGAGATGTGCGGCAAGTGCCATACCGATCCCCAGCGAATGAGCAAGTATAACATCTCGACGAATGTGCTCAACAGCTACGTGGCCGACTTTCATGGCACAACCGTCGAGATCTTTCAGAAGCAATCACCCGATCAAATGACCAACAAGCCCGTCTGCTTTGACTGCCACGGCGTACACGATATTGCCAACACCCAAGATCCAAAAGGCGGCTTGCAGATTCAATCCAACTTGCTCAAGGCGTGCCAAAAGTGTCATCCCGACGCGACGACGGAAAGCTTTACCGGTGCCTGGCTCAGTCATTACGAGCCTTCGCCCACCAGGTATCCAGTCGTGTACTATGTGACTCTGTTCTACAACATCTTTGTGCCTGCCGTGCTGGGGGGGATGGTGGTGTTGGTAGTGTTGGACGGCGCGCAGCGCATTCGCAGCCGCGTCCGGAGCAAGGGGGCTTAGGATGGCGACTCGAGCCAAATCGGCAGAGATTGCGCGTGGACGCTACCTGCGTTTTGACGTGCTCCAACGAGTGGAACATCTGATCTTGCTGGTCTCGTTCACACTGCTGGCTATTACAGGGCTGGCTCAGAAATTTGCAGACCACGCAATTGCCGAAGCGACCCTCAGGCTATTGGGGGGCATCGAAATGACGCGCAACATTCATCACGTGTCTGCCATCGTGATGGGCCTGCTGGCCGCATACCACGTTGTTGCCGTTGGCTATCGCGTCTTGGTGCTGCGCGCGCGGATGTCCATGTTGCCTGCGCCAAGCGATTTCGCCGAATTGTGGCAGGACATTCGCTATAAACTGGGATTGAGCAAGACCCCACCCAAGTTTGGCCGCTTTAATTACGGCGAAAAGATGGAATATTGGGCCGTTGTGTGGGGCACGATCGTCATGGGCCTCACCGGCTTTATGATGTGGAACCCCATCGCCACCGCCCGACTCGTCCCCGGCGAATGGATCCCAGCGGCCAAGGCGGCGCACGGGGCCGAAGCTATTCTGGCCGTCTTGGCCATCATCATTTGGCACTTTTACAACGTGCACTTGAAGACCTTTAACAAGAGTATCTTTACTGGCTACCTGGACGAGCATCAAATAGCAGAGGAACACGGGCGCGAGCTAGAAGCTATTGCCCTCGGCCAGGCAAGTCGCCCGATTGATCCCCAGGTGCTGCGCCACCGCCAGATGATTTACTTTCCCGTTGCAGGTGTGTTGTTGGCCGTCATGGCGGTTGCCCTCATCCGGTTCTTTACCTTCGAGAACACCGCGCCGATCACTACCGTGCCGTCTGTCGTCAACGTGCCTGTACTGGTCACGGCCACCCCCCTGCCCACGCCCACCCGCGCGCCGACCCCGGTCCCGACCGTGGCTCCGACCAAACCGCCTACTGCAGGAGGCAGTGCATCGTTTGCCGAAGTGCAAGTCATCCTCAAAGCCAAGTGTGGGACGTGTCACGGGGACACGGCGACGGCTGGCTTAAACGTCAACACCTATGCCTCTCTGATGAAGGGCGGCGCCAGCGGCCCAGCCGTCATCGCCCCAGACCCGGCCAAGAGCCTGCTGATCAGCAAAGTTACCAGCGGACATCCGGCTCAATTCACGACCGAAGAACTGGCAGTCATCACGGCCTGGATCGCGGCCGGCGCAACAGAGCAGGCCAGCCCCGGCGCTGCGCCCGCACCAGGCGCCAAGCTGACGTTCGTCCAAGACATCCAGCCGATTTTCCAGACCAAGTGTGCGAGCTGTCACGGCACGATGGGGGGCTTGACGCTGACAACCTTTGAAAGCGTCATGCACGGCGGCACGTCCGGCCCGGCGATCATTCCCCAAGACCCGGACAGGAGCTTGATCATCAAAAAGATGAGCGCAGGTGGTCATCCTGCTCAACTCACATCAGAGGAGCTTGAACGGGTTCGCCAGTGGATCATGCAAGGCGCGCCAGAATAAGAGACCTGGCGTAACTATTCAGCCGTCATTGCGAGGAGGCCCGCGAAGCGGGCCGACGAAGCAAGATTGGATGGAGAAGAAGTGAAAACAGAGATGAGCAAGTCTCGGTCTATCTGGTTGAGCTTTTGGGCCAGGGTGAGTGCCAGCAAATGGCTGACGACCATCAGCGTGGTGATCGGACTGTTGATCCTGTTCATGCTCTTCCTTGGCGGAATAGCCGTGTTCGACTGGTCCGAATCCACAGCGTTTTGTTCGCTCTGCCATGTGATGAAGCCCGAAGTGACGGCGTATCGCGCATCGCCACACGCGCGGGTCGAGTGCGGCACATGCCACATCGGCCCTGGTCCCATCGCGGCTGTACAGGCCAAGCTAGCCAGCGCCCGCTACCTGTGGGTGGCGCCGACCGGCTGGTTCGAGAAACCGATCCCATCCCCCATCACCAGCTTGCGTCCTGTCGAAATCGTGTGCGAACAGTGCCACTGGCCCGAAAAGTTTTACGAAGATCGGATGCTCACCGTCTCGCATTATGCGCCAGATGAGGCCAATAGCCTGACGCAAATCAAGCTACTCCTCAAGACCGGCGGCGGGTTTTCCAGTGCCGGACTGGGGCGCGGCATCCATTGGCACATCGAAAACCCCGTCTACTACATTGCCACGGACAAAAAGCGGCAAGACATCCCCTGGGTTCAAGGGACCTATCAAGGCAAGACGATCGAGTACCTTTCGACCGAAAGCCAACTGACACCGCAGCAAATCGCCAGCCTGCCCAAGCGCAAGATGGACTGCATTGACTGTCACAACCGGGCCACCCATATCTTCCAACAGCCCAGCCAGGCTCTCGACGCCGCTTTGGCAGCAGGCATCATTCCCACCAACCTGCCCTACATCAAGCGCGAAGGGGCCAATGTGCTTGAAAAGACCTACGCCTCAGAACAAGAAGCGGCTCAAGCCATTGCCGCCGTAGAAGATTTTTATCGGACGCAGTACCCTGCCGTGTACTCGAACCGCAGAGCAGATGTTCAAAAAGCCATCGCCGAATTGCAAAACATCTTTGATAGAACCCAATTCCCATTCATGGGAGTGACGTGGGAGACACATTCGGACAACATCGGCCACACGGATTTCGCGGGCTGCTTTCGCTGCCATGATGGCAAGCATCTGAGCCAAGACAACCAGGCCATTCGGCTCGAGTGCAACATCTGTCACAGCATACCGCAGGTCATCACGTCCGGCAAAACCACAGCCACGCTGCCGCTGATCACAGGCATCGAACCGGATTCGCACAAAAACACGACCTGGCTGGCGGAGCACCGCACCCGTTTTGACGCCACGTGCGCCAACTGCCATACGATAGACAACGCGGGCGGCAGCGATAACAGCAGTTTCTGCAGCAACAGCGCCTGCCATGGCACCAACTGGAAGTTTGCCGGATTGAACGCGCCCAGAGTCCGCCCGTCGGGCAAGCCGCCCGCCATCCCGCATGAACTGGCCGGGCGCGAGAACTGCCTGACGTGTCACAACCCGGAAGGCGGCGTCAAGCCTGCGCCAACGGATCACATCGGACGCACCAATGAAACGTGCCAGGCGTGCCACAAGTCAGTCATGGCGCCGGGGCCAACGGTCGCGCCAACAATAGCGCCGACGGCCGCACCAGGAACAAGTGCAGCGACGGCAACACCGATCGCGCCCACTGGCGGTGGAGTAGCATCCGCAATCCCGCACGAACTGACCGGGCGCGAGAACTGCCTGACATGTCACAACCCGGAAGGCGGCCTCGAGCCTGCGCCAAAGGATCACGCCGGGCGCACCAACGACATGTGTCAGACGTGCCATAAACCGAAACAGTGACAGATTATCAGTGATCAGTCAATCAGCTATCCGGTCTACCAACAACCGATAACCGATCACCGAGTAACCGATCACCGAGTAACTGATCACCGAGTAACTGATCACCGAGTAACTAACATGACCGACCTTGGCCTCACGCTTGTCTATTTTTTCTATGGCCTGGCGTTCTTTGCCATGGGGCTGGCGGTGCTGTTGGAAGTAGGGCGCACCAGCGAGTTGCGTCTCGCCCACTCGATGCCCTGGCTGGCTGCTTTTGGGCTTGTACACGGCGGCCACGAATGGTTCGAGATGTTCGATGCGATGGGCCACTTGCCGTCGGGGTTGCCACTGGAGCCGATCCGACTTGTGATGTTGGTCGTGTCTTTTGCCTGTCTGGCCGCCTTTGGGATCAGCCTGGGCCGAGCAGAAGGCTCGACCCGTATGTCGGCCATGTGGCGCGCGCTGGCGCTCATCGGGGTGTGTCTGGGTGGGATGTTGGTCATACGGCTTGGGCTGCCGCCGTCCGACTGGATAGACGCGGCGGGCGTGTGGACGCGCTACAGCCTGGGCGTGGTCGGAGCTATCATCACCAGTTGGGCGCTCATTTCACAAGGCCGAGTCTTTGCCAACAGCGGCATGGCCCGTTTTGGGCAAGACCTGGTTTGGGCGGCAGTGGCGTTTGCTCTGTACGGCATTATTGGACAGATGTTTGTGCCCGCCACCCGGCTACCGCCTTCGAACCTGATCAATTCAGATTTGTTCTTGCGGCTGTTCGGCGTGCCGATCCAACTCTTTCGCGCCACGATGGCCGTCATCGTCGCCATTGCCGTCATCCGCGCGCTGCGCGTGTTTGAATCCGAGCGCATCCAGCGTTTGCAGCAGGCCCAGGCCGTCGCGCTGGAGGCCGAACGGCGTGTCCAGCGCGAGACGACGCAGCTCAATCAGCAGTTGCAGGCCGCCGTCAACGAGTTGTCCGTGCTGTTTGAAATGTCGCGCATTCTCTCATCTACGCTGGACTGGCAAACGCTCTTGCAGCAAGCTGTTGCCAAAGTCGTGGACCTGTTGCCGGCGCGCGGTGCCATGATTTTACTCGACGCCTCGCCCGCGCCCCTGTTGGCCGCCCAGGCGGGCTTTGAAAACAACAAAGATTGCCAGGAACGTCTGGCCCGGGCACAAGAGTTAGGCCATACGTCCTTGCAAGCCGCCAAGGCGGGGTCGGCGCGAGTCGCCTGGTTCGAGCAAGCGATCACCGTGCCGCTGCAAGCCAAGAACGATCTGATCGGCGTGCTGGTGATCTGTCATGCAGACCCGGCTAGCCTGGAAAACAAAAAATCGTTGCTGTTGACGATGGGCCAGGAACTGGCGATTGCGATCCAGAACGCGCGGCTATATCAGCAAGTGCAGGAACGCGAGGCGCTCAAGGGCGACCTGCTGCGCCGCTCGGTCCAAGTGCAGGAAGAGGAGCGCAAGCGCATCTCGCGCGAGCTGCACGATGGCATCGGCCAAATCTTTACCGCGCTGGCGCTGGGGCTTTCGGGCGTCGAAGAGACCATGCCGCGCGATCCGGATTTGGCCCGCAAACAGATCGGCAATCTCAAGGAAATGTCTATCCGGGCCATCACCGAAATGCGGCAATTGGTCTCTGATCTGAGGCCGCCCCAGTTGGACGACCTGGGCCTGGTGCCCGCGCTTCATTGGTTAGCCGCCGAGTGGCGTGAGCGTCTGCAGCTCGATGTGCGTGTCCAGGTGAACGGTGATCGCCGCCGGTTGACGCCTGAACTGGAGACGATTTTGTTCCGTATCACCCAAGAAGGGCTGACCAATATCGCCAAGCACGCGCGCGCTAAACACGCAACGATTCGATTGGCATTCGATGCCGGCCTGGTCAAATTAGTCATCGAAGACGACGGCGTGGGCATGACGCCCGAACAGATCAATCGCCGACTGCCCCGCTATTTGGGCTGGGGATTGGCAGGCATTCGAGAAAGAGCAGCCTTGGTCGGCGGCCAGGTGCACATTGACTCTGCGCCGGGACAGGGCACACGGCTGAGTGTCCACATTCCGCTCGCAACGCAGGAGGCAGCGGCATGACCATCAAGACTATTTTAGTGGACGATCACGAGATCGTCCGGGCCGGTCTGCGGATGTTGCTGCAGGCGCAGTCAGACATCGAGATCGTCGGCGAGGCCGAGAACGGCCAACAAGCCCTCGACCTTTGCAGCCAGACCCGGCCCGATGTGGTGATCATGGACATTACCATGCCTGGCCTGAGCGGCCTGGAAGTCACGCGTCAGATCAAGCAGCAATGTCCCAACACAGCGGTCCTGGCGCTCACTATCCACGAAGGCGAACAATACTTTTTCGAAATGCTCAATGCCGGTGCGTCAGGGTACGTGCCCAAGCGAGCTGCCCCCACCGATCTCGTCGCGGCGATCCGGGCTGTCTCTTCCGGCGAGGTGTACCTGCACCCCTCGGTGGCCAAGACGCTCGTCAAAGATTATCTTCAGCGCGTGCAGATGGGCTGGGAGCGAGCCAGTTACGATGGCCTGACCGATCGCGAGCGCGAAGTTCTGAAAATGATCGCCGAGGGCTTGATGAACAAAGAGATCGCCGAAAAGCTCAACATCAGCGTGCGAACGGTCGAGCGCCATCGAGAGAACATTATGAGCAAGCTCAATCTGCACACGCGCGCCGAGTTGGTTCGTTATGCAGCGGACAAAGGCTTGATTGACCTGGGCAGCAAGCCAGCATCCACCGAATAGGGGCGACCCTCATGGTCGCCCGCGCGAGTAAGGATGGGCTTGCCCCTGCCGCTCGTGGTCGGCGCCCTGAGCCAGTGGCAGGGCATATCCTATGATCAGCATGTGGAAGTCAACTGGCGCTTCCACACCCAATCTGGCATCAGAAAGGAGGTGAGCACAAGTCCATGTAGTCAAATTCAACTCTATCTGGATCTCACACTATATACCGCTTGTTTAGGAGGATAAAGTGTTACGCAAGATTCTGATTGCATCAGCAGGCATTTTACTGGTGGGCCTGCTGGTTGCAGCGTGCGCGACCCCGACACCCCCGCCGCCTGTCAAAGAAACGGTCGTCGTCACGCGGGTCGTCGAGCCGACCAAGGCGCCTGCGCCGACGGCCGCCGTCGCCGCGACGCTCGACCTGACCGCAACCAAAAAGTCGCCCACCACGCCATTCCTGGCCGAGTGGCAGAAAGCAGGGCATTCTGATCCCACCGCGGAGGCCTTTAAGCACTGGCCCACCGCAACGGAGAAAGAGGTCCCGGTCGCCTGCGCCAAGTGCCACAGCTCAGAAGGGTACCGTGACTTTTTGGGCGCCGATGGCAGCAAGGCCGGCGTGGTGGACAAGCCCGTGCCGACCGGCAGCCTGATTGACTGTGTGGCCTGCCACAACGCCGGCACGATCAACAAAACCAGCGTCGTCTTTCCCTCCGGCATCGAGATCAAGAATCTCGGTGACGAGGCCCGCTGCATGGAATGTCACCAGGGCCGCGAGTCCACAGTCAGCGTGAATAACGTCATCTCCAATACTTTTAAGCTCAAGGATGCGGACGAGGATACCGTTGTCAAGCCACTCGTAACGACGGACGCCAGTGGCAAGACCGTCACCACGACTTTTGGTTTCCGCAACATCCATTATTTCGCAGCCGCAGCCACGCAGTACGGCACCCTGGTCAAGGGCGGTTACGAGTACAAGGGCAAGTTGTATGACGGCAAGTTCCAGCATCCTGAGCCATACGACACCTGCAACGGCTGCCACAACCCGCACACGTTGGAGCTGGAGCTGAAGGAATGTGCCACCTGCCATGCCGGGGTTGCCAAGGTCGAGGATATCGCCAAGATCCGCATGGCCGGCTCGCTGATGGACTATGACGGCGACGGCAATGCAAAGGAAGGGATCGGCGAAGAGTTGGCAGGCTTGCAGCAGAAACTGCTCTCCGCGATCCAGGCGTATGCCAAGGAAGTGAGCAAGGCTGACATCGCCTACAACCCGGCGGTTTACCCGTACTTTATCGCGGACAAGAATGGCAACGGCAAGGCCGACGCAGATGAGACGGGAGCCTACACCGCCTGGACCCCACGGCTGCTCAAGGCCGCCTACAACTACCAGGTCGCCAGCAAGGATCCCGGCAAGCTGGCACACAACGCCAAATACGTCATCCAGTTGATGTACGATTCGATCGCGGATCTGAACACCAAGCTGACCAACAAGGTGGACCTGTCCAAGGCGCACCGCGACGACGCGGGCCACTTTGCTGGCGCGGGTGAGCCATTCCGTCACTGGGACGCTACAGGCGAGGTGCCCGCCCAATGTGTCAAGTGCCACACAGCCCAAGGCCTGCCCGAGTTCCTCAAGAACGGCGGCACGGTGGCAGTGACCGCCTCTGGCTCAGTGGTGACCGTCGGTGTGGGGAATATGGAACCCAGCAACGGCTTTGCCTGCACCACCTGCCACAGCGACCTGACCAAGTTCACCGTGCGCGCCGTCGTCAACGTGCCCTTCCCCAGCGGCAAGACCGTCACTTTCAGCACAGAGAAGGACGACAAGGGCAACCTGAAGCCGGTCGCCGCCAACCTGTGCCTGGAATGTCACCAGGGGCGCGAATCCACCACAAGCGTCAACACGGCGATCAAGGGTCTCGACGACGACAAGGTAGATTCCAGAGCACGCTTTCGCAACGTGCACTACTTTGCGGCGGGCGCGTCGCTGTTCGGTGGCCAGGCGCAGGGCGCCTACCAGTATGAAGGTAAAAAGTACGTGGGCAAATTCGCGCACACGGCCGGGTTCGATACCTGCACCGGCTGCCACAACCCCCACGAACTTGAGCTGCGCTTTGACAAGTGCACAACCTGCCATGCTGGTGTCACGTCACCCAAGGACATCCGCATGAACCCCAAGGATTTCGACGGTGACAAGGACGTCAAGGAAGGCATCTCGGCCGAGGTGATGGCACTTGAGGCCAAGCTGTACACCGCGCTCGTGGACTATAGCAAGACGATCACCAAGACCGCGATCGTCTACAACGCAGCTGCCTATCCGTACTTTTTCAAGGACACGAATGGCGACGGCAAGGCCGACGAGAAAGAAGCAGTCGCTGCCAATAGTTGGAGCGATTGGACGCCGCGCTTGCTGCGGGCTGCCTACAACTACCAGTACGTCCAGAAGGATCCAGGCGTCTATGCCCACAACGCCAAATATGCCCTCCAGATCCTCTACGACACATTGGAGGACCTCGGCAAGAAGGTCAAGGTGGACATGACGGGCGTGGTGCGGCCAGAGTAGCCGCCGGATGTCGCAGCCGGGAGTTTACACTGGCGCAATGCTGCTCCAGTGACAATCTAGTCCTTGAACATCGCAGAGGGGAGGCGCATCGCCTCCCCTCTTGCATTTGACCCATGTCTCCATCCACATGGGGGTAATTCCCCATATCCTCCTCATTCTCTACGCCTCGAGCAACATGCGGCCTGCGCAGCCCCAGGGTGCCCCATCAGTCAGCCCTGTTTTCGATACGCCGAAAAAGAGTATGGACATATGCAAGAGTTGGTTAGCGTAATGACCCACATGACCGTGTGAGCGTCAGGGCAGGCAACCCATTCCAAGGAGCTGGTGGTGACACACGTGGGCAATCAGAAATGGGGCAACGCCCCAATAGACCTGACGGGTGTTTTTGGTGTAATCTAGAGTCAGTGAAGGCAAGAGAGGAAAGGTGGGCAAGATGAACGTGCAAACGATTCAAGATATTCTGGTCATCGCAGGGATGTTCTTTTTGCGGATCGGCGTGCCATTGTTGCTGGTCATGGGGATCGGTTACCTGATCCAGCGTTGGCAGGAGCCAAAGGCCGTGCAGGAACAGTTCGAGGGCATGGTCCGTTCGGCGCAAGAGCGGCAAGCGGTTGCCGTCGGTAAACCCTGCTGGGAGGTCATGGGATGTTCTGAGGAAAAGCGCGCTGGCTGTGCAGCCGCGTCGCAGCCGGAAATCCCTTGCTGGCTTGCCCGCCAGATCGCCGGCCAACCGCTGCCCCGAGGCTGCACGACGTGCCAGGTGCGCGCGGCCACGATGACCCAGCTTGCGCATAACGCCCATTGACAATAGCCAGCCCGCCCCAGGCTGACCAGCTCATACAGACCCGAAGGGACGATGAACCCCTTCGGGTTTTTAGTTGTCGTGTTCATGCGCTCGTGATACAATCGAACCAGTCTTGCATCTGGCGAGGTCAAGTAACGATGAAACTCGTATCTGTTGAGCAAATGCGCCGCATCGAGCAAATGTCCGATGCGGCAGGACACACCTACGCGGCGATGATGGAACGCGCGGGGACCGCCGTCGCTCAGGCCATTCAAGCCTGCCTCAAGCAGGACCAGCGAGTGCTCGTCCTCGTCGGCCCGGGCAACAATGGCGGCGACGGGCTGGTGGCCGCGCGCGTGTTGCGCGAACGCGCCGCTGGTCTGCAAGTGCAATGCTATCTGTTTCGAGAACGACCCGACGATCCGCTCGTATCCGCCGCGCGCGAGCATGGCTGCTTTATCGCCACGGCGCCTGACGATCTCCAGTTCCGCGTCTTGCGGCGACTCGTCCAAGGCGCCGACGTGATCGTGGACGCGCTCCTGGGCACGGGAACGGCCCGACCCATCGAAGGCGATCTCGCCAAGATTTTGGAAATCGTCAAGCGTGAGGTGTCTGGGCAGCGAGAACCCGGCGGAAGCTGGGGAGGCTTGAGACAATCACCTTCGGCATCCCAACGCCCACTGGTTGTCGCCGTGGATGGCCCGACAGGCCTGAACTATGACACCGGCGCGCTCGACCCGGCTGCCATACCAGCCGATGCGACGGTGACATTCGCCTATCCCAAGCTGGGTCACTTGGCCTTCCCCGGCGCCTCGGCCTGCGGGCAGCTCGTCGTGGCCGACATCGGCACCGATCCCAAGCTGGCCGATGACATCACACTTCAAGTGGCCGACGCAGAGATGATCTGCGCCACGTTGCCTGCCCGCCCAGCCGACGCACACAAGGGCACGTTCGGCAAAGCGATGATCATCGCCGGGTCCATTTACTATTCCGGCGCAGCCGCGCTGGCAGCAGACGCGGCGGCTCGTGTGGGGACGGGTCTGGTGACGCTGTGCCCGCCGCGTTCGATCTATAACGTCGTCGCGTCCAAGCTCACTGAAGTCACGTACCTGCCGCTGCCCGACGATATGGGCGTGCTCAAGCCCGAGGCCGTGCGCGTGTTGGGGGAACGACTGGGCGGCTATCAGGCGTTGCTGGTCGGACCGGGGTTGAGCACAGAAAAAGAAACCCTCGCTTTTGTGCATCAACTGCTGGGGCTGGAGCAACCGGCGAAGAAAGCGCGCATCGGCTTTCAGCCTGCCACAGCCGAGCCAGAACTGGAAAGGCTTGCTTTGCCGCCGCTTGTGGTAGATGCCGATGCGCTCAACGCGCTGGCCGGGGTGGAGGGGTGGGCCGAGCGCCTTCCGCGTCCGTCCATCCTCACGCCACATCCCGGCGAGATGGCGCGGCTGACCAAGCTCGACACGCCCTCCATCAACGCCGACCGCTTGGGCACCGCCCGGCGCGCCGCTGCCGAATGGGGGCATATTGTCATCTTGAAGGGGGCGTTCACCGTCATCGCTCACCCGGATGGCCGCACGGTCATGTTGCCGTTTGCCAATCCTGCGCTGGCGACGGCCGGCAGCGGAGACGTACTGGCCGGTGCGATTGTGGGCTTGCTCGCTCAGGGGCTTGACCCGTTCAAGGCGGCAACGTGCGGCGCGTATCTGCACGCGCTCGCAGGAGAGATCGCCCGCAACGAGATCGGTGAGGCAGGCGTCGTCGCAGGCGATGTGCTGGCGCGACTGCCGGCGGCAATTCGCCAGGCACGATAATCAACAAAAAAGGGCAGTTGGTGCCCTGCCCTTAATTCCACAGTCACAGCCATCTTGAGCTGCTTTGCCACAACTCAAGTTGTGACCATGAGACACACGCCGTAACCGTTCAGCCCACGCCCGGCAGGATGATGAATCATCCCGCTGATACTGAGACCGGCCCCGGCCTGCTTTCAGCAGGCCTGACGTAGCGGACAGGCCTGAACAGTTACCACACGCCAAAAACTAGGCAGCTGGCTTGGCCGATTCCGCCGGCGGCTCGACGCGCCCGCCGCCCATCAACTCGTCGCGCTTGCGGAGCGCGGCTTGTTTGCCTTCTTCGACCGCCGTCGTCACACGCGCGCGTCCTTCCTCGTACAACTCGCGTCCCCGAGCAGCATATTGCTCACTCAACCGGCGAGCTTCGGCGGTCAACTCGTCGGCGCGCTTGCGCGCTTCCGCCGCCGCCAGTTCCGCGCGCTTGAGCGCGTCCTCGGCCACGTCCTCAACACGGTCGCGCAATTCGATGCCCTTTTCACGGATCTGGGTGCGAGTCTGCTCGCCCGACTGCGGAGCCAGGATCAGCGCGACCGCCGCGCCGACCAGGCCCCCAATGATAAAGCCTGCCAAAAAGGCCCCGGTTTCACCACCATTATCGCTCATCAGTCACTCCTTTCATTGCTTGGGTTTGACGCTTGACCGAATACCGGCCAAAGCTTCCAGTGCACGCCGCACGCCTGCAAAGGCGCTGGCGACTTGAATTGTGGGATGCACAACATTGTCGCTCATAAACGCTGCCGTGCCGCGCACCGTGTTCATGGTTTCATTCACGGACTCGAGCAAGGGCTTGATCTCGTCGCGCAACAGCAGGGTCAACATGGTCACCTGATACAACAACGCTACGAGAGCGATGCCCATCACGATAGACAACACGGCGACCAAGACGATGGACCAATCTCTCATTCGGCGCAGGGTTTCCTCACTGCCGGTCAAAGCAAAAACGGTTCCACCGATCAAAACCGCCAGCAGCAGGACGATGAGAGCGATCGCGATCCCAAGAACAAGACGGCGCTGACGGATCTGCTCCGCGCTGGGGGGTGGAGACGCCTGAGCTGTCGGTGGGGAAAGTGGTTCGGCCATGCTTACCTCGACAGCTATTGTAGCACGCTTCGCGTGATTTTGCCAAATCGAACCTCACACGATCAACATCGCATCGCCAAATGAATAAAAGCGATAACACTCTCGGATGGCTTGCTGATACGCGCGCACAATCAGATCGCGCCCGGCAAAGGCGCACACGAGCGCCAGCAGCGTGCTGCGCGGCAAATGGAAATTGGTGATCATGGCATCCACCACGCGAAACTCAAAACCCGGATAGATGTACAGGTCTGTGAATCCTTCAAACGCGCTCACCGTTTGCCAGCCACACGTTGCAGACGGGGTATTGGCCTGACACGCCGCGGTTTCGAGCACCCGCACCGTCGTCGTGCCGACTGCGATCACGCGCCGCCCGGCGAGCCTGGCCTGATTGATCTGCCGTGCCGTCTCCGGCGAAAGCGAGCACCACTCGGTATGGATTCGATGTGCTTCGACCGTCTCTTCTTCCACCGGCTTGAACGTGTCCAACCCAATGTGGAGCGTGACAAACGCAAACTCGATCCCCTGGCGACGCAGCGACAGCATCAAGTCCGGCGTAAAGTGCAAGCCCGCCGTCGGCGCCGCAGCCGAACCGGGCGTGTGCGAATAAATCGTCTGATAGCGCTCCGGGTTGCCGAGCGGCGTGTGGATGTACGGCGGCAGCGGCACCAGACCAATCCGATCGAAGGACGGCCCAATGGGCTGGTCGAACCGAATGACACGCTGAGAGCCGGCTCGCTCTTCGATGACTTGGGCCATGAGCACGCAGCGTTGTGAACCGTCCAACACTTGCAGTTGTGTCGCGGGACGCACGCGCTTGCCACCGACGAGCGCCTCCCACGTCAGCGTGTCCAATTGGCGCAGCAACAGAATCTCGACCGCCCCACCCGTCCGGGCCTTGCGCGCACGCAAGCGCGCAGGGATTACCCGGCTCTCGTTGGCGACGAGCAGATCGCCCGGACGCAGATATTCGCTGATCTCGCGAAAGATGCGATGCGTCAGCTCGCC
Source organism: Thermoflexales bacterium (assembly GCA_034434835.1). Taxonomy (GTDB): domain Bacteria; phylum Chloroflexota; class Anaerolineae; order Fen-1058; family Fen-1058; genus JBGLNJ01. Next base: position 9,993 of record DAOTXX010000121.1, on the reverse strand, counting down.
CGTGTCCCGCCGGACGACGAGCAATCGAGACGCATCACGCGGCTCAAGGGGAACCTGCGCGATCAACTCGGGTGCAAGATCGTAATCCAGCTCGCTGGTCAGCATACATCAGCCCATCCGACAACTCAGAGCGTCACTACAAAGCCGCGACAGCGCCCGCCCGCCGTTGAACGGCGGGCTACGGCTGCCCAGCCCGCTGAAGCAGCGGGACCATGTTCCGCTGCTGGTCAGCCGCCTTCAGGCGGCTTGGCCTTCGTAGCCCGCGAGTAGACTCGCGGGCGAGGCTGAGTATATCATGGAAAAAAGAAAACGAGGGAAATCGCGGGGCGAGTTCGCGGCTTGCCCCGGCGGTCACTTGCGAAGTAAGCGAAGAACGAGGTTCAAGATCACCGTGAGCACAATACTCACGAGGATCATGGTGGTGATCGGGAAAAAGCAGGACACGTTATCTCGCTGAATGCGAATGTCGCCGGGCAGATGGCCCAGGAACGGCACCTTGCCTGCCAGCCATACCAGCCCGCCCAGGATCAATAGCCCGGCTCCCATCAAGGCGATCCATTTACCCAAGTCACTGAAATCGCTCATGGCGTGTTCTTGATCCCAAAAGCAACCACATAATCCTGCACACCCCAACCCACATTCACGCCGTCCGAAACCTTGATCCAGGAAAGCGAGTTGGCGCGCACCGGCCCTTGCGCTACGTACAGGATTTTACCAGCCGGCAAGGTCGTGATGAACTCTTGATCAAACCCGGCTGCCTTGAACAAATCCAGCCCGGCCGGCCTGACGACTTTGACATAGATGCCAGGACGGATCGTCGCCGAAGCAGGCAGCAAGGTCCAGTCAGAAGTCGGGGGAGGCGTCAGAGATGGATTCGAGGATGTTTTCGGTGTTGGCGAAGATGAAACAAGCGGCGCAAGCCCAAGTGGGCCGGGGTCTGAGCTGTCGGGACGCGCCAAGGCCAGGCCAGCCAATATCGTTACGGCGATCAGACACGCCAACGCCGCTCCACTCCATATCCTGCGGTTACGCTGTGGCAATTGTCCCCAGCGTGAGTGGAGACACTCGCTTAACTGCGCGCTCGTGTAGCGAACCTGATCCCAAGCTCGAGCCACAGCGTTTCTGATGCGCCCCCACACTGTAGGCAGTGAGGGCATTGCCGGCTGCCGCTCCAGCACACGAGCCGCTTGCGCCGCCAGACGAAAACGAGGCAAGGTCTCGCGCTCGGCCACCGGGCCCGCCGCGCGGACCAGCGCGGCGATCATCGCCTCAGCGGACTGGAAGCGTCGGGCCGGGTCTTTTTCCAAAGCCTTGAGAATGACCTTTTCGACTGCCGGCGGAATACTGGGATTGAACTGGCGCGGAGGCGGCGGCGGATCAGTAATGTGCTTGACGACGACGCCCATGGAGCTATCGGCTTCGAACGGCACGCGGCCCGTGAGCATCTCGTACAACACGACGCCGAGCGAGTACAGGTCGGCGCGACCATCGCCGGGCAGACCTTGCGCCTGTTCCGGCGCCATGTAATCGGGCGTGCCCATGCCGATGCCCGTGTGCGTCAGCTTCTTGCCGCCGCCCAGAATCTTGGCCAACCCGAAATCGGTCAACAGCGCCCAGTGCCCCTCGCCGATGAGGACGTTGCTGGGCTTGACGTCACGGTGGATCACGCCGCGCTTATGCGCATAACCGAGCGCCAGGCCGATTTGCGTGACAATGTCCACCGCTAAGCCCAGATCCATGGAGACACCCGCCATCATCGAACGCAATGTGCCGCTTTCGACATACTTGAACACAATGTAGGCAACATCGCCCGTCTGGTCAAAGTCATAGACCGGCACAATGTTCGGATGATCAAGCTGCGCTACTGCGCGCGCTTCCTGGGTGAAGCGCTCGAGGAATCCCTCTTCATCCACTACGAAGGGCGAGAGGACCTTGACGGCGACGAAACGATCCAGCTTGGGCTGATACGCCTTATAGATCGTCGAAGTCGAGCCTTTACTGATGCGAGAGAGTAGATTGTATTGGCCAAGCATCTGGCCAGTCAAATCGGACATATTTGATTTCGGATTTCGGATTTCTGATTTCGGATCACTGGCAAGCATTTCACATACCGAAATCCGTCGTCAAAAATCCGAAATTACAAGAGGGCTGCCTGTTCAGGTCGCTCCGGGTAGGCGATGCCCAGATGCTCGTAAGCGTGGCGAGTCGCCACACGGCCTCGCGGCGTCCGGTCGAGGAACCCCAATTGGAGCAGGTAAGGTTCCACGACATCCTCGATCGTGTCTGCCTCCTCGGAAATGGAAGCCGCAATTGTCTCCAGACCGACCGGCCCGCCGCCGAATTTTTCAATGACCGCCCGCAGCACGCGCCGGTCGAGGTCGTCCAGTCCCAACTCGTCTACATCCAGCAGCGCCAGCGCCTGAGCGGCGATGCTTTTCGTCACGTTGCCATCGCCACGCACCTGAGCATAATCGCGCACACGCCGCAGCAGCCGGATCGCCACGCGCGGAGTGCCGCGGGCGCGCCGCGCGATCTCGAGCACGCCACCCTCGTCAACCGAGACCGCCAGCAATCTGGCGTCGCGCCGAACGATCGCTTCCATCGCCGGCAGGTCGTAAAAGTCCAGCCGGAACGTGGCTCCAAAACGCGCGCGCAATGGCGCGGTCATCAGCGCCAGCCGCGTCGTCGCGCCGACGACGGTAAAGTGCGGCAGCCTCAGCCGGATGCTCCGCGCCGACGGCCCTTTACCGATGACAATGTCCAGCGCGAGGTCCTCCATCGCCGGGTACAGCACTTCCTCGACCACGCGACCCAGCCGATGCACCTCATCAATGAACAAGACTTCGCCCGCGCGCAGGCTGGTCAGGATCGCCGCGAGATCGCCCGCGCGCTCAATGGCTGGCCCCGCCGTCACACGGATAGGCACATTCATCTCGTTGGCGATGACGTGGGCGAGCGTCGTCTTGCCCAGCCCCGGCGGGCCATAGAGCAAAACGTGATCGAGCGGCTCCCCACGCGCCTGGGCTGCCTGGATCAAAATGTTCAGGTTCTCTTTGACCCGCTCCTGGCCGATCAGGTCAGAGAGCAATCTCGGACGCAGCGCGCGGTCGAGCGCAGTATCTTCATCACGCGATTGGGGCGACACCATTCGTTCCGGCATAGTCATCCTTTATCAGGTCACATGGGTAACCGAGCGTGGTGTCATTATACCCCAGCCCGCGCGCACTTCAAGTTTACGCTGGGAAGCGGGTAAAATGGATTGCAACCCGGTTACAGCTTCATTGCAGAGGAGGCCTATCTTTCTTGCTTGTCGCGGCTGGCGCGGATCGCCAGGTCAATGAATCGCCGCTGCGAAACAGCATGATCCGCGCCATCCGATCGCTGAAGGGAACATTTGTCAGGTCAATACGGTCGCGCAGTTGAAGCAAAAAGACGGACAACGGCTCCAGGAATTGTGACATCAGGCTTCTCTCCGCCTTCTTTCCAGCTTGCCGCCACAACCCAACATTTTGCCACAAACCCGCCTGGCGGCAGACAGGTTACACGAATTTCACGAAAGGGTTTCGAGATTCACGCAGTTCGAGGCCCAAAAATCCCGTAGACTGCGCAATTGTTGCAGAGCAATTTCCGACATAAGGATAGCACACCTGAGAAAATGGCTATGCCTCAGAAATGAAATATGATTGACTTGCCCTCACGACAATCTGTGATAGACTCTTCCGAGCTTGCCTCAACAACGCGCGTGCCCCGCCCGAGCCTGGCATGGCATGCCGGGGAAAAGGCTGAGGCATGGGACGATGAAACTGACACAGACACCAATCCCCTACACCATCATCTATCAATCCGCCAAACTGGGCGATGTGCCGTATCTGCTCAAGGATTTCGAACTGGCGCGGCGGCTCGACGCCGAAGGCACACCCATCGGCCGCATCTATGGCAATTCGAGTGGGGCATTGGTCGCGTTGGCGCACGGCATCGTCTTGTCCGCTCGCGCTCGCCCTGATCGCTTCACTCCACACGCGCTGAACGCGCTGACTGATTTTGAATCATTCTTTCGCCAGGCCAAAAGCCGTGACATTCATCGTATCAACTGGCGAGGAATCCTCTATGGCGTTTACAATCTCGATCCGCTCAAGCGATGGCTGACGGTGCGCCTGAAAGCCTATACGGACCTCGACGACGTATCCCGCTTGACTTTTACCGATTTGAGCATCCCAGTTTATCTGTGCGTCCAAGACAAGGATGGCTTTCCGGTTTTCTTTGGCCCGCCGGACGACAGCCTGAAGGCCGTGTACCACAGTTGCAGCACCCGCATCGAAAACGCGCCGATGCTGGATGCCTGCCTGGCCGCGCTCAGCACGATGCTCAGCACCGAGGCTTACCCGGTCAGCGGGCACTATTACAAGGATGGGCGTCCGGCTTTTCCCGACATCTCGGCCTTTGTGCTCGACATGGAAGCTTCGCGCAGCCACTTGCCTCCCCTCATCAAGAGCAAGCCTTACACGCCGCTCCGCAATTGGCGCGGCAATACAATCTCCCAAGTGTTCATCATGCACAGTTGGCACGAACGTAATCACGCCGACCTGACTGCGCATTACAATGACCTGTTGTATCGTCACCGCACGCTTCAGGCAAAGGCGGACGCGCTGTTAGCGGACTTGGGGGAACGTGGACTGGGCGACCTGGTCCAGGAGCACTTGAACTGGCACGACCCGGATTGCCCGCGCATCCTGCACACTGATATTCCATACATTGGCTCGACCGAAGCCAGCACTAACATGCGTACAAGTGTTGCCAACAAAGCACAACTGATGCAGCAATTCCGCGAGATCGGCGTCCCACAGTTGGAGGGGTTCGACTTTTCGCGGCCTTTTAATGTCATCTACGGCGCCGGGGGATTTTCCGGGATCCTCGCCGGGCTGGTCATGACGCGCTATGTGGACGAGCGCGGCGGGAATGTACGGCGCATCTTTGGCTGCTCGGCTGGCGTGCTGAATGGGCTGTTCCATGGCGTTGTCCTGGGCGCGCGGCGTCATCCAGAGCTTTACACCTCCGAAGCGCTTGATGGCCTCAAGCACCTGGAGACTTTTTTCGAAGGACTGGAGCCAAAGAAGCTCTATCGTTTCAACAAAACCCCGCGAGCGTTGGCTCGCGCTCTGGCCAACTGGGGGCCGTTGCGCGAGCAACTGTGTCGCTACATCGAGCGATGGACAGGACGCCAGGACGGGGCCGAGGTGACATTCGAGGACATTCGATTGCCTTTTTACGCCGCGGGCGCGCGCGGTTCGGATGGCTACATAGACTTGTTTGGCATGGCCGACGATCTGGAGATGCGCTTTGCCGGTCGAGTCGTCCGCCCGATCAATTGCCGCGTTGTGGACGCCATCATCGGCGGAATGGCTCAGCCGTTTTACATCACGCCGCCGGTCATCCACGGCGAGACGTACTTTGATGGCGGCGCAGCGTTCTACGACATCAGCCTGTTCGCCGCGGCGATGGAGCGCGAGCCGATCTCGCAGCTCGACATGCACTTTGCCGAGCCGCCGAATCACTCGTACGGCTTTGACGAGCGGCCGAACCTGGTGCGGATTTTGTTCGACACGCACAACTTTACCTTGCCCGAAGACCGGCGAAGGATGCGCGCGATCGCTAATCTCTTTTACGACCATGAAGCGTTGCGTCGGCGAGTCGCACACCTGGTAGAAGCCATCAAGCAAGCCGGACACCAGGCCATCCTGCCTCATCACGATCTGCCCGATCTCACCGGGAACTGGCAACGAAGCTGGGAGCCGATGCTGTGACACCATTCAGCGCATGGCTCCACGAGTTTGGCGGGAACGGCCCTCTCGTTCACCTGGCGCACGGGAATGGTTTTCCACCAGCGGCCTATAGTCCACTGGTTCAAATCTTGACCGAACGCTACCGCGTCATCGGCCTGCCGATGCGACCTCTGTGGCCGGGCAGCCAGACAAGCAGCGTGCCTGCCTGGCACGTCCTGGCTGACGATCTGATTGAAGGGCTGGACGCCTTGAACCTGAGAGGCATCCTGGGCATCGGCCATTCGATGGGCGGCGTGTTGACCTTGCTGGCCGCTATTCGCCGCCCCGATCTCTATCGCGCCATCGCGCTGATTGACCCGGTCATTCTTCCCCCCACGTGGCTGTGGCTCCTACGGCTCATACGCGCGCTTGGGCTTTATTGGCATCAGCCGTTCGTCCAAGGAGCACTTCGTCGCAGGCGAACCTGGCCCGATCGCCAGGCCTGTCTGGCACAGTACCGCGCCAAATCGTCCTTGGCGACATGGCCTGAAGCCAGCCTGCGCGCCTATGTCGAAGCGGTAACCCGTCTGCGGGCAGATGGTCAGGTCGAATTGATCTACCCACCCGAGTGGGAAGCGCATATCTTTGCCACCACCCCAACGGACATCTGGAACTGGCTGCCTGACCCCGGCCGCTCACAAGGCAAGTGCGTGAAAAGCCCGTTGCGCATGCCGGTCCTGGTCATCCGTGGCGAGCACTCGATCGCTTTCCGGCTTGCGAGCCAAAAGCGCATGGAACGTCGGTTGCCCCAGGCGCATGTTGTCGTCATCCGCGATGTCGGGCACTTGGTGCCCTTTGAGCGCCCGCTGGAGACCGGGACAGCGATCCGCCAATTCTTTGAAACCGTTCCAGAGTCAACCTTCACCTGACAAGCCCCGGCGAACCCTGCATGTCATTGAAAGTGTCTCCTATCCATGGCTGTCGGGTGCGCATCAGATTTTTGCGTGCCGTTGGACCGCGCGGACATAAATTGCCCGCGTTACCCAGCCAGCGTCAACCTCCACACGTTCGTAACCTATGGGAGATTTCACTCTTGACTTGGCTCCCGAAACATGCTACATTATTTCTACCGAACGGTAGGTAGACCTCTCGCCCAGGAGCCGAGCCATGGCACAACGCAAGGCAGCCAGGGAAGACCAACTCTTTCAAGTCGCCACTCGCCTGTTCAAAGAAAAGGGCTACCACAGCACCTCGATGCAAGACCTGGCCGATGCGCTGGGCGTGCAAAAAGCCAGCCTCTACTATTACGTCCACAGCAAAGAAGAACTGCTGCGCCAGTTGCTGGAACACGCCTTTGCGCTCATACAGGCCCAGATTGACGAGATCTACGCCGCCGACCTTACCCCCACTGAAAAGCTCCGCCAGGCCCTCCGGCAGCACGCCGTGACCATGATGGATAACCTGAATCTGGTCTCGGTTTACCTGCACGAGTATCGCAACCTGCCCACCAGGCGGCTCAAGCAAATCCTCCAAGTCCGCAAGCACTATGAGCAAGTTTTGACGCAGATCATGCAAGATGGCATCGCGGCTGGCGAGTTTCGATCGGTGAACATCAAAATGACCCTGTATGGCCTCTTGGGCATGCTCAACTGGACGCATCAGTGGTTTTCCCCAACAGGTGATCTCTCATCGCAAGACATCGCCGACATCCTGGTAGATGTGGCGCTCTATGGCGTGATCGCGCGCCCTGCCGCTACACGCCGCGCGCCATCCGCAAGACGCCGGGCAGGAGGTCAAAGCCGTGATTGATTTTCAGCTCACCGAAGAACAAGAGCAAATGCGTCAACTCGCCCGCAAGTTTGCCGAGCAAGAGATCCGGCCACGGGCAACCCAATACGACGAGAGCGAAGAGACCCCGTGGGACATTATTCAGAAAGCCGGTCAGATCGGCCTGACGTCTTATCCTTATCCCGAAGAATATGGCGGCGGCGGTGTGACGAGCATCTTGACTTCTTGCCTGGTCGCCGAAGAACTCGCCTGGGGCTGCCTGGGGATCGCCACCGCCATCATCGGCGCAGGACTGGCGGCGGTGCCGATCCTGATCGCGGGCAACCCAGAGCAAAAGGCTCGCTACCTCCCCTGGTTCTGCGATGCGAGCAAGGTGCGGCTAGGCGCGTTTGCGCTCACCGAGCCAGAAGCCGGTTCCGATGCGGCTTCGATCCGTACCACGGCGGTGCGCCAAGGCGATCACTATATCCTCAACGGCCAAAAGCGATTTATCACGCACGGCGGCATCGCCGACCTGTATGTGATCTTTGCGACGGTTGACCGCAGCCAGGGCTATCGGGGCATGACCGCGTTCATCGTCGAAGCGAACACGCCGGGCCTTTCGGCCGGCAAGAAGGAGAAAAAGATGGGCATGCGCGCCTGCCACACAGGCGACGTGATCTTGCAAGACGTGCGCGTGCCGGTCGAAAATCGCTTGGGCGATGAAGGTCAGGGCTTTTACGTCGCGATGCAGTGCTTTGAGCACACGCGGCCCACCGTGGCGGCCTGCGCGGTGGGCGTGGCGCGAGCAGCTTACGAGTACGCGATGGATTACGCCAGGCAGCGCGTCCAGTTCGGCAAGCCGATCATTACCAAGCAAGCCATTCGCTTTCTGCTGGCTGACATGCTCACGGAAATTGACGCCGCGCGCTTGTTGACCTGGCGCGCAGCCTGGATGGCTGACCGGGGCCAGCCGTGCAATGTCCAGGCCAGCATGGCCAAGGCGTTCGCAGCGGATATGGCGATGCGAGTCACCACCGACGCGGTTCAGATCCTGGGCGGCTATGGCTACATGCGCGAGTACCCGGTCGAGAAATGGATGCGCGACGCCAAGATTCTCCAAATCGTCGAAGGCACCAGCCAGATTCAACGCGTTGTCATCTCCCAAATGCTGGCGATGGGCATTGAGTAGGGGAAGGTCTTACCTGCCCCGCAACACGGAGGAGCACATGGCACTCAATCTAGATATTGTCGGCAAAGAGATCGAGCCGGTCATTCACGAGTACACCTGGAAGGACGTCGTCCTGTATGCCCTGGGCGTAGGGGCTGGCACGGACGAATTGATGTACGTTTACGAAAACGATTTGAAGACGATCCCCTCCTTCGCTGTCGTCGTCGGCTACAAGCTGTTCCCCGAATTCGTGACGGCGTCCGGCGTCAACCTGGCCGGCATCTTGCACGGCGAGCACGATCTGATCGTTCACGCGCCCATCCCGCCGCAGGGCGACAAGCTGCAAACTAAAGCGCGCATCAGTCACATCTACGACAAAGGCGCAGGCAAAGGCGCGCTTGTGATCGCCGAAGGGGACACCTATTCATCCGATGGACGCAAGCTCTTTACCAATATCTACACGCTATTCTCTCGGCTCGATGGCGGCTTTGGCGGCTCCGATGCGCCGAAAGAAACTTTCGAGTTTCCTGATCGCCCACCAGATTTTCAGGAACTACAACACCCGTCGCCAGACCAGGCCGCGCTCTATCGGCTCTCGGGCGATACGTTCGCGCTGCACATTGATCCCGACTTTGCCCGTGCCAGCGGGTTTGAAAAGCCGATCCTGCATGGCCTGTGCACCTATGGCTACGCTTGCCGCGCCGTGATCAAGCACCTCTTTCCCGGCGAACCGGAGCGGCTCTCGCGGTTCCGCGTCCGCTTTTCCCGCGCACTCTACCCCGGCGTGCCCATCCAGACGCAAATCTGGAAGATAGAAGAAAGCAAGGCGTTCTTCAAAACGCTCAACGCCGAGACAGGCGAAGTTGTGCTCGACCGGGGCATTGTCGAGTGGGTGAGCCGCGAGCAGGCCGACCGCCGCGCCAAAGGCGGCATCCGCTTTGATGGTCGCGTTGCGATCGTGACGGGCGCAGGCGGCGGATTGGGGCGCGTGTACGCGCTGGAGCTTGCCAAGCGCGGCGCCAAGGTGGTGGTCAACGATTACGGCGGCGCGCGCGACGGCGCCGGCCCCGGCTCGTCCCACCCCGCCGACGCCGTCGTAGCCGAGATCGTGGCGGCTGGCGGCGAGGCGATTGCCAACTATGACTCGGTCGCCACGCCCGAAAGCGGACAGCGCATCGTCCAGACCGCGCTCGACCGCTGGGGCCGCGTGGATATTCTCATCAACAACGCCGGCATCTTGCGCGACAAGTCCTTTGCCAACCTGTCCCTCGACATGTGGCAAGATGTGCTGGCTGT
>DAOTXX010000120.1:0-2642 GCA_034434835.1 Thermoflexales bacterium | reverse complement strand
ATGCCCGTACTGACGCCGGTACAGGGCGACCATCTTGTCAAACTGCGTCGCAATATATTTGCGCACCTCGTCCCAGTTGGCGATGTCGCGCGCTGCTATTTCTCGTTCTCGGTGTCGGCGTTTCATCTAACGGAAAAGCTCAGGCGCGCCGCGACTTGCCCGTCGAGCCCATCAATTCAAGCCACCGCACATAACCAAATCGTGCCGCGATACAAGGCCGCGAAGCGGCGTCGCCTGCAGCGGGGGTTGGGCCGCCCGCTTCGCGACAATGCTCCGAGGCAGTCCGGTCGTTATGGACTCTGCACAGGCGTTGATGAAGCACGAAGTGTCTGGGCGTATAGCACTAGTCCTCCGCGTGACACGGCGTCGCGGAGCGTGCTGACTCCCCAGTATCCTGAGCCATACTCACGGGCATAGTATAGAGCAAAGACCGTAGTGAGACCCTGACTGCTGTCGCAGTGAGTTCCGACGAACCTGGAACGCTCCGGCGGCTCTACAGAAATGTCTGTAGATGACCCGCATAGGCCGCTGTTGAGCGGGAGCCAGGTATCTCCATTGTCTCGACTTCGGTAGAAATACTGAAGCCGCCAATTGTTGTTCAGATAGCTCGTATATGCTGCGCCAACGTAGAGCGACCAGTCGTCGCACTCCTGTGCAAACCCCATGAAGCCGACTTCCATCATATATACGCCTGGTATGCCCGAGTTTGCACCCATAAAGCTCAATTCAGTCCAGGTCGACTCAGTGCGTCGGAGTAAAATGGTACTGCTATCACCGCGGGCGTCAAGGTGGCGGGTGTATGCTACGAATATTGTCCCTGGTTCATCTGGATGTTGTATTGAATGGACTGTCAGCCCTACACATCTGGATGGGCAGCTATCGAGATTACATTCTACGGGAGGAAAGCACCGGTTTTCTGGATATAGTGTGTTTACGACAGAGACCACTTCATCCAGCAGTGTGCGGTCGGTTACTTCCTCCATCTGTGAACTCACAACTTCTTGCCATACCCCACCATGCTCCGAGTAGTTGATAGGACACGACACATCAGAAGTAAGCATCGAAACCTGTATTGATGCTACAGTTCGTTCCTTGTCAGCAGTCGGGGCTGTTGCAAAGTCCCTTGATAACGTGGCCTTTCTCGGTTATGATCTGAATAGGTAAAATCCGCATCACACCGAGGGAGGTCAGCATGAAGTATACGCCGCTTTCGTTCGAGGTCAATCTGTGCCCCGAAGGCTTTGTCATGGACCTGGATAGTTTATTTGCCCACTTGATGCAGTTGCAGGATAAGCGGGACGCCCGAGGCCTGCGCTATACACTCGTGACTGTGCTGGTGTACATTATTCTGGCCAAGTTGTCTGGCGAGAATTTCGTGAGCGGGATAGCGGATTGGGTCAAGCTCCGTAAGGAACAACTGGCGGAGGCGCTGGGGTTAGCCAAAGTGCAGGCCCCCCATGCCACGACGTACACTCGGATTCTGGGGCACGCGATTGACCCGGATGAGTTCCAATGTGTCGTGGGGGACTATTTTGCCCATCTGCCGCAAGCGGGTACCAGCATCGCCATCAATTTGGATGGCAAAACAGTGCGCGGGACTATTCCCGCCGGGAGCACTCGTGGGTTGCATCAGCTGGCGGCCTATCTGCCGAAGGAGGGGTGGGTGTTGCTGCAAGTGGTGGTCGAGCGTAAGGAAAACGAGATTGTGGCCGCCCCGCGTGTACTGAAAAGCCTAGATTTACGGGGCAAAGTGGTCACCGCCGATGCCCTGCTGGCCCACCGCGACTTGTCGATCCAGATTGTCGAGGCCGGTGGAGAGTATGTCTGGACGATCAAAGACAATCAGCCCGAAACCCGGCAAGCCATCGAGACCCTTTTTCAGCCAGAGGAGTGTGTGCCAGGCTTTAGCGAGGGCCTCCACGATTTTCGCACTGCGCGCACCACCGACAAGGCGCACGGACGGCTGGAGCAACGCACGATCACCGTCAGCAGCGAACTGAACGAGTATCTGGATTGGCCCTATTGCGAGCAGGTGTTCAAACTCGAACGGCATGTCGTGCGGCTCAAAGACGGCAAGGTGATGGATGAAGTTGTCTACGGGCTGACCAGTCTGACCGCTGACGAAGCCGGACCGGAGCAGGTCTTGGATTTTGCGCGAGGCCAGTGGGGCATCGAGAATGGCCTGCACTATCGCCGCGATGTGACCTTGCGCGAAGACTGGTGTTGTGTGCGGATGGGCAGGGCACCGCAGATGCTGACGCTGATCAATAATTTGGTGCTTGGCTTGTTGTCACGGCGCGGCGTCCAGAATGTACCCGAGGCCCGACGACGCTTCGCGGCTCATCTGAACGAGGCTGTCCAACTCGTCTTGGGAAGCCCGGTCTGACTTTGCAACAGCCCTGTGTCAGCAGTGCATCCTGTTGCAAAAACCACGAGCAGTGTGGCAACGCTGTAGAACAACACTTTCTCCAGTCTTGTTCTCATGGTCGTATTCGTAGCCGACTTGGCGGCCATCGCGGTAGGACAGCCAGTTACCCAACTGCCCCCGCACGGATCCGGGCGTGCGGTTTTCTCGCACCCGGCTCTTCAAGTCTACTCGCTTCCGCACTCAGGCGCAAGCCCCCCTCGACGCCCCTCTCTGT
>DAOTXX010000119.1:0-70112 GCA_034434835.1 Thermoflexales bacterium | reverse complement strand
TAGCCACTCATGCGGCTTATGTTTTGTCCGCCCCTCCCTGTCGGGCATTTTTGTTTTCGTCATTTCTTTGGCGCCCGTCGCTGCGCCGAACGGTTACACTGGGTGGTAATGCCCTGTCGGGCATTTTTGTTTTTGGACGTGAACACGCCGGATCAAAAGGGAGAAAGATGATAACGTGGTAATGCCCTGTCGGGCATTTTTGTTTTTGGACGCCGTGCTCGCGGCGCTCCAGTCCGGCCGCGCCAATGGGGTGGTAATGCCCTGTCGGGCATTTTTGTTTTTGGACCCGGAGATCCAGGACCTGGTCGCGCGCGGCGTCTTGCCGGTGGTAATGCCCTGTCGGGCATTTTTGTTTTTGGACGAATCTCTGTGGTGGGACTATGCGCTGACCTATGATGGGTGGTAATGCCCTGTCGGGCATTTTTGTTTTTGGACCCATTGCCCTGAACGCCGATTTTGAGAGGGAGCACGCAGTGGTAATGCCCTGTCGGGCATTTTTGTTTTTGGACGCGTAGCTCTGTGGCCTTTGCCTGCGGTGTTCTTCCGCGTAGTGGTAATGCCCTGTCGGGCATTTTTGTTTTTGGACCGCGTCCTGTGGCCCTGCCGCTGGATCCGCGCTTCCCGGTGGTAATGCCCTGTCGGGCATTTTTGTTTTTGGACTCAATGCTGCAGTCCGTCTCACCTTTCGGGTCTACGTGGTAATGCCCTGTCGGGCATTTTTGTTTTTGGACGCCCAACTGGTGAGCTTTGCGTTCAGACTCTACATTTCGTGGTAATGCCCTGTCGGGCATTTTTGTTTTTGGACTGGAGGTGGAAGAGCTTGCCCTGGACGACGTGGACACGTCGGTGGTAATGCCCTGTCGGGCATTTTTGTTTTTGGACTCACCGCGATCCGCGAAGCCAACATTCAAAGTATCGTCAAGTGGTAATGCCCTGTCGGGCATTTTTGTTTTTGGACTCAAAGCTGCCGACCGGGTCAGGCGAAGGATTAATTTGGTGGTAATGCCCTGTCGGGCATTTTTGTTTTTGGACCGACTCGTCCTGTCCGCAGCGGCCCATGCGTGATCCTCGGTGGTAATGCCCTGTCGGGCATTTTTGTTTTTGGACTCATAACACCTTCCTCTTGCTCACATTGTAACACAAAGTGGTAATGCCCTGTCGGGCATTTTTGTTTTTGGACCGGTCTCGTTGTTCGAAAGGAATGTATGCCTAAAGTCATGGTGGTAATGCCCTGTCGGGCATTTTTGTTTTTGGACCCCTTACGCGCGTTGGCGGTTGGCCCCCCACCGGGGCCTGCCAATTGCCTCCAGAATCACCCGACCGCCCCATACGCCCGCTATTGTATCCCTGAATTCGATCATTATCAACCACCTTTTATCCTGGATCGCACCCCCCCTCGTCCCGGGCGCGTTTTTCGGCGTCTGGACAGGGGGGATGCGAAAAAGGCCATTCAGGCCGCTCAGACGATCTTGAGCGCCGGCTCCGGTGTCACGCCCACCCGGCCAATCGTCTCGACCGAGCGGCGGCAGTCGGCACACAGGCGATAAAAGCGCACATTGTCTTCTTCGGCCTTGATCAGCCGCGCCAGCCGCTGGCGCAGGTCGGCGTAACCGCGTTCGTCCAGGTGCGCTTCGAATACACTGTGCTGGACGCGCTCGCCATAGCCTTCCAGCAAGCGCGCCAGTTTGAGCCGGCGACGGTCATCGGGAATGTCGTAGCTGATGACGTAGAACATTGTGGATCTCGGATTTTGGATCGCGGATTTTGGATTTTGGATCGCGGATTTCGGATTTCGGATCGCGGATTTTGGATTTTGGATCGGCGATCCGCGATCCGAGATCCGCGATCCGCGATCCCCGATCCCCGATCCGCGATCACCGAAAGAGCATGGGAGCGTAATCGGGTCGGAATTTCTGGATGCAGTCGGCAATGACACGTGCCTGGGCGAGTATGCAGCGGCGCAGCGGCAAACGCTCATTCTGGCGCGGATGGACGATCTCTTCGTCCAGGCGCCGCTCGTAGGCGGCGATGAATGTCCGTTTGGCCTCATCGCTCATCGCCACGGGCCGCTCCGCATTGCCTGGCTGCTCGGTAAAATCGGCCGGGGCGATCTGCCCGCTGTTGACACACCACAGCACCACGCCGTCCACCACACTGCGAAATTCTTCCATCAGGTCGAGCGCCAGGCTGGGCCGGTTGTACTCGACGCTGTGCAAAAAGCCTGCATAGGGGTCGAGACCGGTTGCCTCCACCGCGCCCTGCGCGGCGCGCGCCAGCAGCGTATAGCCCAGGCTGAGCAGCACGTTGATCGGATCGGGCGGCGGACGGCGCTGGCGCTTTTCAAACTTCCAATCCGGCCTCAGCAGTCGCTTCCATGCGCCAAAATAGGCCGCCGTGGCAGCGCCTTCCACGCCGGAAAGCGAAGAGAGCGTCGTCGTGCGCGGCGCGCGCTCCAACGCCGCGCCCAGCGCCTCGACGGCCGAGGCAATGACCGGGTCCTGCCTGTCTCGATTGTGCTTCATCAACAGCGTGCGCATGTTGCTGATTTTGCCGCGCACAATGTTCTGTGCAAACGTCTGGGCAAAGGTAGCGTCTTCCTGGCAGCGGTACTGTTTGCGGCGCAGCAGCACGTGCGGCGTGCCCGGCCCGGTCAGCCGCCCACAGTAGACGCCTTCCTGCGTCAAAAAGACCACGTCAATGTTCTCTTGCAAGAGCAGTTTGATGGCGGGCGTCGTCAGGCCGACGTTGCCCATTAACACCACTTCGCTCACGTGGACGAGGGGCACAGAGGCCAGTTCCACATCGTCTTTGCTGACGATCAACCGCCGCCCCTCATGGCTCAGCTTGGCGCCCTGTTCAATCACATAAAAAGGTGGCATGGTGCATCTCGGATTTTGGATTTCGGATTTTGGATCGCGGATTGCGGATTTTGGATCGCGGATCGCGGATTTCGGATTTTGGATTTTGGATCGCGGATTTTGGATTTTGGATCGGCGATCCGCGATCCGCGATCCCCGATCCCCGATCCGCGATCCCTGATCAACGGTTTTTCTTGGCCGAGCGGCCGGTGGCGCAAAAGATGGCGGTCAGCTCGTCGGCCTCCTGGATCAGCGCGCGCACCCGTTCCGCAGGCAACAGGTTGCTATCCACAATCAGTTCGAGCCAGTACTGCGACTCGTCGGCTTCTTCTTCCGTGATCCCCATCTTGGAGATGAAATCGGCTTTGGAACGGGCGCGGCAGGCCGAGCGGTAATTCGCCCCCACCGAGGTGGCCGAGCGCAAGAGTTGCCGGCCTATGACATCGGCCTCGCGCGTCTTGGGCAGCGCCGCCACTAACTTGATGACCCGGAGGGCAAACTGTTTCGTCCGCTGCTTCAACTCTTGCTCATCCATGGTTCCCCCCCATTGGATTTTGGATCGTGGATTTTGGATTTCGGATCGCGGATCGCGGATTTTGGATTTCGGATCGCGGATTTTGGATTTTGGATCGGCGATCCGAGATCCGCGATCCCCGATCCGCGATCCGCGATCATCGATCCGCGATCCTCCGCGCCTGACCCATCCCCATCGTCACGCCCGCGCCCACGCCCGCAAACAGCGCGAAATCGGCCAGCAGGTTGATCAGGCTCAACCAGTAACGGTCGTAGCGCGTCACGGCAAACGTGGCCTGGCCGATCATGCCGATCTTGACCGCGTCCTCTTTGAACGGCACCGAGCGCGTCTGGAGATTGTAGCGACTCACGGCCAGACATTCAGCGGCAAAGCGGCGCGTTCCTTCCGGCAGCGCCACTGGCGCGAAAGCGTTCCAGCGTTCGAGCAGGCTGCCAAAGACCAGCTCCGGCGCGGGCAGCGGGACGGAACGTCCGCCAGAATGGAACGTCGTCGGGCTGGTGAACTGGAGCGTGACGCGCCGCGCCGGCTCGGCCCGGCCCAACAGCCAGGGCGAGGCCAGCTCCTCGAACGTCTGGCGCGCCGCCCAGGGGTGCACGGATGGGTCGGTCGTTTGGGCGACCACCTCAAACAAAATGTTGTCCAGTTCGATTGCGGAGGGCGGATTTTGGATCGCGGATTTCGGATCGCGGATTTCGGATCGCGGATTTTCGCTCTCGGCCGGGTTGAACAGTCGGAGTAACCATTCGGCCAGTTCGGAGGTGAGCGCGGTGTAGCGCAGTGTGTACGCGCCGGCCGGGTCGAGCGTTTTCTCTGCTCGCTTGCCCATCAGCGTCGAGCAGGTGAATGGCTTGGGGCCGGATTCGTCGTGCAACTGCGCGGCCAGGGCCGGGTCAACCGCGCTCACGGCGCGCAGCAGGGCCGCGTGCGCCGCTCGCCCCAGGTGCGGCGGGGCCGCCACGGCCTGGCGCGGCTTGAGCGTTAGAATCAGGCTGATCATGGATTCACCTCCTAAAGCCCCCAGGGCATTGATGATTTGAGATTTTGGATTTCGGATTTTGGATCGTGGATTTTGGATCGTGGATTTTGGATCGCGGATTGCGGATCGGGGATTGCGCGCGCCGTCCACGCAAGTCATATTCAGTTGTTAACGTCTCGGCTGGCGCAAGGCACAGCCAGGGATTTTGGATCTCGGATTGCGGATCTCGGATTGTGGATCGGTGATTTGCAATCCGAAAACTCAACGCCTCTTGCGCGCCTCGTCGCGCACGGCCTGCAAGTTGATGATTTCGGCCACTTCGTAACGCGGCGGGATGGCGCCTTCAACGGGACGCAGGCGCAGGACGGGCGGAAAGTAGCCCATGCGTCCATGCAACTCGGCCAGCAGGGTGACGGCGACAAAGTTGAGCGAAGGCGGGACGACAAGGATTTGCGCCGTTTGCCACTCGGCGGGCGAGAGCTTACATTCATCCACCAGCGCAACGACCTGCGGGGCCAGTTCCGCTTGCGTATCTACCTGCGTCTTGATCTCGATCACGCGCTCGATCGGCCAGCCGGCCAGAGATTCCAGCCGGGCGAGTTGCTCGGGCGGGAGAGGGTGGGAAAAGTTGAGTAATATCATTTTGGATTTCCGATTTGGGATTTGCGAATGGCACTCAACCGTAGTGGGCGTGCACAAGGCTCTATGTACGGGTCATTTGGATAGGCCTCAAGTCCTGATCGGCAGTCGCCGAATGGCTTCAATGTGCTTCCTAATCTGCGAAACGAGGGCTTGCGGTTGTTGCGGATTTTCGCGCATCCCGGCATGATCAATGTCGTTGCGGACCTCTGTCAGGGCCTTCCACAATCCCAAGACGGTCTCGACTTGGGGTATATTCCTCAAGAACACCGACTGAAAGGCACATTCGGACTTCTTGGCCGTAAGGAATTCTTCGGCTTCGCTGTTGACCACCCCTTCGACGCGAGCCCGGTCGCTCAGCACTGTGAGTGTAGTCATCCCCAGTTGGAACATGATCCAACTAACCAGCCACTCACGCGCTAATGAGACTGCCTGTACCCAATGTTCACGTTCAGCATACCAGGCAATCAGGGCGCGCTGTGTCAGCAGGCTCTGGCAAAGATCGGCGGCGGGCTCGGCCAGTGCCAGCGGCTGGTAGGTCTCCATGATAGTATTGAGGAGTAGATGGAGAGGATACGCTGCTTCAGCCTCAGCCAACACGGGCAAGGCGGCCTCTGCCTGCTCTTGGAGTTGTGCAATCTGCTGCATAGCCAGATAAGGGCGAATCAAGGCAAGCGATTGAGAGATATTGGTCATCGCGCCAGAAAGCGTGCCAAGATTTCCGACTTGCTCCAGGCGTTCCGGCTGTCCCTGGGCTTGCAAGGCTAAAGCCTTTTGTTGGCGGCGCAAGAGCGAAGCAAAATAGCGCGAGTCGCCGGTGCGGTTGAAGCGGTCAGCAGCGGCTGCCCACTCGAGCAAAGCCAACATAGGCGTCAGGTCAAACATAGGAGTCCGATTAGGTGTGATGCTTTGGTCACGCACATCATAAGCGCCGTATAGGACGGCTTTCAGGCTGATGTTCAGTCCACTTCGCAGGAATGCCGCAGCAAGTAGTCCAACCAATGGAAAAGACCGCAATCCATGTGTGACATCAAAGGCGATTTCTTCGCCCGGCTGTACGCACTCGGCAACCCTGGCAAAGATCTCCCAAAGTTCTGTCTCTTTTTCGCCCCTGGGAACACGCACAAAGCACGTTTTGGTTTTTTCAGGCATGGCCTGACGCAGGGATTGTTCGTGCGCTTGCTGGGCTTCGGCGGTAGCAAGAATAACGGCTTCATCGGCATCAACGAACTGCGCCGAGGCTACCATGGCATAGCAACAAATCGCTGAATGGCCCTGCCAAGTGTATTCGGTTTCGTCATAATGGCCTGTGCCCAGGAAAGCAAGCAGTTTCATGCCCCCTCCTGATTCAGGGAATCATCTAATCTCCACCAGCACCCAGCCCAGCGGATAGAGCGGCGTCTCATGGGTCTGTCCGTCTGGAGCGCGCTGCACCTGCACCAGCACACGGCGGCTCTTGGGAAACGGGTCGCCGGGTTTGCGTCTGCCCCGCGCCAGTCCATAGCCGCCCTCTCGCGGTGGACGCAGGATGCTCTCCATAAACTGTTGGTCTGCCTGCAAGTGATCGCCAAAGGTCTTGCTTTCCCAGCCGCCTCCCCAACCGATTTGCAGGAAGAACGCGCCGGAGGGCAGCGCAGTTTTGGCCAGGTCACGGCAGTATTGAGCGCTTTTCTCTGCGCCAGAGATTTGCTCGAACCACGCCGTCTGACGCTGTAAACGGCGAATGGCATATTCGCGCACCACAACGGGGAGAGTGAGCAACAGATCGTCCCCCTTCAGGTCCAGGTGGTGCTTTTTCGCCCACGCGGAAAAGAGGGCTGTATCTACCTTGATTTCTGCTTCAAAGACCGTGTCAGGACGTATGGCTTCGAGTTCGATGGGCGAGCCGAGCCCCCCGCCCCGATTGAGCACGCGGGCGTTGACCAGCATCAGCCGGTCGGCACCCACTGGCGCGCTATCGGCCACCTGGAGCGCGCGGAAGGTGTCCTTGTTGGGCGCCTTGCCGCTGTGTTCGCTGAACAGCTCTTGCTCGTACCACTGTGCCGCAAATTCGCGCTTGCGGTTCTTCAAGTTCCGCACATCTGGTCTGAGGCCCAGCGCCTGCCAGCGTTTCCAGCCCAGCGCCGTGCGTAGCGCGCCTTTGAGACTGCTGCCAGGCAGATAGGGTCGGTCATAGACATCCTTGAGTTGTTCGCGTACCTGCGCGCCAGGCGCATTGGAACGCGGCGTGCCCCTGATCACGTAGCGGAAGAAGGCGCTGTCGGGTCGGAAATCGCGCTCCTGAAGCAGTTGGGCGGGAATTTCAGCTAGGCGGTCTGCCCAGGACGGGTCGTCCAGGTCTTGCGCCTCCAGCAATGCATCCTCATTGAGGCACCAGGTCTGCCCCCCGTGGATGGCATAGTCGTACTCGTTGAACAGCTCGCGCCCGCTGCCAATGTGCAACGGTGTGAGTACCGAGATTTTTGCCTGATACAAGCGATAATCGGCCACGTTACGCCTCCTTCAGCCCTGCGGCAAGGGCCAGTCCATAACGCCAGACAGGGTGTGGTAACTCGCCGGACGGAGCGTCATAGTCTGGGCGCATGTCGGTCACGTCGCCCCAGGGAGCAGCGCCCACGGTGCGGATAACGCTGCCCTCGCTCACCAGCCACAATCGCTTGCGACGCTGTGCTGCGCCGTCCCACGAACGCAGCCAGCCGGCGACGGAATCCAGCGTATAAGCCGTCCCCTCGCCATTCAGTGCAGTGGGCAATTCGTCGGGGCGGGGATGGTAACGGCTCAAGAGCAACGCCAGGCTGCCAGGATGGGCGTCAGACACGGTCAGGATGCCGCCCTCCTTATAGCGGAACGTGCCGTGGCCTGTCGTGCGTTCCCCGCCCAGACCATCATCGCCCAGGAGAGTCAGCGTTTGACGAAAGACCTGCTCAAAGGTTGCCTCGCCGGCTGTGGCCTGCGGGGCATGCCATTCGACGCCGAACCACAGGCCGCAACCCGACGCAAACGCCACCCGTCCGGCATGGAAAATGTTAGAAGCCGAACTGATGCGGTCCACCGTAACGCGTGGCACGCGCGCATCGGCATAGACCTTGTGTTCGCGCAACGCGCGGGGGGGAATCGGCTGTCCGGTCTGTTCGTTGATCCGGAACCGGGTCGGCAACGTTTGACATTCTTCCACTGTCAGCCAGAACGTTCCGCCCTGCAACGCGACGCCGGTTGTCGGCCCGGCGCGTTTATCCTGCGGGAACAGCCACTCGTCCAGCCTTTCGCCATTCACTATCCGGCGCCAGAGCGCTTCCGAAACGAAGCGGATTTTCTGGACATCCCTGCGGCGTTCTTTCAGCATCTGGTGATCGAAAAAGCGCTGCAACGGCGTGGGCATCGGAAAGAAGCGCACCGCGCCAGCAAACGGGAAAGCCGAGGTCAGCAGGAACGGCGGTCTGGCCGCTGCACCACGCAGAAACGGCGCGATGAACGCTTCGGGATCGCTGCTGCGTCTGCAGGTGTCAACCAGAGCCGCAAAGAGCGTGTCGGAGGGGATGCCGATGCCGCTCTCTTCCAGGTTCACGCCGCGCGTGCCGATGTGCAGTCCGCCCGGAAAGGTGAGCCGGTACACAGTGAGTGCAGGCATAATGGCCTCCTTTCGGCTCGCCTATACGGCGAGGGCCTGCTTGACCTTTGCGAACACCTCAGTGCGATGCGTGAGCAGTTCACCGAGCGTAGCAAACTCGTATAAGGGCCTGACGTCCTCTAAATAATTTTCCCGCGTGCGCACCAAGACCTTGATGCCCTTGAACCGCACCTTGCCTGAGCCGCGCGAACCGAGGCCGCCCAGGTAATCATCTTCCACCAGTTGCAGCCCTTCCAGCACCGTCTGCAGGCGCTCCACGTCTTTGGCTGCGTTGCAGCCATCGCCGTGGTAGACGCTGTAAACCAGTTCCGCATCGCTAAAGACGCTGCCGGCCGGCACGCGCTCTATCTGGCGTGGGTTGGCGGCGGAGGTCACGCGGTCTATCGAAACCTCGGTCTTGACCTCGGTGTAGGGCAGGTCGGTGCGCCCTGATGCCTCCAGTTCCTTGACGCTTTTCTCACTCAGGTGCGTGTCGCGCACCACCAGCCGGGTCGGGGTGGCAAAGTCGCGCTCGCCGGGCACGCCGAACACCTGGCAGACGTCACAATTTGGGTATCGCTGGGCATCCTCGCAGGAGTGGATGTAGCCCTGCCCAATGCGCTGGTTCTGTTCCAGCCCGTGATACTTTTCCAACAGGCTGCGCATTTTGCCCTTGAGCGACGAGCCGGGAATGTAGGGATAGTTGGTCAGCGGGTCACGGATGACCGTCTTGTCCACGCCGCCGATCTCAATGCCGGTATCGGAGCCACCGATGTGCAGGCCAGTCACGGCCTCGATGTCAAAGGTGATGAACACCCGCCCCTTGAGTTGAATTTGTTTCGTCATTGCACACCTCCTCAGTTGCCGCCATAGGCTTTGTGATAAGCCAGGATGGCCTCGAAGAATTCCACAAAACGCTGAAAGTTCTCATCCTGCTTGTTGCCGCTCGCCTGTGTCACCAGGTCAAGCGCCGGGCGCAGCACCGAGACCAGTTCCTCCACCGCCTTGCCGCGCTCCTTGCGGGCGCGATAGGCCATCTTGGGTTTGAGCAGGATCAGGCGCCGCCGGGCGTGGTCGCGGCGGCCTTCAATGCTCCACTCGGCCTGGATCTGCCGCACCTCGCCGAACAGGGCGCGGATCTGACTGGTCGTCAACTCGGCGTCTTTAAGGTATTTGCCGAGGCTATCGGCCCACCTGACCAACGTCTCCGCCCCGTTGGGGTCGGTCACGATGGTCCGCAACTCGGCCTCCGATGGGCGAGCCACAACCGGAGACTCTTGCCTATCTCGATACTGATTCATCTGTCACCTCCTGAAATAAGGGTTGAATATCCTGCTTTTACTTGCGTGTCAACAACTCGGCCCAGCGCGCGGCCAGGCCAATCCATTCGATAGCGCCAAAATGGTCACCCTTTAGCCCCTCGGCCAGTTGGTTGATGCTATCCCACGGCTCGCCCGTCTTTTTGTGGATCATGCGTCTCAAAAAGTAGTAGCCGCGCCACATCCACGGCCCCCAATAGATCTGCTCCTCGCCAGCGCGGTTCAGGTCCTGGCCCAGACTGCGCCGTTTTGCGGCGACTGCTTCGTACAGGTCTTGCAGCCGGGTCAAGCGCCGGATGAGCGCGTGAGGGGCGCCTTCGTCCCCTTCCTTTTCGGTCACCATGCGCACCAGCCGCCGGGTCAGGGCGGAGACGCTTTCCATTAGCCCCGCCTCGCGCTGATCCAGGCCAAACTGCTGCCAGGATACCACCTGCCCCAGGAAGGCCAAAGCGTCCTTGCCTGTACGTCCTTTGGCCTTCCCTTCCGCCACACCCGCATCTTGGGCGGCCTGGTAAAGGGGATACTTGCCGCCCACCAATACCAGCCCCGCGCTGGTGTGGATGCCGGGGTGGTTTGCGGCAAAGGGCGTCAGGTCGGCGCGGATGCGACGGGCCAATTCCACAACCCGGTCCCACGCGCCCACGAAAAACAGATCATCTCCCCCAGAATAGATCGAGTAGAGCGTGTCGCCGCGTTCGGCGTGCGTCTCGGCATTCATCTCTTCGGCAATGTGCTCCACCCAGCCCTCAAAGTAGAGGCTGATGGCGAAACTGAGCGCCGCGACACGGGACAGAGTGGCAAACCGGCGCGTGATGTTGCCGGCCTCGTCGCGCTCCACAAAGCCGTCGCTAAAGAGCCGCCCGCCGTCGTCCAGATCCATGCGTAACACGCCGAGCCGCTCGATGCCGGTGGATTGCGCTTCCAGCAGCGAGAACGGTTTGACCGCGACGCCGGGGCGCTCTGGTAAATCCTTCGCCAGGCGGCCTCGCGTCTCGGCGGATTGGCCTGCCAGCCAATCAGCATCTACCTGCTCGTAGGTTGGCGTCACGTTGACAAGGAAGCGACGGCCAATGACGGTCTGGGCATCGGGCTGCAGCCCGTTCAGCGCTTCGTCTTTGAGCGCCAGGATCACTCGGGATAAGGCATCAGGGATGGTGCGCCGGTCTTTTGACACGCCGCAGCGGTAGCCCAGGGCGGTCAGCACCTGCTTCCAGTCGCCGGGCACCTCTTTGAGCGGCTGAGCCGGGATGGATGGTTCTTGTTCCGCCAGCCAGAGGTAGCGTGCTCGACGCAGTTCATCGCCCAACTGCTCGTAAGCCAGGCACTGAGGACATTTGCGCACGCCCTCCTCATCCTCAGGCCGTTTCTTGAATTCCTGTGTGCCAGGGTGCTCCCGCCCGCAGACCTGACACTGCTTGTCCTGATTGCCGCCGTGATCCTGCGCCTCAAACAGCGCGGCCAACTCCTCTTCCAGTTCGGCAAAGCGGCGTTGTTTGACCTGACGCAGAGCGCGGCTGAGTTCCTCCCATTGACCGGAGATGCGGCCGGCGTAGAAATCAGCGGCGACCAGGGGGATGTGCGCCAGCGCCAGATAGAGGTCACCCCGGTGATGCGCCAGCAGCACACGGCTGATTTCTTGCTGAATCTCGTGCAGGCTGCCGCTGTCGTCAGGGCGAGCTAACAGGTAGAATGCCCCGCCGCCCTGGTAGATCAGGTTAGTGATGGGCAACCCTAAGCGTCGCAGTACGTAACGCGCCACAACCTCGGTGAGGAGTTGCAAGTAGAACGAGCGACCGCGCAATCCGGGCGTCGCGCCCTGTGAGGAGATGGTGTAGATAAAGTCCTGTACACCGGAGATATCACCGCCTACCAGCAAGGCGATCGGTTCTGCGCTTTGTTCCGGGGCACGCAAGACCTGGTCTAGCACGGCTTCCGGCTTGCCGGTCAGACAGGCCGCTAACGCTGCGGTCATGCGGCTATGGTCGTAGAGGCTCACATCGGGTAGGGAGCGATAATATGCCGAGGGAACGCACCACGTGTACCGCTGCATCGCGATCAAGAGGCTCTCCAGGTAAACAGCCAGGTTGCCGCCTTCTTGATGTGCCTTTTGAAGGGCCCCCGCCTGGGTTTGAAAGCCTCCCCACAGCGTTTGATACCCTTGGGTCACTTCTTCTTCAAGACACTCGACATTGGGGAAAAGGGTTTCCTGTTCCAGTGCCAACGGTTTGAGCGGCCAATAGAGCAGCGATGGGACGCGTTCGGGGTTACCCTTTCCATCCCTTGTTTCCAGGCGGCAAAAGATAGACACCAGTTGTCTGGGTTGCTCTTGTTTTTCATCCGCCCGTTCCCCGGCCGAGAGGCGGTCGGCCAGGGCTACAACTTTGGTCTCATAGCCTTGCAGGGGCTGGTCGTGGTGGCCCATCACCGGATAGAGTTCCTTGCGCCATTGCGCCGGCACCCATTGAGTGACAAATTCCGCTCCCACATCGGTGTGTCTTGGCGGCTTTTTTTGACGTCGCTGCGCGAACTTGCCCACATCGTGCAGCAGCCCGGCCAGCGCGGCCTGCCACACGCGTTCCCTCTTGTCCTGATCGGTCATGTGCGCCTCCATCGTCTCTGAACAAGATTCACCTTGTGCCCGGCTCCCACCGGGCACAAGGCAACACGGCATCTATTGTACTCATTTTTCACGCAGAGTAAACTTCAAGTACCGGCCCTCCTTCAAGCCTTCGTAGCGGAACGGCGCGTACACCAGCTCGACGCGGCCAGTCGCAGGGATCTCGAACTCGGCGCAGCCTTCCACACTTCCCCCAGCGGTCAGGTCGCTCAGGCGGAAATCGCACTCGCGGCCAAACGAAGTAAAGGTCGTGCCTTGCAGCGCCCCGTTCGCATCGAGCACCTGAAAATCCAACTCGCTCACCGACCGGACCGCGCCCGGCCCCAGATTTTTGATGCGCAGATCCACCGCCACAAAGACCCGGTCGGGCCTGGGCCGGGTGAACCCCTCACCGTGGCTGAACCGAATCCTTTTGAGGGTGACCTCGAGGGTGTACTGCTCGTCCCGCAGCGAGTTGAGGATTGGCCCGATCTTTTTCGTCTCGTTCCGCTGAACCTCGGGCACAGGCGTTGGGCTGGGAATAGGGGTCGCGGTTGGGCGCGGCGTTTCAGTGGGCAGGGATGTCGCAGTCGCCCGCGGCGCGGCCGGCCGAGTCGCCGTGGGTTCAGCGGCCCGGGTTTGGGCTATCGCTGTTTGAATCGCCAACGCAGACGGCTGAGCGGTGCAAGCCGTCAACAGCATGGCCCAGACAAGCAACAGGGTGATCAAGATAGATGCGGTTTTCATAGGCCTCCTGATTCGTATGGTGTTGTGTTCTGACCGCACCTATCCTATCACATCACCCCCCTCGAAAGCATCCGAGACAACTCTGAATTTGCTCAGAGATTTCTCTGATGTTTTCCGCTCGATTGTGTGCTATCATGTAGGGCACACCGGGTATTACGGGTTTTCGTTGAAATACGGCCCAAACTTGTCTCGCAAAAAGTGATAGTCCAGCCGCCCGCCGGGCGGCGTGGCCCACTCGGTATGACATTCGGCCAGGATAGTCGTCTTGTGAGTGTCCACCGTCTTGAGACTGATGCTAAAGGCTTCGGCGACCTCTTGCGGCGTGCGCCCGGCGGCAAACAACTGCAAGACCGCTCGCTGCCGTTCGGTCAGCCGCTCGACCACACGGCGGCAGCGCAAGTGGTCTTCGCTTTTCAACCATTGAGCCTGTGCCGCGATCACGTGTGCAGAGGACGCGCCGATCAACTGCTTCAGAGCGGGAAAGTAGGTGCCCCAGGGCACCATCGGCACCTGAATCAACCTCACCCCGGCCTCTGGGGCGACATGCATGATCGCCCCCTCGAACGCGCGCTGGCGCAGATCATCCGGCGTGTACAGATGCCACAAGCGATCCTGGTGATCAAAGTGCAGCATCGCCGCGCTTATGGCCATCAGGCCCATGAGGCGGCGTCCGCCAGCAACACACACGTGCAGGGTTCGATGCTGACTCTTCAGGTCGGCGACCAACCGATACACCGTTTGCCAGGCCGCCTCGGCCCCGCCTTCATCACGAATGTCGAGCAAAGAACCCTGCTCATTCGTGATGGGCGTCTGGCGGAATTGCATGGGTATCCCGGCACACACGTACCGATCACCAGAAAACTCGGCGGCCAGCTGGCGCAACGCCTTGGCCACACGTGGGTCTTGAGGCGAAAGATGCAGCACGATCACCTGGCGGATCGGCTCGCCTTGCGCCAGGAACCAGTCCAGCGCAAAGGTCACCACCTGCGCCTGCCCGCCCATTGTCGTCACCAGCGTTTTCTCTATTTCACCCATCGTGGCTCCTGTCCCTTTGGTAACATTGGAGGTGGAGGATGAATCTCTTGCCAGCCATTGTGATCGGCGGCCCGCCTCATTCGGGCAAATCGGTGTTGGCGTTTAGCCTGTCCCACGCACTGCGCCAGCGGCGCGTCCAGCACTATGTCTTGCGCGCCTATCCCGATGGCGAAGGCGATTGGGCCAACCAGGCCAACCAGGACCTCGTCCGCGCCATCCGCATCAAAGGCAAGGGCACACCCGAATGGATCGCGCGCATCTGCCACGATATTGACCACCGCCATCTACCGCTGATCGTGGATCCGGGAGGCCGACCGACCGAATGGCAAGAGGCCGTTTTCGACCGGTGCACTCATGCGATCTTGTTATGGCCCGAACCGGGTGCGCGTCAGGCATGGCAAGACAGGTTCATGCGACATGGCCTGACCCTCATCGCCGATCTCTATTCCGAGCTGCGCGGCAGCAACGCCCTCGCAGAACAAGGCCCGGTCTTGCGCGGAACTCTGGCCGGGTTGGAGCGCGGCCAGATCGCTCAAGGGCCAGCCTTCCAGGCCCTCGTCGAACGGGTCGCCGCGCTGTTCAATTATACTCCCAATGAACTGCGGCAGGCGCACGTCAATCAGGCACCGGTCGAGCTGGTGCTTGAATTGGAGCGGCTGGGGCGCACGTTGAACGCGTTGAACAGTGCGTCCGAATGGGAGCCAGAGCATCTGCCGCGCGTGCTTGACTATTTGCCGCAGGCCACCCCGCTGGGTCTCTATGACCGTGGCCCGAATTGGTTGTATGCGGCGCTGGCGTTGTATGCGTACCCGGAGACTCTGTACCAGTTTGATGTCCGTCTGGGGTGGGTCAGCCCGCCTTCACTTGATCTTGGACATCCGCCTGACGATGCGCCGCTGCAGGCCAGACTCGAACCGCGCTCTGACTATACGCGAATCGAGTTCACCTTGCGTGATGCTTACGTGGATTACGCCGAAGCCGAGGGGCTGCGTGTGCCACCCGTGCCTGCCGATACCGGCGTCGTACTCAGCGGCAGGCTGCCGCTCTGGATGTGGACGGCGGTTGCGTTGGCTTACCGCGATGCTCCGTGGTTGGGGATTTATCAGCCCCAGCTCGGTCAAGCGGTGATTGTTCAGTCGCGGGTCAGTCAGTGGACGGCCGGCCAGTTGATTAGCTCGGCCCCGTTGATTCCGTGATCATTGTCTAACTCGACTCGAGTCACAGGATACGGGTGGCGTCCTGCGTTCCGCAGCGGAACCAAAGTGCGCAGTGCTGGTGCGAGGCATCGGCCTGAGTGCACGGTGGATTGAAACACAGCGAATGCTCAGCCCCACGCTAACCCACCCACACATAACCCTGCCCATAGACCGTTCTGATGCGCTTGCGTCCCACCTTCTTCCGCAGATTGTGGATGTGCCACTGGCTGATGTCCCCGGCCAGCCTGACCGGTTGGTATCCCAGCGCTGCGGCCAGCTCGGCGACCGACACAACCGCTGGCGCAGAGGAAACCAGTTTGGCCAGCACGTCGAATTCCGATGACGTCAGGTTCAGTTCTTGTCCATCCAGCGTGGCGAAACGAGATTGAACATTGATAACCATTCCACCATTGCGGATGATTTGTTTGCCTGCAGGCATCGGCTTGGCGGCCGCGATCTCGTTGATGGCCTCGCCTATCTGCTCGATCTTGGCCAGAAGATGGCGATTGGCTTCGTGCAACTCCCGGACAGACTGCAGCAGGGCATTCAACACCATCTGGCTGGCAGCCGGCATACCCTGATCCCAGTGACTACACCTGCTACACAAGCCCGTGTTTGGAGTTTTGTCGTCTGCTGCCAGAGCATTGCCGCTCATGGGGCTCTCCCAGCCATCGCAAGGTTTCTACATAGACGCGCACAGTCTAGCACCGAGGGGGGAGAGTGTCATCGCCCGGAGGTTCGATTCCGAGGGGGAATTAGGGGGTCACAAAAGGACTAGTCCCCGCACCTGGCGAGGAATCATGCGGTCAAGCATGTGGAGCTATGCTTTTGCATCGCGCAACTTGGCGCCGCCACCCAACTCTGCCACGAACCTGCCTGGCGGCAGACAGGTTACACGAATTTCACGACGGGGTTTCAAAACTCGTGAGGCCTGCCCAGCCTTACAACAGACCCAATTCCCGCGCGCGAGCTATGGCCTGCGTCCGACCGCTGACGCCCAACTTGGCATAGATGCTCTTGGCATGTGACTTGACGGTGGACAGCGTCAGGGTCAGCCTGTCCGCAATGTCTTGATTGGACAGTCCCTCGGCGATCAGATGCAGCACTTGCATTTCACGGGCCGTCAGTGCTTCGGCGACAGGCTCAGGCGCACGGATTTGACAGCCCGGCTGTGCTGTCTGGGCCTGGGAAGCGGCTGTCTGCTCCGCTGTCTCGACAAGGACAGCACTGGGCACCAGGGCGTGTGGCCTGATCCTGACAGACTGGCCAAGCCAGCCGCTGCCAAAGGCGATCAGCACGACCGCAAGCGCGATCAGTACTGTGGCAAGCGTGAACATCGCAAGCACCGTGAGCCAGGGAATGTCCTCGCCTCTCATCCCTCTCGCTCCCTCTGAAGACAGAGGCAGAGTGGTCGGCAGGACAGTGTTCACCGGAGCGAGCAAATCACTGTGCGGGGCGCGCGTCGGCTCGGGCGTAAGGGGCGCGGTCGGCGTAGACGTGGGCATCGCGCTGGCGGTTGACGTCGCGGTCGCGGTCGGTGTTCGTGTGGGCGTTGGCGTGACCGTGGGCCGCACACGGGTTCTCGTCGGTGTGGACGTGGGCACTGGGGTGTCGGTCGGCTCCTTTTCTTTTTCGCTTCCTCCGCCTCCGGGCAGGGGCGGAGGCGGCGGCTTTTGCGCCGCAGTCACCGGCCCCGGCGTCAACGGTGCAGGCGGTTTGACGGGGTCAGTTGGCGTCGGCGGCGCGGGTGATTTGATCGGGTCAGTCGGCGTCGGCAGTGCTGACGGTTTGATGAATCTGGTCGGCGTCGGCAGGACGGGCGGCTTGCCCCACACCGCCAGAACCAGTTCGCTGCGGCCAGTTGGCCGCGCAGGCTCAAGTAGAACCGGCAAGTCGAGGCGTTTGTTGTGGCAGATGTTGTGCGGGATCATCGTGACCGACCAGGGCTCGTAGCCCGCCGCGGTCGCCGTGATGGTGTACACCTCCCGCGCCGAGAGCGAAATCTCCAGCCGACTGTCGTCCACACTTACGTCCCCGACGGTGATGTGGGCTTGTACTGCCCTTCGGGTCTGGATATCCGAGACGGTGATCACAAGATGGATCGTTGGATTCTCGACGGTTGGCCCCAGGTCGGGGGTGCTCAACAACTGGAGCGTCCCGCTGGGCGGGATGGAATACACGGTCTGCGCTGGGGCGGGCGGCAGCGGCTCGGCTGCAGGCGCGCTCAGGCGCCCCGCGATCCCGACGACGCCGAGAGCGATCGCCCCGACAACCAGGAGAAGCACCAGAATGGAGGATGTATGTTTCATCGCCTCACTCTCGCCGGATCAGCAAGGTATAGTTCGTGCCGCTGCCGTACACAGTCCAGTTATAAGGCCGCACATTGACGTGGTAGCGGCCCGTGGCCGGCGCGGTCCAGAGGATGAGTGATGCCAGGTTGTCGGGATAGTGAATATCGTCGTGCTGGGCCAGGAGCGCGCCGCAGCCGATGTCATGCAGCTCAAGCGTGGTATCGGCTCGCGGGCCGAGGTCGCCGGTCTCGATGCGATAGGTGACGCCGGCGGCCGCGTCGAACGCGAACCAATCGTTGTCGTTCTCGCGCTCAAAGCTCTGCTGGACATAGTCCCACGTGGCGTCGAGCACCTCGCCCGGGCAGGTGTCGCGCCCGGCGATCGGGCGTGGCGTGGGGGTAGGCGACGGCGTAGGCGTGGGGGGCCAGTCGCGCACGACGACGGGCAGATGGATCGAGTCGGGCGCCCGTGTCCGCGTCGGGGTCGGCGTGGGTGTAATGGAGCAATTGGAACTGGCCGCCGAAGGGTAACAGGCTTGCCAGTCGCCGCTGGTGTTGTTGTCGTCGCCGTCAGGCCAGAGGTTGATTGAGCTTCCCTCGGCGACAGCGGGAACATAGTCGCCTGCCATCCAAAGTCCAGCTTCCTGGGCAGCGCTTTCCCATGTCTGGCCGCCTGCGCCGTACTGGACAAAGTCCACGAGGGTTCCCGCAGAGTGCAGGGTGCTGCTGAACAATGCAACGCTGGCAGCGCTGTTGCTCACGTCGCCGCCCATGGGGCCAGTGTACAGGTGATTGTACGTGTTCGTGCCGCTCACATTGACGTGGATGGCGACGAATGCGCCTGGGTCCAGGGTGAAAGAGGGGAACGTGTAATAGCCCGCCGTGCCCGCGCGCAAGTCGTAGCCGGTGAGGTTGACGGGACTGCTGTCCCGGTTGTAAAGCTCGATGACCTCGCCGGCATCGTCGCTTCCCACAGGATCGTACAACACCTCGTTGATGACGACCGGCCCGGGCGCCGCTGTGATCGTGATGGTGTGGGTGTCGGAGACAACGGCAGAGTTGGCCGCAGTGACAGTGATGGTCTTGGGACCGTTGAGCGTCCACACGTAGGTGGCCTCGGCTGTCCCTTGCCCGCTGGCAGGCTCAGGTGACCAGGTGTAGGTAATGGGTGACGTGGCTGTGAGGGGTGTGATCGTAGTGGTAAAACGATAGGACAGATACAAGAATCCTCGGGTGGGGCCGGCGATGGACACGCCGGTGGCCGCCACACTCTCGTCGGCGCCAAGGTCGGGAGCTGCGCCCATCGGTCGGGGCTGATCATCCATATCATTGTCTACACCCGCGCCTGTTCCCCGGTCAATCGCGGCGCTATGGGCTGTGAGGTGAAAGCCGTCGGGCGCAAAGGCCGGGTTGCCAGTGTAAGCGTGGGTGACAGAGATCACACCGGCTCCATACGTGTTTGCGCCATTGCCGAACCACAGCACGCCGTCGAGATAAGCTGTGTTGCTGCTGTCAACCGAGAGGCCCGCGGTGTGGCTTACGATGACGGTATTGGTGAGCCAGATGGAGCTGTAGAATCCCGCGACATAGATGCCCTCGCCGGTGTTGCGGGCGATCGTGTTGTGCAGGAGGCGAGATGTAGAGCCAAACAGGCTCAGCCCGCCCCCGACGCTGGCGTGGTTGTCGGTGACCGCATTGTTGATCAATGTGAGGTCGGGCTGACTGGCAAACACTCCCCCGCCATACCCGGCGCCATTGCTGCGGATGACGTTCCCACGGAGGGTAACGTTGCCGCCCGCCAGGTACACCCCGCCGCCGCTGCTGCCGCTGTTGTCGCTGATCATGTTCCCGCTGAGCATGGCGCTGCTGTGATCGAGAAACACTCCGCCGCCACCGTCGCCGGTGTTGGCCTGGATGGTGTTTCCGGTGAGGGTGGCGTTGCAGTTGGACAGGTGCACCCCGCCGCCAGAGGCAGGAGCGGTGTTGGTCGAGATCACGTTTCCGCTGAGCGTGACGTTGCCGCCAAACAGGTACAACCCGCCACCGTTGCCATAGTCCCCAGTCGTGTCGAGGCTGGCGTTACTGAACACCTGATTGTTCCCCATGATGAGGTGGCTGTTCTTGAGATACACCCCGCCGCCGTCCAGGTCGGTACGGCCGCCGGTGATGCGCAGGCCCTCGACGGTGGCGGTCACATTCCCCGTGAGGTAGAGGACGCGTCCCTGGCCCTGAGCATCCAAAGTGGTCGGGTTGGCCGATGGGTCAGGCGTGAACCAGTCGGCGGTGGTGTAGCCGCCTCGGATCGTGATGGTCTTGGCGATATAGACCGCCTGCGTGACGCCGGCCCGTGCAGTGACGTCGGTGTAGATGCCGGTGGCGACCTTGACTGTGTCGCCGGGGTTGGCGTGATCTACCGCGTATTGCACGGTGCGACATGGATGCGTGCGGACATTGCAACTTTCCGAATCCATGCCGCTGATAGCAACGTAGCGCACGTCGTCTTCGGCGCCCGTCGTGCGGATCACCCACACGACGCTGTTCACCAGGATCAGGGCCAGGCCGAGGACGGCAGCCAGCGTGGTGAGTGCGTGGCGTGATGATGGCATGGGGGAGTAACCTCTCGGTCAGATTTGTCTTGGCCGTTTGAGCCGGATGGCATCTGCCCGAGTTTGGCCCGCAGCTTGCAAGAGGACCCCCCGATTTCACGCCGTGTCCTCTGGCAAAAACTGAGCAGGTGGCTCGATCGCGCCGGGTGGAGAGTTCAGGGGCGGCCCGGATCATGTTCGCGGGCTGCTTCCCGTGCAGGATGGGTAGGGCGGTGTCAACGGATTCATATTCTGATCCATACGGGCCGGGCGGGAAATTTACCATTCGGAGACTCGACGACTAGCCGTAAGCCAGCTTGCCTTCCTGGCTTCGATAGTCGGGCGCAAGGTTCGTCACGACGACGCCCAACTCGGAATCACTCAACCTCGACCGGATGCGCTCCGGGAGGCTATTCCATCTCACATTCGTCGTGACGACGGTCGGCAGCCGCCGCGTGTAGCGATGATCGAAAATCTGATACAGCCTGTCCTGCGCCCACGGCGTGGCAGTCTCGGCGCCCAGATCATCCAGCACCAGCACACGGGCGTTCTTGATCGCCTCGAAGCGATCGTCGAACGTCACTGGACTATCTGGCGCAAAGGTGGCGCGCAAATAGTCCAGCAGCGTCGGGACGGTGTGAAACATCACCGGCACGCCGCGCGCCAGCAGCGTGTTGGCAATGGCAGCCGCCAGGTGCGTCTTGCCGCTGCCGCACCCGCCCGCAATCGTCAGCCAACCGGCCGGGGGGTCGGCTTCGGCGTAGCGCCGGGCCGCCTCGAATGCCGCCTGGTTTTGCCGAATGACGACGAACCCCTCGAAGGTTTTGCCGGCCAGATCGCCCGGCAGCTCGCTCGCCAATCGCGCCGCCTGCTTGCGACCGGCGCAGACACAGGGGAACGCCCGGCCGAAATCAGGGTGACCGAATGGCACGTTCAGCGTGTACCAGCCCGGGCAATCCGGACCGCCGATGGGACACACGTACTCGTTCATGCGCGACTCCGTCTGGCCTTGACCTGGACGCCATATTGCTGCTCAGCCTGCTCGGCGCTGAGGATGCCACCGGCCACCAGATCGCGCACGTAATCTTCGCCGGTCGCGCGGGTCGGCGCACCTCCGTCGCTGTGTCCTTCCTTTTCAGCCTTCAAACGACCCCACAGGTAATCCAGCGGGTCGCCGGCGATCTCGTGACCGGCGATGCGGCAGGCGACCGTCCACACGTGCGCCGGGCCGCCGTACTCGCGGCACATCCTGCCGACCTCGGCCTTGTCTTCTTTGGTGGGATGTGTACGCAACTGTCCCTCGACCCAGCGCAATCCCATCATCTGGCCGATGTTGACGGCGACGATGTAAATCTGCGTGCGCCGGTCGTGGGCGTGCTCGCGCAGGTCGCGCAGCACCCGCTCGCGTCTGACCGGCAGCGGCTCGTTCCTGTCCCAGCCTGGCCCCTGCTCGACATCGCGCGCGGGAGATTCATCCGACGCGCAGGCAGCCGGCTCATCTCGCTGCGGCCTGTCATTGCCGGATGGACCGGTGGTGTGCGCACTGCGCTCCGCGCCGGTATCCGGGGCGTCAGATGTTGAGACAGGGTTGGGCGCGAGCGGGCCGCCGGTCGGCCCACCCGCGTCAGCGGGTGTTAACACCGAAGGTGTTAACTGTTGTGAGTGAACCTGGTTCACTCGGGGTAGTGAAGAATCTTCACTCCCCCCTAGTGAACTTGGTTCACTACCCCCCTTGCGCCACAACCCGCGATACTTGGCCTCTACATCGCGCGGCGTGGGAGCCGGGGTTTCACCGTCTCTCCAATGCAGGCCATAGTAGATGTGCTCGTAACCCTTGAGAGGGCGATGGCAAAAGGGACATTTGACCGGTGTATCTGGGATCGTCGTGGTGCCCGAGGCAAAACGATGTTTGTAAGCTCGCTGGACCTGCACTGGCTGCACCTCACCATAGCACATGGGGCAGACAATGATCTTGCAGAGATACTCGTGTTCGACGGCAGCTCTCAGGCCATCAATAATGGCTCGCCGGGACAATCCGATGCCAGCATCCACCTGCCTGGGCCGCCCGTCCTTGTCCTGGGTCACGATCCCGCGCTCGAATTCAGACAGGCTGATCCGGTCGAGCCATTTGTTGTACCCGAAGGTGTGACGGATGACGTACAGGATGACCTTGAGTTCGGCCAGGCCGGTCACCTTCGGCAGAATGACGTCAAAGAACTCGTCTGGCGTATCGGTCGTGGTCGGTCGCGCAAATCCTTGAAAGGTCATGGGCATCCTCGCGTCGTCAGAGTCGGAGGTCTCGCTTGACCGCGTTCTCGAATCGCGCCAGCTCGGGGCGGAAATACAGTTGGACCGCGCCGGTTGGCCCCATGCGATGCTTGGCGACAATGACCTCGGCCATGTTCGGAAACTCGGTCTGCGGGTGGTACACCTCATCGCGGTAGATGAACAGCACCACGTCGGCATCGTTCTCGATCGAGCCGCTTTCGCGCAGGTCACACAACTGCGGTCGTTTGTCCTGCCGCTGCTCCACGGCGCGGCTCAGTTGAGCCGCCGCCACAATCGGCACATTCAATTCGAGAGCCAGGTTCTTGAGCGCGCGCGAGATCGCGCCGACTTCTTGCGCGCGGTTCTCGTGTCGCCCCGGCGCGCTCATCAGTTGCACGTAATCCACCAGCACCAGGTCCAGGCCATGCTCCGCGCGCACGCGGGCGGCCCGGGCGCGCATCGCCGTCGTCGAGAGACCTGCGGTGTCATCTATCCACAGCGCATAGTCCGACAGGCATCCGGTCGCCTGGATGAAGCGCGGCCACTCGTCTTCGCGCAACTGCCCTCCCCGCAGCCGCTGGCCATTGATGCCGGTCTCCAGGCTGACCAGCCGCTGCGTCACCTGTGCGTGCGGCATCTCGAGTGAGAACCACAGCGCGCGCTGCCTGAATCGCTTGACCGCGTTCAAGGCGAGGCAGGCCAGCAACGACGACTTGCCCACGCCCGGGCGAGCGGCGACGATCACCAGGTCGCCGCGCTGCAGCCCGCCCAAGAGCTGGTCGAGGTCCGTGAACCCGGTCGGGATGCCCAGCGGCTCGCCCGCGTGCTCGTACAGGTCTTGGACGCGGTCGTAGAACTGGCTGGCAGCTTCGCGCATCGAGATCACGGGTCGGCCGGAGGCGCCGGCCTGGACGTTGAACACGATCTGCGCAGCCTGAGCGACCAGGTCGTCCGGGTCGCTGTGGGTCCTGTCCTCGTCGCAGGCGAGCCGGGCAATGTCCGAGGCCGCGCCCAGCAGCCGGCGCTTGAGCGCAGTGCGCTCGACGATGCCGGCATAACCTTCGGCGTGAATCGCAGTGGGGACGACGTTGACGAGGTGACTGAGGTAGGCCGCCCCGCCGATCTCGGCCAGTTGGCCGCGCGCCTCCAACTCGTTGCACACGGTCAGGAAATCAATCGGCTCGCGGCGCTCGTGCAGTGCGGTCAATGCTTCCCACACCCAGGCATGCTTGACGACAAAGAAATCCCCAGCGCGCAGCCTGGGCATCACACGCACGAGGGCCTCAGGGTCAATGAGCGCCGAGCCGAGCACGGCTTCTTCGGCTTCGACGCTGTGCGGCGCGGTGCGCACGGATTCAGACTGAATCGCCATAGTTTACGCTCCGGGCGAACGCCCATGAAACTCGCAAGATAACCGACCGGCTTCCCGGCTGGCGGTGGATGGTCTGGCGCCATTCTTCGGGCGGATGATCCCCTGGCATGGTACAGGTCATGCGCCAACGGCCTATCTTCCGCCACATAGATTTCTCGGGTCTCCCGCCAGGTCTTCCGCCAAGGTCTACCGCCAAGAACCAGGTCTTGCGCCAACCCCTAACGTCCCAAAAACCGGCAAGATAACGCAGCTTCCTCATATCCTGTCCGGTCGCTCGAACCAAATGTCGCCCGCCGGGGATCGCCTTCCACTCCGCACATCGTCCAGGTTGGTCATGAACAGCTTGATGTTCTGGCCCGTCATTTGGTGCCGGATGGCGCTCCCGACAATGTTCATGGCCGCTCGATCCGGTGTGGCGACGCAAATCACACCGCCTGTCGCCATGCAGGCGATCTCCCACTTGCGCTGCCAGGCGTCATCTTTGCGGGTGTCCCGCTCACATTCCACGTAGACCGTTTGGCCTCCCCGAGTCGCAGACAGATCAGGCGCAAACTTGCTGCCGTCCGCCAGGGTCATCGTCGGGGGCGTCAGGTCCACGTCATATCCGGCATCGCGCAATATGTCGGCGACCTCAAGATTCAGATACAGATGCTCCAGGCTCTTGTGTCTGTCTCTGAGTTGTTCAAACAATGGTCTAGGTTCCAGACCGGACAAGGCGCGATACGCTTGACATCCTTTAGGCGTCAGCCCCAACAGCAACGGCGATCGCCCCCGGGCAATTGTCTTGACTTCTTCCAAAAAGATCAGACCGGCTTCCTGGAGCGATTGAATGCATCGCCGCACGCTGCCTGAGTCCGGCTCGACCTGGAATGGTTGCGCGACGGCCTCGGCCACTTTGGTTCTTCTGCACTCACCTGTCTCGCCGAGAATGCGAACGATGACCCACTGGCGCTCAAACGTGGGACTGGATTGCCACGCCCGAATCCAGTCATCAGTGACGACTGCGCCGCTGGCCTGCTCTGGCGCTGCCACAGCGACCGGCTCGACCGGGACGGACTGTGATGGGGCCAGAGCAAGCGGCGTCACTGCAGTTGGCGAAGCGGCAAGCGACGGCGACTGCACCGCTGTTGTTGATGGCCGGGCCTGAGCCTCCGACTTGTTTTGCAGCCGGTCGTTTTCCTGGCGCAGC
The DNA here is from genome assembly GCA_034434835.1 of Thermoflexales bacterium. Lineage (GTDB taxonomy): Bacteria > Chloroflexota > Anaerolineae > Fen-1058 > Fen-1058 > JBGLNJ01. The sequence goes on along the minus strand of DAOTXX010000119.1, from coordinate 44,900 downwards.
AGTTCGATTTGTTTTCGCATCTGTTCGATCACCGCCGACTGCTGTCGGCTCATGGCCTCTGCCCGGTTCAACCTGGCTTTCAGGTCGCTGGAGGTCTGCTCGGCCGTTCGCCGCGCATTGTCTGCGGTCTGCGCAGTCTGCCGGGCCTGAGCCAGTTCCGTGCGCAGCGCCGATACCTCGCGCTGCGCCTGGGCCAACCCGGCCTCCAGCCGCCGGCAGGTCTGTCTTGCATCCACCTGGCCCAGGTCCACGTCGTCCAACACGCGCCCGACGACATCAATGATCAGGCTGGACAGCTCCTCCAACGGCATGAGGTCCAACGCCCGAGCGGATTCGTGTTGCCGGGTATCCAGCGCTTCGCGGCACAGGGCGCGCCCGATGCGCAAGACCTGTTCGCGGGCCTGCTGCGCTTCTTGTTCGGCCGCGCGGCGAAGCCTTCGTTCTGCCTCGACAGCCGCCTGAGTGGTGATGTTCGCAATTTGCTCTACACTCATCATGGCGACGGCAAGTTCAGCGAATCGAGTGTGGGAGTCGGTTGGGCAGAGCGTGGCGGTATCGGCGGCGTCTGGACCTCTTCGGCCAGCCAGCGGCTTGCCGACAGAGCATTCATGGCCACGCGCGCCTCGGACAACGCGCGGCTAACCGCGTCGCCGTTCTCTGGTGTGGGCGCGCCGACCCATTGGGCAGCGGCCTGTGCCGTGGCATAGTAGCGACGGCTGGCCTCCAGCAACCATGTCCGCAAGCCAGCCAGCGCCGACGGCGCACGGCGCAGCTCGACCTCTTGCGCGACTTGCAGAGCGGATGCCAGAACAGCTTCGGCCTGTCGCGTCTGCTCGTACACATCCTGCCGGGTGGTTTGCAGGTTGACCAGACTGACATCAATCTCGCGCAGCCGCCGGGTCCACTCCAGCGCCTGACGGCGATAGGCGATCGAATCCCGGATCGAAGGCGAGAGCAGGATGGGTGCGCCATTCGCAAAAGGTGTCACGCGCGTTCCGACCCCATACACCGAGAGAATGAACATCGGCCAGGCCAGGATGACGAGCAGCCTGACCGCGGCGCGTCGGGAGATTCTAATTTCCATTGTCTTTGTCCTCTGCGTCTTTACCATTGAGCGACTCGAGCGCGACCAGTTGTGGCTCAAAGAGCAGAGTGGTCAGTTCGCCCACATCCATGCCCAGCTCGGAGGCCTTGACCTGGAGGCGTTTCACCTGGTCGTCGGTCAGAATGGTATCCACGACCATCATCTGTTCGGCCACGCCTTCCATGACCGTGCCCTTGGGGGTCGAGCGCGCCTGGAGGTGTCCCCTGACCAGGACCATGGCGCCGGGCTTGAGCACGGCATACATGCGCTCGGCCAGCGCGCCATAGGCCACGACGCGCAGGCGGTCGCAGCCATCGCGGTTGGTGCGCGGGACATGTACCAGGATGCGCAGAAAGGGCATGGCGGGGGCGCCGTTGTCGGAAGCCACCAGGTTGAAGAACGGCGCATCTCCAACGACGCCGAACAGGATGAAAAAGTTGAGGCCAGGAGTTCTGACTATCATGTTTCATCTGACTCGTCGAACGCTCCGCCCAGCCCGGCCAGCCCGGCGTCAATCTCGGCGCGTTCCTGAGCGGCCAGCGCCATCTCTTGATGTGCCATGAGATCTGCTGCTGCGCGCCCTGCCTCAAGACCATGTTGAAGAGCGGCGAGGATGGCGATGCCCTGATGCCGGCGCGGAACCTGGTGAAAGAACTCGATCAGCTGGTCATGTTGCCCGGCGACCAGCGTGATGACAGGTCGCAGCCGCCAGGCTGGCTTGGGTTTTCTGCCCGATCTGCCCTTGCGTCCCGCCATTCCGTTCATCCCATTTTCTACGTCACGGAAAAATCCCTCATTTTTCCGTGACGTAGAAAATCATCCGGCCTTTTTCGCCCACACATCGGCCCGGCGTGCGTACTGCGCCAGCCCGCGCGCATTGGCCGTGACGGGATTTGCCAGCAGCACCGCATCGGGCAAGGCCCTGGTCAGCTCGCGCTGAAGCGCCAGCGCGCCACCGCCCGTCAGGATGACGTGGTCAAAGTTCTTGCCATTGCCCCACTGCCGGGCGACAAAGGCAGTGACCTCACCCGCGGCCACGTTGAGCGCCTGCCTGACCAGCGGCCCCAGCGCCAGTTCCTGGGCGCCTGCGGCTGTCACCGGCTTGCGCCCGTCCAGGTGTTCGCGCAAAATCGCATCCGCCTCTTGCAGTGAGAGGACACGGCCTGACACGCGCCGAACATGGTCGGCCAGCGCCGCCGCGGCGCGGCGCATCCCAACCGTGTCGCCCGCTGTGTAACGATTCAGAATCTCGCCGCCGCGCACGGTGAACAGGTCGAGTGTGTTAAAGCCCAGGTCGAGCACGGCGACGGTCTTTTTCCAATCGGCGGCCGGGCGCGCCCACTCGCCCTGCGCATCCAGGCCCCAGGCAAAGAACGCGCCCAGCGGCTGCGCCCGCACGCGAATGGCGGTGATGGTGATGGTGGCCAATGTGCCATCCACGCCAAAGTGGTGCGTGCCGACCAGCCAGGTCGAGAGCGACCGGACGATCTCTCTGGCCTGTGCGCTTTGCAGCACCTCGACCGGCAGGCCGACGACCAGACTGACCTGGGCTTCGCCGCCATCTACCATCTGATACAGCGTGGCATAGGTCAGCGCGCGCAGTTCCGGTGTGTCGCTCAACCGGTTGAAATCCAGCCGCTCGATGGGGCGGGCAAAATCCGCGACGTGCTGCCCGACCAGATACTCGGCGCCGTCGAACCGAACGGTGATGGGTTTGCTGCGCCTGCGCCGGCCGCCCAGCCCGACGTCGAGCAGGCCCTGGTCGGTCGTGCCGACGCCGATGACGCTGGGCAGCGAGACCTCGACCAACGAACCGTCTCTGACTTCGGCGGCTTTGAATCCGCCAAAACCCGGGTCCAGTGCCATGTATCTCATCTTGTTTGTCCTCTTCTGATTGCTGATTGTAGATTGCTGATTGTAGATTGCTCAATCCTCAATCCTCAATCAGCAATCAAAAATCAGCCATCAGAAATTGGACGCGCCGATGCGTGGATGCACACACGATGTGACGCCTTCTCAGGCATCCACGCTCCCACGCTCCCACGCCCATCCACGCTCCCATCCACGCTTCCACGCTACCGTCCACGCTCCGGCGTTCAGCATCCACGCTTCCACGCTACCGTCCACGCTCCAGCGCGGGAGTGCCGACCGCCTCCACGCTGGACAGGGCCGCGCGCGCCAGTTGCTCCAGCTCGGGTCTGACCATCCGCGCCCCGGCGCGCCCTCGACCGGACTCGGCCTGCGCGCTCAACCAGCCCCGCTCCTCCCACTGACGCGCCAGCGCCCGCAGCGCATCACCCGACCACCCGTCGCCTCGAAACGCTCCATACAACTGATTGATCGAGAACCGACCGCCGAGCCGTTCGACCGCGAACGCGACGAGCTGCGCTTCGCGCGCAGAGATAGACTGCGGTTTGACCGGCGCCGCGGGCGCAGAGGCAGGAACTCTACCCTCGACCTCCTGCGCCAGGAACGCTTGAAGGTGAATCAGCCGGCCGCCCAGGCGTGCGACGGCGCGCCCTTTGGCGTCATACGGGATGGACTCGGCGCCGGGGCAGCCGACCATGCGCGCGGCGTGGGCGGTCGCCACGCGAAAGCAGATGCGATGGTCAATGTTGTCGGTCAGCGTCGTCGGCAGCACGTCGAAGCGCGGCTTGGTGCTGCCCAGAAAAATGTGAAAGCCATGCGAGCGCGCCACCGAGGTCAAGCCGGCCAGGTGGGCCATCATCCTGGAGCCGCGCGGAGCCATGAGCGCCAGGTCGAGCATCTCGTCGGCGATGACCAGGAGGCGCGGCAGGCGCTGTCCGGTGCGGGCCGTATAGTCGTCGAGATGTTTGACGCCTGTCTGCGCGAACAATTGGTCGCGCCGGTCGAACTCGGCGCGCAGCGCCAGGATGAGCCTATCAGCTTCGTCGGCGGTGGCGGCGATCCCGCCCGGCCAGCGGTCTGAGGTCCACGTGTGCGGCGAGCCGGCCCACGCGGCAAATTCGGCGCGCTTGGGGCTGATGAGGGCGACCTGCACCTGGTCGGGGGTGTTCTTGTCGGTCAGCGCGCCAAGCGCCGCGGTCAGCCAGTTGCTCTTGCCGCTGCCGCTTTCGCCGACGACCATCACGTGCAGCAGTTCGGTCAGCGGCTCGAACAGGTCGCCTTCGGCCGTTCGACCGATGGGGACAATCAGCCTGCCCGCCGGGATCGCAGACAGGTCCAGGTCAACTCGCGTGTCCAGCGTTGGGGTAGGAGATGGCAGAGAGTCTGCCCCGGTCGGGGCATCATTGAGCGCGACGATGTAGAACAGGCCATACAGGAAGGGGCCGCCGGCCTGCAGGGGCGGCAAATAGTCCATGGCATAGACGCGGTGCTGCGCGGCGATGGAGAGTTTGTCGCACGTGTCGCGGCTCATCATCTGCATTTTGCTGAAAGGCAAAATGCTGGTCCCGTCCACTTGCACGATGATATAGTCGGGCAGCACGGCGACCACCTTGCGCACGAGCGGGATGCGCAGCGTCCGATCCGGTCCCTTGCGATCATAGAATCGCTGGGCGAGCGCGAACTGGATTTGCTCGCCGATCTGCCCGGACAGCGCGCGCACCTGGTAGCGCACCAGGGCTCTTTCGGCGTGTGAAGCGTTGGGGTTTCTGGCGATGGCCAACCAGTTATGGCTCATGTCTTGCTCCGAGCGCGTCACTGATCACTTCTGCGGCACGCGGGCTATACACCACATCCGGCTGCGGGATGCCAGGGATCTCGTCGTCGGCGGGAGGCGCATCCCTCCCGGTCTCGCGCTCCTCGCGCCTGGTGTAAATGCGCCAGATGACCCAGGTCGTTCCGCCGACCAGCGCAATGCCCAGACTGGCGACCTGGAGAAGCGACCACCCCCAGGTCAGCCAACGCGCTCTCTGTTCTGCGCTGGCCTGTTGCTCGAGGGCCTGCCGGGTCGCCTGCGCCGAGATCGCGGCGACGGTCGCCGTCGCCCGGGCCGACAGGGCCGCAGAGGTTGCCGTGGCCTGAGCCGCGTTCTCGCGCTCACGCTGCTCGGCTGTCGCGCGAAGGTTCCAGGCTTCTTGGGTGGCGGTGGCTGCGGCGCTGTGCGCGGTCGCCGTCGCTCGAGCCGCTGTCCGCGTCTGCTGTAACGATTCGGCCACCCATGTTGCCTGTGCGGCTGCGCGCGCTCGCGCTTCTTCGGCCTGCGCCGCCTGGCGAGTCGCCTCGGCCGCCTGGCGCGTCTCGGCGGCGCGCGCCGTGGCCTGGGCGATGGCATACAGCGCTGCGTCGAGCGTCGGGTCGCCAGCTCTCGCAGGCGCAGACGTGGGCGAGAACGCCAACAGCGCAAGCGTGACCAGCATGAACAAGGCAATCGGCGTGAGCAGTTTCACGTCAATCCTTTGAGCCTCTCGGCGATCTCTATCTCCGTCGGGGCGCCTTGCGGGATCGGCTCGGAACGGACCGGAACAGGCTGGTCAATGACTTGCGGTGATCGCTCCAGGTAAGCCGAGATCTCTTTGGCGACACGCGCGGCATCGTCTGTGTCAGCGATCACTTCGACCGACGGCGCGCCCAGCAAACCCGCCGGGCCGCGCTGACCTTTTTGAAGCAATCGCACACGTTCTCGTTTCTTCTGCGCGTTCAGTTCGGGCCGCATCGCGGCGGCCATCGTGCGCGATTGTGCGTTGCGTTCGGCCAATTGTGCGTAGCTGTCCGGCAGCACACCCTCATCGTTCTTTTGCACAGTCCAGCCGGGGTTCTGCAACACCTCACCTGCGCGCGCCATGCGCCACAGGCGATACAATTGCCACAGCCAATCGGCCTGCCGCTCGGACGTGAGGGCGGGTGTCACCATCAGGTCGGGATTGCGTACCTGATGGCCGTCCACCAGCACGGGCGCGTTGCCCAGCGCATCGCGCCGCACGGTCATGGCTTCGCGCTTGAGGAGGCTGCCGGTGTGCCATGCGATCCGCACGAGGGCGACGCTGCCGCCCGCGGCCAGGACAATCGCCACGGCCCACCCCTTGAACACGTCCGAAGTCGCTTCGGCGTGGGCCAGGCCGGCCTGGTGCGGGACGGCGGTGGCGGTGGCCTGGGCCATTTGTGTATTGGCGGTGGCAGTGGCATTGACGATGCTCACGGTGGCGAATACAGCCACCGCGACCTGAGTCTGTTTCGCCTGCACCTCGGCGGCGGCGCTGGTGAGCCTGACCATCAGGTCGCTGGCTTCGCGGGTCGCCAGCCGCTCAGCCTCGCCGGTGACGGCCAGGATTCGCAGGCGATCCTCGCTCTGGGCCGCCATCAGGGTTGCGGTGGCCGCGGCGTATTGCTCCGGCGAGGGCTGACACGAGACCGCCAGCAGCGCCGCCAGCACGATACCAGCCAGTCCACCCAGGGCGATCACCCTGGTTTGCTTTGAGCAGACAGATGGCTTCGGTCGCATCCCTCACCTCACCACAACATCAGTGGACATGGTGCGGCTCGTTTCGCCGGTCATGATTTGAACTTCCACTGGCCGCTGGCGACGTCATACTGCATCACCACACGCCACTGGAACGGCTTGACCACATTCGCTTTGCTGAACTGTTTCTCTGCTACATCATACGCCCACCACTGGCCGCTTTGCACGTTGATCTCTAGCACGCACTCGGTGTCCGATGTGCACTGCTTGACGGTCAAAGTGTAACGACCGTTCTCGATGCAACCCGGCCCGCCGGTCGCGCCTGACTTGAACCAGTCCTCGACGCTTGTTTGCCAGTCCGCCATCGCTGCGCCGATGAAGAATCGCTTGACCTGTTCTGTCCACCAGGCTTGGTCAGATGGCTGGCCGTTGGCCTTGACACTCTGGTAGTCATACAGCGCTCGATACATCTCATCCCAACTGGCGGTGATGGACTGGATGACCTCATCCGGCACAGGCTGGCCAGGTGTCACCTTGCCCGCCCATGGAATCCCCGCCGTGCGCGTGACAGTCGCCGACATCGTTGGCGATGGTGTGGCAGTCGCTGTCGCCGTTGCCTGTGGCGTGGGTGTCATGGTTGCGGTCGGAGCAGGCGAAGGTGAGGTTGGGGGTAGCGCGCCAGTCGGCGTTGCCGTCGCCAGCGGCGCCAGTTCGGCAGATTCAGCAGTCCGTGTAGCAGTATCGCGCTGGGGCGACGTCTCGGCAGCGCCGGGTGTAGACGCGCATGCCTGGCAGGCTGTCAAGAGCAAAGCCAGCGCCACGCTTTGCGCAGCTAACGTGCATTTCATTATCGTCATGTCGGTTTCCTTTCTTGCGGTCTCTTGGCCCATCCTCCGACCATCGGCCTTGCGTTGCCCAGGTCAATGACGCCTGGCCGCACATCGAAACCTCGTTCAGCCAGATAGGCTTTCACTTGATCAGCACAGCAGTTGGCTTTGTCCCACGCTGTGATGTACTCCTGGAACTGACCATGTTCGCGATGCGGAACGCCACCGACAATCTGGAGCGCGGTGACGGGAATGCAGCAGGACAAGATGTGCTCACCGGCAAAGGCTCGCACGTGGACGCCGATACCAGCTCTGCGAACGCCGTACTTTTTGAACGTCTGCTCGGTCACATCCAGCACGGCCACCCGCACTGTTTGGCCGGGCTGGAGTTCGTTGAGCATTTCGTCCAAGTCGCCAAAATGGATGACGCCCATATCGTCACCTGATCTTTTTCATGTCGTATCATCGCGCGTAGTGGCTCCGCGATTGACGGCGCTCTCCACCTGACGTGTCCGAACGTGCGTTTCGATGAACTGCTCCAAATCCTGACGCCGCACGCGCATCAGCCGGTTACCTGGCCCGATGTGAAACACCGGCAGCAAACCCTCTTCGACCCACCGGCGCACCAGTCGGACGCTCACGTCCATGATGAGTGCTACTTCCGCGATGGAGAAGAATTGAAGATTCGCGGGCACGTCTTGCTTCCGCCAAGTTTCCTTTTTCGGCATAACACTCTCCTGCAAGTCGGACCATTAAATGCAAAGCCCCCTGGCGTCAGTGACACCAGTGGGCTTGTAGTTAAAGCAAAACCTGGGTTGACATCAGTCTTCCCAGGCTGCCCTGTCTAGTCAATTTTACTTCAAGCGGGGACGACGGGATTCGGACCCGCGTTCTCGGCCTTGACAGGGCCGCGTGTTAGGCCAGCTACACCACGTCCCCAAGCGCGCGAAACTATACCACGCCTCACCTCATCCGTCAAGCTTCATCACAGCCCGCATCGCCTCCAGCGCGATCTCGATGTCTTGCGCATCAATCCAGCAATGCGTCACCGCGCGAAAGCGGCGCGGGCCAAGCGAAAGCAAGCGCACGTTCCGCTCGCCCAATGCTTTCACAAACTCAGCTTCGCTCATCCTGACTTGAGGCGCGAGTCGAAAATAGACGATATTGGTATGCACCGGTTCGGCCACCAGACCAGGGATTTCACTGATGCCGTGCATCAATCGCCGGGCGTTGGTGTGGTCCTCAGCCAACCGGTCAACCATCTTGGTTAGCGAGACGATGCCCGCCGCAGCGAGCACGCCCGCCTGACGCATCCCGCCGCCCACCATCTTGCGATTGCGCCGCGCCTCATGGATGAACTCGCGTGTGCCGCACAAGAGCGATCCCACTGGCGATCCCAAGCCTTTGGATAGGCAAAACTGAACCGAATCCGCTGGGGCCACCAACTCTTTCACATCCACACACAACGCAACGGCCGCGTTAAAGATACGCGCGCCATCTACGTGCAACTTTAATCCCCGCGAGCGCGCCAGCTCTCCGACCGCTTGCATGTACTCGACCCTGAGCGGCACTCCATTGCAAGCATTGTGCGTGTTCTCCAGGCAAATCAGCCGAGTACGCGGATAGTGGACGTTCTCGGAACGGATAGCCGCTTCGATGTCGGCCAGCAACAGCGTGCCATCCGGCTGATTCCTGATCGTGCGTGGATGAATCCCGCCCAAGGCCGCCGAACCACCGGCTTCGTTGACGAACGTGTGCGCCAAGTCGCCCAGGATGACTTCGTGCCCGCGCTGGCAATGCGTCAGCAGCGCGACGAGGTTGCCCATCGTGCCGCTGGCGACAAACAACGCGGCCTCTTTGCCCATCCGCTCGGCCGCCATCTCCTCCAGGCGATTGACCGTTGGATCGTCACCGAACACGTCATCGCCGACTTCAGCCTTGAACATCGCCTCGCGCATCTCGGGTGTAGGCTGCGTGACCGTATCGCTCCTCAAGTCAACGATGCGCTTTCCGTTTTTGATAAAGGCCATGTTATCTCCTTGTCAGCGTGTCACCTTGTCACCCCGTCATCTTGTCAGTACACTCGCACAATGGAACGATAGGCATTCGGCAAGCGACACTGGAGGATCTGGAATTCTTCACGGTACTTGCGCACTTCGTCAAGGTCAATCCGAGCGACCGCATAACCTTCGACATCGGCATCCACTGACGCATAGATTTGACCGCGCGGACTGACGATCATGCTTTCGCCAAAGAACGCATACGTCGCATCCTGACCAATGCGATTGGCCGCTGCAACAAAGCACGTATTCTCGTATGCGCGCGAAAGCAAGTACGTGCGCCACTCTTCGCTATAGGGCTGTTCCCAATTCGCCATCACGACCAGCAGGTCGGCCCCATCCAACGCATACGTGCGCGCGGCCTCGGGGAACGCCAGGTCCCAGCCCAAGAGCAGCCCGACGTTGCCAAACTCGGTTTCGAAAACGGGGAACCTGAATCCCGCACGGAACGCCAGCCGTTCTTCGCCCTTGAGATGAACTTTGCGATACTCGCCGACCAGGTCGCCATCCGAGCCGACCAGCACTGCCGAGTCGAACAAGATGCTTTCGACCTTTTCCTTGCTCGCCATGCCGAACGCAACGTGCACGCCAAACTCACTGGCGCGCTGAGCGATGAGATTGACCGTTGGGCCCGGCACGCGTTGGGCCAGCTCGGTAAAGCGCACGCCGCACTCGTAGCCGGTCGTGCACAGTTCAGGGAAAACGATCAGGTCGGTTTTTTGCGCCGTGGCGATTTTCTTGATCCACTCTGAGATTTGGATGAGATTGTTTTCCATCTCGTTGAGGACAGGCTTCATCTGCACGACCGCGACAGTGATTTCTCTCATTTCATTCCTCCCATGTTAGCTGATGGCTGATAGCAGCTAAGATCGCCTCAATGCTTCGAGGACGCTAGCAAGATCGGACGGCAGGGGCGCCGTAAACGTGACCTCGCGCCCATCGGATGGCAATCGAAAGGTGAGCGATTGTGCATGCAGGAAATGCCGCTTCAGGGGCAACGTCGTTTTGCGGCGATGACCGTACACCGTGTCACCCACAACCGGAAACTTGAGCCAGGCCAGGTGAACACGAATCTGATGGGTGCGTCCGGTCTGCGGTCTCACTTCGACGAGTGTATATGACCTCTGGCTCTTGACAAAGAACTCGATGGCTTTATACATCGTGCGCGAGGGACGGCCGTCCGGCACAACAGTCATGCGCTTGCGCCGAACCTTGTCGCGGCCAATCGGAACATCAATCAAACCTTGGGGGGGCGTGAGATGTCCCTCGACCAGCGCGAGGTACACTTTAGCCACGCTGCGATTCTTGAATTGACGTTGAAGGTTTTCGCGAGCGGCTCCCGTTTTAGCCACAAGGATGAGGCCGGACGTATCCTTGTCGAGCCGGTGCACAATGCCCCAGCGCATCTCTTCGCCTACGCCACGCAGTTCAGGACAGTGCGAGAGCAAGGCGTTGACCAGCGTTCCCGAGTCATGACCGGCAGCGGGGTGCACCACCATGCCTGCCGGTTTGTTGATGACGATCAGATCAGCATCCTCGTAAACGATGTCGAGCGGGATGACCTGAGCTTGCGCTTCAGCAGGCCGAGGCGGTGGGACGTGAATGACGAGAACGTCGCCCGCACGGACTCGATATGCAGACTTGCCCGTCTTGCCGTTGACGGTGACCCGTCCTTCTTCGATGAGCCGTTGAACCGCACTCCGAGCGAGTTCCGGCAAGGCTTGAACAACAAAGCGGTCGAGCCGCGTGGCATTGCTATCGGCAGTCAATGTGACAATTTGCTCGCTCACATGCCTCGCACAGACAGAAAAGGCTGGCAACGATTCAGCCAGCCACACGTGGAAACATGGTCGGTGCTACTTGAACTCGTTGAGCCAGCGGATTCGGTTCTTCAGCTCATCGGCAGTCAACGTGTTCAAAAGACGCAGCAGGCGATGCAACAAAATCCCAATCGGCTCTCGCGTGGAAAGAATGATACCCCAATGTTCTTTGCCCCCGGCCATGTAGTGGTTGTGCAAAGCGACAAAGTCGCTAATGTTGAAGGTCAAAATCGCTCTCTGCTGTGTACAGGCAAAGGCCAGTTGACCGTCATCCGGCTCAGCCAGCAGGCCCGACTCTTGCGAGGTTACCACGTCAAACCCATGTCGGCGCAATTGTTCAGCCAAACGCGGCGACACGTTCTCGTTGAGGTGAAGCTTAGGCCGGTTGGGCAACGGCATGGGCATAGTGCTCCAGCCAATACTCGTAGCTATTCTCGTACCGGACCCGGTCTATCTCTTCCTGATGGTCATGATAGTACGCTAACGCGCTGAATACCTGTGCAGGCGTGAGGTAATCCCAATCTGCCAGAATCTCTTCAATGGACAGGCCAACTTTGTAAAAGTAATCTACGATGTGCCAGACCGCAATGCGCGTGCCTTCAATTGTCGCCTGACCGCCACATACACCAGGCACCTTGACAATGTGCGGGTAAGGCGTGCAATGGACTGTCCTTTCGCTCTCACTCATGGCACACCTCGCTTTCCACAATGATTATACCACGTCCAATCCCGATGCAAGCGCAAACATCTTCAACCATTAAGCTCAGGGGAACCATCCTGGGCTGCCCCCTATTTTACACCACGTTGGTGACTGTGCTCCCAAAGCCACATAAAAATGAGCGGCTTGCAGGCGGCCCGAAAGCTCATACGGAAGCCGGCGTATTCGAATCCGTGGGCTGGCTCACCTGAGGCATCGGCTTGACCGGCTCGCGTCCTTCGCGCAACATGGTCCACACAAGCAGAATCACACCGGCGACAATGCTGCTATCGGCCAGGTTGAACACCGGCCAGTCGAGCCTGAGCTGGGGGGTAAAATAGTGAAGGTGAATAAAATCAACGACGTGGCCCAAGCGCAGGCGATCAACAAGGTTACCCGCCGCGCCGCCGAGCTGCAATCCCAACGCCAGCCGGACAAGCCATGCGCCTTCGGGTACCTGCTGCTGGTAAATCACGATGGCGGCAATGACCACCACGGCGACACCGACAAAAATCGGGCCTAAATCCTTGAACAGTCCAAACGCCACACCAGTGTTGGTGGTGTAGGTAAAGGTAAGTACATGGGCCAGTGATGGAACAGGTGCCCACACTTGATCAGTCGCCAGGCACGTCATCGCCAAGTACTTGGTGGACTGGTCGGCGATGAACACAAGCGCGGCAATGACAAGGAGGATAAGCGTGCTACGGGTTGATTTCAAACTCGCTCTCTTTCTCACCAAGACGCGAAGGACGCACAGATTCTATCAGGATAGAACTTGGCGTTCTTCGCGTCTTGGCAATTGAACTGAATGGGTTACTTGCGCTCTTGCTTGGACTGGCACTCCAGGCACAATTGAGCGTAGGGCAGCGCCTCAAGCCGCGCCGGATCGATCGGACAGCCACAGTTGATGCATAGGCCATACGTGCCATCCTCAAAGCGAGCGAGGGCCTGCTCGACTTGCTTGAGCAGACGCTCAGTGTTCTGACGCACGGCCAGGCCTTTGGCCTGCTCGAACGCTTCAGTCGCGTCGTCGGCCTGATGGGTGCTGTAGCCCATCCCGCCACGATCGTGAACAGGATTCGCAGATAGCTGGGCCTTGAGCCGCTTATGCTCTTCCTTCAACTGCTTTTTGAGTTTCTCGTGCAAGACCGCCATCGCTTCAACTCCTGACAGACGAAGCGTATTCTACCACATAGTTCGTTAGTGCGTTAGTGCAATAGTGCAGTAGTCAAAAAGAGTTCGTAGTGACGACTTTAGTCGTCTGGTGTGAGCGACTCTAGTCGCCACTACGAGCAAACTAACGAGCTATCGAACAAACGAACCGACTCGCTACTTTCTGCGAACAGCCAACGTGAGTGAAACACCGTCAATCGTCGCCCTGTCGGTAACAAGCCCATGCGGTGGGTCGGCGGTAGTCAAGTCTTGGGTGAGCGTCTCGGCTTTGATGTAATCGGCCCACGCTGCGATGGCCTCAGCCAGCTTACCTTCCGTCTTGTAGTACGTCGTGATGCGATCTTCGATGCGGAAATCAGCCTTCTTGCGCAGGTCTTGGATGCGGCGGACGACCTCGCGCGCAAGCCCCTCCTGCGCCAGCTCGGGCGTCAACTCTGTGCTGACCGCGACGGTGTACCCGCCTTCGGTGGCAACCGCCCAACCGGCTTTCGGCGTGACTCGGACCTCGGCCTCACCGGGCGCGATCTCGAGTTCTTCGCCATCCACGTTCACCTTGACCGCCTTCCCTGTCTGAAGGGCACGCGCCAGCGTCGCCTGATCGAGCCGGGCAACGGCTGCGCGCAGCGCGGGGAATTTGCTCCCATATTTCTTGCCGAGCTGCTGCGGGAACAGGTTCAGGCTGACCTGCGCCACATCCGTCACCTCCTTGAGGAACTCGAATGTCTTGACATTGAGTTCGTCCAACAACGGCTCGCGCAACCGCTCCACCGCAGCGGCTTCGGCCTCGGAGCGTAGATTCACCGCGACCCTGGCCAGCGGCTGGCGCACTTTGACACGGGCCAGGTTGCGCGCGGCGTGGCCCAGGCTCACCAGCTTCATCACGAGCCGCGTATCGGACATGAGCTGCTCGTCCACGCGGCCGGCGGGCGCTTGAGGCCAGGCAGCCAGGTGCACGCTCTCCGGCGCGGTCTTGTTCACCGAACACACCAGATTGCGGTACATCGCCTCTGCAGTGAACGGCATGAACGGCGCCAACAGCTTGCTCACGGTGACCAGGCACTCGTACAGCGTGGCATACGCCGATTGCTTGTCTGCATCATCCCCAGACTTCCAGAACCTTCGGCGCGAGCGGCGCACGTACCAATTGCTCAGGTCGTCCACGAACGAGGCAATAGGCCGGGCCGCACCGGTCACATCATAGTGATCGAGCGCGTCCGTCACTGTATTCGTCAGTGTGTCCAACTCGCTCAGAACCCATCGATCCAGCTGATTGCTGATTGCTGATTGCTGATTGCTGATTGGACTCCACTTGTCCAAGTTGGCGTATGTGACAAAGAACGAGTATGTATTCCACAGCGTCAGCATGAACGTGCGGACCACTTCGCCGACGAGATCGGTCGAAAAGCGACGTTCGTTGCCAGGTGGCGTAGCCGTGTAGAGATACCAGCGCAGCGCGTCCGCGCCGTGCGCGTTGATCACATCCCACGGGCTGACGACGTTCCCTTTCGACTTGGACATCTTTTGCCCCTCGGCATCCAGGATGAGGCCGAGACAAATGACGTTCTCGAAGCATGGCTGGTCGAACAGCAGCGTGCTGATAGCATGCAACGAATAGAACCAGCCGCGCGTCTGGTCTACTGCTTCGCAGATGTAATCGGCGGGGAACTGCGCCTTGAACATCTCTGGGTTCTCGAACGGATAGTGCCACTGGGCTACTGGCATCGAGCCAGAGTCAAACCAGCAGTCAATCAGCTCCGGGACGCGGCGCATCGTATGGTGCGACTTGCACTTGGGACAGTCGTACACAATCACGTCCACGTAAGGCCGATGCGGATCCCATGGCTCCGGCCAGCGACCGCCCGATGCCTCGACGCGACTGCGCAATTCGTCAAAGCCCCCGATGCACTCTTTATGGCCGCACTCATCGCACACCCACACCGGCAGCGGCGTGCCCCAATATCGCTCGCGGCCCAGTGCCCAATCAATGTTATTGGCGAGCCAGTTGCCGAATCGTCCCTCTTTGATGTAATCGGGATACCAATTGATGAGACGATTGTTGCGCACCAGGTTTTCTTTGAAGCGCGTCGTCTGGATGTACCACGTCGCGCGAGCGTAATACAAGAGCGGCGTCTTGCACCGCCAACAGAACGGGTATGTATGATAGTACGTGCCCGAATAGTACATCAGCCCGCGCTCGGTCAATTCGCGGATGATGAGCAGGTCGGCCTCTTTGACAAACATCCCACGCCATGGCGTCACCTCGGCGACAAACTCGCCGCGGCTGTCCACCGTCATCAGCACGGGCAGATCGTACTCGCGCCCGACCTGCATATCTTCCGCGCCGAACGCCGGCGCAATGTGGACGATGCCCGTGCCCTCGCCCGTGCTGACAAAGTCGCCTTCGATGACGTAACAGTAATCCTTGTCCACCGGCAAGAAGGTGAACAGCGGCGAGTATCGCTTGCCGACCAGCTTTTTGCCTTTGTATTCATCAAGCACTTTGTGCTCGCCATGCAGCGCAGCATCAAGCAAGTCTTTCGCCAGAATGAGTCTCTCGACCGTCCCATCGTCCTTCGTCTGCTCGACGGTGACATAGGTCACGTCTGCGCCGACGGCCAGCGCGACATTGCCGGGCAGTGTCCACGGCGTCGTCGTCCAGACAAGAAAATAGGCGCCGCTCTCCCCCTTGACCGGGAAGCGAACATAGATAGATGGGTCAGGCGTGTTTTCTTCGTAGCCGAGCGCGACTTCGTGATCGGAAAGCGGCGTGCCGCAGCGCGGGCAATACGGGACGACTTTGTAGCCCTGATACAACAAGTCCTTGTCCCAGAGTTGCTTGAGGATCCACCACACCGATTCGATATAGTCGTTCGTCAATGTGACATAGGCTGTATCCAGGTCCACCCAGAACGCGATGCGCTCGGTGAGTGAGTTCCACTCGTCAATATAGCGGAACACGCTCTGTTTGCACCTGGCATTGAACTCGGCAATACCATACTTTTCGATGTCGGCCTTGCTTTCGAGTTCGAGTTCTTTTTCGACCTCAAGCTCGACCGGCAGGCCGTGCGTGTCCCATCCGCCTCGACGCAGACAATAGTAGCCGCGCATGGTCTTGAAGCGCGGGAACAAATCCTTGAACGCGCGTGAGAGGACATGATGGATGCCCGGCAGGCCATTGGCGGTGGGCGGGCCTTCATAAAAGACGTACGAGGGCGCGCCCTCGCGCTCCGTCATCGAGCGGCGCATAATGTCGCGCTGCTTCCAAAAATCGAGCACGGACATTTCCAATTGCGGAAAGTTGACGCGCGATGAGACAGGTTCAAACATGGTTCACCTCACAAAATAAGATGCAGGCAAGTCGCAAGGTTTTCTAACCTTTCCAACGTGACTCGTTGTTCATCCATCATCATTTGCATTTGGTCCTTTGCCATGGGTCGTCCGCTTGGTCACCAACCACTCAATCACTATGGTTTTACGCGGCCTTTTCTGTTATACTTTTGTCATTTCCAATTTTGCCATTGTGGGTCGGCTGGGTGTGCCAGCAAGTTTCTGAGCAGGTGTACCTATGAGTTACCAGTTCACCGTTGTCATCGAGCCGGATGAGGAAGGCTATCACGCCTTTGTTCCTACTCTGCCAGGCTGCCATTCTTTTGGCGACACGCTGGACGAAGTTCGCGCTAACATTCTTGAGGCCATGCAGCTTCATATCGAAAGCATGGAAGCGGACGGCGAACCTGTCCCCGTTGAGCACGAGCCTCTGTTCATCACACGTCTCTCCGTGCCTGTGCCAGCATGAGTGACAAACTTCCGCGTATTGATTGCCAGCAGTTGATTCGTGTTCTCAAGCGTGCAGGCTTTATGGAACAACGTCAGCGCGGTAGCCATTTGCACATGAAACGCGAATCGGATGGGAAGCGTGTGACTGTTCCTGTTTACAAAGGCCGCGACGTACCCACTGGCACATTGCGCGATGCTGGCATCAGCATTGACGAATTCCGCAAACTGCTATAGCCACGTGATCGCTACGGCAACCCGTACACAATCACTCCGAAATCCGTCGCCACAGCCACGCGCCGACCGTCCGGCGCCCAGCCGACAGCGAACACCGTCCACGTGCCAATGTCCTCCTGACGCGCGACCTTGCCCTCGATGATAAACTGCGCCGTGACGCGGCCCGCCGGCACGCCTTGCTCGGGGTCCACGCCGAGATAGCGCACATACGCCAGTCGCCCATCAGCCAGCCACGTGGCAAAGCCCAGCCGCTCGCCCATCGGATTGCTGCGCTCGACGCTCTGCTCCAGCGTCAGGTCACTGGGTGGATACATATTGACAATGAGCCAGTCCTTATCTGTCTTGCCGCCCAAAATGTCACGGCGCGACTCGGCCCGATAAAAATACTTGCGTTGCGGCGAAAGCCTCAAGAAATCCGCGTCCAAACTCACCTGACGTTTGGCCCCGCCACACGTCACGTCTTCAAGTGGATCGCAGTTCAGATTATGGCGCGTCAGGTTCTCCAGCTTGCTCGTCGCCAAGTCAACAGCGTACAAGTCGTCCACGTAATCCTTGACGGTGGGAGAAGCGGCGTGACTGCGGACGATGAGCCGATCACTGCTCAACCAGCCGCCCAACCACACCGGCCGCGCGACGGCCAATCGCGCTGATTCACCGCGCGCCCCCATCACGGCCACGCCCGTCTCGGGCGCCAGCGTCTTGATGCCCGACCTCACCTCGAACGCAATTTGCTTCCCATCCGGCGACCAGACCGGATACCGGGCGGCCTCGTAAGCCGTCCCACTCGAAAATGCCACGAGCGGCAGCGTGACCAGGTCAATCAAGCGGCGCGCGTTCTGACCCAAAGCCTCCACACGCCAGATTTGACCACCGCCTTGCCGACCGCCGAGCTGCGGATTGGCATCTGGGCCATTGTCCACCAGCTCGCACGTCGCAACCAACGTGTTGCCGTCAGGCGACCACGCCAGGTCCTCACACGCGCCGTCGATCAACTTGGTCGCACGTCCACCGGAAAATGACCATACCCCGATCCGCTGCGTGTCCATGTCATCGCCTGCGACACCCGCGATACGCCAGCCATCATGTGACCAGGTCACCAGGCCGATGTGAGCATCGTCCGCGACCAACTCGTGCGCCTCGCCTGTACGAGCGTCCACCACATGGGTCTGCGCAGCCGCGCCCGCCCAGAACGTCACGGCGACATAGCGGTTATCCGGCGACCAGAGCACGTCCGCGCGATCCCAATCTGCCTCCAAGGTGTTATCCAACTGCACGTGCCGGACCGCAGGAACGGTCGGCGTGGGCAATGGTTTGGATGTGGGCACCACAGGCGTTGGCGGCTCAGGGGTTGGCTCCATCGTGGGCGTTGGCAGCAAAGGCTGGCTCTGGCAACTGACCAGAATAATCATTGCCACCAGCATCACGCCGAGGCCAACTGTCTTGTATCCGGCCTCGTGCGTCTTGCAACTTGCGCCCCGTGGCCTGCGCTCTGTCATTCCAACGCCACTTCGATTCTCTTGTTAATCTTGCCTTTGCTCTTGTAATCTACCACGCGGATGCGTCCGACTTGGCGCGTATTCGCAACATGAGTGCCACCATCGGCCTGCAGGTCCAGCCCGACGATCTCGACAGCCCGCACCTGCAGGATGCCTTCCGGCAACAGATTGATCTTGGTGCGGATGAGGTCAGGGATCTGGAACGCTTCCTGACGCGGCAGGATCTTGACTCGCACGTCACGAGCATTGGCGACTTCGGTGTTGACCTTTTCCTCGATCTCACGCACGAGTTCCTGGCGCATGGTCTCGAATTCAAAGTCCATCCGCCCACGCAGCGGCTCCATATTGCCGCCCGTGACCGACGCGCCATAATCGCGAAAGATGACGCCACACAGAATGTGCATGGCCGTATGAGTTCGCATCAACTGATAGCGGCGCTCCCAATCAATTGCGCCGCGCACCTTCGTCCCGACCGTCGGCGGATCCCCTTCAACTTCATGCCATACGTCGTCGCCGACCTTGCGAGCTTTTGTCACTTTCCACTCTCCGCCCTCAACCTTCAACACTCCGACGTCATTCGGCTGACCACCGCCGCCAGGGTAAAAAGCTGTACGGTCAAGCGCCACGGCCTGGCCTTCGACCGCCGTCACTGTCGCATCGAATTCACGCAAATAGCTATCGGTCTGATACAAAAGCTCAGTCATGATGTCTCCTTCACTTCGCCTACCGCCCTCTTCCCTGCGCTGGGTTTCCCTCGGAGAGAGACGAGGGGGTAAAACGAAAACGCTCTCGCCCAACAAGGGACGAGAGCAATGCTCCCGCGGTACCACCCTGATTCCGCAGCCACCAAAGGATAGCGGCCTACGGCCCTCAATTCAGCGACTATCATCGCCGCGCCTGGGATAACGGGTAGCGAGCCCGGACAAGTCTATTCGGAAATCAGAGACCAAGAGACTCTATCTCTATCTCTATCTCCAGTCTCTATCTCCAGTCTCTATCTCCAGTCTCTATCTCTGAACCCTTTCGGTTGCCAGCTCTGGGAGGATTTTCGGCGTGCGCAGAGTATCCGGCTCGCACCCCCCCGGACTCGCTGAACACAGCAGCGGCGCCTACTCGTTCCCTTCATCGCCATTGTGCAAGATTATGCCACAGGGGAACAGGCTTGTCAACCGTCACTTGCGCGAGGGTTTGCGAAGCTTATCACCACCAGCCATTCGATCATACAACGCAAGCAGATTGGCCGCATGAAGTTGCTGGACTAGCCCATTGAGCGGGATGCGGCTCTTGCCGCACGATTCAATGCTGATCTCTCGCATGGCTTCGCGCGGCTTTTTGGCCGCGACCGCTTTGGCGACTTTGCCCTGGATAGTTTCCAGGTAACGCACGCTGCTATCCAGCGTCTCATTGATCTCACCGCGCAACACGACCTCGCCATGCCCCTGGACAACATTTTCCAGGCTAAGCGCGCGGATCATTCGCAACGAATCAATAAAAGCCTGCGGATCGCCGTCCACGATGTAAGGCGCGGGCATGACCGTGTCCGCCGCAAACAGGATCTTGTCCTCTTTCACATACACCACAATCGAATCCAGCGTATGGCCCGGCGAATGTAGTAGTTGCAAGGTCTTGGTGCCCATCCGGAGGGTCATGTCGCCGTCCTCGAACACTACATCTGGAATGCAAAGCTGCACCTCAGCCAGCTCGGGGGTTTGCGCGCGTGAGGCTTCCAGCCCGGCCTGGCCCCGCTGAAGAAGCCACTCACGGCAAAGCGCATGTGAGACAAACTCGGCACTACGAAAGAGACATGCCCCGTAGGTGTGGTCTGCATGATGGTGTGTCAGAATGACGTAGCGGATGCCGTTAGGGCTTCGCCGGGAAACAAACTCGATAATCTGCCGTGTCTCGCTAGGAAAGGGCAAGGTATCAATGATGACCGCACCCTCCGAAGTCAACACGGCGCCCGCCGTCACCTGGGCGTACATTCCGCTAGTAAAGACAAAGATGTCATCCGAAATGCGCTCGCGTTGCATTCGTTCACCTCACTGATCAGATGGGAAAACTGGATGCAGGATAACACAAAATACAGCACACTGTCAAGCGCGCCAAAGGTTAGGCATCGGTAAGGCCAGGATGGACTTTACACGAATCTAACCATCCACCGTCGCTGCAGAATTTGCTGTTACATCTTTGTTATAAAGCGATCACGCCTGTTACGCCCTGGTTACATAGTTCTCCTATGATGGGCATGATTTGCCAAGATCATGATACACATTGGCTTCATCGTTGCGAGGAGAGATTGGTGTTTTCCAAGAGCCGCCCGGCAAGTGAGCCACACCATCACCGCACTTCCAATTATGATCTCCAATGGACCACCCTGATCATCATCCTGCTAAGCCTGGATGCGCTGGTGGTTTGGGGCAGCTTGACTCTGGCTTACACGATCCGCATCACAAGCGGCTGGTTGACCTATGCCAGCGAGTATAACGAGGTCACCTATCAGATGCTCGCGGGGTTCAGCGTGCCGGTTTGGCTCGTCCTGTTCGCGCTGACCGGGCTTTATCGTCGAGATACGCTGCTGGGAGGCTTCACAGAATACCAGCGCGCTTTGCGGGCCTGCACAACGGGTGTGATGGGGATCCTCGTGCTATCCTTCATGTCGCGCGACCTGGTCATGGTCTCGCGCGGATGGCTGATGCTCTCGTGGGGACTGTCAAGCGTTCTGCTTGTGCTCGAGCGATTCATCGTGCGGCGCGCTGTCTACATGCTGCGACAGCGCGGCCAGTTGACGGCGCGGGTGCTGATTGTGGGCGTCAGCGAGCAGGGCATCGCGATTGCCCGTCAGTGGTCTTTGTCGCCAACATCGGGAATGCAAGTAGTTGGCTTTGTGGATGACTTCAAGCCTGTGGGGACGCCGATCGTCAATGGTCTCAAGGTAATCGGTCGGCCAACCGCCCTGCCCGAGCTGGTGCGCAAAACCGGGGCGCACGAAGTCGTCGTCGTGCCGAATGCTGTCGCGTGGGAAACCTTTGAGGAGATGATCGCGCATGCCAGCACGCCTAATGGCTATACGCTTCGTCTCTCGCCCGGCTTTTACGAACTGCTGACGACAAGCGTGGATGTGACGAACAAGGCTTTTGTCCCACTGCTCACGATCAACGAAGCCCGCATCGTAGGTCCAGACGCGATCCTCAAGATGCTGCTGGATTATGGACTAGGAGTGCCACTCTTTATCCTGGCCGCTCCGCTCATGGGGGTCATCGCGCTCATGCTCAAGCTCACGCGGCCCGACAAGCCCCTGTTGGCGCGTTATCCAACCCTCGGCCAATTCGGCGCTGTGTTTGAGATGTTCAAGTTCTATACGCGGATGGGAACAATGTCCAACCGCTTGGCAACGCGAGGCAGTATCCCCTGGCTTGAGCGAGCGCTGTATCGCAGTAGCCTGGACAAGTTGCCGCAACTGCTCAATGTTTTGGCCGGCCAGATGAGCCTGGTAGGCCCGCGCCCTCGTGTCGTGGATGAAAAGACCGACAGCTATGACGCGCGTAATCTGCAAACTGTGAAGCCTGGCTTGGTCGGCCCTTGGACGACGAGTGGCTCCTGCGATCTGAAGGACGACACACAGGACGAACTGTATTACATTCGCAATTGGACGATCTGGATGGACTTGCACATCCTCGCTCAAACGATGCTGTATCTGTTTACGTCTCGTGGTTTGGCACGTCGAGTGGTAGCGACCAAACCAGTCGGACATGCTGTCTCAGCGTCAGCGGCGCACAACCCTTCTGCCCAGGCTCATTTGGCGCTGTCCAGGCTGAGGCAAGACAACACCAACGAACGATACCGCTGAGGCAAGACAAAGATGATGACACACACACATCCCCCCAAGGCACTCGTCCTGGCCGCCGGTGAAGGCACCCGCTTGCGACCTTTAACACTCGATCGGCCCAAGCCAATGCTGCCCATCAACGGCAAGCCCCTTTTGGAGCACATTGTCGAGTGGTTGCGTCAGCATGGCATCCGGGAGATTGCGATCAACCTGCATCACCACCCAGAGGTAATCACCCATCACTTTGGTGATGGCTCGAGAATGGGCATGCGGATTGTTTACTCGTATGAGGACCCAATCTTGGGGACGGCAGGGGCGGCGCGCAAGCTGAACGGGTTCGTCAATGGTGGCCCCTTGGTCGTGATGTATGGCGATGTCCTGACAGATCTGGATCTCTCCGCCCTGCTGGCCTTCCACCGGCAAAAACGACTCGGCGATTCTTTGACTGGGGTGACGATGAGCCTGTATCATGTGCCGAACCCCACTGAAGTTGGGCTGGTCGGCCTGGACATCAACGGCCGGGTGACCCGCTTTGTGGAAAAACCCGGGCCAGGTCAGGTGTTCACCGATCTGGCAAACGCCGGCGTACTGGTCATTGAGCCAGACGTCGTGCAACTGATCCCGCCCAACACATTTTACGATTTTGGATTACATCTCTTCCCGCAATTGCTGCGCGCGGGTGTTTCGATGTATGGTTGGGTGATTCCGCAGGGCACCTACCTGCTGGACATTGGCACGCTGGACAAGTACGCCCAAGCGCAACGCGAATGGACCTGGCAAAAATGAAACGACCTGCTATCTTTCTCGACCGCGATGGTGTCATCAACCGCAACCGACCCGATCACGTCAAGTCGTGGGCCGAGTTCGATTTCCTGCCCGGCGTGCTGACCGCCCTGCGGCGTCTGGCTCAATTGGAATGGCCCGTCGTCGTGATCAGCAATCAGGCCGTCGTGGGACGCGGCCTGGTCAGTCGGCAGGCGATTGACGAGATCAACGCGCACATGGTCAACATAGTGAAAAACGTCGGCGGACGCATTGACCGGGTGTTTTACTGCCCTCACCGACCGGAGGAAAATTGCAATTGCCGCAAGCCCCAGCCTGGCCTGCTGCTCAAGGCTGCCGAGGAAATGAAGCTCGATCTGGCGCGCAGCTTTTTCGTGGGCGATGCGGAAAGTGACGTGATGGCCGCCAAGGCAGCCAGTTGCCGCCCGGTGCTCGTCAAGACCGGGCGCGGCACTGGCCAGATGGCCCGGTTGCGCCAGGCTCAGGTGATGGGATACTATTTGGCGGATGACCTGGCCGATGCGGTCAACTGGATCCTCGGCCCGGGCTGGATGACCGAGTTCTATCTGGCCGGCGATCAAGTGCCAGGGCTCGGTTCGCGGATGGCGACTACGCCGGGCCTGGCAGCCTGGGCGATGAGTTGACCGGGTTCGCTTTCGGTACCCGTCGCGGACTCACGCGATAGCGTCTGTGGGCGGCATAGCGCAAAGTGTGCCGCCCTTGCTTTTGATGAAATTCAGCTGCGCAAGGCAACGTCTTGGGAGAAGCACATAATATGTCCAAGATATTGGTCACCGGTGGAGCGGGTTTTATCGCTTCACACATTGTTGACCGGCTTATCTCGCTGGGGCACCAAGTCCTGGTCGTGGACAATCTCGCCACCGGCTACCGGGAGAACGTCCATCCCGCTGCTCGCTTCTATGAGATGGATGTTCGTTCCCCCGACCTGGCCCGGCTGATCGAGACCGAGCGGCCTCAAGTCATCAACCATCACGCCGCGCAGACGATGGTGCGCGTTTCGACCGAGCAGCCCGAATACGATGCTCAGGTCAATATCCTGGGCCTGCTGAACCTGTTAACGGCAGCGGCCAAGGCTGGCGTGCGCAAGATCATCTTTGCTTCGTCGGGGGGCACCGTCTACGGCAACTCTCAGCGATTACCGATCACCGAGGACCAGCCCTTTGCGCCCGAAAGCCCATACGGGATCACCAAGGCGGCCAGTGAGTGGTATTTGCGTTACTTTGCGACCAACCTGGGCGTTCGCTACACCGCCCTGCGCTACGCCAACATCTTTGGATCGCGCGATACGATTTCCAGCGAGCACGTCATCACCGTGTTTGCCAAGCGGCTGTTGCAGGGGCTGCCGCCGATCATCCATTGGGATGGCGAACAGGCCAAGGATTACCTGTACGTGGACGATGCAGTGCAGGCCAACGTGCTGGCCATGGATCAAGGCGACGATCAAGCTTACAACATCGGCTCCGGCCAGCCGATCTCGGTGAATGCGATCTACCGGCTGCTCGTCAAGATGACGGGCATCCACATCGAGGCTCAATCTGGGCCTAAGCGCGTGGGGGACGTTCGCCTGTTCTATTTTGATTGCAGCAAGGCCGCCCGCGAACTGGGCTGGAAGCCCCAGGTACCCTTCGAAGAAGGCGTGGCGCGCACACTGGAGTGGTTCAAGCAAAACATGTGAAAGCAGTTGAAACTTTAGCCCGAGTGTGTTACTATTAGACTAGCGAGCGCTTCCAGGCTATCCCCCCAGCCTGTGTTGATGCCCTCCACCGCCGACGAGTCTGTTGGGATGTCTGGCTAGTCAATGCGCTCTCGGTGTCGCGGAGGGTTGTTTCTTTTTCCGCGCCAGGACAGCAGATTCGAGCACTAGAACGCAGGGCCATATGGAACTAAGGCAGATTTTCTCAACCTTGTTCAAGTGGTGGTGGCTGATCGTCGTCAGCGTGGCAGTGGCGGCAGTTTCCAGCTACCTCGGCACTCGCTCGATGCCCAAGACTTATCTGGCTCATACGACCCTGATGGTGGGCCAGGCCCTCCAAAGCCCCAACCCCAGCACATCCGACTTTTATACCGGCCAGACGCTCGCCCAAATCTATGCGGATCTGGCTCAACGCGAGCGGGTGCTCAAATCCACGCTGGACGCGCTGGGTCTCCCCTGGGAGTGGACCGCGCTCAAAAGCATGGTCATCGCGCGCGCGATCCCAGGCTCTCAGTTGCTCGAGATCTCGGTGCAAGACACCGACCCACTGCGGGCCAAGGTGCTGGTAGACGAGATCGCCCAGCAATTGATCCGGCAAAGCCCGGCGGGCGCCGAAGCGCAAAAAGACAGCGATCGACAATTCATCGTCAGCCAGATGGAAGAAATCAAAGCCAACATCACCAAAGCGCGTCAAGAAGTCAGCCAGTTAGACGACGTGATCGCCAAGGCCACCAGCGCGCGTCAAATCCAGGATGCGCGCAGCCGTCAGGCCGCGCTTCAAAACCAGATTGCCAGTTGGCAATCCACCTATGCCCAGTTGGGCCTGTCGCTCCAGCGCGGCGCGCCCAACACGTTAAGCGTTGTCGAGCTGGCCCAGGTCCCCTCCACGCCGATCGGGCCGCGCACGGCCTACAACGTGCTGCTGGCCATGGCGATCGGTCTGGCGCTGGCTAGCAGCGCAGCCTTTCTGCTGGACTATATTGATGACACCATCAGGACCTCTGACGATGTGCGCCATGCCCTTGATCTCAAAACGCTCGGCAGCATCGCCCGCATCGAAGGCGACGACTACCCCAGCAAATTGATCGTGGCCTCTTACCCACGCTCGCCCATCGCCGAAGCGTATCGCATGCTGCGCGCCAACTTGCAGCACAGCATGGGCGACCACTCACTCCGCACCCTGATGGTCACGAGCGCCAGTCCCCTGGAAGGTAAGAGCGTGACAGTCGCCAACCTGGCCGCAGCGATGGCTCAGTCGGGTTCGCGCGTGGTCTTGATTGACGCCGACATGCGCCGCCCAATTCAGCACGACATCTTTCAGTTGGAAAACACGGTCGGGTTATCCACGGTATTGGAACATGAAGACGTCAGCGCGGCCGATGTCTTGCAGGCTGTCTCAGTACCGAACCTGAGCGTTGTCACGTCAGGGCCAACGCCCGACAGCCCTTCAGAACTGCTCGGCTCAAAGCGCATGGGAGATTTGATCGAACTGCTCGAACAGCGCGCCGACATCCTGATCTTTGACACTCCACCCGTCCTGGCCGTTTCCGATGCGAGCATCCTTGCCTCTCGTCTGGATGGCACCCTGCTCATCGTGGACGCCGGGCGCACACGGCGTGGAGCAGCTCAGCGATCCAAAGACGCCTTAATGGGAGTGGGAGCACGCTTGCTGGGTGTTGCGTTGAATCGGCTTTCGTCCGCAGGGACAGGGTATGACTACTACTATTACTATGTTTCTGAGGACGGCCAACGTCGGAGGCGACGTTCGTCCAGCGGCTGGTTCGTCCGGCTGTTTGGACGAAACGGCCACTCGGCGGGCGAAAGGGAAAGGGCTCCTGCCCTACCGGAAGAACCGGCAGAAGATTGGAGCAAGACAGAGGCCGCAGCCGATAGCACTCAGGGTTGATGCGCCCGACCGCGCTGATCCAGCTTTTCTAGCGCGTCCAGATCTACCTCAGTAGCCGTCAGACGGCCAAGGAATTCGACCAGTACTCGCGCTCGTCCCTTGGCTGTCAGTTTTTGGTCGAACACGGCATCGAGATCACGAAAAGGGCCAGTGGTGATGCGCACGTGGTCCCCATGCCGGAACGGCCCCAATCCAAATTCACCGCTTTTTTCCACTTCGGCCAATCGTCGTTTGACGTGCTCGATCACCGCATCGGGCACCGCCACAGGTTCGCTGCCGAAACTCACCAACCGCACCACGCCCGGCGCCCAGTTGATTGCCGAGCGACCAACTTGCTCCAGGTCCGCTTGCACAAAGAGATAACAGGGGAACAACGGCACGACGGGCCGCGCGCGGGGATTGACGCGGGTCACTCGCACCATAGGCAAGTAGACGGTTAATCCCTTGCCAGCCAATGCCTCGCGCACCTGATGCTCGGCGCGTGGTTTGGTCTGCACTGTATACCAGCGGACTCGATTCATCGTCAGTCTCCGAGGATGGCTATTGTACCTCAGAGCGTCAGCACTGCCAAACAAAAGGCTTCGCTCCTGCATGCAGGAGCGAAGCTTCCTATTCACCACCGAGCCATGCGCTGGACTCTACTGGCCCAACGCCGCGATCAGCTCACTCAAAATCTTGGGGGGATCACCCACCAGAGCGGCATCAGCGATCTTGAGGATGGGGGCGTCCTTGTCCGGATGGATGGCGACGATGTACCCGGCATCGCGGATGCCGAACGCATGATACGTGTCGCCACGGATGCCGACGGCCATGTATAGATCGGGCTGAACACTCTCGCCCATTGCGCCGACGACCTGATCTTCGGTGATCCAACCCTCGTCCAGCGCTTCGCGCGCGCCGGCGACGTGCGCGCCCAACAAATCCGCCAATTGCTTGACGCGCCCGAAATCACCCGCCTGCCGTCCCGCAGAGACAATGCGCCGGGCTTTGCGCAGTGGCACTTGCAGCGGCGTGTAATCCACCGGACCGATCACGCGCACACGGCCTTCGAAACCAGACAGATCCACTGACACAGTCTCGGTCTCGCCCAGGCGATACGAGTCAAGATATGGCGGGCCAAAGGTATCTGGCTCGACCGTCGCGATCATCGGTCGGCGGGTGGCTGCTGTCACCAGGTAATAATCGCCGCCATAGACCGAATGTGTGCCAATCAGCACACGCTCGACCTCGTCCATCTGCAGGCTGATGCAGTGCGCGAGCAGTCCCGTGTTGAATCGCTGCGCCAGCCGCGGAGCGACGTCCTCGGCCATGCGCGTCGCGCCGAACAGCAAGACTTCGGGCGGCTGCGGCGCAAACAGATCGCCCAGCAATTTGCAGCGCACACCGGGGCTTTCGAGCTGGGGGGCCTCGGCCACGTAAACGCGATCCGCACCCGCCGCGATCAATTCTGGCGCAGCCCCTTGCGCTCTCGCCCCCATCACAACTGCGTAAACGTAGCAACCCAAGCCATCAGCCATCATCCGCGCGCCGCCGACGAGTTCGAGCGAGAGCGGGGAGGGTTTGCCATCCACCCCCAACTCGGCAGCGACCCAGATGTCACGGGGCTCAGGTGACGTGTTCAAATCATCCATGAATGTCATAGCACACTCCTCACGGAATACGCAATATGAGAAACGTATTGCGTGTTCCGTATTCCGTCTAGATGACTCGCTGCCGCTTGAGCATCCCCACCAACTCGTCCACGCTGCTCAGGATCGTACCAGGCTGTCGCTCCGGCGGGAAAGCCTGTCCGCGTCTTTCGACTGCAACCTGGAGTTCGGCTTCGGTCAGGCCGAGATCCGCGGCAGTCCAGACTTGAGGGTTCCATTGTTGGTACGAATTGATCACGCGCGCAGCGTTGCCATAGCGCGGCTGGTTCGCGCCAGCGGCGACAATGATGACGGCAGGCATAGACGCTTCGAGCGCGACGAACCTGGCTCCGTCGGCAGCAATCACCTTCACCACGCCATTGTTGATTTGGACCTGATGCGCGGCGAGCATATGAGGCCAGCCCAGCGCCTCGGCCAATCGCGGGCCGACTTCGCCCGCGCCGGTGTCCAACGCGCGGTCGCCCGTGAGCACAAGGTCTACCTCGCCAAGCTTGCGAATCGCCGCTGCGAGCAGCCGGGCAGCCACCAGGCCATCGGCCCCGGCAAACAACGGATCGGTGAGATGAATGCCGCGATCCGCGCCCATCGCCCAGGCCTGGCGCAGCGCCTCCTGGGCGCGCTCCGGCCCACCGCACAATACGATGACCTCAGCCCCAGTCGTGTCCTTGATCTGGAGCGCGGTTTCCAGCGCGCACTTGTCGGCAGGGTTGGTGATGTACTCTTCACGGTTGACAAAGATTTTCTCCGCCTTGCGGTTCACGGTGAACCCGGTCGGGTCCTGCACTTGCTTAATGGCAACCACAATCCTCATGCTCATCTCCTTGTCACCCTGTCACCTTGTCAAATCAACAAGGTCAGGAGACTAGGGTCGGATCCGCACACCGATCTCTTGGAACAGCTCGGACGCGATCACGATCCGCTGAATCTCATTGGTGCCTTCAAAGATTTCGTTGATGCGGCTATCGCGCCAGGCGCGTTCCATCCAGGCATCGCGCGTAAAGCCGAGCGCGCCATGGATTTGCAGCGCGCGATCAATGCAGCGGCTGGCGATCTCGGAACCGAGCAGCTTGCACATGCCGGCTTCTTTGGTGAACGGCCGGCCATTGTCCACCAGCCAGGCCGTGCGATACACCAGGCTGCGCAGCGATTCGATCTCCGACGCCATATCTGCGATCATGAACTGGATGCTCTGCATGTTGGCCAGGTTGCGGCCAAATTGATGCCGCGCTTTGGCCCACTGCATCGCCGCCTCCAGCGCAGCCTGCGCGCCGCCTAACGTCGCCGCCCCCAGGCTTACGCGACCGACGTCCAGCGTCTTCATCATCGTCACAAAGCCCAGGCCGACCTTGCCGACGACATTCTCCTGCGGCACACGCAGATTGTCAAACTTGAGCGATGAAGTTGGGCTGCCGTGCAGGCCCATTTTCTCCTCGCGCTTGCCGGCTGAAAAGCCTTCCCACCTGGATTCGACGATAAAGCACGTCGCGCCGCCGCGCGCGCCCAGCGCCGGATCGGTGATCGCCAGCACCGCCAGGACGTCGGCCACCGGCCCGTTGGTGATCCACATCTTTTCGCCGTCGAGAATGTAGCTATCGCCTTCGCGCACTGCCCTCATACGAATCGAAGCCGCATCCGAACCGGCATTGGGTTCAGTCAACGCAAACGCGGCGATCTTTTTACCGGAGCACAGATCGGGCATGTAACGCCGCTGGAGCTCTTCGGTGCCGTCAAGGGCTATGGTCATCACACCGATGCCGGTGTGCGCGCCGATGATGGCTGTGGTGCTCGCGTCCACGCGGCCCAGCTCTTCCATCAAAATGCAATAGCCGGTTTCGCCCGCGCCCATGCCGCCATATTTCTGCAAAAACGGGACGCCGAACAATCCTGCCGCAGCCGCCTTCTTGATCAGCTCGTCCGGTACCAGGCCGGTACGATCAATCTGCTTGGTCAACGGCCTGATCTCTTCTTGCGCGAATTCGCGAATGAACTTGCGCAGTGCCTGGTGCTCAGGTTTTAAGTCAAAATCCATACATCACCTCGTACTGCGTATTGCGTACATCGCACACAATACGTCAGGCACTGGCCTTGAGGCCGTGCCATTCCTGTTCGACCTCTGGGCCAAGTCGCCTGGCCCAATCGTCAACATACGTGAAGTCAAAGTGAATCAGGTCAGCATCTTGGCCAAGTCGCGCGGCGGCGAGGATATCGCGGATGTCCCACTCGTGCTTGGTCGAGCGGCCTTCCCTCCACGCCATCAACTTGCCGACGACAACATCTTCCGGTCGGGCACACCATGCCTCGAACGTCTCACCACCTCGCGCGATAAAGTGTCGCCGGATACGCCGCTCAAGCGCCCAGCCATAGCCGGGCTTCATCGTCAGTGGAATCAGGTCAACCTTGCGTCCTTCGCCAGCATCAATGATGTTGAAGAGGATACCCAGTTTGATCGAGTTGCGCATCTGCTCAGCGTCGGCATAGTAGCGAGGGGAAGGGAACGCTGCGACCAGAGCGGCGATGTGCGTTTCGTTCAAGTCAACGACGATGTCAACGTCATACGTTGCTCGCGTCACGCCATAGGACGAACCGGCGTAAGCGCCGATGATCACGTAGGGCGCGTTGGCTTGCTCCAACACACGCAGAACGGCAAAGTAAAGCTCCAAGTTCGGCGGTTCAGCCATGGCGATACAACCAGTCGAACATCAAGCGGCTGATTTCCAGGTCGGACTTGTCCGGGTGCGCATGGCGCAGGCGGGCGCGCAGTCCATTCATGACAGCATCGGCGGTGTCCATCATCGTCCGAACGCGCCGCTCCGGCGGGACGCTCATCAACAAACGGATCTGAAACTCGTCCGTCGGGCCGAGTCGCCGCCGCAACGCCTCAAGCCAGGCCTCGTCACTCACGGCCTGACCTCGACGCCGGTGTTTTCGAACACGTCGCGCGCCAGAAGCACGCGCTGAATCTGAGGCGTGCCCGCGATCAGGTCCAACCCACGCGCGTCACGATACAACCGTGAGATCGAATATTCGGCGCTGAAACCATAACCGCCATGCACCTGGAGCATACGATTCGTCGCGTTGCGCGCTGTCCGCGCGCCCAACACAGTGATCATCGAGGCCTCAGGGCTGAACGGCTGATGCTGCTCGACCCGCCACGCCGTGTACTCGATCAGGTGGCGCAGCGACTCGATCTCGATAGCCGTCTCGGCAAAGTAATCGCCGATGGCCTGCTTGGTGGCGATAGGCACGCCAAACTGCTTGCGCTCGACGGCAAACGAGCGGCCTGCCTCCAATGAAGCCTGTGCCAGGCCCAACCCGGCCGCGCCCAGCGCCAATCGAACGTGGTCGAGGCTATGGCGGGCAATCTTCCAACCCTCGCCCTCTTCGCCCAAACGATTGGCAGCCGGCACGCGCACGCCATCCAGGTAGACGGTGTGGAACGTCGCGCCGCGAAAGCCCAGCGTTGGCTCCCGATGTCCCACCTTCAACCCTGGCGCATCCTTTTCGACAATGAACGCGCTCATCCCGCGACTGTTAGCCTTGGGGTTGCTCACGGCAAACACGATGAACAGACCCGCAATGCCTGCATTGCCGACCCACGTCTTGACGCCGTGGAGCACATAATCGTCACCATTCGCGCTGGGCGCCGCGCGCGTCGAGAGGGCTTGGGCATCCGAGCCAGCATCCGGCTCGGTGAGCGCGAACGCGCCGATCGCTTCGCCTGCGGCCAACAAGGGCAGGTATTGTTCCTTTTGTGCTTCGGTACCAAAATCCAATATCGCTTGCGTAGCCTGGCTGGTGTGTTGAGCAATGACGACCGCCGTAGACATGCAGGCTTTGCCGATCTCTTCCAGCATCAACAAATAACTCAGAGGATCGAGCGCAGCGCCCATCCAGGTATCGGGCACCAACGCGCCCAACATCCCCTGTTCGGCGGCCTTGTTCAACAATTCCAGCGGGACCTGCTCTTCCTTGTCCGTATGTTCTGCCAGCCTGGCGATTTCCTTTTGCGCAAAGCGGCGAAACGTGTCCCGGAACATTTGCTGCTCTTCGGTGAGGCTAAAATCCATCTCATCACCTCTCTGCTGAGGACAAGGTGACCCTCTTGTCCTCCTCACCTGTCCTTGAACTGCGGCTGACGCTTTTCGAGGAACGCGCTGACGCCTTCGCGCGTATCTTCGCTGGCCGAAAGGGTGACAAACTGCTCACGCTCCTTTGCCAGTCCTTCGATCAATGGCAAGCCTTGTCCTAACGTGATCGCCCTGAGCGCAGCCGCCATGGCCACGGCGCTCTTGGAGGCCAGCTTGCCTGCCAGCCCTTTGGCCTGGCGCATCACCGCATCGCCCGGCACGACGAGATTGACCAGCCCGAGCGCCTTGGCCTCTTGCGCCGTGATCTGGTCGCCGGTCAAGATCATCTCGATGGCCTTGCCCTTGCTCACCAGGCGCGGGAGTCGCTGCGTGCCGCCCCAACCGGGAATGATGCCCAGGTTGATTTCGGGCTGACCCAATCGCACCCGGTCGCCCGCGATACGAATATGGCAGGCCATCGCCAGTTCTAACCCGCCGCCCAGGCACACCCCGTTGATGGCGGCGATGATCGGTTTGGTGGCTTGCTCGACCTTGTTGAACACGCCCTGCCCCATCTCGATCATCGCCTTGGCGCCTGCGGCGTCCCCCGCTTTGACCAGCGCGTTGATCTCGCCGATGTCGGCCCCGGCCACAAATGCCAGTTGCCCTCCCCCGGTGAGGATGATGACTTTGACCTCGGGATTGGCAAGCAGCTCATCGAGCGCGCCGTCGAGTTCGGAGATCGTCTGCTTGTTGAACGCATTCACAGGCGGGTGATCGATCACCAACGTCGCCACATGGTCTTCGATCGTGTAGCGGATGAATTGTCGGTCGGCCATGATACTCTCCTTTGTGTGTCTTGATTGGGGACGTCAAGCATGAAACCGCACATCACGTTTTGACGCATGACGTTTGATTCTAGACATACTCCAAGAATCCCGCCTTGGTCTTTTCACCCAGGCGTCCTTCCTTCATCAACTCGTACAGCTTGTTGCACGGGTGGAAGCGCAAGCCATATTGTTTTTCAAACGCCTCCAGGCCATTGACCAGCACGTCAATCCCGATCTTGTCTGCCAGCGCCAGCGGGCCGACGCGATCGCCCTGATAAGTCATGCCGGTGCCGGCGATCATCGCCATGTCAATATCCTTGATGTCGGCGATGCCCTCTTCCACACAGCGGGCGGCTTCGTTGAGCATCGGATACATCAGACGCTCCGGATTGAACTCGCTCTTTTTGCCGGCCGAAAGCTCGGCGATGAGCTGCTTGACAGGCTCGTCAGTCTGGTCACCATAGCCGTAAAAGCCCGCGCCGGACTTTTCGCCCAGCCGGCCCAGCTTAACTAGCCGCTCAAACATCTCGGCGCCCTTCATGCGATCGCCGTACTGCGACCAGAGATACTGGCCCACATCGGCGCACACGTCCAGCCCCAGGAAATCCATCAGCGTAAACGGTCCCATCGGCCAACCATAGTCCCGCATGGCGGCGTCAATATCTTGCGCCGAAGCTGCCCCCTCTTGCAGGCACAGGGTCGCCTCGTTGAGGTAGGGCATCAACAGGCGGTTGACCAAAAAGCCTGGACATTCTTTGACGACGACCGGGATCTTGCGCAGTGATTCAGTGAACGAGACCACGTCGGCGACGGTCTCTTCGTCGGTACTTTCGCCGCGAATGATCTCGACCAGTTTCATCACGTTGGCCGGGTTAAAAAAGTGCATCCCGATCATCTTGTGCGGGCGCCGGGTCGCGCGCCCCATCTCAGTGATCGAAAGCGCCGAGGTGTTGCTGGCAAAGATCGTGCCCTCCGGGCAGATGCCATCGAGTTCCGAAAAGATCTTTTTCTTGAGGTCCATCTTTTCCGGAACGGCTTCGATGACAATATCCACGTCGCCGAACTCGGCGTAGTCCAGCGCCGGGATCACGAGCGACATTTTGCTGTCCATCTCGCCCGCGCTCATCTTGCCCTTGTCCACGCGGGCCTGATAGATCTTGCGGATCGCCGCCATCCCCCGGTCGAGGAATTTCTGATCCACATCCTTGAGCACCACCGGCAGGCCGGAGAACGAAATCACCTGCGCGATGCCAGCACCCATCGCCCCCGCGCCGATGACGGCAGCCTTGAAAATGTACATGCGTCACCTCCTTGTTTGCAAAAGACGAATGACGGATGTATTCGTCTTTCGTCATTCGCCGCTACGCTACGTTTTCCACCAGCATCGCACCGCCCTGCCCGCCGCCCACGCACATCGTGACGATGCCATAACGGGCATTGCGGCGCTTCATCTCGTGCATGAGCGTCACCGTGATCTTGGCGCCGGTCGCGCCGACCGGATGTCCCAGCGCAATCGCACCGCCGTTGACGTTGACCTTCTTCCAGTCCCAACTAAAGCCCTGGGCTTGCATATCTTTGGCGACTGCCAACACTTGCGCGGCAAACGCCTCATTCAGCTCAATCAAGTCCACCTCATCGAACGAGATATTGATGCCGCGTTTTTTCATCTTGTTAAACATCTTGGGGATCGCCCTGGCCGGGCCGATGCCCATAACGGCCGGATTGACCGCGGCGTAGTCATAGGCCACAATGCGCACCATCGGCTTGAGGCCCAGCTCCTTGGCTTTTTCGGCCGTCATCACCAAGAGCGCTGCTGCGCCATCGCTGATCGGGCACGAGTTGGCGGGCGTCACCGTGCCATTCTCTTTCTTGAAAACCGTCGGGTACATGGCGGCCTTTTGCATCGAAAGGGTCGGATTGATCCCCTCGTCCTGCGTGATCTGTTCGCGCGCCACTTCCTGACCCGCCACCTTTTTGACAACCTCGACCGGCACGATCTCTTCCTTGAACTTTTCCTGGCGCGTCGCCATAAAGGCTTTTTTGTGCGACTGGATGGCATATTCATCCTGCTGCTGGCGGGTGATTTCGTACATCTCAGCCAAGTTCTCCGCCGTGCGGCCCATGATCTGATTGACGATGGGGTCCGTCAGGCCTTCCCACAGCGCATCGGTTAACTCGCTGTGGCGCAGTTTAAGGCCCCAGCGCGCGCCCTTGATAATATACGGAATATTGCTCATGCTCTCTGTGCCACCAACCAGGAACAACTCGCCATCGTCAGCCTGGATGGCCTGATACGCCGACGTGATCGCCTGCAGCCCTGAAGCACAGTTGCGCTGCAGGGTATAAGCCGGGACGTGCTCTGGAACACCAGCCATCAAGGCGGCGACACGTCCAACGTTCGCTGCGTCGGACGGCTGGCCAATGTTCCCCAGGATCACATCATCAATCAGATTGACGTCTATCCCGGAGCGTTTGATGACTTCCTGGAACACGACTTTTGCCAGGTCTTGGGCGCGCAGATCGCGCAACGCGCCGCCATGAGTGCCGCCCGGTGTCCGGACGCCACCGACCAAAACAACATTTTTCATGGTTGCACTCCTTTCTGATCTTGTGAACGCGGCTACCCTGAAGCCGCAAAGCCGCGCAACAATAGTTCCAGAGTTGAATCGAATAATGCCTCGAGAGAAACGCCGAGGATTTCTTGCCGCAGAGGATGATCGAGCAGGAACAACACGCCGTTGAGCGATGCCCACAGCACCCCGGCGGCGCGGCGCGAGTCGGCAATCACAAATTGACCGGACATGCGCCCCTGTTCAAAGGCCTGCTCGACCCAGTAGAGACTGGCTAAGCTCCGCTGCGAAATTTCCTCATAAAGTGGGGCAGGCACGCGCTGGCGAAACTGGCCGTGGTCAAACGCCATCAACAACCGAAGATACTGAGGGTGATTCTTGGAGAATTTGAGGTAAGCGCGAGCCAGGCGCCGCACGCGCTCGTCGGCGGCTAGATCTTTTTGGGGAGCGTAGGCAGTTTCCAGCTCGTCGGAGAGGATCTCGAGGCCTTCTAAAACCAAATGAGCAAGGATCGCTTCCTTGCTCTCGAAATACAAATAGACCGTCCCTTTGCTAACTTCCGCCTGTGCCGCGATGTCGTCAACGGTCGCCCGGCCAAACCCGTTGCGAAAGAACACCTCCCGCGCTGCCTGCAGGATGTCTTCGCGCCGCCTGGCCTTTTCGCGCTCCCGCCGCCCTGTCGTGCTCACCGGCCACTCCCCCGATGTCTGACTGCGGGTCAATCACTGACCGATAGTCAGTATACGATAGGTTACAGCCGGTGTCAAGAGGCAATTTTGACTGGCTCGAGAAAACGAACGACGATCTCAGTTTCCCGAGATCGTCGCCGAAGACGGGTGGCGCAGTCAGGAAAGATCAGTGGCGACGCGCCGATCTCGATCGAGACACACGAGTTTGAGCTTGGCGGGTCCCCAGCCAAAAGTGATGAGGTAACACGCTCTTGGCTGGCAGCACCTGCACTCCCTGGGTCAGGCTCAACCTGCCTTCCCGGAGATGTGCTGGATGGACGTAACACACGTCTGGGTTATGGCCGAACTTTTGCTGGTAACGCAACACCGCCCGCTCGATCTTGTCAGTCAACGCGCGATTCGGACTGTCGTCGAACCACAACAAACCCTCTTGAATCATATCACACCTCCCCCACCCGTCCGCTCAAATCGCTCGATGTGCCAGGTGTTGCGCTTGACATCCTGGTACAGCTCGAATGTCCCCTCTGCACAGCGCACGCGGAAGCAATGGCGCTCGACATCCCAGAACCATCGGCGCGAGATCGTCCAACACTGCTCGACGGCATGAACCTCGTAGCGTTTGCCGCGCCAGACGAACGACTGCGGGAAATATCCAAAGCGCCTGGCTTCCATTCTGATCGCCTGTCCCCGAATGTTCGGGCGACGCGCGCGCGAGCGAGCGTTCGAGCGCACACTGCTCGATCTCAATGATTGCTTACGGGCATAGCCCGCTGCGATGCTCATGAATCCACCCTCCTTCCTCTTCACCGATCACACTGAAATTCCGCTCAGCCGATGGCATGCTAAATCCCGGCTGGAACAGTCCCTGCCCTACATTCGGCAATGCTTGCGGCGTCACGACGATGACAGGCGGATACTGAGATGTTCCAGACGACATAGGGGGCGGCTGCAGAGTCGCCGGGGCCTCACGATGACGCAAAAGCGAAACCATGCCGACAATCGTCGCAGGCAACATGGCGCCCACTCCGCAAGCCGCGCCTGTCAAGACCGAAACCGCCTCATTCGACAAATGGGTGCCCACATAGGTCGCCAGCGTGACTGCAAAGGCCACAATGCCCAAACCCAGGATCGCCGTTACCCGATTCATGCCTTACCTTGCCACAAGTGCCGCGGCTTGCCGCAACAAGCCAGGTCGTCCGTTGACCACATTCCACCGGCGCAGAGCATTGGTGCCGTGCACCACTGCGCTGCCTTGCGCGATGACCTGGCGCATTTCCGCTGGACTGACGTAAGCAACTTGAAATCGCACAACCTGCCCCGCGGCGACGGCAACAAAATCTCCGCGCCCGGCGAGCTTTTCTGCGCCTGTCCCTCCAATGCCCGAGGCCACACGCGCATCTTCGATAGAAACAACTTT
Organism: Thermoflexales bacterium; assembly: GCA_034434835.1. Lineage (GTDB taxonomy): Bacteria > Chloroflexota > Anaerolineae > Fen-1058 > Fen-1058 > JBGLNJ01. Next base: position 6,898 of record DAOTXX010000119.1, on the reverse strand, counting down.
GCCTACCAGGCGCGCCGGAAAGTTGGCCTTGATCAGTGGCCCGATCACCTGGCTAGAGGGCTTTTGCGCACACGCTAAGACATGAATTCCCGATTCGCGCCCGCGCTGGACCAATCGCATCAACGGGTCGCTCAACGCCTTGCCAGCAACCTGCACCAAATCTGCCAACTCGTCAATCACTAGGACGATCCGTGGCTCGACTGCTTCCAATTTCGTCTGTCCTCGCGCCTCCATCAATCGCACCAACTCTGCCAACACGCTCGCTGCTTCCATCGCCTCGCTGACGATCGGCTGTAACAAATGGGGCAGCGACGTGAATGGTTCAAAGGCCCGCTGCTTGGGATCGATCAGGACAAACTGCAACTGACTGCGCCGATGGGTCATCGCCAGGCTCAGGATCATGGTCTGGCACAGCGCCGTCTTGCCGGAACCGGTCGTGCCAGAGATCAAGACGTGCGCCACATCGGGCGAAGAGAGCCGCATCAAGAGCGGGGCGCCGTCGTCACACAGGCCCAGCACAGCCGTGAACGGAGGGATCGAAGACAGATGACCTGGCCTGGTTTGAGTCGAGTGTCCTGCGCCCCCCTGCGTAGGCGGGAACTGCGCGAGCTGTGCCATGAGCGGCAACAGTCTAACTGGTTGAGTATCTTGGCGCGGGACCTCCAGCCTGACACTGTTGCCCTGCCTCGATACGCGCACATCGGGCACGCCCAAAGCGAGTGCCAGATCATTGGCCAACGCCTGCAACTTGTTGACCTTGGTGCCCATCGCCGGGACAAGATGAAACTGGACTACACGCGGCGTGACCACTCCTCCTGTCACACGCGCAGGAGCCTTGTGGTTCGCCAGCACCATTTCGATGCGATCGGATTGAAGTTCAAGCACCTTACGATTAGGCATCTCGTCCCACCGAATAGAACCTGTGTTCTAGGCATGACCATTATAACGGAACAATTCCCAAAAAGTCAAGAGGCAACAGAAAATTGGGATAATCTTGGGTTATCCTGCTTTTTTCGTGTATAATGTAGGCAGGAAATCACTGTGGAGCCAATCATGAGCCTTTCGCCCCTCGATGGCACCCGCGTCCTTGATCTTTCGCGCCTGCTGCCCGGCCCCTACTGCACCATGCTCCTGGCCAACCTGGGAGCCGAGGTCATCAAAATTGAAACGCCGCTCGTGGGCGATTATGCGCGGACGATCCCCGATGCCTTTGGCGGTCTGGCGATGTTTGAGGTGCTCAACCGCAACAAGAAAGGCGTAGCGATCAACTATCGTAATGGGCGTGGGAAAGAGATTTTTCTTCAACTGGTGCAGACGGCGGACGTGTTGATCGAGTCGTTCCGCCCGGGCGCGGCTCAGCGTTGGGGGATCGGTTATGACGCGGTGACGCAGGTCAACCCCCGCATTGTGTACTGTTCTCTCTCCGGTTACGGACAGGATGGCCCGTATGCGAATCGCGCCGGGCACGATCTCAACTATATTGCCATCGGCGGGTTGCTCGCGCTCAACGGCACAGCGGGTGGCCCTCCCATTCCCCCCGGCGTACAGATCGCCGATCTGGCAGGCGGGATGCTGGCGGCGATTGCGATCCTGGCCGCGCTCGTGGGACGTCAAAACACGAGCCACGGCGCCTATCTCGATGTCGCCATGATGGATGCAGTTACGTCGTGGGTGGCGCCGATGGCCGGGTCGTTTTACACGGCCACCGGCCAAAACCCGCCGCGTGGACAGATGCCGCTTTCCGGGGGATTGCCCTGTTACAATGTCTATGAAACAGCCGACGGCAAATTCATCAGCCTGGGCATACTCGAGCCGCACTTTTGGACGGCATTCTGCAACGCGATCAACCGCAACGACCTGCTCGCGCGTCAGCTCGATGTGACAGCGATTGACGAGCTAGCGCAGCTACTTCGCCAGCGCACGCGCGATGAATGGCTGGAAATGCTGCGCGAGGCGGATGCCTGCGTCGAACCGGTCAATGAGATCAGCGAGACGCTGTATCATCCGCAACTGCGCCATCGAGGATTGGTGCAACAAACGGAGGTGGGCGCGCGATTTGCTGCGCCGCTTCGCTTTGCCGCGCCGTCCGGGCAATCACCTGCGCCATCACTGGGACAACACACGGCCGAGATACTAAAACAACTGGGCCTGAGCCAGCAAGAAATCAGCGAGTTAGAAAAAGCCGGAGTGATCAAGACCTGAACACCGTCTGCAGGTTGTCGCTCGCTACAGTCAGTGGGCTGAGGTCGAATCCTCACAGGGAGAATAGCGCATGACAATCACCCTTGGCACCGCCATCGCCCGGCCGGGCGAAATCACCTATGGCGAATATGACCTGATCGAGCATCCCATCAGCGGCAAGGACCGCTTGCCCGTCATCCTCGCTCAAGGAACGCCAAACGGGCCGACGTTCTGGATCACGGCCGGCATTCACGGCACCGAACATGCCGGGCTTCAAGTCATCCACCAGCTCATCACACCGGAACTGGTGCGCGATTTGCATGGGACGATTGTCGCGATCCCCGCCCTCAGCCCGACGGGCTTGCAGATGCTGGAACGCCAGCCGTATTACCTGGACGGCGATCCGAATCGCCTGTTCCCCGATGGCAAGCCCAAGAAACCCCTCGACCCGGACAAGACGCCTCCTTCGGCATTGGAAGAAGCCTATGAGCGCCTGTTCGAGCATATCAAGGCAACGGCCAATCTATACTTTGACCTGCACTGCGCGGCCACCAACTCGATCTCATTCGTCTTTCGTGACCGGGTGTTTTACCGCAAAGACGGAAACGCGGAAAAGAACAAAGCCGAAGCCCAAGCGCTCGACGCAAAACTGGCCGAGATGTGTGTCGCCTACGGTCACTCGGTCGTCCACGAGTTCCCGGTCGAAAAATACATAGATGAGAAATTGCACCGCTCGACGACGGCGGCGGCCGTCAACCTGGCGCGCATCCCGGCGCTCACCGCCGAACTCGGCACCGGCCACATGCCCGATCCGAACATTGTGCGCGCGTGTATGGCTGGGCTGCGCAATGTGATGCGCTGGGCGGGCATGTTGCCCGGCGAGATGGAAACGATCACCGGCATCAAGATCGTCCAGCCGGGCTTTCCGTGCCGAAGGCGAGCCGCCGCTCGCGTGCCGCACCCGTGCATTGTCCATCATCTCGTCGAGCCGGGCGACATCGTCCGGGTAGGCGACCCGCTGTGCGAGATGCGCGACATTTGGGGCCGCCCGGTGGGTGAAGGAGTGTTGCGCTCCGAGCACGAAGGCTGGATCATCAACCGCACGCACGGGATCGTCCGTTACCCACACGAAGCGACTCTGATCATGGCGATCCGCGACGATGACCCGATGGTCGGACCGTATCCTGATGATTTTTTCAAGGCGTAAATGTCAAAGAGGAGAAGAAAATGGAATACACACACTTGGGTCGCACTGGCTTGAAGGTGAGCCGGCTTTGTCTGGGCACGATGAACTTTGGCCCACACACAAGCGAGGCCGACAGCTTTGCCATCATGGACAAGGCGTTGGAGGTGGGTATCAACTTTTTCGACACGGCCAACGTCTATGGCCGCGTCAAAGGTGAAGGCATCACTGAGCAGATCATCGGGCGCTGGTTGGCCCAGGGGGGACGCCGCCGGGACAAGATCGTGCTGGCGACCAAAGTCTATGGCAGCATGGGCGACTGGCCGAACGAATCCAGACTCTCGGCCTATCACATTCGCCATGCGTGCGAAGACAGCCTGCGTCGCTTGCAGACCGATCACATTGACCTCTACCAGATGCACCACATTGATCGCGAGACGCCCTGGGAGGAAATCTGGCAGGTGATGGAAACGTTGGTGCAGCAGGGCAAGGTGATCTATGTGGGCAGCAGCAACTTGGCCGGATGGCACATCGCCCAGGCGCAATGCACCGCAGCCGCACGCCATTTCATGGGGTTGGTCTGCGAGCAAAGCCTGTACAACCTTTCCGCGCGCATGATCGAACTCGAAGTCATTCCGGCCTGTCGAGCGTTTGGGTTGGGGCTGATTGCCTGGAGCCCATTGGCGGGAGGAAAATTGGGCGGGGTGCTGCAACGGGGCGGCGAAGGCAAGCGAACCGCAGAACGTCAGGCCGAGATCGAAAAGTCGCGACCCCAACTGGAAAAGTACGAGTCGTTCTGCCGCGAGCTGGGGGAACATCCTGCGACGGTTGCGCTCGCCTGGCTGCTGCACCACCCGGTCGTGACCGCGCCCATCATCGGCCCGCGCACGCTCGAGCAACTGGAGGGCAGCCTGCGCGCGGTCGCGCTCAAGCTATCCGATGACGTGTTGAAGAAACTGGACGAGATCTTTCCAGGCCCCGGCGGCGAAGCGCCGGAAGCGTATGCGTGGTAATCCCTGAATGGGATATTGAAAGGAGCAAAGACGTGGAGACTCGACGATTAGGACGAACCGGTCACATGAGCACCGTGGCGATTTTTGGCGCCGCGGCTTTTTGGCAAATCTCGCAGGCCGAAGCGGATGCTGTGATGGAAAAGGTGATCGCCGCGGGGGTCAATCACATTGACGTTGCGCCATCGTATGGCGAGGCCGAGCTACGGATCGGCCCGTGGATGGAACGCGAGCGTCGCAGATCCCCTTCAGGGGACAAGCGTTTCTTTCTGGGCTGCAAGACGGGCGAGCGCACCAAGGCAGGCGCGGCGGCCGAGCTGCGCCGCTCGCTCGAACGCCTGCGCGTGGACTCGTTCGACCTGTTTCAGCTACACGCGGTCAAGACGATGGAGGAACTGGATCAGGTCACCGCGCCCGGCGGCGCGTTGGAAGCCGTCATCGAAGCGCGGCAGGAGGGGCTGACCCGGTACATTGGCATCACAGGACACGGCGTGGACTCGCCCGCGGTTTTCCTGGAAGCGCTGCGTCGCTTTGACTTTGATACCGTGCTGTTCCCGATCAACTTTGTCCAATACGCCAACCCTGTCTATCGCCGCAACACCGAAGAACTGCTGCGCCAATGCCGGGCCAAAGACGTAGGCACTATGATTATCAAGTCGGTGTGCGAGCGGCCCTGGGGCGAGTTACCCAAGACGCATACGACATGGTACAAACCCTTTACCGATGTCGAGCACATCCAACAGTCCGTCAATTTCGTCCTCTCACAAGATGTGACCGGGCTGTGCACTGTAGGCGACGTCAGCGTGTTGCCACTCGTTCTGGAGGCATGTGAAAAATTTACGCCGATGAGCCAGGACGAGCAAGAAGCGCTCATCGCCACCGCGAATCAATACGAACCGTTGTTTGTTTAGCAGACCTTCGAGGTTTCCAAAACCTCGAAGGTCTGGAGGAAAAGATGGAATATCGATCCCTGGGGCGCACCGGCGTCATGGTCTCGCCGCTCTGCCTGGGCACGATGAATTTTGGCGGGCCGACGAGTAAATCAGAATCCATCGCCATCATCAACCGCGCGCTCGACGCGGGCATCAACTTTATTGACACAGCCAACGTCTACAACAATGGCGAAAGTGAGCGCATCGTGGGCGAGGCGCTCAAGCAAAATGGCCGCCGGGATCAGATCGTGCTGGCGACCAAAGTCAACGGCGTCATGGGGCCAGGTCCAAACGACCGGGGACTGTCACGCTATCACATCGTTAAATCATGTGAAGACTCGCTGCGCCGCTTGCAAACCGATCACATTGACCTCTATCAGGCGCATCGCCCGCCGACGATGCCGCAAGACGAGACGCTGCGCGCGTTCGACGACCTGGTCCGCGCGGGCAAAGCGCTGTACATCGGCTGCTCGACACATCCGGCCTGGATGGTGATGGAAGCTCTGGCCCTCAGCGAACGATATGGGCTGGCGCGCTACATCAGCGAGCAGCCGCCCTACAACCTGCTCGACCGGCGGATCGAAAACGAGCTGATCCCGCTGTGCCAGCGCTACGGGATAGCGATCATCCCCTGGTCGCCGCTGGCGGGTGGCATCCTGACCGGGCGGTATCCATCCAGCAGCGAGCTGCCGCCAGACTCGCGCGCGGCGCGTTCGGAATGGTTCCGATCGCGTGTCACGTCCAAAGGATTGCAGGTCGCGGCCCAGGTGGCCGAGATGGCCAAGGAACGCGGCATGACGGGCGCGCAATTGGCACTGTTGTGGGTCAAAGACCAGCCCGGCGTCACCGCGCCCATCATTGGCCCCAAGACGCTGGCGCACCTGGAAGAATTTCTTCCCGTGTTAGGCATGACGCTGGCCGATTCGGATCGCCCGCGCTTTGATGCGCTGGTGCATCCCGGCAACGCAGTGGCCGACTTTCACAACACGAACGACTGGATGAAAGCACGCATCACGGATTGAGACCTTCGAGGTTTCTTAAACCTCGAAGGTCTGCAAGGAGCACATCATGGAATACCGTGAACTGGGACGAACCGGATGGAAGGTATCTGCTATCAGCTTTGGCGCATGGGCGATTGGTGGCACGTGGGGGCCGGTGGACGACCGTGACTCGCTTGCCGCGCTGCACCGCGCGGTTGACCTGGGCGTGAACTTGTTCGACACCGCCGATGTGTACGGCGATGGCCGCAGTGAGCGGCTGCTGGCTCGCCTCAAGCGCGAGCGGCGCGAAGAGATTCACATCGCCACCAAAGCCGGCCGGCGGCTCGACCCGCACGTCGCCTCCGGCTACAACCGCGAAAACCTCACCGCCTTCATCGAGCGCAGCCTCAAGAATCTCGAAACCGACACGCTCGACCTGGTGCAACTGCACTGCCCGCCGACCGAAGTGTACTATCGGCCTGAGCCTGTATTTCGCACCCCTGCGAGCGCAGCGCACAGGGGCTGGATGACCAATAGGCCCCATGGTAGGCTATCCAGCGGCCCATTGGTCAAAGATTTCGCCCGGTTGGGCGCGTATGCTCTTGTTGGCTG
>DAOTXX010000118.1:0-1527 GCA_034434835.1 Thermoflexales bacterium | reverse complement strand
GCATCTTCCACGCCGGCCAACCGCAGCGGACTTTCGCCCGCTCGCTTGCCGCGCTCGAATTCGTGATGGTTCCACCAGAGTTGCAGCAGGGGCAGCAGCCACTTGGGCATCCCACGATGGGCCTGCAAGTAGGGACGTAGCCAACTGTGTAGCGATTCGGCCAGACTGGAAGAACGATGAAACAGCCCCAAGATGTCCCAGGCCACACGCGCTGTCGAGCGCAACGGTTCTGCGATCTCCGTCGCGATGTCCACGGGCAGCGCGTCACGATGGCGCCAGGCCCATAGGATGAAGGCGGCATGCTCATCGTCCAGACGGGCAAGCACGGGCCGCAACTGCTGTTCGAGCCAGGCCACGGGTGACAGCAACTGGGAGACCTTGCTCTGCAAGTCGTCGGCGAAGGCGCGGACTTCTGGGTGGGCAAGCTCTTTGAGCAACTCGATGGCCGCCTGGATCGTCTCGTGCGCCTGCGTGACCTGGACGAGTTGTCCGTCTGCGGTGAGGGGTTCGAGCGCCTGGCGGATTTCGCTGTTCAGCCAACTCCAATGGTCCAAGAGCGCAATCGCCTGCGTCTCCTCTGCTGCGGCTTGGGCCAATGGGACCGTGACCTTGAGGCGACGTCCGCGCCGGCGGATGATGCCTCGCGCTTCCTGATCGGCCCGGCGGGCGCGCTCTGCGGTGGCGATCGCCCGGTAGGCGGCCTTTTCCAGTCGCCGCGTGAGGCGTTGGCTGTTTTGCAGGATGTGAAACAGGTCGGGACGCAAGGGAATGGCCAGTTCTGCTTCGCGGAGACCGGCTTGCAGCCCCGTCCCGCCGTCACAGGCCAGGTCTTGAAAGCGAATGCCGCGTTCTACCAGGTCCAAATAGGTCACACCCCAGGTCGTGCTGTCACAAGACGTCGCCGGCGTCAAGTTCAGCACCAGGAATGAGCGCCCATCGACGACGGTGAGACACGGTTTCCGTCCTTGAAAGATCTCGTCGGCTTCTCCCAGGATGGGCAACGGCACGGTGAGAGCGCGATTCTGCGCCTCCGCTTGCGCACCCGCCGCGCCGAGTGTCTGACTGATGTAGCCGACCGACCGTTCAATGCCGAACATCAAACTCAGACCGCGTCGAATGTCCCGGATGCTGCCCTTCAGCAGGGACAGGATCACGACGGCCCGCTGGATGAAGGCCCTATCGATCACCAGCGACGCCTGCTGAGGCCGAGGCCCTGGTTGGCGGGGCGTCAAGCTCTCCGCCAACGCTTCCAGGGCACAGTCTCGCAGCTGGTAGAGCAGCGTGCGTGATACGTTGTAGGTTCTTGCCCACGCGGTCACTTGCCCCCACTTGCGCTCCGGGATTGGCTGAAGCATCTCGAGGACGATCGCCAAACGAGTTGACAAATCGAGGTGGTTTAGGCGATAATGGGACATGGGCTCCTCCTTTTCGCGGTGATGGAGTTTGGATACCCTATCTTCCTCGAAAAGAGGAGCCCTGGCAAGTCTATGCGGTTGCTAAAGTGTCAACCGATCTGTGAACCATCCC
>DAOTXX010000117.1:0-6571 GCA_034434835.1 Thermoflexales bacterium | reverse complement strand
CGCGGGCCTCCTCGCAATGACGGCTGAGTAGTTACGAAGGCGGAAGGATGAAGGAGAACTCTTTATCCTTCAGAGGAAACGATGTCTCAACGCAACGCTATCCTTAAACGCATCGGGGTCTCGCTCGTGCTGGGGCTGATGCTGGCCTGGGGCATTGCCGAGGCATCGTTCCTGATCCTCAAAGACAAAAGCGACCGCGTCCCGCAGCAGATCGAGCTGGTGATCCCGCGCGGCGCAGCGGACCAGGTCGCTGCCGGACAGCCTGTGCCTTCGATCCCCGCCGATATGGTCTTTGTCGTCGGAGATACGCTCGTGGTCAAGAACGAGGATGCCATCAGCCATCAGCTCGGTCCGATCTGGGTGCCGCCAGGGTCGAGTGCGAGCCTGACATTGGATCAGGCTAACAAGTATTCGTATGCTTGCTCGTTCCAGCCGACCCGGTATTTGGGGCTGGACGTGCGCTCGCGTGTGACGCCGACGACGCGCATCACGGCGATCTTGTTGGCCGGGATTCCCACCGGGGCGCTGATCGCGGTGTACAGCTTTGTCGCTTTTCCGATGAGGCCCAGGACGAAGGGCGCAGAACAAGAGACCAAGGACCAATGACGAAAGACCAAGGACCGATGACGAAGGACAGACGCCGTTGGCTCCTGACCACGCTGCTGGTTATCGCGGCCGTCGGGGTGCTGATCCGGCTCGGCCTTTGGCAGCTCGACCGGCTCGCAGAGCGCCGGGCTTTTAACGCCCGCGTGATCGCACAGAAAAGTGCCGAGCTGCTCATGCTGGATGATTCGACGCTCGACGCTGACCTGCTGGGCATGGAATACCGCGCCGTGCTCGTCACCGGTCAGTATGATTTCTCGCAGCAGGTCGTATTGAGGAACCAAGTGTGGATGAACCAGCCGGGTGTCCATCTGCTCACGCCGCTGGTCATTTCGGGGACGAATCGGGCGGTGCTCGTGGATCGCGGCTGGATCCCACAAGAGGATGCTGCGCCGGACAAGCGCGCCAGGTATGACGAGCCTGGCATCGTTACTGTACGCGGTGTGCTGCGCCGCCCGCAGACCAAACCCGATTTCGGCGGCGTGCCCGATCCAGCGCTCGCGCCCGGTCAAACGCGGCTCGATGCGTGGAACATTGTCAACGTCGAGCGCATCAGTCGGCAGGTCAGCGCGCCGATGCTGGCGGCATACATTCAGCAAGCGCCGGAGGCCGAGCGCACAGCCCCGCCCTACCCGACTGCGCCCAAGCTCGATCTGAGCGAAGGCTCGCATCAGAGCTATGCACTCCAGTGGTTCACCTTTGCCGCGATCCTGGCGATTGGGTATCCGGTGTATGTGCGGCGTCAGGCCCCGAACGTCAAGCGTCAAACGTGAAGCGTGCCGGTTTTGCCGATTGTGGTAAGATCATACTGCGTATTGCGTATTTTGACGCAGTGCGCAATACGCAGTATCTCTTTGCCAAGGCAGATGACAATGACCAACTACCCTGCAGTCCATCGCTTTCGCTATCTCGCCCTCGCGGCCACCATCCTGACGTATTTGCTGATCACGATAGGCGGCATTGTCCGCGTGACCGGCTCGGGCCTGGGCTGCCCCGATTGGCCGACGTGTCATGGGCAGATCATCCCGCCCATGCGGCTCGATGCGTGGATCGAATTCATCCACCGGTTCATCGCCGCGTTTACATCGCCCTTCATCCTGGCGGCAGCCATCCTGGGCGTGTGGAAATTCCGGGCGATCAAGTGGGTGAGCCGACCGCCGGTGATCGCCGTTAGCCTGCTCGTGGTCGAAATCATCCTCGGCGCAATCACGGTCTTGACCGAACTGCCGCCCGAGATCGTGGCCGTCCACCTGGGCACGGCGCTTGCGATTTTCGCGCTGCTATTGACCTCAACGGTCGTCGGTTTTGCGCGACATCAGAACCCGGCCTTGCCGGATCGCCTGTCGTTCCGCAGCCCGTTTGCTCGATTGACACTGTGGACGCTCGCGGCCATGTTCCTTGTGCTGGTGAGCGGCGCGTGGGTCGCGGGCAGCGGCTCGACAGCGGGCTGCATCGGCTGGCCGCTGTGCAGCGGACAGCTCATCCCCGTGACGATCTACGGCTGGATTCACATGATCCATCGCCTGATCGTCGGCGCGGTCAGCATCCTCGTCGTGGTCGTCGTCGTGCAGGCCTGGCGCACGCAGCGGATGCACACCGCGATCCTGCCGGCCGCCACCGTGATGGGCGTGCTGTTCTTTGCCCAGGCGCTGGTGGGCGCGCTCAAGACCACACGAGGCTTTACGCCCTTTTTGCTTGCGCTGCACGTGGCGACGGCGGCCGCGGTGTGGGCCGCGCTCGTCGTGCTGGTGGTGTTTGTGGGATTGGCGGCCCGCACAGCCCAAGAGGAAGAGGCCGAGGCCGAGATCAAAATCGAGGCGGGTCAGCGCGCCAAAGATTTGTTGGCGATGACGCGCCCCATCGTCGTGGGACTGCTCCTCGTGACAGCCTACGCGGGCATGGTCATGGGCGCGCGCGCAATCCCATCTCTTGACCTCACGTTCTGGACGCTGCTTGGCGGCGCGTTGGCAGCCGGTGGCGCGCAGGCGATCAACCAATACGTGGACCGCGACATTGACAAGGTGATGCAGCGCACTGCCAACCGTCCGATCCCATCCGGTCGCATGACGCCCGCCGAAGGGCTGGCGTGGGGACTGGCGTTGTGCGTCGCCTCGCTCTATATCGTCGCGGGATTCGTCAACTGGCTGGCGGCGCTGCTGGTGTTGGCCGGGATCATCTATTATGTGATCCTCTACACCCTTGTCCTCAAACGGACAAGCGCGCAAAACATTGTCATCGGCGGCGGGGCAGGCGCGCTTCCGCCGATGGTGGGTTGGGCCGCGGCGACGGGCCGGCTCGACATCCCGGCGCTGTTCTTGTTTGGCATCATCTTTTTCTGGACGCCGCCCCACTTTTGGGCGCTGGCAATCGTGCGGCTCAAGGATTACGTGCGCGCAGGCGTGCCGATGCTGCCGGTCGTGCGCGGCGAAGCGTACACGCGCGGGTACATCATGGCGTATGCAGTGGGGTTGGTCGCCATCACACTGCTCTTGCCCATCCTGGGCATGGCCGGCGCGGTCTTTTTCATTTCGGCGCTTGTGCTGGGCGGCGTGCTGCTCTATGCCGCATGGCAAGTGTGGAAACAGGGTGGCAACAAGGTCGCATGGGCGATGTATCGCACGTCGTCCATGTACCTGGCGTTCCTGATGCTCGCGCTGATGGCGGATGCACTCTGGCGTAAAGCGTAGATCTCTTCAATCACGACATCGTGTGCGGTTTTTAGCCCGATTTCTAACCGGGCCAGTAATCACGACATCGTGTGCGGTTTCGTCTGAATGGTGGTAATACGGCATGAATCGTTTCCTTGAGTCGAAATGGTCGCGTTTTGATCAATCGCCAATCCGCTTCAGCATCCGCTTGATGCCACAGAGTCAAGGTCTGTTGAGCTGTGTTAACCGTGGCCCGCACGTATTCGCCAATCCACTTGGAATCCACAGACCACGTTTCATTCAAGAACTCGATATGTCCAGTCGGGTCCACTTTACGCATGAAGTGAATTCGTCCGGCCGTAATGGGCAGTGGCGCGATGGGAATCAAACGTCGCAGGTCAGCCGTCAAGCGTGTGATCTGAAGTCCTTGTCGCATCTGAGCCGGTGTTTTGCCCTGCAAGGCGGGCGGCTGGTAAACCGTGTGATACCAGTGTGCAAAGGTTGGAGCTTCAGCTTGCACATGGGCCAACCCAGTGAACTCCTCACGCGACCAGAAGCCTGCCTCCCACAAGCTATGAAAGGTCTCAATCTGGTAATTGCGCTTGGCTTCATAAAAGGGTGTAAAGATCGGTTCGATCCCGCAGAACAGACACAAGCGCACGACACGGCCGATCACATGCGGGTGCGTGTGTCCACCGCAAAAAGCTGCTTCGTTATCGAATTGCTGCATGAGCGGCAGCCCCAGATGGGCCCAGGTTTGAACGAGATGGGCGCAGGTGGTGGCACTCGACTTGTCGGCGTGTTGCGTCAAATGCGCGGCATGGCTGTACAGGTCGATGGTGTGAAAGTTGTCAATTTCTTCGCCGCCATGCACATAGCGTGTGATGATGTCGGTCGCATGAATCGCGTTCACCGCCCACGCCACTGGCCACGGATAATAGGCCGAATCGTTCCCGGCCCCAATGGGATGAGTCAGATGGTGTCGAGCCATGATGCGCTGGATTGTCGGGTCGCTGGGGAGTGGCTCGACTCCCAGGCGTTCCAGGTGACCATGGACGGCATGGGCACCGATCAAACCATATTTCGTGTCGGGGGTCTTCGCCGCTTCCAGGGTCCGGCGCGCTGTCACAACCGCCTGCTCGACCGGCGCGGGTATCTGATGCGGCGAGGTGTGTGGCGCTCGCGAGTGATCGGCAAAATCTGTCTGAGGGTCGCGTCGGTATTCCGCCCACCATTTGTCGAACCAACTCGTACTGCGCTCCAGATCCCGACAAATATCGCATCGCGGCTCGCCTTGCAAGCGGCGGCGAATCGCCTCTCGGCGCAAGACCTGTTCGGTTGTAAAGGTATCCATACTTCCTCCTGTATGGAGAAAGTATGGCTGAAACTGCACACGATGTCGTGATTGCTATTGGTGGTTAGTGCGCACACGATGTCATGATTGCTCGACCGCACACGATGTCGTGATTATTGAGACGTAGAGCGCACCCCCTCTCGACTCAATGATCCATATTCTCCTTGAGACGCCCGACATTCTCGCCGTGGACAAGCCGGAAGGGCTGGCCTCGATTCACGAGCAGGGCAAGGATTGCTTGCTGTCGCTCCTGTCCACCCAATTTACGGAAAAACTGTATGTCGTCCACCGGCTGGACAAAAAAGTCAGCGGGGTGATCCTGTTTGCCCGCAACGCAGCGATGCACAAATTCCTCACGCAGCAATTCAGCCAGCACACAGTAGCCAAGACCTACATCGGATTGGCGCATGGCGTGATTCGACCAGACAGTGGGGTTGTGGACAGGCCCCTGCGCGAGTTCGGCTCGGGGCGCGTGAGCGTGGATGCGGAGCGCGGCAAGCCCAGCCGCACCGAGTTTCGCGTGATCGAACGGTTCGAGTCATACACGCTGGTCGAGGCCCATCCGCGCACCGGGCGGCGGCACCAAATTCGGGCGCATCTTTACAGCATCGGGCATCCGCTCGTGGGCGATTTGCGGTACGGCGACAAGGCCACGCAGAGCCAATTCCCGCGCCTGATGCTACACTCGCTGCGAGTCACTTTTCAGTTGCCTTCGGGCGAGCCAGTGACCGTCGAAGCGCCGATCCCGAAATCGTTTACAGCCGTTGTGGACAAGATTCGTGCGGGAGCGTCATGAGTGACGGCATCCAGAATCACCTGCAAGTCTATTACATGCATGCCTTTCCAGAGAAACAGGACGTGCGCGTCAGCAACGTGATCAGCCTCGCCGCTGGCTGGGAGTGTGAACTGTTTTCCTTTGCCATCGAGCATGTACCCTCGCGCCAACGTGATCCTTCGCTGCGCTCAGAACAAGCCTGCGCGCTGCTATCCACTAACTGCTTCACGCTGCCCAGCGCATCGCTCAGGTGGTACGTCCACCCACTTGGCTGCTGCTCGCCAATGCACGTGACGCCATACAGGTAGCGCGTTGGGCTGGTCGCTTCCTGCTGCACGAGCACTTGAACTAATGGCGCGGCGAGATCCAACGTGTACGTCGTCGCCACGCCATTGCTCATTTGCCGCAAGCGTGCGCCATTGCCGTTGTACGTTGCGCTCCAGATCAGGCCGGAGGCGGTGATGGCGCTCAACTGGTTGGCCTGCGTGTAGGTGTACACCTTGCTGCCGTCGTTCTTCAAATTGCCGTTGGCATCCCAAGTGTACGCCTGTCCATTGACGCTTGTCAAGCGGTTGGCGGCATTGTAGGTGTAAGTTGTGACCAACGTACTGGTGATGGTCTGGGTCTGCGCGGTGCGATTGCCTACCTTGTCGTACGCGTAGGCAAAGGTGTAGGTGTACGCGCCGGAATACGCCGCACCCGTCAGACGTTGCAAGGGGTCATACGTGTAACGGATCACCGTCGTTGTGGCGGTGAGCGTCTCGGTGGCGGCGGCGCGATTGCCCACCTGGTCCAATTCATACTCGTACCGCGCCAGCAAGTTAGCGCCTTGCGCGTGGTCAAGCCGCGTCAGGTGCCCGGCGGCATCATAAGCATTGACTGTAGTGACGTCGTTGGGCAGCGTCGTCGTGATCAGCCGCCCGGCCCCATCATACTCGTAGGTCGTGATCTGCCCATCCCAGTCCAAGACCGCAGTCAAACGGTTGGCCGCGTCGTAGGTGTATGTGACGACTTTGCCATCCGGGTAGATGAGGCGCGTACGATTGCCATTCTCGTCATAGCGATAGCCGACCACGCCGCTGAAGGGCGAGGTGATAGTCAAGGGACGATACAGCGCGTCGTACACGTAGCTTGTCACGCCCGTCGAATCCGTCATCGCCACCCGGTTGCCCATCTTGTCGTAGGCATACC
>DAOTXX010000116.1:0-1909 GCA_034434835.1 Thermoflexales bacterium | reverse complement strand
TCGCCAGCATCGGCACCGAAGACCTGAAGTATTGGAGCATCACCGCCGCGGGCAGCGTGTGGATCGCCCTGCCGGTAGTGGTGGTCGTGCTCTTCTTCCAGCGCTACATCATCCGCGGGTTGACGTTCGGCGCAGTGAAAGGTTAACAGAGAGGAACGATTCTGATGAGCACACAAGCGGATCAATCCCGCCCCGCGACCTTTCAATACCAGCCCATTGATCAGGGTCGGAACATTGCCAACAAGCGCCGCGTCATCGAGATCATGGATCAGATGGTCAGCGCGCCGCCCGCCGAGTTGGCTGATGCGCTGCACGCCGGCTACCACGATGATGCCCAAGTCAACGTGACCCATCCAATCAATGAACTGCGCGGCTTGGCTGCGATTGGTGAGCAGTTTTGGGGACCGCTGCGCCACGCTCTGCCCGATGCCGAGCGGCGCAATGACATCGTCGCCGGCGGCCGCTATCGCGATGCTGACTGGATTGGCTGCACGGGTCATTACGTCGGCACGTTCGAGCATGACTGGCTCGGCATCCCAGCCACGCGCGGCGTCGTCGCGGTGCGTTTCGCCGAAGGGCACGAACTGCGCGATGGCAAGATCGCCACAAGTTATCTGTTCATTGACTTCCTCGACCTGATGCGACAAGCCGGCTACTGGCCAATTGCGCTCAGTCTCGGCTGCGAGATGCGCTGGCTGCCGCCGATGACGCACGATGGGGTGATCCTCACTCCGCAAGATGATGCTGTTTCGCGGCGCAGCATCGAGCGCGTGCTTGCTATGCACGGAGCACTCGGCAAGTACAATAGACAACCTCCCAGCCGCGCTGTGCTGGACCAGATGGAGATGGTCAAGCATTGGCATCCCAATTTCATGTGGTATGGACCGGCTGGCATCGGCACAACGCGTGGACTGCGCGGCTTTGAAGATCATCACCAGATTCCCTTCCTGGTGGCTTTCCCCGATCGCGGTGGCACGAGTATCGGTCACTTTATCCGCATCGGCGATGGCAACTATGCCGTGACCGGCGGCTGGGGCTATTTGCAAGCCACACACACGGGCAACGACTTTTTGGGCATGCCGGCGACGGGCAAACGCGTGGCGATGCGGGTGATGGATTTCTACCGCTGCGACGATGTGACGATCGTCGAGAACTGGGTCCCGATGGACATTCCGCATCTCCTACTGCAGATGGGGATAGACGTTTTCGGCCGGATGCGCCATCAGTTCCGCCAGCACCAGCCCATCAGCGTCAGCGAGTGGATGGTTAAGGGGTAGGCCTGAGATGTTTTCGCAAGACGGTAAGGCGCTGTTGTGGCAACACAACTATGAAACCCTGCGGATCGAGCCGTGGTGCCAGGACAGCTTGCGCGTCCGCATCACGCGCAATGCCGGTATTCGGGACGACCTGCCCAACGCCTTGTTGCCGGCTACTCCTGTCGAACCGACCATAACGCTCGCCGCCGACGCCGCAACGATCCGCAACGGCGCCATACAGGCAACCGTCAGCGCCAGCGGAGCGCTGGAGTTTCGCAACGCGGAGAGCGGGCAAGTTCTCCTGGGCGAGTTGCTCCCGGAGGTCTATTATCTTCCCCCCACGCCGCGTCAGTTCCGGCCGCGCGAAGGCGACCTGTATCATATCGAAGCGGCTTTCGCAGCTTACGACGATGAACGCCTGTATGGCTTGGGGCAGCAGCCCCACGGCCGGCTGGATCAAAAAGGGTGCGTCATAGACCTGGTGCAGCGCAACACGCGGGTCTGCATCCCGTTCCTGCTCTCCAGCCGCGGCTATGGCTTCCTCTGGAACATGCCCGGCATGGGGCGTGTCGAGCTGGGCGCCAATGGCACGCGATGGATCGCCGAGGCGGCGCGCCAGATGGACTATTGGATCACCGTCGGGCGCACCCCGG
>DAOTXX010000115.1:0-4276 GCA_034434835.1 Thermoflexales bacterium | reverse complement strand
CCCCCCCCACCTCGTATCGCCTCACTTGATGTACCAGCTAAACGGCACCTGGAACCGCGCGAGCAGTTTTTGGCCCGTGCCATTCGGATAAGCCGACACGATAATCATGGTGAGCTGCGTCTCATAGGTTCCGCCCGGAGGTGCGTTCCCATCCACATAGACACAAAAGTCGGCGGTGAATCCTTTGCATTGGTTTTCTTTGTTGCAGGAGGGGAACAAAGCTGCACCTCGAACCGCCGAGTTTACACCTGCCACCTCTGGATTTTGTGACTGGGCAGTTACTCGAAAACAACTCATCCAGCTTTGGCAGGCACCAATGCCTGGATCAATTGTCGGACGCCTACCGTCAGCGGGGAATTGGACTGGCCGGCGGCCAGGGGAGCGCCCTGAGCCAGCGCCTGGCTCTGTGCGTCATCGTAAGGCACACTCACGGTCAGCGGGCGGCCCAACGCTTTTTCAATCGCAGCGCCCGAGAGCCCCGCCTTGGGCGTAACCTGATTCATCACGAGTAACACGTGTTCGTCGGGAACGTTCATAGATCGGAGCACACGCAGCGTTGCGGCTGTCGTTTGAAGCGAGGCCACCTCTGGTGAAAGAACAACCGCAATGAAATCCGAAGCCGAAATCACAGCTCGCCCGGCGGCGTCCAGCGTGTTGAGGTCAATGATCGTCGCGCCGAACATGGGCTTGAGCAGCGTCAACAGGCGTGTCACCGCATCGGCGGCAGGTGGCTGAAGTGGCGGCAGGAACGGCGAGGGTAGCAGCCACACGCCGGACTCGTGACGCAAAAGCATCCGATCAACCGCTTCCGTGTTGAGGTTGCTGATCTGCGAGAGCATTTCGACCCAAGTCGTCTTGGGCTGCAAACGCAACTGCATGGCCGCGTGGCCGGAACACGCGCACAGGTCCACGAGACAAATCTCGCGTCCTGGCTGCCGTAACGCCAGCGCCAGGTTGACGGCCAGCGTCGTCGTCCCCGCGCCGCCGCGTAGACTGAGCGTGGTCAACACCATATTGGGCAGCAGCGTGGCCGTGCTGCGCCGGCTGAGCAGATCGTTGATCGCCTGCAGCAGCTCGGCGGGCGAGACTGGCTTGGACATGTAGGCATCAGCGCGCACGGCCATCGCCGCGTCGCGGTCCACCGCCTGCGCGCGCGCCGTCAAGATCATGATCGCCATGTGGGTAGTGTTCGGGTCTTCGCGCAGCTTTCGCACAACCTGGTAACCGTTCATGCCCGGCATCATCACATCCACGATCGCCAGGTCAGGCTTGAGCTGCTGCGCCTTGGCCAGCCCGTCCGCGCCATCGCCAGTGAGGATGGCCTCGTGGCCGGTGCGCTGCAGGATCAGCCGCATCATTTGCAAGAGGTCAAGGTCGTCGTCTATCACCAAGATGCGAGCCATACCATCTCCTCAAGCGAGCGCCATTCGAGGTCAGCTTTGCGGGGCAGGCCGGCCCTTTTCCTCGGCGCAAAACATTTCGACGGCTTCCTTGTTGACGAGGATCAATTCGGCACTAAAGGGCGTGGCGGGCAAAATCGTGCAGAGGGCAGTGGCGTTCAGGATGGGCATGAAGCGATCGGTATTCGTGACTAGCAAGGCATGCAAGTCGAGCTTGCCCGTCCACTCGATGTTGCCTGTGATCTCAAATGAGCGCATGGCGACCCACGTCTTGTACAGCATCCGCGTGTAGAAGCCGGACGTAGTGGTAAAAGGCAGCTTTTTCATTGCCCCGTCGGTCGAGCCGGTGATCATCGCAAACAGGATTTGCTCTTTGCGCAGCGTCGAGATCGCGTAATCGGCGATGATCTCGGCCGGCCGCTCGATGCGTGAGATATAGGCGATCTCGAGTTCGATCCACGAGACCCGCGGGTCGTTGAGCTGATCGGCCAGAGGTCGCATGTAGACGTTCACCTGCGTGGAAAGACGGTGCGAATAGGTAAAAAAGTCTACTTGCAACATCCTGCGTCGCGTGGTGGGTGTTCGTTCAGGCATCGTATCCCCCCTCGGCAATCTCGGAGCGACGTTAGGCGGTGTGGAACATGGGAAGACTCACGGTAAAGACCGACCCGTGGCCTGGCTGGCTGGTGACCCATACGCGCCCGCCGTGCTGATCCACGATAGACTTGACGAGGGTCAGGCCCAGGCCAGTACCGGTGACGCCTTCCGGCTGATGCTCCATACGGTAAAAGCGTTCAAAGACATATGGCTGCGCTTCGAGGGGAATGCCCGGCCCGGTATCGGCGACTTCCAAGAGAACCTGTCCAGCCTCGGCGCGCCCTTCAACGACAATGGTTCCTCCAGCGGGTGTGTACTTGAGCGCATTGTCCACCAGGTTGCTCAACACACGATACAACAGCCGTTCATCGCCCCACACGCTCAGCGGGACACTTGGAACGCGCACCTGCAGCGCGACCTGGTGGTTTTGCGCGAGCAGGCGGAATTCCATCCCCATCGCGAGCAGCAAGTTGGAGCAGTTGCATTGTTCCATGTGAAGCCCGATCCGTCGCTCGATGCGCTCCAGGTCGAGCAGGTCGGTGATCAGGGTGCTGGCCCGTTCGATGCCGAGCCGCGCCAGGTCCAGCGCCTCACGTTGCGACTCGTTTGGCACGCCGATGCTCCTTTCGAGCAATTCTAATGCGCCGAGTGTCAGGTTGACGGGATTGCGCAGCTCGTGCGACGCCGTCAAGATCATGTCGGCCTGCAGTTTTTCCATGACCTGGAACTGCGTCGTGTCTTGCATCACAAACACCCAGCCCTGCACCAGGCCGTCGGGTGTCAGGATCGGCGACATGCTGGCAAACAGGATGCGGTCATCGGCCAATGGGACTTGAAACGTGCGGCGGCGCGTATCGAGATGAAAGATAGCCTGTTCCAGCGCCAGGTTGAGCGCGACGTTGGTCGTCGCCTGTGAAATCGGCTGGCCGAGGCAGGCCTCGGCGTGAAAGCCGAACGCGCGCTCGGCGGCAGCGTTGGCGGTCAACAATCGCCCTTCGACGTCCACACTGAGCACCACGTTGTCAGTGCTCGAAAGGATCGCGCGCAGCCATTGTTCGTCAGTCGCCACCTGGCGAAAGAGGTGCGTGTTCTCGATCCCGAGCGCCAGTTGGTTGGCGACGAGCGCCAGCGCATCGCGGTCGTCCGAATCAATCTCGCGGCCCGGCGCCGCCACCACCTGCAGAATGCCGACGGCGCGCTCTTGGGCGATCAGCGGCACGGTGACCAGCGTCGCGTGCCCTTCGCCCTCGCTCAATGGCTCGATGGTCAGCGTGCGGCTCAGCGCGATGCGCTCGCGCGCCAGCTTGGGCATATTGTACTCGACGGCCATCACCAGTTGCTCGCCGCGCTCGTCGCACAAATGCACGGCGCCGCCTCTCAGTCGGAGCGATCGGCAGATGCTTTCCACGACCTGGGCCAGCATCCGATCGGGAGTGTGGCGGATGTCCATCATGCTCCGGGCGATCCCGCCCACGGCGCGCAGCCGCTCGGTGGCGATCTGAAACTGGCTGATGGTTTGCATACTTTGATAAAACGCGTGCGCGTTGGCGATCGCCTGCGCGGCTATAGGGGCAAACCATTCCAGAGCGGATACCTCGCGGGCGCCAAAGGGCGCGGCGCGCCGTCCGCGCGTCACTTGCAGCACCCCCCATCGCTTGTCGCCAGCGATCAGCGACACGGCGGCGACCTTGTACCCGGCCCGCCGCGCTGAATCGGGCAAGCCTGACGACGTGACATGGTCCGCGAGCAAGGCGCGCTGTCCCTGGAAAGTGCGTCCCACCACGCCCTCATTTTGCGCGAGCTTGATGCCGATCAGGTCGGCAGATAAGCGGTGGCCCGTCACCAACTGAAGCCTGTGCGTGTCTGGGTCGAACAAATAGACGGCGCTGCTGGGGCTGGCGGTGAGCGCACAAGCCTGGCGGGCGATGACTCTCAATACGTCATCGGGACTGAGCGACGCGCCCACGGCCAGTACAGCCTGCTGTCGTGCTTCCATCCCGGCGGAGCGTGGCCTGGATTTCACTCGCGATGTTGCTCGATGTGGCATGTTTCCTGATCAGTCACCGGTTATTGCGCTCGACCGCGGTCCAGGTCGCCGTCGAACGATGACCCCTCGTGCTCGCGGCGAAGGAACGATAGCCGCACATTCATTACCCGACATGAGGGAGTAGCGGGGCAACAGGCGCAACATGGTCAAGGTTAAATACTCCCCCGACCGCAAAGCGTCTGCGCTCTGCAGTGGACATGAACTTGGCTAGAGAACCGACCTAAACAGCCGG
>DAOTXX010000114.1:0-12722 GCA_034434835.1 Thermoflexales bacterium | reverse complement strand
CGAAAGTCTTTCAAGTTGTTCAGGTACAAACTGGCAGATAATTGGGGTGATAGCATGTACCCAATTATCTACCGGATGACGATGATGGCAAGTGCCCAATCGTCTTGACCAGTTATTTGTCTAAACTCAAGTTATAGAGATCAAGTGCAAAACTAACATGCCTATGGTATGCTTTGGCTCGTTATGATGTCACAATCCGAGTACAACCGCAGCCAGCTTGAGCAGCTGGACAAAGAGACCCTCATTACGGTCGCTCTGACATTGCAGCAACAGGTGTGGCAGTTGCAGCAAGTCGTGGACGAACAGGCGGCTACCATCCAGGGTCTGCGCGATCAATTGTCCAAGAACAGCCGTAACAGCAGCAAGCCGCCGAGCAGTGATGGTCTACGGAAGCCCCGTCCCCAGAACTTGCGTCAGAAGACCGGTCGGCGCAGCGGCGGGCAGAAAGGGCATCCAGGACATACCCTCGAGATGGTGGACAAGCCAGACCACGTGCAGCTTCATCCGGTCACGCGCTGCACGCATTGCGCCGCCGATCTGCGCGCGGTTGAACCGTGCCGGGTCGAAAGACGGCAGGTGTTCGACATTCCTCCAGTGCGCATTGAAGTCACCGAACACCAAGCCGAAGTCAAGGTATGTCCCCGCTGTGGCCATCCGGCGAAAGGCGACTTTCCGCCAGACGTGACACAGCCTGTTCAGTATGGCCCGCGCATCAAATCTCAGGCGTCCTACCTGAACAACTACCAACTCATCCCCCTGGCACGCACCTGCGAGACGCTGGGTGACTTCTATGGACACACTCCCGCCGAGAACTTGATTCTAGAAGCCAACGCCGAGGTAGTCAGCCACATCATCCCCAGCCTGGATGCGACCAAGCAACAGTTGATCGCGGCGGACGTCGCTCATTTTGACGAGAGCGGCCTGCGGGTTGAAGGTCGCTTGAACTGGTTGCATGTCGCCAGCACGAAGCGTCTCACCTACTACACCGTCCACCCCAAGCGGGGACAGGAAGGGATAAGAGCGATGGGCATCCTGCCGATGTTCACAGGACGAGCGGTGCACGACGGTTGGGAATCCTACTTCACCTTCACCAACTGCCAGCACGCTCTCTGCAATGCCCATCACCTGCGCGACCTGTTGCTCGTCGTCGAGCAGTACCAACAAGATTGGGCAGAGGCGACAATCCGCTTGCTGCTGGAGGCAAAGGCCGAGGTAGATGCCTCACCGGAGGGCCAGATGTCCCTCCCGCCAGAACGCCTCACCGACTATGAGCAACGCTACGACGCGCTGATCGCCCAGGGGCTACAGACCAACCTACCTCTCACCGATCCACCATCCGAGGCAGAGGGTGGGCATCAGCAAAACAAGCGCGGGCGCAAGAAACAGTCGCCGCCCAAGAACCTGCTCGACCGGCTACAGAAATACAAGCCGCAGGTGCTGGCCTTTATGTATGACTTTCGCGTGCCTTTCGACAACAACCTGGCCGAACGCGATGTCAGGATGGTAAAGACCAAACAGAAGGTGGTAACTACTCAGCCCGTAGTAGCGACTTTCGCCTGAGCACAAGAGCGACTAAAGTCGCCACAACCGCATGCGACTAAAGTCGCCACTACCACATGCTCTTAGCCTGAGCAGTTACAAACCACTTTTTGTCTCTACTTGCTCTCTCGCAGTTCTGTACACCCTTCTGACGCCGACTTGGCGCAGGCGTATGCGGACACCATTGGATGCAGATGATACCGCAATCCACTTTCCACTGACTCTACCATCGCCGCATCCACCAATTGTTGCAACGCATCTTCCCATTCCCATTGCTCCATGTTCCACCTGGCGTCAGCCGTTCCGAGGTCAGTTGTCGTGAACATTGGGCCTGGCACAAGCTTCGTCAGTTCCATGAGTAGTCCACGCGCCTTGTCGTCCAGCACTGCGTAGCTGAGATCGAGCGAGCGCCGCAAACTATCTTGCCGGCCCTCTTCCGGCCAGCGCCGCAGCGTATCCATCCCCTTGCCCTCGCGCAATCGCGTCAGCAGGAACGGCCAGCCCCGCCGCTTGGCTACGGTCACACCCAGCTCTATCGCCAGCGGCAAATGCCCAACTCGATGTGCCAACTCGCCAGCGTTAGCCGTCATCTCGTCTCGCCAATCATCTCCCATCCGGCAACGTATCAACTCCAGCGATTCGGCCTCGCTCATCACTGGCAGCGCGATGATCTGATTTCGGTTATCCCATCCCAGCTTTTGCGCCACGCTCACCATGCGCGTCGTGATCAAGACGCGACTCTGCGACCCATCCACCAGCAGCAACTTGACATCCTCGGCCCACCACACATCGTCCAACACAATCAGCACTCGCACGGTCGGATCGCTCAGTTTCTCCTTGACCCGCGCATGCAGCATCTCGGGTGTATCCTCCGCCTCAACTGGCAGCCCCAACTGCCTGCACCAAGTCACCAGAATTTGACCGATTTTTTCCCCGCGCATCTGTTCCGGCCCCAACGTGGCCCACAGAACGCCATTGCGAAAATATTCATTCATCTCTTCGTCGAGTGCCAGTGCTTGTGCCAGCACGGTTTTGCCAACGCCCGCTATGCCCCACAGTACAAACCGTTTGACGGTCGGCGTGCGGTAGTCGCTCTCGGCACGCAGCCGCTCTTGCCATGCAGCCAGCTCGGCTTCGCGCTGCACGTAATAGATGGGCAGGCTGATCCCATTTGCCAACGGATTTGCCCGCCAGGTCACCTTCCATTCTTCCAACCATTCGATCAGCGAAGCGAGCTCTTGGTCACCTGTTCCTGATACCGCACTCAAGGCGTGGATTGATTGCAGACGGTCATACCCCCACCACTTGACCCAGTCAAACACATCTTCAGGCTTCTCAATGACGCCCATCCTTCTGAACAGCACGAGCATCTTGAGTAGCGGCTGTGGCGCAGGCCGTTGTCGCCCGTTGCTCCAATGTGTTACCAGTGGCGAGGTCACATGCAATGCTCTTGCCAGTTGACCTTTCGATATTGACTTGTCGTTCAGCATCCTAACCAACTGCTGCCCGGCTATCCGCCGAGAACCTTGATCCTGTGGCGTCCTTATCTCCACGTACCCGATACTTGGATTTTGTAAATGTTTGACGGCTTCTGATAAAGGTTAGCCCATTGATTTGTAAAGGGGCGCCGTTGTATCCTGCACGCTGCAACGGGAGAGCTGACCGACCCGGTCAGTCCCTTTGCGCAAGCGCGCTTTTCGTATCCGCAACCTGCCGGCAGGTCGTTGCATAGACTACAGGCTGCCGATGAAAGATAAACCCAAAAGGAAAAGGGAAAACCAGAAAAGCGATCGACAACGTAAGGAAGATTTCCTCAAGATAATCGCCCAGATCATAGAACGCGAAAAGAAAAAGGATGGCAAGCGCTAGTTCTACCTGGCGGCGATGGGCCTTGTCCCCACTGGTCCATCGCCGCCGTTCCTTCTATCCCCGCGCAATCTGATATAATAGCCTCGCGATTGCTCCCTTTGTTACGAGGTGTCAGCATGATCATGCGCGCCGCATTGTACGCTTGCACGTCGAACAGCACACAGACCAGGCATGCCCTGTCCATCCCCGATCAACTGGCCGAGATGAAACGATTCGCCGCCGCCCGCCACTGGCAGATCACGGATGAATTCATTGACATTGATACTTCGCGCGATCGGGAACGCCCGGGACTCCAGGCCGCGCTTGCCGCCGCTGCCAAACGCAGCTTTGACGTTCTGATCGCGCCCAAGTTGTCTTGCCTCTCCCCTTCCGTCTTTGACACCCTTGAAATCTTGGAGCAACTCGGCCAGCATGGCATTGGCTTTGCCTCAGTCCAAGAGCCGCAATTTGACTTTAGCGCCTCGGCCCGCAGCTTTCTCACCACCTTATCTGCCCTCGACGAATACTATCTCGACCTATCGCGCGAGAGCATCGCCAGGGCCAGACGCCGGCCTGTCCGCGAGGGGCTGTACTCGGCCGGCGTCTTGCCTTATGGTTACCGCCGCGCCGCCGATCCCAAATTGCCACCCATCGTCGACCCCGAAGCCGCTCGCGCCGTGCGCATGGCTTTTGAACTGTACGCCGGGGGTAACGCTTCCTTCGAGGATGTCGCGGCCGCCCTGAACGCTAAAGGGTTCAAGACCGCTTCAGGTCGCCAGTTCACTGGCGCAATCGTGGACATGATATTGCGCAATCGCTTTTACACCGGCCTTGTCGTCTACGGGCCGCGCAAAAAGGGGCAGCCCTCGAAAGTGTTCCCAGGCCAGCACGAACCCATCATCTCGACCGAATTGTTTGAGCAAGTCAAAGAGATGCGCCAGCAGCGGTATTTCGGCTCACGCTCGCTCCCGTCGCACCAGCGCGTCTATTTGTTGAACGGCATCGTCTACTGCGACGCCTGCGGGCGACGGCTGCGCGCGCAGACGACGCCCACCGGCAGTTACTATCGAGAAACCTCCAATGCGCGTGGTTATTTGGATTGCCCCGATGCCAGGCGCGGCGCGCGCGCCGACCTGGTTGAAGCGCAACTGGGCGCGCTGTTTCGTGACCTGCGTTTGCCCGACGATTGGATAGAGCGGGTACAAGAGTTGCTGCCAGAGGACAGGTCAAAGGCCACTGCCAGGGGACAGGATAATCGACGGGAACGCCTGGAGGCCAAACTGCGCCGCCTGCGCCAGTTGTACGAGGCAGGCTATTACGACGACGACTTGGACGCGTTCGAGCGAGAAGCGCAGGCCATCCAACGCAAGATAGATGAGTTGCCTCTGCCCCAAGATTTGGCGACGATAGAAGAAGCCGCGGCGACCTTGAGCACGCTGGCCGAGGTCTGGGAGGAAGCGACGCCCGCAGAGCGGCGCGATCTGGTGCGGCTGGCCGTGGCTGAAGTCTTTGTGGACGTCAACCAGAGCCGCGTGACCAGATTGCGCCCCCACACTCCATTCCGTCCGCTGTTCCAGCAATTGAGCTCACTGGCAGAAATCGAGCCGGGGCGGTTCTCTCCGCTCTTTTCGCCGGACGTGACCGCTGCTTTGGGTGTCGAGCCAATTTTGCCCGCCCTGACGATAGAAAACCTGCCGGCTGAAGCGCCCCTTTGGCCGCTGGTCATGACTGTCCCACCCGGAACGACGGGCAACCGCGTCACCCCCGTTCTTTCCAGGGCGCTCAAAGACCAACACCAGGCCGGCATCCAACCGCAGCACATTGTGGATGTTCCGCACGCTGGCTTTCCACCGCTCAAGACCGATCCACACAATTGGCCCGACGTCGCCGTCAAGACCTACGCCTGGCGCGGCGACTCGCCGCCCAAGCTTCGCCTGCCCAACGGCAGCGTCACCTTTTTGCACACACCTTTTGCCTATCAGATGAGTGAGCACAAGGCCGCGTGGATCGACGAAGCCGAGCGACTCCTCGCAGTCGGTGGGCGATGGTATCTGCTGGACATCATGCCGGAGCACATGCCCGGTCACTGGCTGTTTCGCTTCTTTCCCAAGGCGGGTGACATGATCCGCGCCACAGCACAGAGATTATCCACGCTCTATCTTGCTCTGCAAGAACGAGGCTGGAGTGTCACCCTCAAGCGGCAGACATACTACCAGGCCGTCAGCGCGCAGGCCGCGCTCGAGATCGCGCAAGACCGCTCTCGCTCTATCTGGCTGACCCATCTGGTGGATGGAGACTATCAAGAGGGCTTGAAGCGTCTCAAAGAGACAGTCGCCAAGCAGAGAAAGGAGATGCTGTTGCCGTCACGCATTTGCCTGGCCGAAGGCGTCGTCGAGCGAAAGGCGTGAGCACAAGGCGCAGCAGCCAGCCGCTATGGCCACCACCGGCAAACGTCTTGGATGGCGTGGCAGGCTTCGTCAATGGCAGCAGCCCCGCCCAGGCGCATGATGAGCGGCGCAAGCGCCGCCAGGTCAAAGAGCAACTCGGGGCGGCGATGGCGAGCCAGCGCACGCAGCGTTTGAGGCCAGATCGCCCGTCCATCGCCCAGACCGGGAAAGCCGGCCTCGGCCCATCTCGTCACCACCTCGGCCAATACACCCGCGCGCCGGGACCCGACCAGCGACTCGATCTGAATCGTCGCTTGAAATGCTTCCAACCATCGTTCGGCTTCGAGTAGATCGCGCGCCCGGCGCGCCCACTCGCTCGCCAGGTCCAGGCGCTCGTCTACGCCGCCAGCCCGACGCAACGCCAACGTCAGCGTGTCTCGGACCGCTTCGGCCAGGAAACCGGCTGCGTGATCGCTGTGACCACCCGCTATCCCGACGCCTTCCAGTTGGAGCTCGCCGGGCAGACGTTCCGCCAACCGGCTCAACGCGCAAGCGCGCGCCCAGTCATCCGCGATCCCCCGCGCCGCGCTCAAGGCTTCTTCGGCGATCTGCCCGCGCAGGCGATCGGGCCAGACATCCATCATTTCGTTCAACGCCGTCGCGCGCGCCCAGGCGTCCTGGATCTTGCGCGCGGCATCCAACGCCGACAATTGCGGCGCGGGCGACAAGTGCGGACTCAACCGGCTCAAGGCCAATCCCCGCGCGCGCGGGTTGGCGATCTCACGCGCCAGGTTCAAGGCTTCCGACTGCTGCCGGACATTCAGGCACGGTCCGACCAGCATGAACGACATGGCGCGCTCCATCGGATCCTGTATCTGGCGCATCAGGTGAAGCGCCTCACTCGCCACACCAGTCTTGAGCCGGCCGGGCAGATATTCGGCCAGCGCCGTCAACGCGAACAAGCGCGTGAACTCGTTCGCGATGCCGCGCGCGACGTTCAGCGCCTCGCGCTTCAGATCATCCGGCAAAAATTCGGCCAGGTCGGCCAGCGCGTGCGCGCGCGCCAGATCGTCGTTCATCGCCTGCGCGGCCTGCCATGCCTCGCGCGCGGCGCGCGTTCTCTGCCGGGCCGGCAACCGCCCGGCCAGGCTCGCCAGCGCCAAACCACGCGCAGCGGCATCCTTCATCTCTCGCGCTGCCGACAAAGCTTCAAAGGCCAATCGGGCAGGCAAAGCTGTCGCCACATCGCACAGAATCTTGCTCCGCGCCGGCTCGTCCTCAATCTCGCGCGCTCCGGCCAACACCTCGCGCGCCACGCTGGCTCGCAACTCATCCGGCAGGCGGCCGGCCAACTGCGCCAGGGCAGACAGCCGCGCTTCACGCTCCGCCGTATCACGCACCATCGCCAGCGCCTCGGGCGTGAACTCGTCGGGCAAAGCCGTCGTCATCTCGACGATGACCTGGGCGCGCGTCTGGTCGTCGGCGATGCTGCGAGCGACGTCGAGGGCTTGCGCTACGCTGGCGTGTTCTTGCGAATCGTCTTGCCGCGCGAGATGGGCCAGTGTGATGGCGCGCGCAACTGGATCGCTCATTTCCCGCGCTGCCATTGTCGCCTCAATCCGCAAATCCGAAGGCAGTAGAGGAAACACCCGGCACAACGCCTCGCCCCGCTGTCGCTCCTCGGGTATTTGCAGAATGTGCGCCAATGCCTCGTCAGGGCTCCAACGCCCAGCCCGAACCAATTCCACCACCAGACCAGGCGGGACGTTTCCCACGCGCGAGCGCAAGCTGCTCTGGATGAGCGCGCAGCGAATCTGCGCCCCGACGTTCCATCCTTCGTCGCTCTCGGCCCAGCGCCAGGCCGGGTCGAGGTCAGCCAGGTATCCAGCATAGGTGCACTCCTGAGCAAAGCGCGCCTCAGCCCATTCGTTGCGCGCCTCGCCGTGGGCGACCAGCGCGAATGATTCTTCGAGCAAACCACCACTGACCAGATGAGTCGCCAGATAGCGACGCGGATAAGTTTGTTCAGCCAGGTTCGGCCAGTCGCCGCCGCATTGGAGACGATAGTGTTCGACGATCTGCCGGTGCGCCCGGCGTGTTCGCTCGCCCAAGTCATCCACCAGGTAGCGATGCGCAGGGAGCAATCCCGCGCCATCCACCCGGCCTGCGACGAAATCGCGCAGGCTGGCGTGATACAGGCCGTAGCGCGGTTCCTGTTCTCCGCTCTCGGCGATAAAGGCTCGCCACGCTTCTCTGAGCAATCGCCGCACCGAATCTGGAGACGCGCGCACGCCTGCCCACGCCATCAGTTGTTCCACGCTCACCGGCTCTTGGGCGGCGCCCAATGTGGTCAACAGCGGCGCGTACCGATCATCCCATGCGTCCTGCTCCTGGCGCAAGCGGCTCCAGTATTCGGCATAATAGCCCGCCAATCCCGCCGGCAACTGGTCCAGGTCGAGCGGCGTCCGGCGGCCTTGCAAGATCTCGCCGACGACGTGATGCAAATAGATCCACACGCCGTCGCTCTTGTCGGCCAGCGTTCGGATGAAATCAGACGGGGCATAGTTCTGCGCGCGCAACTGTCCGGCGATCTCGGGACGATTGGCAACGGCGGCGAGGTAGGTCTCCACGTCGCGCAGATTATCGGGAGCACTCGCGTCCAGTCGTTCAATGTGCGGCGTGAGCTTGAGATTGAGCCGGACTGGAACGGGACGCTGCGAAAGAATCAGGTATACGCCATCGGGCAGGACGGCGGGCAACCCCAAAACATTCCCGTCCGGCGCCGCGCCAGCTTCATCCAGCCCATCGCACACAATCACCATCTTATCGCCTGCCATCAGGCGGCAGGCTGCCTGACGCAGCAATCGCTCAAAGAGTTGGGGGTCAGGGGTGAACGAATGAGGGGTCACAGAGAGGCTGAGCCGGTAGCGGGTGACCAGTTGCGCCGCCAACGATTCGAGCGCGCGACCCAGGTTCGCCTCGCCGGGAACCTGCTCGGCAAACAGATGCGCATATCCGCGCTCGCGGACGAGGTGCGCCAGGAAGCATGTCTTACCCACGCCCGCCTCGCCCACCAGCAGAAACACGCCGGACTTGCGACTGGAATCGTCGAGGAACCGGTCCACCTTTGCCGTCAGCCACTCACGCCCGACGAACTCGTCTACGCGCACGCGCTGGAACACGGCGCCCGGGACAATGACCCGGTCAGACAAATCACCTTGCGAGCTGCTTGCCACGGGCGTCAGGGCGATGCCTGTCCGTCGAGAGATGTCCGCGATCGCCTGGTCCACGCAGTCGGCCATCCCGCCAGCCTGGAACAATTCGATCACCCACGACTTGCCCAGGTCAGGCGCAGCGCGCACGCAGGCCGCAGCCAGGTCGCGCAGGGGTTCGTATCGCCGGGGCTGGCTGTCCCGCCGCCAGGCCTGGAGCGTTCGCGGGGAAAGGTGAATCGCCTCGGCCAGTTCAGCTTCGGCGCGGCCAAACGTGATCGCGCGCTCGTGCGCGTACTGGTAGGCCCGTATGCCGCGATCCACCAGTCGGGCGAACTGCGTCGGCGGGCCGCTCTTATAGGGTTTGCGCTTTGCTCTCGTCAACTCGTCATCTCAATTTGCGAAAATTCGCAGCATGTCGTCCACATTTCGCAATTGGAGGGTTATATAATGCCATCCGGTGAAAACTGAGGCGGCAGCGCATTATAACACCTTTTGCTGCCGCGCGTCACGCGAAAACCGGAGCCTACATGGATAACCTGAGTGACGAAGAGCGTATTGACGCTTTCTGCCGCGAACTGGCGTCTATCCTGCGCCGACTGCTGGGACTTTCTCCGCCCACCCACCCTGATGCGCGGCCACTCAAATCACGCGTGGTCGCCCAATCCGCGCGCCGACCAAACCGCCCGGACGCTGCGCGCAAGTCGCGAGCGAGCAAGTGACCTCTGAGCATCCGCCCTCCACCGCTTCGGGTCGGGACACCCTGGACGATCTGCCGGAGAACATCCTGGCCGCTTACTATCAAGCTACCGGTCAGGACCTGCGCCAGGCGCTCGACGCCACAGCCGCCACATCTCGCGCGTTGCGCGCCGCCAACTATATCCGCCTGTCCAAGGAAGACGAGTCCGCCCACTCGCTCGACACGCAGCCCGACCTCAGCCGCATATTCATCGTCGAGCGCGGCTGGCGGCTGGTCGGCACGTATGCCGACCCCGATCACACCGGCCGCAACAGCAAGCGCCCCGATCTGCAGCGATTGATCCGCGACATCAAAGCCGGCCAGATTGACGTCGTGGTCGTCCATCGCCTCGACCGGCTGTATCGCAACCTGGAGGCCCTGCTCCGGTTCATCCGCCTGCTCAAGCGATACCACGTCCAGCTCATTTCGGTTTCGGAAAACATTGACCTGGACAACGATTGGGGGTATCTCGTCATCTACGTTCTAGGCGGCCTGGCCGAATACTATGTGCGCAACCTCAGCCGCCGCACGCTCGAAGGCAAATTGACGCGCGTCAAGAAAGGGCTGCTCAACGGCTCTTTCCGCTTCGGCTACTGCAATGGCAGTTGTTCGAAATGCGCCGATCCCAACGGCCCAGATTATTGCCCTCGCGTCGGGCAGCCCAACGTGGGCGAGGGCAAGGTGCTGATTCCGCACCCCGTCGAGTCCATCGCCGTTCGCCTGGCCTTTGAATGGTATGCTCAAGGCGACGTCAGCGATCTCGACATCGCCCAACGGCTCAACGACTATGACTACCTCCTGCCTGATGGCAGCGCCGTCCACTTTCGCACCAAGGGCAAACCGGGGCAATCACAGCCCGGCCCATTCACTCGCGACAATGTCCGCGATATTCTCACGAACGTTGTCTACGCTGGAGTGGCTGCTCATTATCCATCGCGTCCGCTCTCCTGGGACGAGGATGACCCGGCCATGTCTCGAGTGGAGGACCTGTCTCGCATCGCTCTCAACCGGCGCATCCCGGACTATGTGCAAAAGGGACAGCACCAACCTCTGGTGTCCTGGTCGTTGTATGAACAGTGCCGCCAGATCCGCCGCCGCAAAGGAAAAAGCCCGCAGCGCCAGCAGCGCGCGGTTCGAGTCTATCCTCTATCAGGGATCGCCCGGTGTTGGCCGTGCTCGAACCACGATGGATGCGGAGTGCCGCTGCGGGGTATCTCATCCAACGGGGGAACGCGCTACTATCGCTGCGCCACGCTGATTGACCGCCGCAAGCAGCGCGGCACGTCCCGGCCTCCCGAAGAAACCGGGCTGCCGCCTCAGGTCACACGCGCGACGCCGGCGTCATCGAAAGAGACCATGGGCTGCATCGCCAAAGCAGTTCACGCCGAGGTGTTGGAGGAGCAAGTCTATACCCTCGTCCGACGCCTGCGCATCCCCGGCGAGTGGCGCGAGCGTATCCTGGCTTACTATCTCTCGGACGACGGGATGCAAGAGTTCGAGCGCCAGCGCTACAACCTGGCGCAAGCCTTCAAGCACTCGACCTGGCTGCTCAAGTCAGGCGTCATCTCTCAAGCCGAGTTCGAGGAAGAGAAAACGCGCTTCACGCAGCGCATGGCGCGCCTCAAGCCCGACACCCACGTTGCCGCTGCGTCCGCGCTGGGGCGGCTGGATGACTGGGCCTGGCTCTGGGAGCAGATGACGCCGGAGGAACACAAGGGGCTGCTGCAGACGATGCTGGCAGGGGCTTACTTTGACGGCCCTCGACTGATCAAGCTCGTCGCCAACGCGCCCTTTGACAGATGGCTGGGAGGGTCGGAAGGAGGCCCGGCGCGCGCTGAGCCTCACGCGTAATATTTCTTGAGCAGTGTGCGGATCGCCTGGGCGACCGCCTTGCGCGTCTTGGGGTCCGGGATGCGCGCAATGTCCTTCGCCACGTCCACTGCCTCCGGCGGCAGCGCTTCGGCGCTGGCCGTCTTGATCTCAAAAATCTTGAGCGGCTTGTAGCCCGCCAGTTGCAGAAACTCGTTGGGGTTCACTTCAAAGTGATCCGCCAGGATCAATAACGATTGGCGATCAGGCCGCTGCCCGTTGAGGTAACGCCGGATCGACTGGTGATCCAGGCCAGCCTTGAGCGCCGCTTCGCGCCTGGTCTCGTTGCGCTCCACCAGCAATTGCTCCAGGCGCGCGATGAAAGGCTTGGGATCGTAAGGCCCAAAGCGGGATCGCTTGCGGGTAGTCGCCGTGGGATGAGCTTGGGTCGCCATGTTTTGTTGCTCCCTATCTTGACATGACACTCCTGATCGAGTACAGTCTAATCATCTCATCTCTCGAAGGAGGTCGCCATGTCGGATGGTGTTCTTCGTGCTGCAGGTTACCGTCGCGTCTCGATGCGTGAGCAGGTGGACGGCCACAGCCTCGATGCGCAGGCGGCTCACATCCAGGGCTATGTCACGGCCCAGGGGTGGTGCCTGGTCGAATTGTACACCGATGCAGGTCTTTCTGCCAAGAAAGGTTCGCCGCGCCCCGCGTTCGACCGCCTGTTGGTGGACGCTCGCGCGGGCCGCTTTGACGTGATCGTCGTGGACAAGATTGACCGCTTCTCCCGCCATTTGGGCAGCTTGCTTGTCGCGCTCGAGCAGCTCAATGCGGCCAACGTCGCTTTCGTGTCGGTTCAGGAGCGGCTCGACCTGACCACGCCCTGGGGCAAGTTGATGCTCACCGTGTTGGGGATGCTGGCCGAAATCTACATTGACAACCTGCGCCAGGAGACGCGCAAGGGCAAAATCCAGCGCGCGCGGGATGGGTTGTGGAATGGCAGTATCCCATTTGGCTATTGCAACGGCCTGTGTTCTCGCTGCACGGATCCATCGCGGTAGGACAGCCAGTTACCCAACTGCCCCCGCACGGATCCGGGCGTGCGGTTTTCTCGCACCCGGCTCTTCAAGTCTACTCGCTTCCGCACTCAGGCGCAAGCCCCCCTCGACGCCCCTCTCTGTT
>DAOTXX010000113.1:0-37949 GCA_034434835.1 Thermoflexales bacterium | reverse complement strand
CCCCCCCCCCCCCCCCCCCCCCCCCCCACGACTAGGGATGCGTTGGTTACGGATCTTGGTTCAAAATGCGACTTGAAGGCCGCGCTCCAGGGACACACTGACTCATGGGTTTGAACGTCGTGACGCTGTCTGGTTCTTTTATCCGTCTGCCGGCTGCTTGCTCCACCCGCGCAGCGGGTACTTGTTGCCTGTGGGCAGCCCAGGGCGTCATCAGACCATAGCTGGGTCCAGGACCAGGAATTCGCGGGGCTGCCCTCATAGGCAGCCTCGCTTTTTTTACCTCTCGGAGGTTGCGATGGACCGAGACCAGGTTGATCTTTCGGCGCACCAATGGGCTGTGGAACATGCCCATACCTGGTGGACCGAGCATGATGCGTGCGCCATCGTCTGCGCGGTGCGCCGGACGGGAGAGGCCACGCATGGCAATCTCAAGCGCACACTGGATGCTCTCAGCAAGATGGGACATCGCTCCGGCGACGTGAATGGCGAAGGCGATGGTTGTGGGGTGCTGACCGATATTCCTCGCCAGTTGTGGGCCGAGACTCTAGAGAAGGAAGGCAAGCCAGCCTGGCTGGCCGAGGACCGGCGTTTCTTTGTGGGGCATCTGATGATCCCCGCCATGACGATGGACGAGGTGCGGCAGGCCCAAAAACAAGTGTTGAACCTGGTCGCCCAGGCAGGCGCCGACCTCCTCATCGAGCGGCCAGGGTTGACGCGCCCACTGGCCTTGGGGCGGATGGCGCGCGCGCAGGCGCCGTTCTTTTGGCAGATCGCCGGGTTGATGCGCGAAGGGCCACTGGAGGACGTGGAGCACCGTCTGTTCGATCTAGGGCTGGACCTCGAACGCATCGCGGGAATTTGCGTGGCCTCGCTTTCCAGCCACAGCGTGGTCTACAAAGTGCGCGGTTCGATCGAAACACTCTACCACTATTATCCAGAGTTACGCAGCCCCGATTACACGACCGCGATCACCCTCGGCCACGCGCGTTATTCCACCAACACCACGACGACCTTTGACCGCGCCCAGCCTTTTAACCTGCTGGGGCACAACGGTGAGATCAACACCATCGCTCGCTTGCGCGAACAAGCCAGGCTGCTGGGCATCCAGTTGGTGCCGGGCGCCAGCGATTCGCAGGATGTGGATCGCACGCTGGCCGCCCTGATCCATCACTACGGATTTACCCTGATCGAGGCGATGGAGCTGCTCTTTCCGCCGATCCTGAGTCAGGTCGAGCAACTGCCTCCCGACTTGCAGATCGTTTACCGCTACTATCGCCAGGCATTTGGCCCCTTTGCTCAGGGACCGGCTGCCATCATCGCACGGTATGGAGACGAGTGCGTCCTGAGCGTGGACGCGCTGGGCCTGCGCCCGCTCTGGTTCGGCTCGACCGAAAAGGATTACTTTTTCTCCTCCGAAAAAGGCGTGTATCACCTGGACTCGCTGTGCACCGACCCGCGTCCCCTTTCGCCGGGAGAAAAGATGAGCGTGCGCCTGCGCCGCGAAAGGGGTGTGGAGGTGTTGGACTATGCGGCGATGCAGCAGCAACTGCGGGACTTGAGCCGTCGTCGGTTGGGGCCTTTGGAAAAGCTTGCCGCTCAGTGGCCTTCCATCCGACCCGGCCACGACCGAACTTTGGCGGTTATCCCACCCCAGGCGCAAATGTCAGAATCCGAAGCGCCCCGGCCTGCGTTCGATCCGGTCAGCCTGGAGACCTGGCTGGCCGCCTGGGGCTGGAGCCGCGAGGACCGCGAGTGGATCGGGGCGTTGGCTGCGACCGGTCACGAGCCAATTGGCTCCCTGGGTCACGATGGCCCACTGGCCGCGCTTTCCTCCGAGCGTCGGAACCTCGCCGAGTATTTTCAAGAAGCGGTCGCGGTGGTGACGAACCCTTCGATCGATCGGGAACGCGAGACAGAACATTTTTCAACCCAGTGTGTGCTGGGGCCCCGACCTCCTCTTTCCCCTGACGAACCAGTCAGCGTCTTTCCCCTGACGCTCGAGTGTCCCATCCTCCTCGATAGTCATCCCACTGGCGTCCTGGCCTCTGCCTCGGATTTACGCCGGGTGGCCGACGAGGTCGGCTCGATATGGCTCCGCGACTTGCTGGCAAGCCTGCCCGTCGCTCGATTGAACGCAGTCACGCGGCCAGGCGAGTCGGTGATGGCCGGTCTGGAACGATTGGCCGGGGAGGCTGTGCAGGCGGCGAGTTCCGGTGCCACGGTCATTCTGCTGGACGATGGAGCGGCCTTTACCGAGGGACAGGGTTGGATAGACCCTCTCCTGATGGTGGCGATAGTGGACCGCGCTTTGCGGATGAGCTTTGAAGATTCGACCGGGTCGGCCGCTCGCCCGTCCAACCTGCGTCGCCGGGTGGGCCTGGTGCTGCGCTCGGGGGCGATCCGCCATCTGCACGATCTCGTCATGACGCTGGGTCTGGGGGCAGATGCCATCGCGCCTTATATGCTTTTTGAAGTGGCGGTGAACGATGCAGAGACCCGACTCGATCTGGCCGGGCGATCCATGCGGCTGACCAACACACTCAAGGCGCTGCGAGTAGGGCTGGAAAAAGTCACCAGCACGATGGGGATTCACGAGCTGCGCGGCTATGGTCGGCTCTTTGCCAGCATTGGCCTCAGCCAGCCGGTGGCCTTGGCGATGGGCACGGCCAACTATGGCGGATCGGAGACGCGCGGGTTGACGTGGGACGATCTGGACGCCGATGTCGCCGCTCGCGCGGCAATGGTTGCAGGCCAGGCCAAAGCGCAACTGGGGCGGGTCAAGCATTTTTACCCCAAAGTGTGGAAAGCCGCCGCGCAGGTGGCGCGCGGCGAAGGCGACACACAGGCTTTTGAACGGCAGGCCGAGTCGCTTGCCAGGACTCTCCCGGTCGCCTTGCGGCACGTGCTCGATTTTTGCTTTCCCCCAAGCAGCGATGTGCAGCCCGATCAGGTGGAGGCCGGGTTGACGGGCCATGCCCTGCCGTTTGTCTTTGCCTCCATGTCGTTTGGATCGCAGGGCGAGGTCGCCTTTCGCGCTTACGCCGAAGCCGCGCACCGGCTCAACATCATCGCCCTCAACGGAGAGGGGGGCGAGATTCACGACATGCTGGGCAAGTATCCGCACCATCGCGGTCAGCAGATCGCCTCGGGCCGCTTTGGGGTCACCGCCGAGCTGCTCAACTCCTCCAATCTCCTCGAAATCAAGATCGGCCAGGGGGCCAAGCCGGGCGAGGGCGGTCACCTGCCGGGCGTCAAGGTCACGGCCAAGATCGCCCAGACCCGTCACGCTCATCCAGGCGTTGACCTGATCTCGCCGTCCAACCATCACGACATCTATTCCATCGAAGACCTGGCCCAGTTCATCGAAGAACTCAAGACGGCCAACCCCAAGGCGCGGGTGGCGGTCAAGGTGCCGGTCGTGCCGGGCATTGGCATCATCGCCGTGGGGATCGCCAAAGCCGGGGCCGACATCATCAACTTGAGCGGTTATGAAGGCGGCACCGGCGCAGCTCGCCAGCATGCGATCCGCTACGTTGGCTTGCCTGCCGAGATCGGCGTGGTGGAAGCGCACCGCGCGCTCACGGAAGCCGGGCTGCGTCGGCGGGTCGAGTTGTGGTGCGATGGCGGGATGCGCACCGCGGCGGACGTGGTCAAGATGATCTGCTTGGGCGCGAACCGGGTCGGCTTTGGCACGCTGGCGATGATCGCGATCGGCTGCACAGTCTGCCGAAGCTGTCAGACAGGCCATTGCCACATGGGCATCGCCACTCAGATCGAGACCTTGACCCAGGCCCAACAACTGGGGCTGCAACATTTTGTGCCTTGCGATTTCGATCAGGCGGTCGAAGGATTGGTGAATCTGTTCAGCGCGTTGGACAAGGGCGTGCGGATCATCACCGCGCGCCTCGGCTTCGAGCGGACCCAAGACCTGGTGGGACGTTCGGACCTGCTCCAACAAGTTTCACACCATGCCCGGCTCGACCTGAGCGAGATGCTATTGCCGGTTGCTGAGTATATGGAGGAGCCGGTTTTCTACTCCAGGCCGCTGCTCGCTGCGGCGTGCTTTGGCGGCGGCCCCTTGCGCCGGCCGCGCAATCACCTGACGACCGTGATCTCGAACCTGGTGATGGAGACCGTCGCCGCCGGCGAGGAACAAGTGGTCTTTGAAGATGACAAAGTCACCCCGATGGACCGCGCGCTGGGCACGCATCTGACCGGCGCGCTCACCCGCTACCGGCATCAGTGGATGTGGCCGCCGGGACACGGCGGCATCGGCGGCAGCCAGGAATCTTGGCGGCCTCCGCTCAACGGCGGCAATGGCAATGGCAACGGTCATCAGGTGCGCGAGGCGATGCTGCGCTTTTATGCCAGCTCGGTGCCGGGCAACGGGCTGGGGGCCTATAACGCTGCTCCCATCAGCATCATCGTCGAAGGCGGCGCACAGGATGGGGTGGCGAAAGGGATGCAAGGTGGGCGCGTCGTGATCCTGAAAGGGAGCAATCACGACGGCGAGCTGATTGATGGCTCGGTGGGCAAGAGCCTGGCCTATGGCGCGACCGGCGGGTTGGTGATCGTCCAGGGCGACACCGACTCGCGGGCATGCATCCGTCTTTCGGGCGCCGATGTCGTGATCGGTGGCGAGATCCGTCAGCCGCTCGATGACAGCCTGGGGTACATTGGCGCGCGCGCCAACGTCAAGGGCTTTTTGTGCGAGTATATGACTGCCGGTCGGGTGTTGGTGTTGGGCGACCCTGGCCCATGGATGTGCGCCGGGATGACCGGCGGCGTCCTGTACCTGAGATTGCAGCCGCACCTGAACCTGGATCGCCAGGCCATCCTTCGGCGGATCGCGCGAGGCGCTCAGGTCGCCCTGCAACAAGTGGATGAAAGCGATCACGCCAACCTGCACGAGCTGCTGACGGCCTATGCGGAGGAATTGACGCTCAGCCACCAAAAGGACAAGGCCACTCAGGTGCTCAACCTGTTGCGCGACTGGCGCGAGACCTTTGTCAAAATCGTGCCGGTGCGCCGTCCGCAGAACAAGGTCGCCTCGACCCCGGACGCTCACCTGATGTCGAGTGATTGACAGGCCCATAGGCCTGTGGCATAATCCTATCATTCCAGAAGCCAGCTTGGGTGCGGTGCAGTGTATGGCGATATGGCCTCTGCGGGATGATGGACGATGGAGATACCAACTATCTCGAAACCTGTGGCGAACGAGCAAAAACTTGTCGAAATCATACGTCGGTTGCCTCCTGAGCGCGTATCGGAGGTGATTGATTTTGCCCAGTTCTTGGAATTCCTGACTGGCCAAGAGAGCATGCTCGACAAGGAGATGAGTGAGGAGCAAATCTCGGCAGAAAATGAGCGATGGGATGCGCTCCTCGCAACTGAGGAATCCCAACGCTTGCTTGAGAAAATGGCCGATGAGGCTCTGGCCGAGATTCAGGCAGGGCGCGCCAGGCCGATGGCTTTCACCGAAGACGGAGAAATCACGCCTGGATGAACTCGCAAACCCTGCCACAGTTTTGGAAGCAGTTTTACGAGTTACCACAGCATGTTCGCCGTCGGGCTGGCAAGGTCTATCGAATCTGGCGGCAAAATCCTAATGCGCCTGGCTTGTACTTTAAGCGTGTGGGCAAGACACGTCCAGTCTATTCCATCCGCATTGGAGGACTCTACCGCGCCTTGGGATTACTCTATGGCGATACCATCACGTGGTTTTGGATTGGCAGACACGATGAATACGAGCGCCTGTTGAAGCATATGTAGCGATCAAGTTGCCAGGAGTCAATGCAAGATGAAATCGTTCGCGTCATCCGGTTCCGGTACGACTTCCACCACCATGACTATGGTGGGCGGATGCAGCCCGTTTGGACGAGGCGGATGACGCGCGGCGAACGTTGACTCACAGTATGTGCTCTCAAGGGCCTCCCAAACGGGAGGCCCTTTTTGATCTGGTCGGGGCGCACCCTTGCGGTCGCCCCGTTGGGCAAGCGCACCCCCTAAAGAGGGAGATAGGCTTGCCCCTACCCTGAAGGCTAAGGAGGGTCAAGCATGAAGAACGTAGTGATGAAATTCGGCGGCACGTCCGTGGCCGGCGCCGAACGCATCAAGAGGGTGGCTGACATTGCGCGGGATTTTTTCGCGGGCAAGCTGCCGCACGCCAACCCGGCGGGTCGAAAACTGGTCATCGTCGTCTCGGCGTTCAGCGGCGTCACCGACGCGCTGACCCAGGCCGCGCGTTCGGCGGCCGCGCGCGACGACCAGACCTTTCGTCAGGTCAGTCAGGACTTGCGGCAAAGGCACTGGGCGGCGATAGAAGCGCTCATTCCCTTTGGCGACCGCCAGGCGGGTCTGCGCGCTGAAGTCGAAGCGCTGGTCTCGGGCTTTGAGAACCTGTGCCGCGCGATCACCATCTTGGGCGAGCTGACGCCGCGCGGGCTGGATGCGGTGGTCTCGTTGGGCGAGCGGCTCTCGGCGCGCATCACGGCAGCGGCCTTGATCGAGTGCGGTATCCCGGCGCAGCTCGTCGAAGCGACCGGGCTGATCGTCACCGACGACTGCTTTGGTGAAGCGACACCTCAGATGGAAGCGACGCGCCACAAGACACGCGCGGTCTTGCTGCCTCTGTTGGAGCAAGACATCGTGCCGGTCGTGACCGGCTTTATCGCAGCGACGGCGGACGGCGTGACCTCGACGCTGGGACGCGGCGGCAGCGACTATAGCGCGGCGATCTTGGGCCATTGCCTGGACAGCGACGAGATCTGGATCTGGACAGACGTCAACGGCGTGATGACGGCGGACCCGCGCGTCGTGCCGGAAGCGCACACACTGCCGCGCATCTCGTACAACGAGGCCGCCGAGCTGGCGTATTTTGGCGGCAAGGTGCTGCATCCCAAGACGATGCTGCCCGCGATGACCAAAGGCATTCCGATCCGCATCCTGAACACATTCGAGCCGCAGCAGCCTGGCACATTGGTCAATACGCGAGAGGGCAACGGGCACGCGGTGCGGGCCATCACGGCGATCCGTGATCTGAGCCTGGTGACAGTCGAGGGGCGCGGGATGATGGGCGTGCCCGGCGTTGCGGCCCAAGTCTTTTCAGCCGTGGCGCGCGAAGGCATCAGCGTGCTGATGATCTCGCAGGCGTCGTCCGAGCAAAGCATTTGCTTTGTTGTCCGCCAGCAGGACGCAACGCGGGCCTTGGCCGCGCTTGAACGCGCCTTTGAGCTAGAGTTGGCGCGGCACAACGTGGACCGCGTCTGGGCGCAGAACGACGTGGCCATTGTCGCCGTGGTGGGCGCAGGAATGCGTACCACGCCGGGCATCGGAGGCAAAATCTTTGGCGCATTGGGCCGGCAGGGCACCAATGTCATCTCCGTCGCGCAAGGATCATCCGAATACAACATTTCGCTCGTCGTCGCGCAAAAAGATGCGCACAACACCGTGCGAGCGATTCATCAGGAGTTCGAGCTATGAGCAAAATCCGAGTGGGGATTCTGGGCGCGACCGGCATGGTCGGCCAACAGTTCATCCAGTTCTTGCAGGGCCACCCCTGGTTCGAGATCACGGCGCTGGCGGCATCGGGACGTTCGGAAGGCAAGTCGTATGGCGAGGCCTGTCGCTGGATCGCCTCGCCTTCGATGCCGCCGTCCGTTCGGGACATGCGACTCGAATCGTGCGAGCCGGGTCTTGAGTGCGATCTCGTCTTTTCGGCGCTGCCTTCGGACGTGGCCGGGGCGGTCGAAGAAGCCTTCGCCGCGGCGGGCTATTGGGTCTCCAGCAACGCCAGCGCGCATCGCATGGACGCCGATGTGCCGCTGCTCATCCCCGAAGTGAACCCTGAACACCTCGCCCTCATCGAGCACCAGCGCCGCCAACGTGGTTGGAAGCGCGGTTTGCTGGTCACCAATCCCAACTGTTCAACGGTCGCGCTCGTCATGGCGCTCAAGCCGCTGGCCGATCGTTTTGGCCTCAAGCAAGTCTCAGTCGTGACGATGCAGGCGCTTTCCGGCGCGGGCTATCCCGGCGTCCCCTCGCTGGATATTCTCGACAACGTTATCCCGCACATCAGCGGCGAAGAAGATAAGGTCGAATCGGAGCCTCTGAAGCTGCTGGGCGCGTTGGACAGCGCCAAGATCCGCCCGGCGCAGTTGGCGATCAGCGCGCAGTGCAATCGAGTCGCCGTGCGGGATGGTCACCTGGAAGCGGTGTCGGTGGCGTTCGAGCGACCAGACGTGAGCGTGGAGCAAGTCATGGAAACGCTGAGCAGCTTTCGCGCGCTGCCTCAAGCATTGGATCTGCCCAGCGCGCCACCGCATCCGCTCGTCGTGCGTTCGGAGCGCGATCGTCCTCAGCCGTTGTGGGATCGTGACGAAGGAAGGGGGATGTCGGTCGTCGTGGGCCGTGTGCGCCCTTGCCCGGTCTTGGATTGCAAATTCATGGTTTTGGGGCACAATACGATCCGGGGCGCGGCGGGCGCGGCCGTGCTCAACGCTGAATTGCTTCAAGTGAAAGGATACCTCGAACCGTGATCGAGCACATGTGCCTATCCGACCTGTTGGGCGATTTTGTCATCTATCGCAACCTGGAACCGGCAGAGGCCCGCCTGCGCGGGTTGAAGGCGATCGGCGGCGAGTTGGGGCTGCCGGCGGGCCGTATCCCGCGCAAGTCCGAACCGGACTATGCGGCGGTCGTCGTGAATCTCTTGCGGCAGGCTCAAATCGTGCGCGGCTCGGATCGCACGCTGGAGCGATTGATTTATTTGGGCGACACGCGCATGAACGACGGTGCAGCGGCTCGAAATCTGGGGCGGCATCTTGCCCTGCGCGCCTTTATCGGCGAGGACAAACTGCAAGAACCACCCCGGACCGAAATACAGGGCGAGTTTACGTTTGCCAATCGCTGGTCGGCGCTGGGCGATTTTTTGCAGAGGGCACAGGCGCAGGGATTTGCGTTGGACGCGAGCACGGCGGTCGTGATCGATCTGGACAAGACCGCCATCGGTGCGCGGGGGCGCAACGACCGGCCCATTGACCAGGCGCGGGTGGACGCCGCGCGCGAGACGGTCCGCGCGGTGTTGGGCGAGAGCCTGGATATGCAGGTCTTTCGCCCGATCTATGACGAACTGCACAAGTCGGCGTATCACTTTATCACCGCCGATAACCAGGACTATTTGGTTTATATTTCGCTCATGGTCAGCGCGGGCGTTTACAACTGGGACGCCCTCCTGGCCGATCTGCGATCCGAGCGGCTCAAGAAATTTGACGAGTTCGTCGCGGTTTGTGACGAGCGCTTGCGTTGTCAGGAATGGGCCGCTTTGTGCTCGATCCATGAAGAGGTTGTCGGCAACTTGCGTCGAGGCGATCCCACGCCGTTCAAGAGCTTTCGCTATCGTGAGTACGAGTGCACCCTCGCGCGGATGAACGCTTTGCCCGACGATACGCCCCCAGAACGCTTGTTGGCCGAAGAGATCACCATCACCCGTGAGGTGGCAGACGCGGCGGTGGAACTGGGTCGGCGTGGCGCGCTGCTCTTTGGGTTATCGGATAAACCCGATGAAGCCTCGCTGCCTCGCCCCGAATTGGCTCGAAGGGGATACCTGCCGTTGCATCGTGTCACGATGAAAGTGGTATAATTTGTCCAACCGCCGGGCGACTCTGGTGGAACCTCAGGGTTCAGGCTGATGCTTCGTCAGCCAGGCGCGGATGATGCGGCATGAAGATAGAATGAACGGCTATCGCCGTTCAAGCAGATCGCCCGGCGGCGCACTCATCATGGGACTGTTCAAGTCGCTCACCCATCTGTTCAAACGCGAGCGCACCGTCGCCGATCTCGCCCAATGGCTGGATGTGCCTGAGGCCGAGTTGCGCGAATGGCTCGGCAACCGCCCGATGTGGGTACGCGGTTACGAGTACACACGCTTTACCCTCCCCAAGCGTCGAGGCGGCACGCGCGTCATCGAAGCGCCCCATGACAAGCTCAAGGCTCTGCAGCGGCGTATCCTGCATCGTTTGCTCAACCCTTTGCCCATGCACCCGTCGGCCACCGGCTTTGTCAAAGGCCGCTCGGT
Source organism: Thermoflexales bacterium (assembly GCA_034434835.1). GTDB lineage: Bacteria > Chloroflexota > Anaerolineae > Fen-1058 > Fen-1058 > JBGLNJ01. The sequence goes on along the minus strand of DAOTXX010000113.1, from coordinate 27,874 downwards.
GGTGGATAACGCCCGGCCTCATGTGGGGCGTGGCGTCGTGATCAATCTCGACTTGGCCGATTTCTTTCCGACGATCACCACCGAGCGGGTCACGGCGGTATTCCGCGCCCTCGGTTGGGATGCGGACTCGGCGACGATCCTCAGCCGCATCTGCACCAACGAAGGTCACCTGCCGCAAGGCGCGCCGACTTCGCCCGCGATCAGCAATCTGGTCTGCCGCAAGCTCGACGAGCGGTTGAGCGCGTTGGCCGCCAGGTTCGAGGGGCAATACACCCGCTACGCCGACGACATCACCCTTTCGCTGCCCGGCCTGGGTCGCAACAAGCGGCTTCGACCCCACAAGGGCAAGTCCCAACCTGGCTGGTCACGACCGGCCAAGTCTCCGACGCGCAGCCTGCTGAGCTGGATTCGGCGCATCATCGAAGAAGAAGGCTTTCGCATCCAGATGAAGAAAAAGGTGCGCATCCAGCGGCCCCACCAGCGGCAGACTGCCACGGGTCTGGTAGTCAATCACACGGTCAGCCTCCCCCGCGCCACTCGCCGTCGCATCCGCGCGATGCAGCATCGGGCGCGCCTGGGCCAGCTCGACCCCGCCGCTCAAAAACAGTTGCGCGGCTATGAGGCGCTGCTGAGCATGGTCGAACAGCAAAGATGAACCTGGCCGGGGTGTGCGGTGGCAAGCGAGCGTGACAACCGTCATAGACAATGGGTGACATCACGGGCTTGACAAATCTGCACCTATATCGTAAAATTACGATAAAGGATTCGAGCCATGACCCGTTCCAAAAAAAGCGTGCGGCTGGCGCCCGACGAAGTCCGGCTGGCGCGGATGCTCAAGGCGTTGGGCAATCCGATCCGCTTTCAGATCGTCAAGACGCTGGCCGAGCGCCAGACCTGCATCACGCAAGAGATCGTGGACTCGATGCCGTTGGCCCAGTCCACCGTCAGCCAGCACCTCCAAGTGCTGCGAGAAGCCGGCCTGATCTTGGGTGAGATCGAAGGCCCGGCCACCTGTTACTGTCTCGATCCAGATGGCATCCGCTGGCTGAAAGAACAGATCGAAAACTGGCTGCCGCGCTGCTGCTGAATCTTGGATTTTGAATTTCGGATTGCAGCGCGCCGCCGTTTTTTTTGAGACGATTTATCGCAATAATACGATATAGAGTAACCACTCAACCGAAGGTCGAATTTGGACCAGAGGAACAGGATTCAGTTTAGAGGGAAAATTCCCAGCAGCCTGTTCATTCTGTACATCCTGTCAAATGACGCATGACGTTTGACGCATCAGAAGATTGTAAAATCAGGAGTCAACCCAATGAGCATGACGACGGCATCCGCGACGTACTTTGAACGTGTCGCCGGAGAGTGGGACGCGCTTCGCTCCGGTTACTTTGCCGAGGCAGTACGCGAGTCGGCCATCGCCAAGGCGTACCTGCGCCCAGAGATGGTCGTGGCCGATGTGGGCGCGGGCACGGGCTTTATGGCGGCGGGATTGGCCCCGCTCGTGCGCACGGTGCATGTGCTGGATGGCTCGGCGGCAATGTTAGAGGTGGCGCGGCGCAATCTGGCCCGGTTCGACAACGTGGTCTTTCAGAAGGCCGATGGTCAATCGCTGCCCCTGCCCGACGAGAGCGTGGACGTGGTGTTTGCCAATATGTATCTTCATCACTGTCCTGACCCGCTGGCGGCGATTCGAGAGATGGCGCGCGTGCTCAAGCCGGGCGGGCGACTGGTTATCACCGACATGGATGCTCACGACCACACGTGGCTGAAAGAAGAGATGGCCGACGAGTGGTTGGGCTTTGATCGCGCGCAGATTCGCGCCTGGTTCCGCGAAGCAGGATTGGTCAACATCCTGGTGGACTGCACGGGCCAGTCATGCTGTGCCGAGTCGCAAAATCCGGCCATCACCGATGCAACAGATCGCGCCGCCAGGGTCAGCGTCTTTGTCGCCACCGGCAGTCGCCGCGTGATGGACGTGCGCCAGGAGGTGCAGGCGCATTACGGTCAGCATGCCGAAGGTGGGTGCGGCTGTTCGAGTGAGCCGCAGGCAGATCAAGGGAGCTGTTGTTCGTCACCGGAGCAAAATGCCAATGCTCTGGTGATCGGTTACTCGGCAGAGGAACTGGCGCAGGTCCCGCCCGAGGCAGCCAACCTTTCGCTGGGATGCGGCAATCCGGTGGCGATGGCGTCGCTGCGTCCCGGCCAGGTCGTGCTCGACATCGGCAGTGGCGGCGGGATAGATGCCTTTTACGCGGCCAGGCGTGTCGGCCCGACCGGGCGCGTCATTGGGCTGGACATGACGCCCGAGATGATCGAACGCGCGCGCCAGTCAGCCGCCAAGGCCGGGTTGAGTCAGGTGGAATTCCGGTTGGGGAACGCTGAAGCGATGCCGATTGAGGATGGCACGGTGGATGTGATTTTGTCCAACTGCGTCATCAATCTGTGCGAGGACAAGGGCCAGGTCTTTGAGGAAGCTTACCGGGTGTTGAAAGATGGAGGCCGCCTGAGTATCAGCGATGTGGTGACGGACCAGGCATTGCCCATGAGTCTGCGCGGCGATGCGCGGCGTTGGGGCGATTGCGTTCACGGCGCGTTGCCGGAGCGCGAGTACCTCGACTTGATTGCTCAAGCAGGGTTCACGGACATCAAGGCCACCCCTACCGGGGTCGGTGGCGAGATCGAGGGCGTGCGTGCGTATAGCCTCTCAGTTTCGGCGCACAAAGGCAAGGCAACGGACGATGTGCCCGAGGTGATTCCGTTGAAACTGGCGACAACCCAACGCCAGTCGTGCTGTGGCTAGACGGGACCTGCCAGGCGAGCGGCCTGGCAGGTTTTGTTTTGGCTACACTTGCGCAAAATCGCCAGATGAGATTCAATGGGCGTGTACAGAAGAAACCCGTTTTCTTGGAGAAAACGGGTTTCTGAACAGCTTTCTCCCTATGAGCGTTTCCAGCAAAAGGGAGTGTGCCATGCTTCGCTTTGCCAAGTATCACGGTCTGGGGAACGATTTTATCCTGGTGAATGGGCTGCACGCACCGGTGACGCTGAACGCACAAGAGGCCATCCGCTTGTGCGATCGGCATTTTGGCATCGGCGCCGATGGAGTGATCCTGGCCTTGCCCTCGGTCAAGGCCGATTGCCGGATGCAGCTTTTCAACTCGGATGGCTCTGAGGCCGAGATGTGCGGCAACGGTCTGCGATGTCTGGCGCAGTTTGTCTGGGACGAAGGTCTGATCCGCAAGACAGAGATGACGGTCGAGACGCTGGCCGGCCTCAAGCGTCCATATCTGCACGTGGAAGGCGAGCACGTGGTTGACATCAGTGTGGACATGGGCAGGCCGCTGCTGTTGGCGCGTGACGTGCCGACGACGCTTGCCCTGCCCGAGGCCAAAGCGATTGACGTGCCGCTCGACGTGGACGGCGTGACATGGCGCGTGACCGCGCTCAACACTGGCGTCCCGCACTGCGTGGTCTGGGTGTCCGATGTCGAGGCAGCGGACTGGCGCGCGCTTGGCCCGCGCATCGAGCATCACCCGGCATTCCCGTGCAAGACGAACGTGATGTTCGTCCAAGTCCTCGCGCGCGACCATCTGCGCGTCCGTCCGTGGGAACGTGGCGCAGGGGCAACGCTCGCCTGTGGCACGGGCGCGTGCGCGGCGGCGGTCGCTGCGGCGATCACAGACAGAGCGGAGCGCGATGTGCAAGTGGCACTCCCAGGTGGCGCCTTGCGGGTTCGGTGGGATGAAAAGACGGAGGAGATGATCATGACCGGCCCGGCGGAGCGAGTGTTTGTTGGGCAAACGCCAAGTTGACAACCACACACCTGTGGAGCTGCACTTTGCTTATCTCAACTCCAACAAGCCAACGAGGGGAAACTTGGCCGACGTTGACCGCCTGATTACCCAACGCGCCATCAGTCTGCTTTGCAGTTCAACCCTATGCTGAACGTGGCGGCAAAAGTTTCGGCTCACCGCACGTTTTGGAGAATGTCCGTATTCAAGTCATCTACCCGATTCACCGCTGCGCTTTTGACCTCATCCCTTCTCACCCCCGCTCTCCCCTTCCCTCTCCCAGTGGGAGAGGGAAGGGGAGGGTCAGGGAGAGGCTAGGAGAGGTCAGGAGGCAAGCCCAAAGACGCAACGCGGCTATGGCCCGACGTTGAAACGTCGGGCTGGAACTGTCAGGCCCGCTGAAGTGGGCCGCCCGAGCCGTCTTCAGACAGCAAGGTTGACAAATCTAGTAACTCGTAGTACAGTTTTTGCGGTTTGAGGGTTTATGTCAGTCCGCCATGCTGTCCTAGGTCTCCTTGCACAACGACCGCGCCATGGATACGAATTGCGCGCGGCGTTTCAAGCTGTCGTCGGCGGAGAAGAAAATTGGGATGTCAAGCCGGCGCAAATCTATACGACCCTGTCACGCCTGGAGCAGGGCGGTCTCGTCGCCGAAGAAGGCGTCGAACAAGATGCCGGCCCCGAAAAACGGATCTATGCGATCACGGTCGCGGGGCGCAAGACACTCAAAGAGTGGTTTGCCTGCGGGACCGAACCGGAACATCAGCACGATGAATTCTTTCTCAAACTAATGATCGGCCTGGTGTCGGGCATCGCGGATCCGTACCGCTTGATTCAGACTCAACGCTCGCACTTGTATCAAGAGTTGCATGACATCACCGAACATCGCCGTCAGGCCGATCCGAATAAAGAACTCGCCAAGATTTTCTTGCTCGACAAGACTGCCATGCATCTGGAAGCCGATTTGCGCTGGCTCGATATGATCGAGGCGCGGCTCGACGAAATCCGGCGTCAACCTCTGCCTGAACCAGAAACCAAACCGCGCGGCAGACCCAAGAAAATTGCAGATTGAAGATTGCAGATTTCAGATTTCCAATCTGCAATCTGCAATCAGAAATCCGCAATCAGGAGTTGACCATGTCTCTCATTCAAGCCGAGAATCTCACTAAAGTGTACGGCACGGGCGACACGGCTGTTGTCGCGCTCGATCATGTCAACCTGAGCGTGGAAGTAGGCGAATGTGTCGCCGTGATGGGGCCGAGCGGATGCGGCAAGTCTACGCTATTGCACTTGATCGGCGGACTCGACCGACCCTCGGACGGGAACGTCAGCATTGACGGGCAGCCGCTCGCCAAAATGTCCGACGATGCTGTGACGCAACTGCGCCGCCGCAAAATTGGTTTTGTGTTCCAGTTTTTCAACCTCATCCCGATTTTGTCGTCCATCGAAAATGCATCGCTGCCGCTTTTGCTCGACGGCGCCAACTCGGCCAAGACGAAACAAAAAGCTATCGAGTGGTTGACCAAAGTCGGGCTAGGTCAGCGTTTGAACAGTCGCCCCGATCAGTTGTCGGCGGGACAGCAACAGCGTGTGGCGATTGCGCGTGCGCTCATCGCCGAGCCGGTTCTGGTGCTGGCCGACGAACCGACTGGCAACCTCGACACCAAAGCGTCGGACGAGATCGCCGGGCTGTTGAAACAAGTCGCCAAGGAATGGGGACGCGCGGTGCTGATGGTGACGCACGATCCCCGCATCGCCGCGTATGCCGACCGCATCGTCTTTCTCAAAGACGGCAGGATTGTGGGCGAGACGCAACTCGAATCAAAGCGTGCCGACAATGCAGATTGGGTCATGCAAATGGTAAAGGCGAATGTGTGATGCAATCGTCATTGCGAGCCCCGAAGGGGCAAAGTAATCCAAGTGACCAAGAGATCGCTTCGTCGGCCTACGGCCTCCTCGCAATGACATCGAGGTCAACATGAACTTTCAGCTTACTCTCGCCGCCCGCTACCTGGCTGGGCGCAGACTGCGGACGTTTCTCACCACACTCGCCATCGTCATCGGCGTGATGGTGATTTTTGGGATGGGCATTTACCTGCCGTCGTTTATGGACGCCTTTCAAAAAAGTATTCTTTCGGCGTCCGGTCAAACCGATGTGATGATCACGCACAAGACCGGCGAGTCCTTTTCCGCATCCACGCTGAACAAAGTCAAAAACATCGAAGGGATTGCCGTCATCGCCGGGTCGCTTGAGCGTGTCATTAACCTTCCGCCGAACTTTTACGGCAAAAACTCGACGGTCACTGCGCTGTTGCTCGTCGGTCTTGATCCGACGGTTGCGCCGGACCTGCACGACTATCGGCTTACCCAGGGTCGCTTTTTGGAAAAGGGTGATGGCAGCGTCGCCGTGATTTCGGAGCGGCTGGCCGATGCAGTGGGCATCAAGCTGAACGATAGTCTCAAACTGCCGACGCCGGAAGGCGTCGTCAAACTGACGGTTGTCGGCTTGATGCCCGGGCACGCGCTCATCGGCAATGAACCCGTGCTGGTCACGCTGAGCCAGGCGCAAAAACTGTTTGACATGTCCGGACGCATCAGCGTCATCGAAGCGAACCTTGCCACCAAGGACAAGGCAGCCAGCGAAGCCATAGTCAATGCCATCAAGGAACAATTGGGGGACACGTACACGCTCGGCGGGCTGACGAGCGGCTCGGAATTTCTCAGCGCGCTTCAGATGGCGCAGGTCGTGTTCAACCTGTTTGGTTTTTTCACGCTGGCGATGGGCGGCTTTATCATCTTTAACACCTTCCGCACGATTGTGGCCGAACGCCGTCACGATATTGGCATGTTGCGCGCGATTGGCGCGAATCGCCTCACCATTATTGGCTTTGTGCTCACCGAAGGATTGGTGCAAGGTGTGATCGGCACAGTCATTGGCATCGGGCTGGGTTATCTGCTGGGCATCGTTATCACTGCGGGCACCAGTCCGGTTATGAAACAATTCATGAATATGGAAATAAGCGTCGTCGTCGAGCCGTCGCTGGTCGTCGTTTCGATTGTCCTGGGTGTAGGCGTCACACTCTTGGCGGGCCTGTTGCCTGCGTTGAGCGCCAGCCGCGTCACGCCGATGGAAGCGCTGCGTCCATCGTTCGGCCAGGTCATACAGCGCATCAACCGCATCGGCACTGTCGTCGGCGCGGTCATGATCATCATCGCGGTCGTGGGATTGATCACAGGCAATTTCGCGCTCGTCGCGGTGGGCGGCTTTTTGTTCCTCATCGGCCTGGTGCTCGTCGCGCCCGCCCTGGTCAGACCGATCGCGAATTTCTTTGGTGCAGTGCTTGCGCTGATTTTTGCGCGCGAAGGCACAGGCGAACTGGCGCAAGGCAACCTCACACGTCAACCTTCGCGCTCGGCGATCACGGCCAGCGCGACGATGCTCGGCCTGGCGATTGTCGTCGGCGCGGGCGGCATGATGTACAGCATGACCGGCACGGTGATGGACTTGTTTAGCAGGTCGCTCGGCAGCGACTTTTTGCTCCTGCCGCCGTCGGTGGCCGTTTGGAAGGGTGATGTCGGGGCGAGCGCCGCTCTCAAGGCCAAGATCGCGGCAGTGCCCGGCGTCGGCGCGGTCAGTTCGCTGCGGTACGCTCAATCGTCGCTTCGCTCCGCTGCGCTCAAAACCGGCACCGGCGAGACCATGATTTATGTGCTGGGGATTGACCCGGTCGAGTACCCTAAAATATCGGGAATGGACTTTCAGAAAGGTAATGCCCAGGAGGCCTTTCGCGCCTTGGCCGCCGATGAGCGCAATGTCATCGTCAACGGGGTTCTGGCCGCCAGCGCCAACCTGCATGTCGGCGAGGTCATTCCGCTGGCGACGCCGACCGGGATACAAGACTATCGCATCGTCGCCATTGGCGGCGAAGTGTTGAGCATGAAGATCAGCACGGTGTACATCTCGCACGCGAATATGAAATTGGATTTCCACAAGAGCGAGGACATTTTCTATCAGGTCAATCTGGCGCCTGGGGCGGACCCGGCCGCCGTCCAGCAGCGGCTGGAGCAAATCGTGGAAGACTATCCGCAATTTCGGCTGGTCGCCGGGCGCGAGTACACGGCGGAATTCCGCAAGCAATATGACGCGATCTTTGCGGGGTTCTATGTGCTACTGGGCGTGTTGGCGTTCCCCTCGTTGATTGCCATCCTCAACACGCTGGCGATTGGCGTCATCGAACGCACGCGCGAAATCGGCATGTTGCGTGCGATTGGCGCGACGCGCAGCCAGGTATGGAAGACTATTGTAGCCGAAGCGTTGTTGCTCGCGTCGCTGGGCACAGCATTTGGAATCCTGGCGGGTTTGTATCTGAGTTACGTGTTCGTCGAAGGGTTGAGCGCGACCGGCATTTTCAAGATGACCTACACGTTCCCTCTCGCGGGCGTGCTCGCGGCGACGGCGGTTGGCCTGATCTTTGGTGTGCTCGCGGCGCTGGTGCCTGCGCGTCAAGCATCGAGCATGGAGGTCATCAAGGCGTTGCGGTACGAATAGAGGTCAGTGGATAGTGGGCAGTGAACAGAAAACCCTTGCGATAGTTGAGCCATTGCAAGGGTTTTTGTTTGCCGATCATTTGCCAGTTTGTGCCACGTTTGCGTTTCTACGTCGCACTATCATCGCGAACGCCCGAAAGGCGAGAAGCAATCTACATGCGGAGATTGTTTCGGGCGCACAGAGGCTTTTGAGTGCATTGGGTTGATATGATTCAGTGGTGCGCTCTTTACACTCGCTTTGTCTCTAGCCGATACGGATAGTACGTCCCCCGACATGGATTCCCCCAGCAGACCCACATCGTCCGCGCCGCCATGTCTATGATGATCGAGGCGACCGTGACCGTGCAATCGAGCGGCGCTTCGCACCTTTCGACGTGCGCGCAGATGCTATTAGGATAGTTGACGTGATCGGCCAGGATCGTCTGGCAATCGGCGACGGTGAGCTTGCCCAGCCGCCCTTGGATCAGGTGGCGCACCCGGTTGTAGCGCACACGGCTGTTGACCAGCGCCTCGGGCTTTTCTTCGTAGGGACGCATCATCGGCGAGGTGTAGTGATTCGTGTGGGCAATCCAGTGTTCGTCGCCATACAGCGCGTCGTACGTCGTGGCGGAAGCTTCGATGCAGTAAAGCTCGCCGTGCTCGCCCGCGATGAGGTGATTGTAGCCCGCGTCGCGTCGGCGGTGGATCGCGTTTTGGATGGCCTGTCCCAGCGTCTGTGATCCCAAAATCGCGCGCGTGTAAATGATGCGTGGAATGCCTAATCGCACGTCGTTCGGATAGACCGAGTCGGCGACGTGCGCCACGCCCGAGGCGTTGAATCCCAGATTGGGCAGCAGCGCTCCATACGAGAGGGCCAAGAACGCCGGTTCGTCCTCCGGCTCGATCTGTGCGACATAGACAAACGCCTGATCGTCCGGCAGCCAGTCCTCGTTGTGCGCCAGAATCACGCCGGCGCCGCTTTCCGTCACTTCACTGCCCACCGCCAGGCTGGTGCATTTCAGGAACAGCACATCCGACGTGATCGCCTCCATCGTATTGAGCGTGAGCACGTCGCCGAGATCGGCGCCGGAGCCTTCGGCGATCCCATGCAGCTCCTCGACATACTGTGGGTAAAACTCTTCGGCGAACGGCAGGTACTTGCGCGCCTGGAGCACAGCTTGCTGCCACAAGATGTTGATCGTCGTGTCTTGATCGATCAGCTTCTGATAAGCGGCGACCTGTTGGCGAATCTGGTCCGCCATCGCGCGCCCAAGCGTCAGGCCGATCTGGCGATGCGATCCGGAAGCGCGGATGAAGGGTGGTTGATTCGGCATACTCGCTGGGTGCTAGCCTCCGCTTTTGCTCTTGAGGTAAATTCCTTGTGGGTCAAGCTCCTCGCGCAGCAAGCGGATCTCTTGGTCCATCGGTGGCGTGGTCGTCTTGAGGTCTGTCGCAACCTTGAGCGGCCAGCCTGTGTTTTGGATGGCGTCTTCGACCTTGGCGCCTGGATGCAGCGACGTGAGCGTCAGCTCGCCGTTTTCGTCCGGCTCCAGCACGCCCAGATCGGTGACGACCGCCAGCGGCCCGCCGCCGCGCACGCCCGTCGCTTCGCGCTCTTTGCGCCCGCTCAAAAAGCCTGCGCTCGTCACAAAGTCACATCGCTCGGGAAAGCGCCGGGGCTGGTGTGGCGTGATGCAATACACGCGATTCGCCCACGCCGCGATTTCTGCCGCGCCGCCTGAGCCGGGCAGCCGAACTTTGGGCTTGTGATACGGGCCGATGACGGTCGCGTTGATGTTGCCGAAGCGGTCAATCTGCGCACCGCCCAAGAACCCCACGTCAATCTTGCCCCGCTGCAGGTAGAACGCAAACACCTCGTACATGGAGCACACGGCGGCTGCGCCCGACACAAGGCATGGATCGCCGATGGACAACGGCAGGCGAGCCGGTTGTGCGCCGACGACGCCGGCCTCGTAAACCAAGTTGAGATTGGGCGCGTGCGTGCGCCGGGCCAGATTGCACGCCAGGTTGGGCAGGCCAATGCCCACAAAGACCACGTCATCATCGCGCAGCAGCCGCGCGGCGGTGACGACCATCATTTCGGATGCGGTGTAATCAGTCATGGGTAGAAATCTCCGAGTGTTGGGAATAGGCTTGCATGGTTTCCATGCGCACTCGTCGCTCCAAGTCGAGTATAACATCGGCCCACAAGTGTGTCAATAAAAAAAGACCTGTCAGGCTTGGAACCTGACAGGTCTTGGAGATCTTACGCCGGCACACTGACGGCGATCCCTGGGTCAACTTGCGGCACAGCCTCGCGTGGCTTGACCGAAAAGTCCAGGTTGCCTTCGATCAAGTCAATCAGCACTGTATCGCCCGCCTTGAACTTGCCCGAAAGCACGCCATCCGAGAGCGCGTCCTCGACCTTGTTCTGGATCACGCGGCGCAGCGGCCGCGCGCCGAATTCAGGATTGAAGCCCTCGTCGGCCAGGAAATTCTTGGCCGCTTCGGTAGCCTCGAGCCTGATCTGGTGATCCTTGAGGCGATCCTGCACCTTGTTCAACTCCAACGTCACAATGTCCTTGATCTCGTCCTTGCTCAACGCACGGAAGACAACCACGCCGTCGAGCCGGTTGAGGAACTCGGGGCGAAATTCCTTCTTGAGCTGCTCCAGCAGTTTGGCGCGCATCTCCTCGTACGAAGTCTGAGCCTCTTTAGCCTCGTCACGTTTGGGCGCAAAGCCCAGCACCGTGTTGCGCCGGATCATCTCGGCGCCGATGTTGCTGGTCATGACGATGAGCGTGTTGCGGAAATCCACCTTGTGGCCGCGCGCATCCGAGAGGCGACCTTCTTCCATGATTTGCAGCAGCATATTAAAGACTTCGGGATGCGCCTTTTCGATCTCGTCAAAGACCACGATCGAGTAGGGGCGGCGGCGGACGGTCTCGGTCAATTGACCGGCGTCTTCATAGCCCACATAGCCAGGCGGCGCGCCGACCAGCCGGGCTGTCGTGTGGCGCTCCATGAACTCGGACATGTCGAGCTGGACGAGCGCGTCTTCGCTGCCGAACAGAAACTCGGCCAGCGCCTTGGTCAATTCGGTCTTGCCGACGCCTGTTGGGCCGAGGAAGATAAATGAGCCGATGGGTCGCTTGGGGTCCTTGAGACCTGCGCGGCTGCGGCGCACGGCCTTAGAAATCGTCGTGATCGCTTCATCTTGGCCGACGATGCGCTTGTGCAGTTCGCCTTCCATCTGCATCAGCCGCTCGGATTCTGTTCCGGCGATGCGGCTGACCGGGATGCCGGTCCACATGCCGACGACTTCGGCGATGTCTTCGGGCTTGACCATCAGACCGGCGACTTCCTGATCCCAGCCGAGGCGCAGTTGTTCGAGCTGGCTCTGCAATTCCTCTTCGCGCATCCGCAGGTCGGCGGCCTCATCATACTGACGCTCCTCCAGCGCAATCTCTTTATCGCGCTGGACCGCCTTGAGTTCGCTCAGCGTCTTTTGCAGACCGGTTGCCTTGGGCGCCTTGTACATGCGCACGCGCGCCGAGGTCTCGTCAATCAAATCAATCGCTTTATCGGGCAGGAAGCGATCCGGCACGTAACGTGCTGCCAGGTGTGCCGCGCTATCGAGCGCCTCATCGCTGATGTGGAGTTTGTGGTGTTCCTCATAGCGTGAACGTATGCCTCTGAGGATCTCGACGGTCTCGTCCACCGTCGGCTCCTCCACCAGCACAGGCTGGAAGCGCCGTTCGAGCGCCGCATCGGACTCGATGTGCTTGCGGTATTCTTCGAGCGTCGTCGCGCCAATGCACTGCAGCTCGCCGCGCGCGAGCGCCGGCTTGAGGATATTGGCGGCGTCCACTGCGCTGCCCGCCGCGCCCGCGCCGACGAGCATGTGGACTTCGTCAATGAACAAGATACAATCGCTGTTCTTGAGTTCTTCGATGACGCGCTTGAGGCGCTCTTCGAACTGGCCGCGATACATCGTGCCCGCTACCAGGCTGCCTACGTCCAGTTGCAGCACGCGCTTGTTGAGGAGCGGCTCGGGCGTGTCGGCATTGATGATCTTTTGCGCCAGCCCTTCCACGATGGCCGTCTTGCCCACGCCCGGCTCACCGATGAGCGCCGGGTTATTCTTGGTGCGGCGCGAAAGAATCTGGATCACGCGCTCGATTTCGGTCTGGCGGCCTACGACCGGATCGAGCCTGCCCTGAGAGGCCAACGCCGTGAGATCGGTGGCGAGTTGATCTACCAGCGGGGTTTTGGATTTTTCTTTCTTCTTGTCTGGCTGCTGTTTGGTGGGGGCCTCTGGCTCGCCGCCGGCCAGGACCGGGTTTTCCTGAATCGCTCGCGTCGTCTCGCGGCGGATCTGCTCTGGCGAGATGCCGAATTGGCGCAGGATATCAATCGCCACGCCGTCGGCCTGGCGGGACAACCCCAATAACAAGTGTTCCGTGCCGATGTAATGATGTCCTAGCTTATGCGCTTCTTCGACCGCCAGCTCGATCACGTGCTTGGTGCGCGGGGTGAGATCGATCTTGCTCTGCGGCGTGCGCCGTCCTGGCCCGGTGATGCGCTGGATCATATCTGACACGCGCTGCGGCTGAACGCCCAACCGACGCAACACCTGCGCGGCCACGCCGGTTTCTTCTTTCATCAATCCTAACAACAAGTGCTCAGTGCCGATGTAGTTGTGATTCATACGCTCGGCTTCTTCTTGCGCGAGCGTCAAGACTTTGCGTGCTCTCTGTGTGAATCGCTCGAGCTTACTAGCCACGTTAACCTCCTCAACGCCATTCTATTCGTCTGCAATCCATAGCCGGGTCCACTGCCACATCTTTTCATCATCTGGGGTAGGGGCAGCTCCTGCGCCTGTCCTACGGGGCGACCGCAAGGGTTGGCCCCTACATTCTGAGAAGATGCCTCTGACTTTATCGAAGAACGCCGGTTTTGGCCGGCGCTCCTCATGTAGTATACCACAATTTTCAGGTTTTGGTGCTACAGAAATTTCGCGGGTTATGACTCGACAGGCGTGCTTTCTCCCAAAGCTTCCCGCATCCCTTGCTGCCAATCGGACTCGACATATTCGGCCTGGTCTACACGCTTGAGCGAGAGGCCCAGCCGCCGCTTGTCGGGATCGATCCGGATGATCCGCAGCGTTAACACCTGACCTTCTTTGACGACCTCTTTCGGGTGGTTGATGCGCCCATCCGATAGCTCGGAGATGTGAATCAGCCCTTCGATCTCGTCGTCGCCTTTGACGCGCGCGAACGCGCCGAACTTGGCGAGCTTGGTGATCGTGCCTTCGACGAGCTGCCCCACTTTGTAGCGGCTCTCAATGGTGCTCCAGGGGTCTGCTTCCAGCCGCTTGAGCGATAACCCGATGCGCTTGCGGTCATGATCCACGTTGAGGACTTCGACTTCGACCTCTTGACCGACCTTGAGGACTTCGCGGGGATGATTGACGCGCTTCCACGAGATCTCGGACAGGTGAACCAGGCCATCTGCTCCCCCCAGGTCAACGAACGCGCCAAAGTCGGCCAGGCTGATGACCTTGCCTTTGAGCTGCATCCCTTCGTGAAGCTCGGATAGCAACTTTTCTTTTTGGACCTTGCGCCAATCGCGCATCGCTGCGCGCTCGGAAAGGATGAGCCGGTTGCGAACGCGATCTAACTCGATGACTTTGAGTTGAAGCTTTTTGCCCACCAGCGGCTGGAACAGCTTGTCGGGTTTGGCCGATTCCCCTTCGCTCTCGGCCTCGCTTTCGAGTTTGCCAGAAGGCGACGAAACGAGCTGTGAAGCAGGGACAAACCCACGCACTTTGCCGACTTTGACGATCAGGCCGCCCTTGTTAAAGCCGGCCACCTGACCCTCAAACACGGTCTGGCTCTTGAACAGCTCCTCCGCCTCATGCCAGTCTTTTTCGGTCTGCGCGCGGGAAAGCGAAAGCGCAATCGTGCCGTTGACATCTTCAGGGCTGATCACATAGGTCGTGATCTCATCGCCGACCTTGAGTTCGGCGAGTACGTCCCGTGGCACACGCTCCAGTTCCTTGCCCGAAATGACGCCCTCGGACTTGGCGCCGACATCCACAACGATCTCGTACGGTGTGATTTGGACGACGGTGCCGGTGAGCACATCCCCGCGGCGGATCTCTTTGACGGCGTAGCTTTCATCCAAGAATCCCTGCATCGGATGGCCTTCTCCTGCAGCGGTCGGCCTCCTTTCTTCAGTTGGCGTGGCTTGCTGTTCCATGCGAATCCCCCGTCGGATAAGGTGACGGCAATTATAAACGGATTCTTTCAAAACGCAAACACTGGCCTGCCCTTTGTCAGACAGCGCCTCTGCCCTACGATATTCCGACGACCGGTAGACGATTGCCGAACGATGGTATAATCACAGCTCGCGGATAGCGGATGGAGCAAACGAGATGAAGATTCTGGCGATAGATGTAGGGACAGGGACCCAGGACATCTTACTTTTCGACAGCGATACCGAGATCGAAAACTCGCTCAAGATGGTCATGCCTTCGCCGACCGCGCTGATCGCGAATCGCATCCGTGCGACGACGGCGAGGCGAGAGACGGTTGTGCTTTCCGGGGTGATGATGGGCGGCGGGCCATGCGCATGGGCCGCCGAGGATCACGTCAAAGTGGGGCTGCCGCTCTTTGCCACGCCCGACGCAGCGCGCACGTTCAATGACGAACTGGAATGGGTAGAAAAGCAAATGGGCGTCCAGATCGTCGGCGAGGACGAAGCAGCCAGCCTCGCCAAGCGCGAGGGAGTCACGGTCATCCAGATGCGCGACCTGGATCTCGACGCGATCCGCTCTGCCTTTGCCTCGTTCGGCGTGGCGCTTGAGCCTGATGCGCTGGCCCTGGCCGTCTTTGATCACGGTAACGCGCCGCCCGGTTACAGCGATCGCCAGTTCCGCTTCGATTATCTTGCAGAACGCATTTCCAATGCCCAATACCCGATATCTGACCCCCGATCTCCAATCGCCGTTCGCCAACTCGCCAGGTTTGCCTTCCGACGTGAGGACATTCCGGCGCGCATGACGCGCTTTGAGGCGGTTGCCAAGAGCGCCAACTTTGATGGGCCGATGCTGCTGATGGACACGGCGCCCGCGGCGGTGCTCGGCGCGCTGGAGGACCCGCGCGCCCACACGCGCCAGCGACAGCTCGTCGCCAACATCGGCAACTTTCACACGCTGGCATTTCGGCTGGGGCCGGGGGGCATCGAGGGTGTGTTCGAGCATCACACCGGGGAATTGACCCACCAGGAACTGGAAACCTACCTGCAAAAACTGGCAGAGGGGACGCTCACCCACCAGGAGGTGTTTGCGGACATGGGGCATGGGGCGCTGATGATCGATCCGCGTCCCGCGCCCTTGGAAGGCTTGACGGTCACCGGTCCGCGTTGGTCATTGATTCGCGGTTCGCCGCTCAATCCTTACTTTGCTGCGCCGTATGGTGATATGATGATGGCCGGCAACTATGGCTTGCTGCGGGCGTATGCGGAGAATGTACCAGAAGCCGCAGAGGTCATCCACGCGAGGCTGCATCGAGGACAATAGACCTGCAACAAGACCTTGCAGGTCTGATGATTCACCATTGCGTGAGAATCGCCGCGAGCAGCGCCGTCCGCTCCGGCAGCGATGCAGCGATCACGTGTTCGGTGATGGCATGTCCTCCATCACCGACTGCGCCCATGCCGTCGAGCGTCGGGATGCCGAGCGCCGCCGTGAAATTTCCATCGCTCGCGCCGCCGGTCGAGCCTTCGATCAGCTCTAGCCCCAGCCCCGCGGCGATCGCTCTGGCCTTGCCAAAGGCCTGGACGATCTGCGGCGTGCGCTCCATCGGCGGACGGTTCAGCTCGCCGGTCACTTCCAAGCGCGCGCCCGGCAATTGCGGCTGCAAACCCTGGATCGCCTTGACCATTCGATCCCCCTCGGCCACGGTCGCCACCCGCACGTCCACCTCGATCTGCGCCCGGTCCGGCACCATGTTGGTGACCGTCCCGCCCCAGACCCGGCCGACGCTGACGGTCGTCCCCAGATCATAGTCGGTCATCTGATGCAGCCGTGTGATCTGCCGCGCGATCTCTTCGATGGCGTTGAGGCCTTTGTGGTGATCGGCTCCAGCGTGCGCGGCGCGGCCATACGCCGTGACCTTGAAACCGCCTGTCCCTTTGCGGCATGTCTTGAGTGCGCCATCGGGCAGCGCAGGTTCCAAACAAAGCACAAGCGTTGCGTTTTTCGCTTCGGCTTCGATGAGCGCGCGAGAGGTGTGACTGCCGGTTTCTTCGTCGGTCGTCAAGAGCATTCGCAGGGGATGCGAAGGCCGAGTTCCCGTATCACGCAGGTATCGCAAGGCCATCAGTAACATCGCCGTGCTGGCCTTCATGTCATACACGCCTGGCCCATACAGCCTGCCATCCTCCTCGTGCCAGGGCATCCTTGTTAGTGTTCCAACCGGCCAGACCGTGTCAATGTGGCATAGGGTCACGATCGGCGCGTTTGCTGCGTTGCCCCAGCTCGCCAGCAGATGATCGCCTGCGCTGGTCTGTGGGATGACCTCGACGCTCGCGCCGGCCTCGCGCAACTGCAAGGCGATAAACGCGCCAAGCCGGTCGAGCGCGGTTTTATCCTCTGAGGGTGATTCCAGTTCGACCAATTGGCGCAGGAGCGTGATCGTTTCACTTTGGCGTGCTGCGAAATATTCGATCAGATTGTCCAAGTTTTCCCCTCTGCGGATCGTTGGTGGTCTCCCCGTACAGTGTTGTCGGCTCGTCACGCCCGAACGTAAACGTTCGGGCTACGAGATCCAAGGCCCTGCGGGCCTACGTTGAGCCTCCGCAGGAGGCTTGCCTCTCGTAGCCGGACGGCTGTACTGTTCGGCGGGCGGAGGGCGCGGCAACAACACTTGCCAGGGAGACTATAGGATCGTTAGACGTAGAGTATAATGCAACCTGCTACAGGTCGCAACCTACAAAAATTCAAATGATGCGCTGCAGCCGATCCGTGCTATACTTTTCGCATGGACATGCTCGCTCATTTCGTCCCTGGTATCTTGGCTCCAACTCCAGCGCGCGGCATCGGCGCGTATCTGCCTGCCATGCCGGAGGGCGTTGCCTCAGCTTACGTCGCCGCGCTGACGCAGCCCGGCGATCTGGTGCTCGATCCATTTTGCCAGACCGGGCGTGTCTTGCGCGAATCCGTCGCGCTGGGACGGCGCGCGCTCGGCTCGAACTTGAATCCCATCGCCGTGCGGTGGATCGAGTCGCTCCTTTGGCCGCATGAGGCGACACTGGTCACTGCCGCATTTGTCCGGCTGGGCGATACGCCTCGCGGCGATACGACACTCCGTCAACACGTGACGAGCCTGTATGCCACGCGCTGCCCGACGTGCAGCAAGGCTGCGGTGGCCGAGTGGTTTGTCTGGGAGCGCGACGAAGGCCGGCCAGTGCAAAAACACGTGCGTTGTGCCGCGTGCAAGACCGAGAGCACCGGCCCGACGGACGAGAATGACGTCATCGCCGCGCTCAAATTCGAGCCGCGCGGGATGGCGTATTACTTTGCCTTGGAGCGAGCCGCACCGGATGCGCCTGATGAGCGCGAGCGCGCCGCGGCGGTCGTCGAGGCGTACACCGCGCGCACACTTGCGGCGTTGACCGACGTTCTGCGCAAGTACGATGCGGCCAGCCAGGCCGATCAATCTGCGCTCCGCCCGTTGCTGTTGACCGGGTTCGAGGCTGGGCTGGCACTGCACTCGGCAGACGAGGAGCGCCCTCGCCCGCGCAGTCTCAAGATTCCGCCCAAATTCATCGAGCGCAACATCTGGCTGGCGATGGAAGACGCACTGCCTGCGCGCACCGCGACACTTCAACCTGTCCCACAGCGCGCGCCCGACGTGGCGGCGCTTCAGGCTAACCAGGAACCTGCAGCGCACCTCATCGCGCGCAGCACGAGAGAGTTGGGTCAGCTTGTCGCGCCTGGTAGCGTGCGACTGATCCTCGCTGCGCCACCGCAGCCTGATCCGACGTTTTGGGCCTTGAGCGCGGTCTGGGGGGGATGGCTGTGGGGCCACTCGGCGCACGGCGTCCAGGCGATCAAGCCGCTGTTGTCACGTCGTCGCGCAGACGTGGACTGGTGGTGGCGCGGATTGACCCAAGCGCTTCATGTGCTCTTGCCCCTTTTGAAGCAGGATGGTCACATTGTCCTGGTTTCTTCCGATGCCGACGAGGATGCGCTGACCGGGTTGTTGTTGGCTGGCGCGAACATCGGTTTGGAACTTGACCATGTATTGGTTGAGCCACAAAGAGGCATGCGCGTGATGTGGCATATTGCCTCCTCTGCTCCTGCGCGTACGCTGGAGGCTGATGCGCTGGTGAGCGAGATCGGCAAAGCCACCATGCGCGCAGCCGATGAGGTTCTCTCCGCGCGGGGCGAGCCGACGCGCTGGCCCTTTATCCATGCTGCGGTTCAAGCGGAATTGGCGCGAGCGGGGTTGCTTCGCCTGGCTGCACGGTCGCCTGAGGGCGGAACGCTGCCCATTGAACTGGTCAGGAAGGGTGTACTGGATGCGCTGCGCAGCCGCTTCAGCCCGATTCATCCGGTCGAGGATGTGCGCGGCTTGTGGTGGCTGACCGATTCGGGGCAGGCGGCATCGCCGCTCTCGGATCGCATCGAGGCGAGTGTGTACGAATGGCTGGCGCAGGCGCCGCCCGAAAGTTTGGAAAGCGACTTGATGGCAGAGATATATCGTCGCTTTCCCGCTCCGCTCACGCCAGAGCGCGCCTACGTCCGTTTATGCCTGGAATCCTATGCGGTCGAGATCCGTCCAGGCGTCTGGGCTTTGCGCGAAGAAGACCGGCCACCCACACGGCAAGAAGAGATCGCTGCGCTGCGTGCTGAACTGGTCACCTTAGGGCAGCGTCTGGGCTGCGAGGCGGCGGAATACGACAGCCAGGTCATGTGGGTAAGGGAACGGCATTCCCTCTTTACATTTGTGCTCAGTGGGACAGCAGAGTTGGGCGCGCGCTTGATCGCCAGTCGCCCGCCGCGTGGGCAACCCGTGTTCGTCTTGCCCGGTGGGCGTGGGGCATTGGCCCATTACAAATTGCGTCACGACGTTCGCCTGCGCGATGCCGTGACCCGCGCAGGCTGGACGTTCCTCAAGTTTCGTCAGTTGCGGAGCCTCATCGCTCAACCGGCGCTGGATATTGCAGCTTTTCAGAGCGCATTGGACCAGGACCCGCTCATCGAAAAAGAGGGACAGCAGATGACACTGCTATGATGGCGGATTAGGGCGTGAGCACCAACACACCCTCGACATTCTTTACGTCCTGCGGCCGGGTTGCTTTCTGCAACGGTACGGTCTGGCCGCGCGCCCACACGTCGAGCAAATCGGCATAGTGCGGGGAAAACGGATGGCCCGACTGCCCGCCCGCCAGCGCAAATCCACTCCGATCTATCCGCAGCGACGGGATCATCACCGGCGTATAAGCCTGGTACGAATCGCCCGACTGCAATGGATCGAACGGCGCATCGCCGCCGAGCTTGACCGCGCGGTTCAATCCCCACGACAGCAGCCACGCATTGCCCAACGGATGGCGCAACTGCGCTGTATGCATAATATCCCATTCCCAGATCGTGTGCAAGTCGCCATAGTGGCGACCCATATAGTCCAGCGCCTCAGCATAAGCACGGCGCATGATCTCGTCGCGCGTTTCGCGTGGAGGAGTCGTCACATCGTCCCACCACGTATCATCTGGCTTGGTGCTCAACCCGGCCAACGCTTGAGGCGCTCGCCCGGCCGCCCAATAACGCGCGAACACCTCTGGCCCGAGTTCGTCCTGAAACGTATCACGGGCAAGCTGCCAGACCCACACCTGATACACCGCTGCCGAGGCGTTGCCCAGGCGCGTCTTGCCGGATGTATCGAAATCCCATTGCCGTAACATTCCATGCACGCGAACTTGCAGCCAGCCTTGAGGCGGCAGGGCTAACAGGCGTCCCAGTAAATCTTGCTCTCCCGGTGAGAGGTAGGGATCGGGAAGGGGGGCAGTTTGTGTGATCATCACACCCGGCCAGCCCGGCCATGTCCCGCCTGCCAGCGAGGTTCCCTCCGAATGTAACGAGGCCACATACCAGGGCGCAGGCAATGCGGGCGCCGAGGCGACGACTGGAAACCCGGCGCTCCACAGGCCGATGCTACTCCATTGTAATGCCTGGCGTATGGCCGGGTCGGTCGGCCAGGTTGATCTGGTCGGCGCCGTATTTTCGGGCCACAACTGTGCTGTGCGCGTGAATCCGACTCGATCGGACAATGCTGGGTGTAGATTGTCGCCAGCCTGCTGTTTTTGCGCCCATTCCCACATCAGCTCTAGCGCCATACTATCGCTCGGTGCCCACGGCTCGATCTGTTTTAAGCGGCCTTGCCATTTGAGCAGCCCAAGCTCAGGTAGAGTGGGGCAGGTTTGAATGTAACCGTTCACGCCAACCGCCAAGGCCGCCAGCGCATCCCGCGTTTTGGCGTCAAGTTGGGGCAAGCGCGCGGCGGCCTGGGCAGCCAAGCCTTCGCGGCTCAGCACTTGGTCCGCTTGCGCGGCTTTGGCTCCCAGCCAATCGCTCAAACGGCCACGCGCCGCTTGCCGACGCAAGAGCATCTGCCACAGGCGATCTTGTGCTGTGACGTAACCCTGCGCCACAAACAAGTCGTGATCGTCGCTCGCGAAAATGTACGGCACGCCCCAGCGATCGCGCACGACCATGACCGGGCTATGCAAGCCAGAGATGCGCACTGTGCCGGAAATCTGGGGCAGCGTGCTGCGTGAGAGGATCATGCTGAGCAGGAGCATAACCCCGGCCAGCACAAGCAGGGAAATCCACAGCCGTTTGGTATGTGATGAGAACACGGGGGCAAGTTGTAGCACAGGAGGAGTTGAAAGTCAACTGCTGTCGTCAAATGCGAAGCGTGAAACGTGATGAGCAACGCACGCTTCACATTTTACGTTTTACGGATCGCGGGTATAATCTGCGCCATGCGAACCTCCCGCCGCTCCAGTCACCTGTTGTGGCCGAGCGTGGGCCTGCTGGCGGTTGCCTTTGCTGTCCGTGTTTCCACTTTGACCGTCCAAAGTCTTTGGCGGGATGAAGTGGACGCGCTGAGATTCGCCACCGCCCCCTGGCCCGAGCTGCTGAGCACTTTTACTCGCCCCGGTTGGAACGGGCCGCTCTATTTTGTTGTGCTGCGCGGCTGGATCGCACTGACCGGCCCAAGCGAATTTGCGCTGCGGTATCTATCGCTGCTCTGGGGTGTGATGGCCGTTGCGCTGGGTTTTGCGCTTGCCAGACGGCTGGCGGGAATGGTGGCAGCGCTCGTGTGCTCCGTGTTCTTTGCCATCTCCCCCTATTTCATCTGGTATAGCCAGGAAGTCAAAATGTACACGCTCATCCTGGCGATGGCGACGCTGGCCATCTATGCGTTGAGGCGTGCGGTCGCGTCCAACCGCGTCGTTTGGTGGGCGACGCTTGTAGTGGCGACCAGCCTTGCGTTTTACTCTCACATTCTGGCCGCGCTCCTGATCCCGGTCGAGATGATCTTGACTCTGGTGTGGGGTCTTGGCGCGCGCGACAGACGATGGGGGATCGGCGCACTCGCATCGTTTGCTTGCCTCACGCTGCCCTATTTGCCGCTGCTCCGCTGGCAATGGCCGCTCGTGTTCACGCCCGCGCAGACGGGTTACATGTTCTACCCATTTCAGGATATGCTGCTGGTCATGTTGAACGGTTTTGCGACCGGCATCAGCGGTCAACTGGCGCACATAGCGTACGAGATGGCCGCGCGTGTCCATGCTCTTTGGGCTGGCGCAAGACCGAGTGATGTCACGGTGGACAGCGGCATAGTCTACACGATGCCCTTGTGGCCGGCAGGCTTGTTGCTCGTGGCTGGCCTGGTGGTCAGCGAGGCACAGTGGCGTGATAAGGTGGCGCTGCTGGTGTGGCTGCTGCTGCCGCCGCTCGCGCTCTATCTCGTGTCGCTCAATCGGCCCATCTTTACGGATCGCTACCTGATCTGGATCGGCCCGGCGTTTTACTTGGTCGTGTCTTTAGGCGCGGTGGCCTTGTGGCGGTTGAGCAAGCTGCTGGGGGCTATCGCTCTCATCGCTGTATTCGGCGTGGCCGCGGCCGGGACGTATTTCCAATCCAGCATGCCGATCAAATCAGACTTGCGCGGTGTGGCCGCGTACCTGGACACGCGCTACTCGTCAGGTGATTTGGTCATCTTTCAGATCCCGTACATACGTTACACATTTGATTACTACTACCACAAGCCGTACGATGGGGCTGAGGGATTGTTCACGAATTATGGGATGAGCGATGCCGAAGTGGATGCTCAGATGGGTAGACAAGTGATGGGCCGCAAGACGGTCTGGCTGGTGGCCTCTGAGATGGAGATGTGGGACAGCAAGTTGCAGGTTTGGAAATGGCTCGAGTCGCACGCGCGGCGCAAAGAGGCGACGGTATTTGCTCAGGTCGTGCTGTATCGGTATGAGTTTTAAAGTTCAAATCTCAAATCTCAAGGTTCAAAGGGCAATAGGGGCAGTGGTGCTGGCGATGGTCGCTGCTATCTATTTGCTCACGTTTCAGAACGATATCAGCAGCCATCCCAGCGAGTATGTGATTGATTCGGGCGAGTACCAGATCGCGCTGTCATTGTGGGGAACGGTTCACTACACCGGCGCGCCGACCTATTCGATGCTGGGCGCGGCGTTTGTGTCGCTGATGCGGCTGATCGGCATTGCCCCGGCCGCAGGCGCGGCGTTGTTTAGTGTCGTTTGCGCGCTGATCGGGCTGGGGTTAATTTACGCGCTTGGCGTTCACTTGACGGACAATCCGTGGGGCGCAGGCGCGGCGGTGTTGGCGTTGGCGCTGACCAAGTCATTTTGGATCAACAGTGTGATCGCCGAGCAGCGAGGGTTCGGCATCGCACTGGAGGCCGCAACGCTTGGGCTGGCTGTATGTTATGCAGAGACTCGCTCGGCCAGGACGTTATATGGGTTGGCGTTCGTCTGGGGACAGGCGGTCGTGCATCATCGGCTGGCGGTGTTCATGGCTCCGGCGCTGGCTGTGTTGGTATTGCCTACTCTGTGGAGCGACGCTCGGCGTTGGCTGCAGCTCGCCAGATGCGCTGGGCTGTGGTTATTGGCTTTTGTCTTTTATCTATACATGCCGCTGCGTGCGTGGATGGGTGCGTGGACGTATGGCGACCCTGGCACATGGCAGGGTTTCTGGCACATCTTTTGGGCGCGCGAGGTATCTTTTTTGATGAGACCACCGTCCACGATTGGTCAAGTGCTCAGTAACGTGCGTGACACATGGGTTCAGCTTGGTTCTGAATGGACATTTCTGGGCCTGCTCGCCTGTGGACTAGGATTGATGGCCGCCATCGCATGGAGCAGAACGCGGCGCATGGGATGGGCGTTGTTGGCGCTTGTGACGAGTTTTCTGGTTTACCTGTTCATCTGGCCGATGGCGGTTTCTCCAGAGAAGGTGCTGCTGTGGGTGAGTGTCGGGGTGGCGCTGACGTTGGCGATTCTTGTCGCGCGTTTGTGGGAGGCGCGGCGATGGGCTGGCCTTGCAGGCACAACAGCGTTGGTCGCGCTGGCTGTTTTATCCGGCGTGACAAACCGCGAGGAGGTTTTGTCTCTCACGCGCGACCCGCATGGCCGCGAGATCATCGGCTTGCTCAAGATAGAAATGCCTGCCGGTCGGAACGGCGTTGAGCCGACGTTTATGGCGCTGTGGGGAAGGGATTATTTTGCAGCGGTCTATGGCAGCCGCGTCACAGGTGAACTGCATGGCTTTCGTGTGGTAGATCATCGCGCCAACTTTAAGGAAATCGTGGACAGCGGCTCACGCCTGAGCACACTGCCCTCGACGTTTGTCCTACTGCCCAAGTCATGGTGGCGCGAACGCATCGGCGGCGCATATCTGACTTCGGTGGGCTGGAAACTGGTGGAAATCGGAGCCACGCCGCCACTTGCGCTGTCCGATGTGCCACCTGATACGCCAACCGAGATCGGCGATGGGATCAGGCTGTTAGCGCGCCAGGTCAAGCTGGTAGAGGGCGCGCTCCGCGTGACGCTGTACTGGCAGGCAACGCAGACGCCCTCCCAGAACTATAGCGTCTTTACCCATCTTTCTGATCAGGATCAGATCAACGGCCCTGAGGACATTATCGCCCAGTCCGACAATCAACACCCGGTGTATGGCTGGTATCCGACGACCAAATGGAGTGTGGGAGAGATCGTGCGTGAAGATTACGAACTGGGCGTGCCGCTGGGCAAGACGCCTCGCTTGCTAACCGTTGGAATGTACACCCGTGATGCTTCTGGGGCATTTCACAACCTGGGGATGGCGAGATTCTCGCTGGCGGCAGAACTGAGATGATTGCAGGATCTGGATTGCCGGGGGCCACTTGACCTCACAGCCCGTCTTCAGCTATACTCGATGCGCAGTTAAGATTGCATCGCAATCAGAGATTGCCAAATAGAAAGGAGCGTCCGTTGACTAAGAAACGCGACAACACGGTGTTTTCTCCTGGCAAGGCGCAGTGGCTGTTGGACAACCTCGAACGGTTGGACGAAGGCGAACGCGCTTTGCTGCTGGCGCTTGCCCAACTCGATCACGACACGGGTCGCAAGCTGGCCGACGAGGAACGAGCCGCGCTGGACAAGCTCGCCACCGAGACGCACGAGTTTTCTGCGACAGAGATACAAAACGCGGTTCAAAAGATGGTCAAGGAAAAACCCGAGCGGAAGACGAAAGAAAAGTGGCCGTCGGACCTCAAGCGAAAGCTCAAGAAGGCCAAGAAAAAATGAGACCCGGCTCCTGGCGGGAGCCGGGCCTTTGGCGCTCATCCCCTTACTTGGAGTTCACGCGCCTGGCGCTCGGCGTTGTAGCTGCTGCGCACGAGCGGCGCGGACTCGACCCACCGAAAGCCCATCGAAAGGCCGATCTGCTTGAACTCGGCAAATTCCGAAGGCGAGTAGTAACGCGCGATCGGCGCGTGCTGCCTGGTCGGCTGAAGGTATTGCCCCACCGTGAGAATATCCACGCCGACCGCGCGCAGGTCGAGCATTGTTTCGACAACCTCATCAAATGTCTCGCCCAACCCGACCATGATGCCTGACTTGGTGATCTGCTTCGGGTTGAGCTTTTTTGCGTTGCTGAGCGCTGCTATGGCATACTCGTAGCGATCTTGGGGCTGGATCTGCTTGAACAGCCGCGCGACGGTTTCAACGTTATGATCGTAAATATCGGGCTGTTCGTCAATGACCATCTTGAGCGCGTCCAGGTTGCCCTTAAAGTCCGGCGTCAGCACCTCCACCGTACACCCTGGTTGAAGCTCGCGGATGCGGCGGATCACCATCGCAAAGATCGGCGCGCCGCCATCTTTGCGCTCGTCTCGGTTGACGGAGGTAATGACGGCGTGGCGCAGATTCATGGCCTTGACCGCCATGGCCACGCGCATCGGCTCTTCCCAATCCAGAGGCTTGGGGCGGCCTGTTTTGACATCACAGAAGCGGCACGAGCGCGTGCAGATATCGCCCATGATGAGGAAGGTCGCCGTGCCGCGTCCCCAGCAATCGCCGATGTTGGGGCAGTGCGCCTCTTCGCAGACAGTGTGCAGCTCCTTGCTGCGCATCAGCCCCTTGAGCCATTCGTATGTCTCGCCCGTCGGCGCGCGGACTTTGATCCATTCCGGTCGGCGCATCGGCCTGGGCGAGGTGGGTTGAAGTTCAGTTAATGGAACGGCGGTCAGTTGATCATCTGTCACAGTAGGCCTCAAGTTCACTCACTGATTGGGACAGGTTCATCAGCCTCGACCATCGGCAAAACAAACTTGCTCATCTCGCGCCGTTTACCGTGTGGACTTGGTTTGCTCCAAAACCTTCTCCCGCACCCACTCATTGATAAGAGTTTTTGACGGTATCCGCTTCGCTTTGGCAATCGCGGTTACCCTTTCGGCCAGGTCCTCATCAAGGGCAAAGACATGAGTTCTCCTCTTGATGTCAATGTCGAAATGCGCTTCGGGCATGTCATCCCAATATTCGCCCATATGATTCTCATCTAATCCCCATACGACGATCTGTGCGCGATGGCGCGCAACGAGTTAGCCAGGATTATAACACCTTGTTCGATTTCTGTGGGCGAGGCAAAGCTAAAGGCAAGACGCAGGTTTCTTTCGCCGCCGCCATTGGCAAAAAAGCCCGGCCCTGGCACAAAGAACACACCTTGCGCGCTGGCGGCCTCTCGCAACAGGCCGACATTCACGCCTTCGGGCAAGGTCAGCCAGACGAAAAAGCCGCCGCGCGGGCGCGTCCAGGTGACGCCCGCGGGCATGTGACGCTCCAATGCTTGCAGCATCGTTTCGCGCCGATGACGGTACACCTCGCGCAGCCTGGTGATGTGTGGTTCCAGGCAACCAGCCCTGCAATACTCGGTCACGATGGCAGCGGCGAATTGGCTTGCTCCGCCGCCCATCTGCATCACGCCGCAGTTCACGCACTGTAGGATATGTTCCGGCGCTGTGATGAGCCAGCCCACGCGCAAGCCCGGCGCGAGAATTTTGGAAAAGCTGCCGATCCGCAGCACGCCTCGTCCATCCGCCAGCGCGTAAAAGCTCGGCGGCGCCTCGCCTTCAAAGGCCAGATCGCGGTAAACGTCGTCTTCGACGATCAGCAAGTCATGCTCACGCGCCAGCTTCAAAATGGCCTCGTGTCTTGCCGCAGAGGTCGTCACCCCGGTCGGATTCTGAAAATTGGGAATGGTGTAGAGCAGCCTGGGTGACTTGCCTTCACGGTGGAGCGCAGTTAGTTGAGTTTTTAACGCTTCAACGATGAGGCCATCCTCATCAATCGGCACGCCGCGCAGGTCAACGCCACGATCGCGGAAAATACGCAGAGCGTCGTGGTAGGTGGGCGATTCGACCAGCACGACGCCCCCGCCTCCGGCGTACAGACCGGTGATCATGTCTATGGCCGATGTCGAGCCGGCCACGATCATCAGGTTGTCGCGCGTCAGCCCCAGCCCTTCCTCACGGTTCAGCTTGTTCAAAAGGTATTCGATCAAGGTTGAGTTGCCTTGCTCCGGGCCATACGCCAGGGCGAGGCGGGCCTGCGCGCTCTGCAACACAGTACCCGCTGCTGCGCGCAGATCATCCACCGGCAAAGTGTCAGGGTCGGGATGCCCATAGACCAGTGTGATCGTGTCAGGCAAGACGCCTTGGGGTAAGGCTTGATCGGACATCTGAGGTCTCCGAGTGCATTGATTTTGACGCAAGCACAGTGCGGGTGTATCATTCCCGTCAGACAAGGAGCCATTTCATGAACGCTACCTGCCCCCGCTGCGGAACGGTCAGCCTGGTGAGCGCGCAAGCGAAACGCTTTACCTGCAAAACGTGTCGCTTGCGCTTTTGCCATGAGTGCCGCCACTGGCAAGTGGATCGCAAACAAAGCTATTGCGCCAACTGTGG
>DAOTXX010000112.1:0-24242 GCA_034434835.1 Thermoflexales bacterium | reverse complement strand
AATCGGGCTACAAGCTGGATTCAGCCAGCGCGGCTGTGTAGCCCGCCGATTCATCGGCGGGCGAGCGCGCAACGAGCCAGGTTTCAACTGAAATGAAACACACCCAAATCATTTCCGACCAGGATAGCGAAAGGAACGCATAGATATGGACTGGGGCTTGCTCTGGTACGACGATACGGCGGGCCGTCCATTGGAGGACAAGATCGCCAGGGCGGCCGCGCATTTTGAGAAAAAATATGGTCTGCCGCCAACTTTGTGCTTTGTGAATACGGCGGCCAAGAACGGTGCCGATCAAGTCGGCGGGATTCAAGTCCAAGCCCTCAAGACCGTGATGCCAAACTATCTATGGATCGGTATTGGAGAGATCAGACGAAAGACGAAGCGCAAAGTGTGAAACGCAATCAGGTTTTGCAAGCCGCGGGCTAGCGAGTAATCGGGCCATGACGTCAGCTCGCGATTTGAACAGCAAACGTGTTGTGGTTCTCGGTCTTGCTCGACAGGGCATAGCGCTGTCACGATTTCTCGTCCAGCAGGGAGCACAGGTGACTGTCAGCGACATCAAAACTGCCGGGCCATTGGCCGATGCCATTCAGAGCCTAGAAGGTCTACCGATCCGGTATGTGCTGGGTGGGCATCCACTTGAGCTGCTGGAGGGCTGCGACCTACTTTGCTTGAGCGGCGGAGTACCGACCGACCTGCCGATCGTGGTCGAAGCGCAAAAGCGCAATATCGAGCTGGCGAACGACGCGCAGATTTTCATCGAGCGGTGTCCTATGCCCGTCATCGGCATCACCGGCTCGGCGGGCAAGACGACCACGACCGCGCTCGTCGGCGAAATGCTCAAGGCCGCAGGCTTTGCGACGTGGGTGGGGGGCAATATTGGCAATCCGCTGATCGCCGAGCTGGATCGCATCGGCCCCGGCGACAAGGTCGTGATGGAGTTATCGAGTTTTCAATTGGAGTTGATGACGACCAGCCCGCATATCGCGGCGGTGCTCAACATCACGCCTAATCATCTGGATCGCCATCCGACGATGGAAGCTTACATCGCGGCCAAAAAGCGCATCCTGGACTTTCAGAACCTGGATGATATTGCGGTGCTGGGCTATGATGACGAGAACGCGCGCAACCTGGCGGGCGATGCGCGTGGCTATGTGCGCTTTTTCAGTCAGTACACCGAAATCGGGCGCGGCGCGTTCGTGCGCGAGGGCAATATCGTTCTGCGGCAAGACACTGAGCAAGTGGTGTGCGCCGCATGTGATCTAAAACTGCGTGGGCCGCACAATCTATGGAACGTTCTGGCGGCGTGTGTGCTGGCCGGCGCAACAGGCGCAGACGTCGAAGCGATGCGCCGGGTCGCCACCAGCTTTACGGGTATGCCCCATCGTCTGCAACTGGTACGAGAGCTGCGCGGTGTGCGCTACTATGACGATAGCATCGCGACTGCACCCGAACGGCTGATCGCCGCGCTCAAGTCGTTCGAGGAGCCTATTGTGCTCTTGTGCGGTGGACGCGACAAGCACTTGCCATGGGATGAGGCCGCGCGGCTGATCGTGGAACGGGTGTCGCATTTGGTTTTGTTCGGGGAGATGGCCGGGTTGGTCAAATCTCAAATCTCAAATCTCAAATCTCAAGTCTCAAACGTCAAATGCCAAATCCATGAGGCAGGCACACTGGAAAATGCCGTCAAGATCGCGGCGCAAGTCGCCGAACCGGGTCATGTCGTGTTGCTTTCGCCGGGCGGGACAAGCTTTGATGCCTTCAAGGACTTTGCCGAACGTGGGACCAGGTTCGCCGAGTACGTCAGCGTATTGGAGTGAGCCATGGGACGCAAAACGGAACGCCGTTATGAGGTCGGGGCATTCACGGCCGAAGGCATTCGGCGCATTGAACGAGTAGCCCTGAGTCGGGCTTGGCCGCGGCTGGATTATATCCTGGCAGTCACGGTGGGAGCGTTACTGCTGATCGGCCTGATGATGGTCTATAGTGCCACATTCGACCTGGCCTATCAGAACGAGGGATCCCCTGCGACCTACCTGGTCCGCCAGTTGATCGGGATGGTGCTCGGCCTGGTTGTGCTAGGCTGCCTGGCATGGCTGGACTATTCTCACCTGCACCGCATCTCGATCCCGCTGATGGGTCTAGTGTTGGCCGCGTTGATCCTGGTATTGATCATCGCCCAGGGACGGTTCGGCGCAGCGCGTCACCTGTTCAACGGATCGATCCAGCCCAGCGAACTCGCCAAACTGGCGGTCGTGGTCTATATCGCGGACTGGCTGGCCTCGAAGGGCGACAAGATCCGTGACATCAGTTACGGCCTCGTGCCGTTTGGCGTGCTTATCGGCGTGATCGCCGGGCTGATTGTCCTGCAGCCGAATTTCTCTACGGCGATCCTCATCGTCGCCACGGCCGGCATCATGTTCTTTCTGGCCGGCGCGGAACTCAAGCAGATCATAATCGGAAGCATCATTGCGGCCTTTACCTTCGGGATGCTGGTGATGAATTCGACCCATGGTCGAGAGCGTGTCGCGTCATTTGCCGGGATGGTTGGCGATCCAACCCAGGCGGGCTGGCAGGTCAAGCAGGCTCTCATCGCGATCGGCTCCGGCGGCTTGTTCGGGCATGGGCTGGGCACCAGTCAGCAAAAGCTCGGCTACCTGCCACTGCCGCACAGCGATACCATCTTTGCCGTCATCGGCGAAGAGATGGGGCTGGTGGGCTGTTTGATCGTCGTCGGCTTGTTCGCTGTGTTGGCTTATCGCGGCTTCAAGATCGCTGCGCAGGCCAGCGACGTGTTCGGCGCGCTGCTGGCGACCGGCGCGACGAGCTGGCTCATTTTGGAAGCCATATTCAATATCGCGGCCGTCACCGGGCTGATGCCCTTTACCGGCATCCCCCTGCCCTTTATCAGTTACGGGCGGTCATCGCTGGTCGCCTCGATGGCCGCCGTGGGCGTTCTCTTGAGCGTTTCGCGCGGGACGCGCAAATCCAAGACGACGAGGCAAGGCAGTGCGGTTGTTGATTTCGGGCGGCGGGACCGGGGGACACGTCTATCCCGCACTGGCAGTCGTTGATGCGCTGACCGCCGAAGCACGGCACGCGCTGCTCTGGATCGGAAGCGCAGGCGGCGTGGAGCAAGAGCTGGTCCAGCGCGCTGGCATGCCGTTCGAGGCGATCCCGGCGGGCGGATTGCATGGCATGGGGCCGGTGACCGTCGCCCGCAACTTGATGCGATTGGTGCGCGGGTTGGCCCGGTCGCTTTCGCTCGTGAACAAGTGGAAACCTGATGTGCTGTTCGTCACCGGCGGATTTGTGAGCGTGCCCGTGGCACTCGCCTGCTGGCTGCGGCGTGTACCGATCCTGGTATACCTGCCTGATATTGAACCCGGCTGGGCGATCAAATTCTTGAGCAAGCTTGCGACGCGCATCGCCGTGACCGCAGAAACCAGCCGCAAGTTTCTGCCTTCGCGCAAGGTCGTGGTGACCGGGTATCCCGTGCGCCGCGAGTTGGCCGAGATGCGCCAGGCAAAGCGCGAGGCGCTGGCGCACTTTAGGTTGGAGGCTTCACACAGGACAATTCTATTAGCCGGTGGAAGCAAAGGCGCGCAAAGCCTGAATCGCGCGTGGAGCAAGATCCTGGACAAGATGTTGGAACGCTGGCAGGTGATCCACATCAGCGGGATGCTGGACGCAGGCGCCGCGCAGGCACGGCGTGAGCAACTGAGCGACGAACAGAAATCGCGCTACCGGTTGTTCGCCTATCTGCACAGCGCAGAAATGGGGTTGGCGCTGGCCGCCGCTGATCTGGTTGTCTCGCGCTCCGGCGCTTCGACGCTGGGCGAGTACCCACTGATGGGGCTGCCGGCGATCCTGGTGCCCTATCCGTTCGCGTGGCGGTATCAAAAGGTTAATGCCGATTATCTCGTGGAGCAAGGCGCAGCCATACGGTTGGACCAAGACAGGCTGGATCAAGACATGCTACCGACGCTGGAAAATCTGTTGAATGATGAAGCACGGCTGACCCGGATGCAACAACGCGCGCGGAGCCTGGCGCGGCCACAGGCCGCATCCGAGCTGGCGGCGCAATTGCGCGAGATGGCCAGGGTATGACGCACGATGAGAGATACGACCTATGTCCAAATCACCGAATGGTGGTTTGTCGCCTTGATCGCCGTCGCCTTTGCCTACTTTGTCCTGCGGCGCGGACTGACCGCCGGGCTGTACATGCTGGCTGCCACTGTGTCGGGCATGTTTCTTGCCGACCCGGTCGCCAGGCTGATCCGGCCCTGGGTCAACCTGATCTACCGGATGATCCTGGCGATTGTGCGCCAGCGTCCGTCCTCGCCCGCCGAGCTGTTCGACATGATCGGAAAACAACCCGAGCTTGTCCAAAACGGTCAGATGGCCCTGCTCGGCTCGATCGTTTTCATTCTCTTTATCGCGATCGGCTATCTCATTGGAAAACGCCGGGGGACCAAAGCCAAATCACAACGTTTGACCCGCTGGGTTCTGTCAGTCATGGTCGGCCTTGTCAACGGCTATCTGGTCGCCTATCATCTGTTCCCGCGGCACTTTACGACGCAGCAGGCGGTTCTGGTCGTGCCCAGCGTGAACGTGCGCGAGTTGTTGCGGATTCAACTAGCCCTTCCCATTCTGATCACGATCCTGGTGGTGATCATGCTCGGCGTGATCACCGCGCGGGAAGGCAAATAGCCAGCGATGGAGTAAAGACAGCGTGACCCCTGTCGAGACCCTGTTCATCGGCCTGGCGCTGGTGTTTGGCATCATCGGCGTGGTGCGCGGCTTTTTAAAAGAGCTGGGCGTGACGCTGGTGATGGTCGTCACCTTGTTTGGGCTGGCGCGCCTCTCGAATTATATGCCCAAGCTGTTGGGCACGGCGGCCAGCGTGCTGAATACGCCGATCAATTCATGGTTTGACCGGCCCGGGGTGTGGTTGGTCTTTTATCTTTTCGTGTTGATCGGTGTCGTGTTCATCGCATATCAGGGCTATGTCATCAAATATCCGGGCAATGACCCGCGAGGCGCGCAAGGTGTGCTGTTGGGACTCATGATCGGCTTGATCAACGGTTATCTGATCGTCGGCACGGCATGGCATTACATCCATCTCTACCAGGCGCCCTTGCGCGCGTTGGGTTTGATCCAGGGCGAGTATACACCGTTGGCACAAAGGTTGATCGCGGTGCTGCCGCCCGATCTGTTAGAGCCGTACCTGCCTTTCCTGATCGTGTTCATGCTCGTCTTGTTGGTGCTCAAATGAGTCCGATTGCCCATCTCTTTCGTGGAGCGCACATTCACCTGATCGGCATCGGCGGATCGGGGCTTTCGGCCATTGCACAAGTCTTGCTCGACGAAGGCTACACCGTGAGCGGCTCAGATCAGCAGGCTTCGGCGCTGACCAAGCTCCTGGCCGCGCGCGGTGCGCGGATCGCGATCGGTCACCGCGCCGAAAACGTCCAGGATGTCAATCTTGTGGTCGTTTCGTCGGCGATTCCGCAAGACAATCCAGAGATCGCCGCGGCCCAGATGCGGGCCATCCCGGTCATCAAGCGTGGGGAGCTGTTGGGGCGAATGATGCAAGGCCGCCGAGCCGTGGCGGTGGCCGGAACACACGGCAAGACGACGACGACGGGCATGATCGCGCAGATTTTGTTGGAGGCGGGACTGGATCCCACGTTCATCGTCGGCGGGGTGATCGGCTCGCTGGGGACGAACGCGCGCGCTGGCACCGGGCCATTTGTCATCGAAGCCGACGAATACGACCGGACCTTTCTTGGCCTGCGGCCCTGGGTAGCGATCGTCACCAACGTCGAACACGATCACCCGGATTGCTATCCGACTTTCCAGGCAATGTTGGAGGCGTTCGACGAATTTGCAGACCTGTTGCCAGAAGACGGGGCCATGGTGGCATGCTACGACGATCCGGCCGCGCGCGAGCTGGGGGAAAGGCAAACGCGAAAAGGCAAAACCGTCGTGACGTACGGGCTGGGCGACGAGGCACTCTGGCGAGCCGTGGACACTCAGTCGAACAATGCAGGCGGCAGCGACTATGTGCTGCTGCGTGAGGATCAGACCGTTGGGCTGGTGCGCCTGCGCGTGCCGGGTCTGCACAACGTCGTCAACTCGCTGGCGGCGCTAGCCGTGTCCGATCGGCTCGGCGTATCGTTCGCCCAGGCCCGCGATAGCCTGACCGAATTTCGCGGCATATTGCGCCGGTTCGAGATCAAGGGCGAAGCCGGCGGCGTGACCATCGTGGACGACTATGGGCATCATCCCAGCGAGATCAAGGCCACCCTGGCGGCGGCGCGCGCACGCTTTGCCGGGCACAGAATCTGGGCGGTGTTCCAGCCGCACACCTACAGCCGCGTCAAGGCTCTGCTGGACGACTTTGCCGGGGCGTTCGGAGATGCGGATCGCGTCATCGTCACCGCGATCTATGCTTCGCGTGAACGTGACCCACTCGGAATTTCGAGCGCAGACTTGGTCGCACGGATGAACGGCCGGCATCGTGACGTGCGGCTCATCGAGAGCCTGGACGACGCTGCGTCCTTCCTGTTGGCTAACGTCAAACCCGGCGACGTGGTCATCACCCTGAGCGCAGGCGATGGCAATCGCGTGGGTGAAAAGCTGCTAGAAGAACTGCAGCGCAAAACAAACAACGGAAAGACAGAGTGAGATGAAGCAAGACACAAGAAGCATGGCGCAGGACGCCCGGGGCAAGCTCCAAGAGGCTTGCGAGTCCCTGGCGTTCCTTCAGGGGTTCCTGTCGGAGACGCAGCCGGTCGCGGCCACACGCGACGCGCAAATGGCCGAGACCCTGGAGCAGGCCGCCGAGCCGCACGCCAATCTTTCGGCAACAGTGATCCGGCGGGTCATCGCGCGAGTGGAATGTATAGCCTGACGTCCACCGGGCGCCATCCCGAGGACGCTCTCGAAGAGGCCTTGGGCAGGCAAGTCGTGCGCGGCGAGCCGATGAGCCGTCATACGACGTGCCGCATCGGCGGCCCGGCCGACCTGTTCATCGAGGCGACCTCCGCCGAGAGCCTGAAGGACATTGTCCTGCTGGCTCGTCAACATCGAGTGCCGTATCTCGTTGTGGGCGGGGGAAGCAACATTCTGGTTTCGGACAAAGGCATTCGCGGGCTGGTTATCTCGAACAAGGCACGGCGGATCAGTTTTCAAATACCAAGTATCAAATACCAAATAGCAAATGGTGAGCGTCAAACGTCAAATGTCAAATCTCCAAGGGTCGAGGCGGAAAGCGGCGTGATTTTACCGACGCTGGCGAGGGAATGTATCGAGCGAGGGCTGGCAGGATTAGAATGGGCCATCGGCGTGCCGGGGACGGTAGGCGGAGCGGTCATTGGCAACGCGGGCGCGCACGGCGGCGATGTGGCTCAAAATCTGATTTCCGCCACCATCCTCGATTCGGACGGAAACGTTCGAGATTGGTCGAACCCAGAATTGCAATTTGGGTATCGGCGCTCAATTCTCAAATACCCGATACCCAACACTCAATTTCAAAGGCCGATTGTCTTGGCCGCAACCTTTGAGCTAAAACCAAGCACTCGCGAGGAATTGGAAACCCGGGCCGCCGAGTTGATAGAAAAACGCAAGCGCACTCAGCCGCCGGGCGCAAGCATGGGGTCAATGTTCAAGAATCCGCCGGGCGACTACGCCGGGCGCCTCATCGAGGCGGCGGGGCTGAAGGGGACGCGAGTCGGCAACACGGAAATCTCTCGATTGCATGCCAATTTCTTTGTGAACACGGGCGGAGCAAGCGCGCAAGAAGTCTACGCGCTCATTGGTCTGGCGCGGGACAAGGTCAAAGCCAGATTTGGCGTCGAACTAGAACTCGAGATCGAATTGACAGGCGAATGGTAAAGCAAAGAACAAAGGTCAAGGCGCATGGCGCACGGCGCAGTACGCGCAGCAAAAAACCGCGCAGCGTCCGGCCAGTGCGCAAGGTACGTGTAGGCGTGATCTTTGGCGGCCAGTCGGGCGAGCACGAGATCAGTCTGCTTTCAGCACAATCGGTGATGCGCACGATGAATAAGGACAAGTACGAAATCGTGCCAATTGGCATCACGGCAGAGGGACACTGGCTGCTGGGCGGCGATCCGCTTCAAGTGTTGACCGGCGGGCAGATGACGATGCCCAAACTCTTGGGAGGCCCCCTACCCCACCGCGCCTCCGGCGAGGTGAGCCGCACGCTGTCGCTCGACGCGCGCCGGTCGAGCGCTCCCCCCGTGGACGTGATCTTTCCGGTGCTGCATGGCCCAATGGGCGAAGATGGCACCGTGCAAGGCCTGCTCGAATTGACCGACATCCCTTACGTGGGCGCGGGCGTCACAGCCAGTGCTGTGGGCATGGACAAGGCGGTGATGAAGGACGTGTTCTGCGCGCATGGGCTGCCCGTCGTGCCCTACCGGGTGTTTCTGCGCCGCGAGTGGGAACGCGATCCCGCGACCGTGATGGCGCGGATCGAAGCCGAGATCGGCTTTCCGTGCTTTGTCAAGCCCGCTAACCTCGGCTCGAGCGTGGGCATCACCAAAGTGCACGACGCTCTCGAACTGGACGCAGCGTTGGCCGAGGCGGCGTCGTACGATCGCAAGTTGTTGATCGAGTGGGCCGTGCCGCAAGCGCGCGAGATCGAGTGCAGCGTGCTCGGCAACGATGATCCGATCGCCTCGGTGCCCGGCGAGGTCAAACCCGGCCGAGAGTTTTACGACTATGAGGCCAAGTATTTCGACGCGCGCACCCAACTGATCGTGCCTGCGCCCCTCCCAGATGAACTAACCATGCGCGTGCGCGAGCTTGCCATCCGCGCCTTCAAGGCGATTGACTGCGCGGGCATGGCGCGTGTGGACTTTTTGCTGGCTAGCGGAACCGGCGATCTGTATCTCAGCGAGATCAACACGATCCCGGGCTTTACGGCGGTGAGCATGTACCCGCGGATGTGGGAAGCCAGCGGGCTTGCGTATTCCGAGTTGATTGACCGGCTCATCGAGCTGGCATTGGAACGCCATGCTGACAAGAAGCGATCGCGCGTTTCCAGAGAATCAGGAAGCAGTGAAGCGTAAAATGTGATCACGTTTCACGTTTGACGTTTCACATCTTGTATTTCATGAGGCATTGACTCTTGAAGTTCAGGCCAGCCGCCAAGCGACGCAGAACCCGGCTCGCAGCGATGACGTCAACCGGTCGGCTGCAACTGGTGCCTGCCGTACTCGACGCGGCGCTGAGCGCGCGCGGGATCAGCTTCATCATCCTGGTCCTCGTCGGACTGGCCGCGCTCGATCTGACGCTGAACGAAGCGTTTTACATTTACAACCCGTCTGTCTTGGGCAACCAACACGTTCCCGCGTACGAGATTATCGCAGCCAGCGATCTCGAGGGTCTGCATATCTTGTGGCTTCAACCGGAGCGCACAGCCCGGTCGCTCATCGAGGCCCTGCCAGAGCTGCGAGGCGCCTGGGTGTGGTGCGGGCTGCCTGCCGATTGCACGATCCAGGTGATCGAACGCGAGCCGTTGTTCGAATGGAAGCAGAACCAGACGCGCATCTGGGTGGATGCGGAAGGCGTTGCGTTCCCGCCGCGTGGGCAGACGCCGGCCATCCCGGTGGTCCAAGTCGCGCCCGGGGTGTCCACACTTTTGCCGGGCCGTCACGTCACGCCCGAGTTGCTCAGCACGATGAAGGAATTGATCCGGATTCTGCCGGAGGTCAAGACATTTCGCTACACGATCGAGCGCGGTATCGAGTTTTCCGAACCGCAAGGCAACTGGCCGGTGTATGTGGGCGTCGGGTCGGACATGGCCTCGCGCGTGAGCATCTGGAAGGCGCTGGCCGCTAACCTGGCCTCGCGCAACGTGCGTCCCAAGTTCATAGACGTGCGTTATCCACAAGCGCCGTACTATGGCAAATGACATGATCAATGATCAATTGACAATTGTCAATTGGGAAATTGAGAATTGACCATGTGGCTTCCGATTCTGGGTCTGTTGGTAGGGTTGGTTGTCGGCAGCTTGCTTTCGGTCGAAGTGCCGGCGCAGTATAGCCGCTACACCGCGATAGCCATCCTGGCCGCGCTGGATAGCGTCCTGGGAGCGGCCCGCGCGGACATGGAAGGCGCATACAACAACCGCGTTTTCGTGACCGGCCTGCTCACCAACGCGCTGCTCGCGGGCTTTTTGACCTTTGTCGGCGACCGGCTGGGCGTCGAGCTGTACCTGGCAGCGATTGTAGCCTTTGGCGCGCGGCTGTTCAACAACCTGGCCAGGATCAGGCGGAGGCTGATCGGGGAAAAAGAGGTTTAGCGCGTCAGCACAGTGCACACCCTGCACAGCATGTACCGAGGCAAAACGTGGATCAGATTCTAGTTGGGATTGATGTAGGCACAACCAAAGTATGCACACTCGTCGGCGAGGTGAGCGCAGACGACAATCTGCGCATCATCGGCGTGGGGACCGTGCCCTCGCGCGGCATCCGCAAGGGCGTCATCGTGAATGTATCGGAAGCGACCCAGGCCATCCGCGCGTCGGTGGAAAAGGCCGAGCGCATCAGCGGTTATGACATCGAGCGCGCGCATGTGAGCCTGGCCGGGGCGCACGTGGCTTCGATCAACAGCCGGGGGGTGGTGGCCGTGCAGCGCGGCGACCGGGGCATCACGTCCGAAGACGTGGACCGCGCATTGGATGCTGCGCGCGCTATCGCGATCCCGCACGACCGCGAGGTCATCCACATCATCCCGCGCGGATTTCAGGTGGATGGACAGGAAGGCATCCGTGATCCGATCGGCATGATCGGCTTCCGCCTGGAGGTCGAAGCGCACATCATCACAGGCGCGGTCTCGTCCATCCATAACCTGATCAAGTGCATCGAGGACGTGGGCATCGGCATAGATGAACTTGTGCTCGATCCGCTCGCTTCCGGCGAGGCGGTGCTTTCCGACACCGAGCGCGAGATGGGCGTGGTGCTCGTGGACATTGGCGGCGGCACGACCGATGTGGCGGTCTTTATCGAGGGCAGCATCTGGCACACGACGATCCTCGGTGTGGGTGGCAATCACCTGACCAACGACATCGCCGTGGTGCTCAAGATGCCCAACGCCGCTGCCGAGGAAGCCAAGATTCAGCACGGCCATGCGTATCCCGACATGGTTGACCCCAGTGAAATGATCCAGGCGATGGCGTTCGGCGACAACATGCCGACCCGCATCTTGCGCCGGGAGCTGGCGCAGGTGATCGAGGCGCGCGTCGAGGAAATCTTTAGTCTGGTGTTGCAAGAGATCAAACGCAGCGGCTACGATGGCCTGCTGCCTGCTGGCGTCGTCTTGTGCGGCGGGACGGCGCAACTGCGCGGCATTCGCGAGCTGGGCAAACAAGTGCTGAAACTGCCGGTGCGCATCGGCGGGCCAGGCGATATCCAGGGACTCACGGACTCGATCATGACGCCCGCGTTCGCCACCAGCGTCGGGCTGCTGCGCTGGGGGCAGCGACAGGCCGGGATCAACCTGGCTACGCGGCCCGGGCCTGGCATCAGCCGCCGCTTTCTGGATTGGTTCAAGACGCTTTTACCAGACAGGGGGTAGGGCTATGAGAATTCAAACTGCTCTCAACACCAAGCCACCCTAACGTGAAACGTCGAGCGTCAAACGTCATGGATGCCGGGTGTTCCATTTTGTGATACGCCATAAACGATCCAGGATATGTGATCAACGACATACAACAAGCGAGGAGGTAAACATGCAACCCCAAGTACAGAATGAAGAATTTGCACAAATCAAAGTCGTCGGAGTCGGCGGCGGAGGCGTCAACGCCGTCAACCGGATGATCAGCGAAGGCATGCGCGGCGTTGACTTTATCGCCGTCAACACGGATGCTCAGGCGTTGATATTGGCTCAGGCGCCCAAGCGCGTCCGCATCGGCGACAAGCTGACGCGTGGGTTGGGCGCGGGCGGCAACCCGGAGATCGGCGAAAAGGCCGCCGAAGAATCCAGCGATGAGCTGTACGAGGTGCTCAAAGGCTCGGATATGGTGTTCGTCACCGCGGGCATGGGCGGCGGCACCGGCACGGGCGCCAGCCCGGTCGTCGCGCGGGTGGCCAAAGAAGTCGGCGCGCTGACGATCGGCGTGGTGACGCGCCCCTTTACCTTTGAGGGCGGCAAACGGTCCAAGTCCGCCGAAACCGGCATCAGCAAGCTCAAGGATCAGGTGGACACGCTGATCGTGATCCCCAACGACCGCTTGCTCGAGATCGTGGACAAGCGCGCCAACCTGCAGCAGGCCTTTCGCGTGGCCGACGACGTGCTGCGCCAGGGCATCCAGGGCATCAGCGAGCTGATCACCGTGCCCGGCCTCATCAATCTGGACTTTGCCGACGTCAAGACGATCATGTCCGAAGGCGGCGCGGCGCTCATGGCCGTCGGCACGGGCATGGGCGACAACCGCGCGGTGGATGCAGCCCAGCAGGCGATCACCAGCAAGCTGCTGGACGTGACGATTTCCGGCGCGCGCGGCATCTTGTTCAACGTCACAGGCGGGCCTTCGATGACGCTGTACGAAGTGAACCAGGCCGCCGAGATCATCAAGGCCACGGCGCATCCGGACGTCAACCTGATCTTTGGCGCGGTGATTGACGAGAGCATGAAGGACGAGATTCGCATCACCGTCATCGCCACTGGCTTTGATCAGCCGACGCCGCTGCCGATCAAGACCGTGGCGCAGCCGCAGCCGGTGGCTCGCACCGAGCGACGCACCAAGGTGCTCGAGACGGTCGGCGCGCACGTGCCAGTGGCTTCCGCAGCCGCGTCGCCGATTCCTGTGTCTCCGGTGGCGGTCGCGCCGAGCAGAGCCGCCGAACCGCCGCAGCCGCGGCAGGCCATCCAGCCTGAATTGCCGACGCGTGTGTTCAACGAAGACGACCTGGACATTCCGCCGTTCTTGCGGAAACGCTCGTAACACCCGTCATCCTTTGAGGCGCTACGTCTCTCCACCGCCGAGGGCGCAGAGGTCGCCGAGATTTCAACAAACCTCTGCGATCTCTGCGCCCGGCGGCGCAGCATGGTTCTAGATCATGCGACAGGTGTGCGCGCAAGCCGTGACTGTCGCCAAGTGAAATAGACCGGGTATAGGTGTTGGCTCAGAAAGCAAGGAGCGTCACAGCAAGTGACGCTTCTCGCTTTTTCGACCATTGACTGTTGACACGACATGGCATATGCTGAACACCAGCAAGCCAGCCACCTCAAGCCCTGCAAAAACAGGACACGTACCATGTCACAAGCGGATGATGACGTGCGTCGAGTGGATGTTGGCGCGCAAGTGTGCGCAAGCGGCTTGACGCAGCGCAAGCCTCAGCGGACTGCGACCTGTATCAAGGTAGATCGAAGCGATAGACAAAGGAACAGCGCGCCCCACTGTTTCGGGCGTTGACCGGTTGATGTATAATTACATGGGCTGACGGAAGAAGAAATCAAGAGTATTGAGACTGGGACGTAATGACGTACCCTGGAGAGGAGTAGCAATGTCCAGCCAGATTTCAGCTTACGAAAAACAACTCGTCCGCGAAATCCGCGAGACGCCCGCAGAGTATTGGCCGAATTTGTTACAACTGATCCGTCTGTTCCGCGAAAGTGTAACGCTCAAGCCTGCCCAGGCTAGCTTTCGGCAAGGCTGGCAAGAGGCGATGACCGGCCAGACACGCCCGCTATCTGAATTGTGGGAGGGCGTGGATGCCGAATGATCCGCGCCAGGTGCAAGTCGAGTTCACCCCTGAATTCAAACGGAATCTGCGCGCCCTGTCCCAAAAATACCGCCACATCCGCTCCGACCTTGAGCCGGTCATTCAGCAATTGGGCGCGGGCGATTTTGTCGGCGACCAAATATCTGGCACACCGTATACAGTCCTCAAGGTTCGCGTGCGGAATAGCGACATCCCCAAAGGGAAAAGCTCTGGCTACCGGCTCATCTACCAGGTCAAGTCTCCTTCCCACGCTGTGTTGGTGACACTCTACTCGAAACTCGATCAGGCGGATATTTCGGCAGCGCAAATTCGACGCATTGTCTCCGAATTTGAACAGCGCCGCAACGCGCTTGTGAGCCAGCAGGCGAACTGACCGCCCGCAGCATCACGCAAATGTATCTCGAGCGCATTGAGCAGTTTGACCTGCATAGGCTAACCCTCTGTCATTGAACTCGATCTGACGCGCATGTGGAGGCAAACTGCCAGGATCATGGCATATTTTCCGACCTGGCAGACGCGCCACAACTGGACGGTGCGGCTTGCCAGGAAGCAAAACCCCTTTGATTTGCGCTCCCTTTGAGCCTGCCTTAAAACATGCCAACTTTTAAGGTCAGACCCCTTTGCTCCCATTGAAAGCCTAGAGCAGATGTGCTATAATCTCGACGCACTTACCCCCAGATATAGGGGGTATTTTATCTATTCATCGTACATATAGGCACAACGGAGCTATCGGGATGAAATGTCCACACTGTGGCGAAGCCGAAAGCAAAGTCATTGATACGATGCACGAAGTGCAGGCCGGCGGCATCCGCCGTCGCCGCGAGTGCTTAAAGTGCGGGCGACGCTTTTCGACGGTCGAGCGAGTGGTGCTGACCACGCCGCTGGTCGTCAAGAGCGATGGGCGACGCGAGCCGTTCGACCGTCACAAGCTGCTCGACGGCATCCGGCTGGCGTGCGCCAAACGTCCGATCCCAAGCGAATCGCTGGAACGATTGGTGGATAACATCGAAGCGCGAATTCAAGCCACCGGCAAAGCCGAGGTGCCGACCAAGATGATTGGCGATCTCGTCATCGCCGGGCTGAAGGATTTGGATCAGGTGGCGTACATTCGATACGCGATCGTGTATCTGGGGCTTTCGGATGTGGAAGCGGTCCGCCGCGAGATCGATCGGATCCTGCAGCGGTGATCGAGCGACGTTGGCAAAGTAGAGGGGCACAGA
Source organism: Thermoflexales bacterium (assembly GCA_034434835.1). Classification (GTDB taxonomy): domain Bacteria; phylum Chloroflexota; class Anaerolineae; order Fen-1058; family Fen-1058; genus JBGLNJ01. Next base: position 9,262 of record DAOTXX010000112.1, on the reverse strand, counting down.
TGGATTCGGTACACTGGATTCGCCGAAGAACGAGTTAGGTGCTGAAAAGGATTGGTTCGGTAATGAAAGATTATGAACCTACTATGAGTTTTGGAGAGGATGTTGCCACGATGTATCGCGATCTCCAGCGTGGCGACGAGATCGCAGCTGTCGAGTTTCTGGCACAGCTGGCTGAACTCGGCCCTGCTTTGGAACTTGGTATCGGCACCGGTCGCGTTGCTTTGCCACTCGCTGCTCGCGGTATTCGCGTGGATGGGATTGACATTTCACCCGCTATGGTTGACCAGTTGCGAGCCAAGCCGGGTGGTGACAAACTCTCTGTGGTCATTGGCGATTTTGCTGATGTACCTGTGTCCGGCACCTACCGCTTGATCTATGTGGTGTGGAATACCCTGTTTAACCTTCTCACTCAGGAAGATCAAGTCAGGTGCTTCATGAATGTCGCCCACCATCTCACCGAGAATGGTTCTTTCGTCATTGAAGCACTGGTACCATCCTTTCTTTACCAACTGCGCAATGACCAATATGTAGAAGCGGAGGCAATTGAAGTCGATAAGGTTCGGCTTGATGTGCTTCGGCATGATGCGGGAAGGCAAATGATTGAAGAGGGTCATGTGTCATTGTCACCCGCCGGAATCCACCTCAACCCAGTGGTTCAACGCTATGCGTGGCCCAGTGAACTCGACTTGATGGCAAGACTCGCGGGGTTGCGACTTAAGAACCGTTGGGGAGGTTGGGATCAAGAACCATTCAGCTCTGATAGCATTATGCACGTATCAGTTTATGGGCGCTGATCAAGTGCTCGCACCTAACAAGCGCGTCTGCGACCCGTTCGCTCGAAACGACATCGAAAGATGTCGGGGCTGAGCGGTGAAGCCCACGCGATAACGCGGGCACTCTCGGCGTTATCCAACGGGACTTTAACAACTGTGTATCCATGTAGGTGCGACCAGTCGCCAATCTGTCTGCCGACAGGCAGGCTGGTCAACTCCTACCCTCCAGGTGGAGGAGTGACAGCATCCTCCTACGTTATGCGCCTGGCAGACGCAGGGCGGAGTGCAAGGATGAGAAGGGGATAAGCTACCAGCCGAAGGTGGCGACGCCTCAAGCAGGTGACTAGGGACAGGATAGGTTCGACGAAGACACGTAAGCATCGTGAGTTAGAACCTGCCAAACGGCTGAGGCCTGCGAAAGCAGGCGCAGGCAGGCCCAAACGGGACATGTCCCCATTCGGCCACGTCTTATGCCGCGCACGTGGTTTCCACTCGATACGCATGAGGGACACGGTGTACAGTGTCGTCCTACCGTCACGCAAAATGGATACACGGAACGGGGCAACCCCCTGCGGCTCTCACCGAGGTTAGGCGATGAGCAGGCAGCCAGCCGCAAGCGGACAGCAGGGGAGAAGGATGATTCAAGAAGCAAAGGCCCTGGGTAATGCCAGGGATACGCTGACGTGAATCCGGCACGTAGGCAGGTAAAGGTATTGGCGAAGGGTAGGTCCTATGGCACGTGTAGCAATACACAGTGAGGACTGGCAAACGCTCCTCTGGAAGAAATACCAGCGGAACGTTTACCGACTTCAAAAACGCATTTACCAAGCTGCGCGCCAGGGGGATTGGAAGCGTGTCCACAGGTTACAGCGGCTGTTGCTTTGTTCTTGGTCAGCCCGATGCTTAGCAGTACGACAGGTGACGCAAGACAATCGCGGCAAGCACACCCCCGGCGTAGATGGGGTCGCCTCCTTGACGCCCCGGCAACGCCTGATGCTTGCCAAGAGACTGCGAAATCTGGCGACATGGGCCGTCCGACCCATCCGACGGACGTACATCCCGAAACCAGGAACGACGGAGAAACGCGGGCTTGGCATCCCCGTCATGGCCGACCGAGCGTGTCAAGCCCTGGTCAAGCTGGCACTAGAACCGGAATGGGAAGCGCAGTTTGAGCCGAACTCGTATGGCTTTCGACCAGGCCGTTCGGCGCATGACGCGATAGAAGCCATCTTCAACGCCACCTGCCGCAAGCCCAAGTTCGTCTACGACGCCGATATTGCCAAGTGCTTCGACCGCATCAACTGGAAAGCCTTGCTCGAAAAGCTCAACGCGATACAACCGATACAACGCCTGGTGCGCGACTGGCTGAAGGCGGGCATCCTGGACGAGGGAGAATGGTTGTTCCCTGAAACGGGCACACCGCAAGGCGGAGTCATCTCGCCCTTGCTGGCGAACATCGCCCTGCACGGCTTGGAGGCTGCCGTCAACAGTGTTTCCAAGAAGCACAGAATCATCATCATCCGCTACGCCGATGATTTTGTGATTCTGTGCCAAGACCTGGAAACGCTCCAAGCCGCCATCGCTTGCGCCGAAGCCTGGTTAGCCGACATGGGCTTGGAAATCAAAGCCAGCAAAACTCGCCTCACCCATACGCTCGACCGATACGAGGGCAACGTGGGCTTTGACTTCCTGGGCTTCCATGTCCGGCAATACCGAGTGGGCCAGCACCGCACGCACACCTATCATGGCAAGCCAGGCTTCAAAACCATCATCCAACCCAACAGCAAAGGCATCCAACAGCATATCGAAACAACACGCCAGATCGTGCACCGACACATCGGAGCGCCACAGGCCGCGCTCGTTTCTAAACTGAACCCCATCCTACGCGGCTGGACGCTCTACTATCGCACCAGCGTCGCCAAACGCACATTCAGTCAAATGGACAAACACCTGTATCACAAGTTGACAGAGTGGGCGCATCGCCGCCATCCACGCAAAACATCCGGTTGGTGCTATCGCCGCTACTGGAAACGTCAAGGCACACGCGCCAACTTTACTGACGGGACGAGCACGCTCAACACCTACGCCGACACGACCATCATCCGACATGTGAAGGTGATAGGCGACCGAAGCCCGTATGATGGGGATTGGGTGTACTGGGGAGAACGGATGGGACGCGACCCGACAAAACCAAGACGGGTGACCAAACTATTGAAGCAACAGAAAGGACGCTGCGCTCACTGTGGATTACACTTTGGGACAGAGGACGTGATAGAAGTTCATCACCAAGACGGCAACCGGAAGAATAACCGTCATACTAACCTGGTGTTACTGCACGGCCACTGCCACGACCAGACCCATGCGGGTAGTACCAATGACAATAGCCTACGTGACTGAGGAGCCGTGTGAAGCGAAAGTTTCATGCACGGTTTTGTACTGGCAGTGGGGCGGGCGACCGCCCCACTGACCAGAGCGCAGTCCGACGCCGCTCCGCGGCCGGTATCGGGGCGAAATTGGTTTGTGACGCGGCTCGAATTGAGGCCGATCTCGGTAAACCCGCGGCGCGGCTGATGCGCAGGGCGATGGGCCACCCCTGCGCAAATCGAGAATCAGATTACGCCAAACATATACTGCCAACGGTCATAAACTTTCATTCTGTCCGTAGGCCATTGGCCGTCGCATACTGTCATCGCGAGCGCCCGAAGGGCGCGAAGCCATCTCTTGCGCTCGCTGGAGATTGCTTTGGCCTTCGGCCTCGCAATGACAAAATGAAACTTTGTGGCCGCGCCGAGTGTAGCAGGTGATGGCAGGACAACGGAAGGCACATATCATGGCGATGGTTCCATTCTATACGCGCTTTCGCGATCTAGCGTTCAAAGAAATGCGCTCGGCAACAGTGCGTGGGATGCCGGGTCTTCCCGATGGCGAATATGGCTTTCTCGAACTTTACTGTGACGAGCCTGCCTGTGACTGTCGGCGAGTCCTTATTGACGTTATCACACCCACTAGCAGCAAGATATGGGCCACCATCAACTATGGCTGGGAAAGTCTGGAATTCTACGAGAAATGGATGCGAGACAAGGACACTGCACGTGAATGCTACGGTGCAACCCTTGACCCACTCAATCCTCAAACTGAATACTCGGATGCGTTATTGCAACTATTCAATCATGTCCTGCAAGATAAAGTGTACGTAGAACGATTGAAGCGGCACTATCAACTCTTCAAGTCGGATTTGCAGAAGAAGCGCCAGCCAGCGGTTCGGCCAAAGAAAACGAAGCGTAAGCGATGACAAGTATTCATGGCATCGCTGCGAGTTCTGATCAGGGCGGTGGTCGCCCACCGCCCGGCCAGTTCAAGATCGCTCGAATCCTGCAGCGGTGATCAAGCGACGTTGGCAAAGCAAAAGGATACAGAGGGGCTCGGTACGCCGAATCCGCAGAAGAACGAACTGGACTGCTTTGCCTCGAAGACTAGTTTGAACCCGTGTGAGGGACAGTAACAAAAATGTTCATGCATGTCGCGCACGACAGTTGGTGGCAGATCTTTGAGGTGGTCTTTGGCATTCCTTTCCTGGCTGCTATCGCTCTGCAACGGGCTGCGCCTCTCTCGCTCTCCCGCGGGTCTCTCACGCCTGCCATCATCCTTGCAGGTGCTGCCCTCATCAGCGTGGGCGCGGCCCTCGTCGTCCTTGCGCGTCGGGAGTTTGCGCAGCATGGTCAGCCGACCGACCCAGGGCTTCCCACAAGCAAGATCGTTACCACAGGTGTCTTTGCTGTCTCAAGGAATCCCCTCTACCTCGGCGGCGTTTGCATTCTGGTTGGGATCGCCCTGGCACTCAATCTACCCTGGGTGTTAGTGCTCCTCCTCCCGGCATTGGTTGCCTGCCACTACGTTCTGATAGTGCCGGAAGAAAAGTATCTCGCCGTCAGGTTCGGCGAGGAATACCGTATGTATGCCGCTTCAGTGCATCGGTGGATTGGCCGCGCTCGGCGCTCGAGGTAACAGTGGGATCTATCCTGGTCTGGAGAGCCACACACCGAAACAAGCCGCCCAACCACGGCTTGCAGCGGACTGCGCTCCGTGCCAGCCGGTGAAACCAACTGTTAGTGCAAACAAGACTAGACCGCATCAAGAGGAAACCGTATGTTCGAGTACATTCACCACGTCGCATACGTTGTCAGCGATATGGACGATGCTGTGCGCATCTTTCGTGATACTTTCGAACTTGAGTTGAGTGACCGCCGCGTGATTGAAGGAGAACACAGTGTTGAAATGGCGGCATTTCGTTGCGGCCCCACTTTTATCGAGTTACTGCGCCCGATCAACCATCCAGCGCTCGCACAGTTTTTAGAGAACCATGGCCCGGGTCTGCACCACGTCGCTTTCGCCATAAAAGATCTCCCAAAGCGAATTGAGGAACTGAGGGAAAAGGGCGTTTTCGTTAGCGAGCCCTTCGTAGCCGGGACGGGATGGAGCATTGCCTACTTTGACCTCGACAAAAGTGGTCTCGCCTTGTTTAAGAGTCAATACCACGGCGACCACGTCGTATATGTTCAATAGGAATCCGTCAGCGAATCGCCTTCGGCGCAACGAATAAACGAATCGCTGCCAGGGAGATGCGACCGTCATTCGTTTATTCGTTGACAGGGACTCGCAAGCCTTAAAGACATTGGCTGAATAGTTATCGTTTCTCTTCGCGCGGCTCTTTAGAATAGGGTTCACTCGGCAAGCCGTCCCCCCACGGCGCACTGAGCGCGCAGTCACACGCGCGCCCCATCCACACATCAAACCATTGGATATTGCCCAATCACATTGGAGGAGATTCATATGTCGGACACAGATCGGACACTTGCGTTTACAACTGTATATCCTGTCGTTTCGCTTTCGGAAAATGCGCGCATGGTGCTGGCCAAGCGCTATCTTCGCAAAGGGCCGGACGGCAAACCGATCGAGACGCCGGAGCAAATGTTTCGCCGCGTGGCCCGCGCCATCGCCCAACCCGAAGCCGATCACGGCGGCGACGCGGCGGCGATGGAGGAGGCCTTTTACAATTTGCTCGCCAGCCTGCGTTTCTTTCCCAACTCGCCCACGTTTACCGGCGCAGGCACGCCGCTGGGTCAGCTTTCTGCGTGTTTCGTTCTCCCCATTTCAGACGATATGGGGCGCCGCGGCGATGGCATCTTTCAAACGCTGCGCGATGCAGCGCTGATTCAGCAGACCGGCGGCGGCAACGGCTTTTCGTTTTCACGCCTGCGCCCCAGAGGCGCGTACGTCGCATCATCAGCCGGCCAGGCCACCGGGCCGGTCGGCTTTTTGCGCGTGTACGACATGGCGTTTGGGGAGATCGCCCAAGGGGGAAGCCGTCGGGGCGCGAATATGGCTGTGCTGCGTGTGGATCACCCGGACATTATGGACTTTATTCGCTGCAAGACCAGCGAAGACCAGATCACCAATTTCAACATCTCAGTCGGCATCACCGACGAATTCATGCGCGCGGTCAAGGACGATCGTGACTTGGAATTGATCGGGCCGCACGATGGCAAGGTGTGGAAGGTCGTCCGCGCGCGCGATATTTTCAGCGAGATCGTCAAGCATGCCCATCGCAACGGCGAGCCGGGGGTGTTGTTCCTCGATACCGCCAATCGAGACAATCCGGTACCGCACTTGTACGATCTGGAAGCGACTAATCCTTGCACGCCCGGACACACCCTCGTCGCCACACCGCAAGGTTGGCGGCGTGTAGATAGCATCCGGGAAGGCGATGAAATCTGTACCGTGCTAGGCACAGGACGAGTGGCTACCATCGAAGTCAACCACAACGTCCCTATCTACCGCATTTACCTCTCGGATGGTGGCGTCATAGAAGCAACGGCCGCCCACCAGTTCCACGCGCGCAATTCTCGCACCAAGTTCTTTGAAGCGCGACGTGTGGAACAACTCAAGCCAGGCGACTGGGTGCGGGTTTATCGCTCGACCCTGCCCGACAACCTTGTTCCCTCCACGGGGGCGGACTTGACCGACCGCGAGTACGGCTTCCTGGTTGGCGTGCTGGTCGGTGATGGCTGCTATACCCCACACGCTTTATCCAAAAACGTTGTTCGTTTGAGTACACACGCTGACGACACAGAATGGAATCAAGTCTTGCATCGTGCTTTTGCCAAAGTTGGCGCGGAAAAAATGTACACCTATGTGAATGAAGGCAGCCGCTCCATGATGATGGATCCCAAACCAGGGCGAGTGATTGCTGACTGGGTCAGGTCACTGCCGCTGGAGCCAGCACGCAGCATTGAAAAACGGCTGCCCGAGGTTTATCTCAACAGCAACCGGGAATTTCTGACGGGTCTGTTGGATGGTCTGTTCTCTACTGACGGGAGCATGGAACTGGAAAGCAATCACCCTGTTTTGCGATTTCACACCTCCAGCCTCGAATTGGCCCGTCAGGTACGGCGCATTCTGCTGATGTTTGGAGTACATGGACGAATTGCTACCAGTCAGCGCAAGCGCCATGACATCAACGGACGCATCATCCGTTATGACCGACCCAAATATGATGTCCTGATTTCCGGGTCAAGTCTGGGTCAGTTCTTTGAGCAAATCCGCCTCAGTCATCCTGGCAAGCAAATGCGACTGGAGGAAGCCGCCCTCACAGCTAACTTTACCGGCGGCAATTGGGCTGCACAGATCGTCAAAATCGAACCCGCCGGGGTGGAGACTGTATATGACCTGTATGAGCCGCGTAGCGATACCTGGATCACCGAAGGGTACGTCTCACGAGGCTGCGGTGAACAATGGCTGGGGCCTTACGAAAACTGCTGTCTGGGTTCGATCAACCTGGCGCAGCACGTCACGCCCGATCATCGAGTGGACTGGGCCAAGCTCGAAGAGAGCATTGTGCTGGCGACGCGCTTTCTCGACAATGTCGTGACGGCGAACAAGTACGTCCCCGCCGTGCCGCAGCTCAAGGAAGCGGCGCACCGCGCGCGGCGCATTGGGCTGGGAATCATGGGCCTGGGCGATATGATGTATCACCTAAACCTTCGCTACGGCAGTGAGGAAGCAATCGAGTTCGCCGGGCAGATCATGGAGTTTGTCCGCTATCACTGCATGAGCACCAGCCTGGATCTGGCCCGGACGCGCGGGCCCTTCCCGGCGATTGAAGGCAGTCTCTACGATCCCAAGGACCTGCGCTGGCGTCCGCCGACGCCGCTGGCGCCGTACACGCGCGATTGGGGCCGCCCGCGCCTTGACTGGAACTCGATCGTCGAGGGCATCAAGACCTACGGCATCCGCAACGCCGCTCAAACGACGATCGCCCCGACCGGCACGATCGCCACCGTCGCCGGGTGCGAATCGTACGGCTGCGAGCCGGTGTTTGCGCTGGCCTATATCCGCCACGTCAACGACAACGGCAAGGATTTGACGCTCACCTACGCCAGTCCACTGTTCGAGCAGGCTCTGATCGAAGCGGGCGTTGACGAGCCGACGCGCCAAAAGATTTACGACGAGGTGATGCTCAAAGGCTGCTGCCAGGATGTGGCCGACGTGCCCGAACACATCCGGCATACTTTTGTCGTTTCGCAAGACATCACGCCGGAAGAGCACGTGCGGATGCAGGCTGCGCTGCAGCGATTTGTGGACAGTAGCATCAGTAAAACGATCAATTGTCCATCCACCGTCACACAAGAGGACATCGCCAGGATAATCTTTTCGGCGTGGGAGTTGGGCTGCAAGGGCCTGACCGTTTACGTCACCGGCTCACGCGATAAAGTCGTCCTGGAAACCCAGGCGACCCGGCAGGCTAAAGAACAAGCTGTCACGCTCGCCCCGGCCAAGAAACCCCGCCCCAAGGTGTTGACCGGCAAGACCTATCGCATGAGCACGCCGCTGGGCACGACGTTTGTCACGATCAACGAGAACGGCGGCGGCGAGCCGTTCGAGGTCTTTATGCATACCAGCAAAGCGGGCAGCGAAACCTATGCCGTGTCCGAGGCGATGGGACGGCTCATCTCGTATATCTTGCGCTTGACCTCGCCCGTCCCGCCGGCCGAGCGATTGCAAGAAGTGGTCAATCAACTCGGCGGCATCGGCGGGGGGCGACCGTTGGGCTTTGGGCCGAACCGCGTTCTTTCACTGCCCGATGGCATCGCCCAGGTGCTGGCCGAATACCTGGGCCAGCGCACCGCGTCGCCTGGAGGCGATAGCTATGACGCCGTCAAGGCCACGCAGTTGGCGTTCAAGCTGGGCGACCTGTGCCCCGAATGTGGACAGGCTTCGCTGGTGCAGGAGGAAGGCTGCCGCAAGTGTTACTCGTGCGGGTACAGCGAGTGCTAAGGCAGCCTGGTTTTCAGCAAGAGTAACTACTCAGCCGTCATTGCGAGGAGGCCCGCGAAGCGGGCCGACGAAGCAATCTCAGCGATCGAAGCACAGAGATTGCTTCGCCTGCCTTCGGCAGGCTCGCAATGACAGCCTGTGCGGTAGACTGGGCT
>DAOTXX010000111.1:0-4621 GCA_034434835.1 Thermoflexales bacterium | reverse complement strand
GCAACAGGTCCATGAGGTAAGCCAGCAGTTCGTCGGGCGTAGGAGTAGTCGGTCCGGGTAGCGTATTGCTCATCAGAACACCTCGTCAGGTTGGAATTTGTTCTATTTTACCAAAAGTGTCCTGACATCAGGTCGCGGACAGGACATTTTGGATCCGTTGCACTATCTGCCCTTGTTGGAACAGCGGCCCGGTGCCTTCCAACATGCCAAACCCCTCCGGCGCTGGCGGGCCGAATGGCCGCCCGTGTACGAAGACCTGCTGGCGCATCTGGTCGCGAAAAGCCAGGCGGGACAAGGGGTTCGCGAGTTCGTGCGGATTCTGAGCCTGCATCGCGAGCACCCGGCCGAACAGGTCGAGCAGGCGATTCGTCTGGCGCTCGAGTGCGGCTGCGCGCATCTGGACGGCGTCAAGCTGTGCTTGCATCACCTCCAACATCCGGCGCAACCGTCGCCTGTGCTGGACTTGAGTCACCAACCGCAACTCATCGGGATCGGCGCCCAGCCACTGGACCTGGGGCGCTACGATCAGTTGTTGAGCGGAGCGTGAACATGGAACGTCACACGCTCCTCGAGACCGATCTCAAGTTGCTCAAGCTGCCGACCTTCGTCCACAATTATCGCCAATTCGCCGAGGATGCGGCCCAAGCGAATCAAGGTTACGATGCGTTTCTGTTGGCGCTGGCGGAACAAGAGCTCGCGCAACGCGAGGCCAATCGCCAGCGGCAGTGCATCAAAGCCGCCCGCTTGCCGCTGCTCAAAGAGTTGGCCGACTTTGATTTCTCGTGTGTGCCGGGTCTCAACAAGCAACGCGTCCTCGACCTGGCGCGCGGCGAGTATCTCGCCCGCGCCGAGCCGATTCTGCTGGTGGGCAATCCGGGGCTCGGCAAGACCCACATCGCGATCGGTCTGGCGCTGGCGGCGTGCCGCCAAAGTCGGCGCGTGCGCTTTTACACCGCCGCGGGCTTGGTCAACGAGTTGATCCAGGCGCAAGATGAGCATCGCCTGCCGCGCGTCTTGAGCACTGCCCTCAAGCAGCATCTCATCGTCCTGGACGAACTCGGCTTCATCCCGTTCTCGCCCCTCGGCGCACAACTCCTCTTTCAATTCTGTTCTTCGCTCTATGAACGCGTCGCGCTGATCGTGACGACCAATCTCAAGTTTGCCGATTGGCCGCAGGTCTTGGGGGACTCAAACACATCAGACTGCCACAGATTTAGATCGGGTGACCCGTCCGGTCACCATCGTTGATCCCGCTCATCCCCTCTGTGGGCGCACTCTGCCTGTTGTACGCCACACTTCGCCTCGCGGCCAAGCCCACGTGGTTGTGCTGCTCCCGAATGGCCGTCACCGTTCCGTGCCTCGATCCGCCACGGATATTGACGTCTTGTCAGAGCCACCGTCGGTCCAGCCGAACTTGCCCTGGATCTCGGTACGGACTATTCTCCCTGTTGCTCGACTTGTTCAAGCCAAGCTGCTCGCAACAGAGGAGATGAATCATGGCGCTTTATCCTGCCCAGCCGACTCACCTGTTAGCCCCACCGTCCCAGCCCCTGCCGGCGACGTCGATCCGATTTCCTCCACCGCTGTGGACTCAATTGGATCCGCTCCATCAACAACAATTAGCTCAGCGGGTGGCCGAACTGATCCGGCGCATGCGGATACCCCCCAGCCGCGGTACGGAGACGCCCTATGAGCAACCCTGACCTGCTTCACTCCAAGGCCACCACAGAGCATCGAGCCAAAGTGGCCTATGTCTACGTCCGCCAGTCTTCCTTGAGTCAGGTCCTGCGGCATAGCGAAAGCACGGATCTGCAGTATCAGTTGGTGGAGCGAGCCATCCAACTGGGCTGGCCGCGCGACCGAGTCCAGACGATTGATGATGATCTGGGCAAGTCCGCCACGTCCGCAGAACATCGCCTGGGTTTTCAACATCTCATAGCGGAGATCGGCTTGGGACGGGTCGGACTGGTTGTCAGCCTGGATGCCTCTCGTTTGGCGCGCAACAACAGTGATTGGTATCAGTTGCTGGAGTTGTGTTCTTTGTTCGGGACCCTGATTGCCGATGGAGAAAGCCTGTATGACCCGCGGGTTTACTCGGACCGCTTGCTGCTGGGTCTGTCCGGCATGATGAGTGAAGCCGAGCTGCATCAACTCAAACTCCGTTTGCAGATGGGGGAACGCCACAAAGCTGAGCGCGGTGAACTGCGCCTGGCACTCCCGGTCGGCTTGTTTCGGCAACGGAATGGCGAGGTCACCTTGCATCCGGACGAGGAGGTGCAGGCGCGGGTTCGGTTGGTCTTTCGAAAGTTCCAAGAACTGGGAACGGCCAAAGCGGTCGTCCGGTATTTGCAGCGTGAACACTTTCCCCTGCCGTCGCGTCCGTTGCGCGGGCCTGCCCCGCACGAGGTGGTCTGGCAACCCGCCCGCACCAGCGCCGTCCTGGGCATCTTGAAGAATCCGGCCTACGCGGGGGCCTACGTCTATGGTCGTCGCCTGCACGACCCGACGCGCTGCAAGCCTGGCCGACCCGATAGCGGAACGATTCGTTTGCCTATTGACAAGTGGCCTATCCTCCTCCATAATGTGTATCCAGCGTACATTAGCTGGGAAGAATTCCTCTCCAACCAGGCGCGACTCCGGTCTAACCAAAGCCGTTATCAGGAGGGTCAGCACGGCATGCCGCGCAAGGGCCAGGCCTTACTCCAGGGCATCGTGATCTGCGGTCGATGTGGCGCCCGCATGCGGCTACGTTATTCGGGTCCTCAGGGCGAGTTCCCGGTCTATGAATGCCCTGGCGGGCAGACGGAGTATGGCGGTGCCCGGTGTCAGGAAGTGCGCGCCCTCGGTCTGGACGTCGAAGTGGAGCGACTGGTCTTGGAAGCCCTGGCGCCGGATCGGATCGCTTTAGCCCTGGCCAGCCTCGAGCAACTCGAACGCGAATACGCCTCGCTGCGCCAGCAGTGGCAACTCCGTCAGGAGCGTGCCCGCTACGAGGCGGAACGTGCCCGGCGGCAGTACAATACGGTCGAGCCAGAGAATCGTTTGGTCGCTCGGACACTCGAACGGGAATGGGAAGACAAACTGCGTGCCGCCGAAAAAGTTGAGCAGGAGTACCAGACCTGGCTCCAGCAGCACCGGCTGGAATTGACCGCAACGGATCGGCAAGAGATTGTGGCGCTCGGCGAAGACTTGCCGAGAGTATGGCGCGCTCCCAGCACCACCCCGGCCGACCGGAAAGAGATCGTGCGACTGGTCATCCAGGCAGTTATCGTCGACCAACATCGGGCCCGCGGCCAAGTCTGGTTTCAGATCAACTGGCAAACGGGCGCAACCAGTGAGCATTGGTATACCCGCCGTGTCCGTGGCTACACCGACTACGCTGATCTGGAAGGTCTGCAACAACGGGCGCGCGAACTCCATGCCCAACGGAAGATGGATGATGAGATTGCGGCCACCTTGAATGCCGAAGGATTTCGCACCGCGCACCAACAGGCCTTTACGGGAAAACTGATGTGGCTTCTCCGCAAGCAATGGGGACTGCCCGCGGTGAAAGCCAACGGCCCCTATCCCTTGCGTTGGGAAGATGGCGCCTATTCCGTCGAGGGTGCTGCAGCCGCCCTGGGGGTATTCTCGAGCACCATCTACAAATGGCTCAAATCAGGACTGCTCCACGGTCACCAGCTGGCGAAAGGGATGCCGTGGAAAATCTCTCTCACAGAGGAACAAATCACTTCTCTACGAGCCTACGTTCAGCGTGTCAGGCGATCCAAAAAGGAGGCATCATGAAAGCCTTGGCGATGAACGGTTGACCGCTGCATTGCTCGACCGCCTGACGCATCGCGCCCACATTCTCGAATTCACGGGTGAGTCCTTCAGGTTCCGTCAGCGCATGCAGCGAGAGGCGAAGAAGAAAGCATGAAGGGCGGTGGACCGTGACGGGGTGTGGACAACGCTGGTTTCCTCACCGAGAAGTCTGGGAGGTGTGTCATCCGTCATTCACCCAGACGACTTGCGACGCGGGCCGCGTTGCCCACCCCCCTTGGAAAACGCTGGTTTCCTCACGTGGGATCGTTGGATGAGCAGCGCGCCTTGCGCACTCGCGTATCGAGCGGTCCGTCCCGCGTTTTCCACACGGTCCACCGCCCCGACGACGACGGGGTGGGTCTCTTTTCGATGATCAAATGGGTCTGTTTTCAGTGATCACAGTTCGGGCGTATCTACCCAAGTGGGCACATTTTCGAGGATCAAATGGGCCTGTTTTCGATTGACAAAAACATGAGTGCTATATCAATGTCATTCAGGGCATTATCAGGTCTTCCCAATTGGAGCCAAACCATGGCACGAAGGCGAAGTGCTTCAATGTGTGTTGGACTATCGCTTAATATCTGATTTAAATCATCATGGGCTTGACCAAGATTGCCAAGGAGATAATGGGCAATAGAACGATTTAGCAACAGGATATGTTTGTTGCCTGTTATTTGGCTAAGATCATTGGTCACAAGTTAAGGTCCTGCTGGATTTGTCAAGAGTAATACCAATTCGAATCGAGAGCGTTTGCGCTTGCGTTTGAGCAGGCCCAACCATTTGGCGTTGGCGGCCAAGTAAGCGATCAAGTCAGTCG
>DAOTXX010000110.1:0-2312 GCA_034434835.1 Thermoflexales bacterium | reverse complement strand
GATTCCCATACAGATTGTAACGGGCGAAGCCTGGGTCTTGGTCATCCACAATGACAGTGAGAGCACTCGGGGGAAGCGAGCTGAGGGCCTGCATCTGCACCAATGCAAAATAGCCCAACTGGTCGGTGGTGGCGGCTGCCGTGTGTTGGGCCGTATCAATCGAAGTCGGAAGCGGTTGCCACTTTTTAGCGTCGGCGTCGTAGCGCAGCAGAGTCAACTTGCTTCCGTTGATCTCGTCGGATGGTTCATAATGAACCGTGATGGTCATTGGAATAGCGACAGCACTGAGCTGTGGGGCGGTGATAGCAAAAGCTGACCGGATGTCCATCCAGCGTGTTGGAAGAGTCGGCGGCAGATTGAAGGACAAGGTGGCAGTGAATGGCGCTTGGCTGGCGCGCGGTGCGAAGGTCACTTTCACCTGATGATTGGAAGAAGTCAACGCCCGACTCCGCTCGGTGATCAGGGTCGAAGTATCCGGTAGGGATGCCTGGGGCGATGGCATGGGGAATGGAGTCGCCCGTGGCGGAACAAGCAGAGGGGGTGGTGTTTGTATGGGTGACTTGAACAGCGCCAGGGCCATGCTTGAGCGAGGTGCAGTCATCACCAAGATGACCAGTGCGGTCAACAAAGCAGGTGCTGCCCCTGCCAGCACAGCACGCCCAATTGGATGGATGAGAGTTCTTTTCATCGTTTGCTCCTTCTTCCTGTTGCATTGTTGGTTGAATGGCGCAAACGTCCGCGCCCAACTATGGCTCAGCCGCGCCACCGAAGGCGGCGTCGGCTGCAGCGGCGGGTTAGGCGCAGGTTTGTTCCACCAGACACACCGCCTCTATGTTGCCCCAACCATTCCCGAATCTCGGTCATTGTCTGTGGTTCTATGTAGACGTTGGAGCGTCCTAGGTTAATCGTGGGATCCATTAAGTGATAAATGGCTGTTATCCATTTTTCCTCGACGGTCTCATCTTCTGGCTCGGGCAAATTAGGGTGCAAATATCGTGTCCACCAGAGCGCTTGCGAATAGACGAACCTTGCAAATGATGAGTTCCAGAGCTTGTACTTACGCCCTTCTCCTGAAGAAAAGATACCGCCCACCTGAAGAACAGGATATTCACCATCCATCAACACCGCGCTGTCAAATGCCCACAATTCACCTGTACCATTGTTTCCAAACACAATTAGCGTGGGATCAAGATCCCAGCCGTGCTGGTTTAACCGCTGAAGATTATAGACAATACATGGCTCCTCCGGCTGACCCAATAGTGGGTCAAATTGAAGATTACCACCAAACAAATTAGCTGCATCACCTATTACTAACAGCCATTCACGAAAAGAGAGCGGCAGCGATTTTCCTAATATGGTTTCCGCATCGTTTATTTGCTGCTCCGATATCGAAGTTCCAATTTGTGACCGGTTATGCTCAAGTAATAGTAGTGGGCGCAATGCCTCAAAGGTGCTCATGCTCATCTCTCCTATCAGGGATTGGGCTTGCCAGGCTTAGGGTTGGTATGTCCAGCCAAGGTTGTATTTCTGAGATAACATTTCGGCTTGCCGGATCACATCGTCAAGCGTAGGATTTGAAACAGCACTAAACCATGCTCTCCAGTCCGCATTGAATTTGAACCAGTTCTTTTGGTGGCTAACCTCATCCCACCACGCACCCCACTTCGGGTCATGAATATTGATTCCCAGCCTGGCAAACCTGTCCTCAAACTCTTGCGGTAACATGTGGTGGGCTTGGGGGTTTCGCATGCCTCTGGGTATCGGCGTGCGATTTTCCAGGTTCCTTCTAAAGTTCCTCTCGGTGTAACGCGGCGGCCGGGGCGGGTTTTTGACACTGGTATATACTACCCCGATACCATAACCCGCTTCAGCCACACCCGTTACAACTAGTACACCCTCGGCGGTCAGCGCCACGCCGCCTCCCACAATGGAAATGCCGCCCGACGGCACGGCAGCCGCAGCACTGAGACCAACCGTTGGTGGGCCGGCTGCCAATCCTATCACAATCCTGGCTGCACCATCAACTGCCAGAGCCGTACCTACTACCTGGCTGGCAATCTGTCCGGCCTGTTGACCCTGCTGAAAGGCGTAACTTGTTTCTTCCTCCCAGAACGGCCCAAAGGCCTTGTCCCAGACAACGTGAGGCACGCCCCAGAGCATATTGTTGGTGAACTGATAGGCGGCGCCCACAATCCAGTCGAGCCAGGGTGCGTGTCCACTGGGATCGGTGTACCGTAATGGTGAATTTCGGGTATAGGCATACCTGTTGAGATCGGCCGGCACAGAGGGCTGTGGCACAATCGTATCCGCAC
>DAOTXX010000109.1:0-39531 GCA_034434835.1 Thermoflexales bacterium | reverse complement strand
GCGCACACGCCGCTGGCACCCCTTGATGCCAGCGGCGTCTTTCTGCACATGCAGAGGCGCGCAGGTTTATGCGCGATGTGGGCGCACCGCTGATCGCCACCGGGCGCGGACAAACCCGATCAGCATCAGCGCTGCCAGCGCGAGCAGCAGCCATTCCTCCGGCTCGGGAACGCCTGCCACATTGAACGGATTCTGCGGCACGGTCTCGCCGACCTGTTCGACCTCGCGCTCAAAGCGGTCGCCACGCGCCTGGAGTTCGTCCAGCAGTTTTTGCTGAACGTCGTTGACGAGCACGATCATGGACGAGTACGGCGTGACGACACTGTGCTGGACGGCGATAGCATGCAACTGATCGAGCGTGCTCAGTTGACCGAGCGAGCCGCGCTGGCGCTGCATGGCCGCCAGGATGATCCGGCGCGCGCCAAAGGATGCAAAATCGTCCGTGACGGACGGGCTGCTTGTCGCGCTCACGTCCTTGCTGGGCAAGGTGGTCCACACGTAACCATCCACAATGTCCGAGATCGCCTCGCGCGACGCGCTCTGGGCTGCTTCACGTGCGACCGCCCATCGCCCCAGCGCCTCCTCGACGCTCGCCGCAACACCACCGCCGCTGGCCTGAATCGCCTCCAGCGTCCCATCGTCATACCCCAATGGAAACTCGCCATCCAGGTGAACCATCCACACGGGCGCGTTGGGCGTCGAGACCTTGACCCCGCTTTCGGCCAGCTCATAGCCCGTGCCATCGGTGAGGACGAGGATCACATCATAACTCTGGCCGCTGCTCAGCGAGTTGAACTGTCCCAGTAGCTCGGCGGCGTTCTGCCCGCCTGCGTACATGATGCTTTCGACCTTGAGCTGGTCCAGGCGGATGCGCGAGGGAGCCTCGCCATAATACTGTGACGCAGTGAGATACACGTCGCTCGTTTTAGCGTCAGCGGCCTTGACCAGTTGCGCCAAAGCGGTCTTGACCCCGGCGGCATGTGCTGCCATGCTGTGCGAGCGGTCGAGAACGATCGCCAGACGGAGACCGTTTGGCAGCTTGGGCAGATCGCCGGGCGTTGCAGGCCGGGCCAGGACCGTTTCGCTGTTCGGAAAGTCAACCCGATGGGCGATAGGCTTGACCGGCGTCGTGGCCGGCACAGACGCGGGAAGCCAGGCATCGCCCTTGGCTTGCATCGGCTTGTTGTTGATCAGCCGCGTCGTCGCGCTATCCCAATAGACGTTGCGCCTTTCGGCCAGCCGCGGCAGCGGCCAGGCGTTATCGCGGGCCATCACGCGGAACATGAGCCACATGTGCAGTGGCGGCCCGTCCTCCACCGTAGGTTGAAGCGCATTCCTTTCCCACCGCTGGCGCTCGGGTTCGACGGGAAAGACCCGCAGCCGATACTGGCGCGGCCCGATCTGCTCGACCAGCGCAGGGTCCATCTGACGCCGCACTTCATTGCGATAGACTGCCTGCGCTGCGCCGCGCGGCGCGACTCGATAGACAAACCGTTCGGCGCGATTGGCCGTGTTGCCCAGCCATACCCCGGTGATGACCGCCGATTCAGGCAGGCTGAAATAATACACGACCTCCTGGCGCAGCGACGTTTGGTTCTGGTACACCTCGTATAGCTCGACCTCGGCCCAGTCGCCATGTTCGGTGACGTTGACCTCTTGACGCACAAGGTGAATCTCGCGGTCGTCCACGGCCTGCCACGCAGACTCGGCCTGATCGAGCGACCACGTCGAGCGCACCGCGCGGACAATCGTATCGCGCTCGCCGTCGTTGATGTGCTGATCAAAGACTGCTTTGTAGAGCCTGGCGGCTTCGGCCGGCTCTTCGGTCAGCGCGCGGTTGATCCAACTTTGGTGCGGGTCCGGCTCGTAGGTTTTGACCGGCTCATACAGCAGCGGGCGCGCGACGATTTCGTAGGCCTGCTCAACTTGTTTGGCTTGCTCGGGCGGCAGGCCCAGTGACCACTTGTACATATCACTCACGTGGCGCACTTCGCCCACCGAACTGACGTAGCGGAACTGGGCCAGATACGCATTCAGCAACCCGGCGCGGATGGTCTCTTGCTTGTCCAGGAGCGCCTGGGCCTCTACCAACGTCGCAGGGGGATTTTTGAGCAGCGCGAACGCCTGATGCTGCGGCTGTTGATTGAGCCAGACGAACGACGCGACGCACACGACGAGCACGACTGAGGTGAGCGCGGCGGCGCGAAGCACACCGAATCGCCCGGTCAGGCCGCGCGCCCCACGCCACCACGCGCGGATCGAAAGGAACGGCATCGCGAGCGGCAGCCCCACCAGCAGCGTGGCGGTATAGATCATCAAAATAAACCCAAGCACCGAAAAGGGGATCATGCCCAGCGGGGTCAACCGCAAATTCCAGATGGCATACCACAGGCTGCGGAAAAAGTCGGGCAGATGCACCAGGATGTTGCCGATTGCCTTCAGTCCCTCGGCGCCCAGCGGGACGGCGTAAAAGCCGACCCAGACGCCGACGTACACGCCGATCGCCAACAGGAGCGTCAGCCCGATCAGACGCAGGTGCAAAGGCCACGCGCCTCGCTCGTCAATGCGGCGATCTAGAATCTGCCACAACAAGGTCAGCCAGCCCAAGCCCGCGACGATCAACAGCAGGGTGACCGCTGCCGTCGCCTCGCGGATCGCAAAAAAGCGGATCGTCAGCGCGAGCATGAGCGGCCCTTCGACGCCGTATCCGAGCGTGAGCAGCAGACCAGGCGAGCGGCGCAAGACTGTTGCTCCCAAGATCGCGGCGGCGGCCGGGATGATGGTCAGGATCACTGCATAGAGCAGAAAGGCTGCCGGGATCAAGCCGATGCGGACCGCCTGGATCACTTGCGGCAGCATGTACGGGGCAAAGCCGAGGAACATGAACGCGAGAAAGATAATGTTCCACGACCAGAACAGAAAATAGCCCCAAAAGCGCACGCTGAACAGCTCGCGGATGAGAGAGGTTACTTGCTTGCCCATGAGGACGTTCCTCCTTCCAAATGTCGCTGCACGGCTTGATGTAGCGCAAGATAGAACGCTTGCACATCAGCTTCGTGTGGATCGCGCACGCGGTCGAACAGGATCGTGACCAGCACCCATCGCTCGCGGCGGGGCGCAAGATCAGCCCAGATGCGCGTGCCGTAATCGTCGGTGGTGCGATGGGCCGACTGGAACCAGTACGTTGCCGAGAGCAAGCCATGACCGTGATGATCGCCCAAGGACACAGACCGCGCCAGAAAATCGGGGGCGATCAGGATTGCGCTCGATTCTTCGAGCGACAGCCCGTACACTTCAAAACAGCGCTCCGGGCGATGGTGAGCGCGCCAGGTGTTACTCGTGATCAAGATCATGCTCCCTGTGATGCCGCGCCATTCAAAACGCCATCGTTCTGCCGATTCCGCGCCATCGCGCGCGAACCAGGCGGCCTCGTCCGGCTTGAGCGGCATTGGCTCGGCGATCAGCCCGGCAGGAAATTCCCAGACTGGCGGCGGCCCGGTCAATCCGGTCTGCGGCCGCGGGGCATACGCGAGCGCCATCACGAGGATGATCATGGCCAGGGCGGGGGACAGCCAGACCGGATGATTGAATGACCCTGTGTCAGCCCCCACTGCGCCCTCCGCCTCTCTCTCGGAGACAGAAGAGTGTGAGTCAATACGCCGCAGCAACACGACCGCCATCGCGCACGTGATGACAAAGGCCAACACACCGAGCGGAACGTGGATCATCTCAGCGGCGATCCGCCCATTCATCACCTGCCCCACGACGACCAGCGCGCCGACGCGAGCCACGTTGGCGATGAACAACAAGAGCGCAAACAGGATGGCTGTGAGCATCCAGCGGAGGTTGAGCGATCGTCGTTCGATCCACGTCGCAGCGAGGAGGAACAACAAACCTGTCCACAGGCTCTTGACCCCGCTGCACGGCAGGTCCACTTGCGAGACGCCATTTTCGAGCACAAGGATCGTGTCAATGCCGATGGACGGGATGCCCGCCGCACCCAGACCGTCCCGCACAATGGCGGCGGTGAGGATACGCATCGGGTAACCGATAAAGGTCTGCATGTGATCGCCGAACGGCAGGACGCCGATGAGCAACAGCGCGGCGGGCAATCCTTGTTTCCAGCGCCGCGGCTCCATCCACAGGCCGATCAGCCCGTAGCTGGCCAGTCCAAATAGAGTGGCCGAAAGTGTGTTGATGTCGAGGAATCGCTCGACGGCCAGATACAGCGCCGAGCCGCCGAGCGCGAGCAAGAGCGCCGGAGCAAACAGGTGCGGCGCAGCGTCCGGCCGGGGGCGTAACCGTTCACGGCGCGCCTGCCAGACGATCAGCCCGATCACGCCGACCAGCGCCCATTGATTGGTACGAAAGTCCTCGCGTGAAAAGATGATGGAGAAATAGTCAAACACAGGCCGGTAAAGCCATAGCCACAGGCCGAGGATGACGATGTTCATACCGGTTCGCGCCAGGCGATTGTTCATCACTTGATGGTTGTTGCTCCTTGCTCCTGCGGAGTATGACGAAAAGAAACCCGGTGCAGTGACAGGCGCGGTCACTCTAGCCCTGTCGCCCGCAAGTCGCAAGAGAAGACGGTAGATGGTCTTTCTACTGTTTGAGGATAACACTCTGTATCATGCAAGTCAAGGACTTGTGTGCATGGGGCAATGCGCTTTTCTCCCGTCAACGAATACTGAACGAATAAACGAATAGGCCCGCGGGCCGCGCTCATCCGTTGATTCGTTGACCGGGATGAGGACGAACACAAAAGCGTGGATGGGCGTGGGCGAAGGCAATGCCTTCGCTCGCGCTGGGGATAACGCTCCCACGCCATATGGAATTCACAAATCCCAAGTGCGTCCCGTTACCCAGAGGGTCATAGCCGGGTTAGCGAAACCGAGGAGATAGAAGGGGCTACCATACCAGTAGAAACTCGTCCCTGCCAGCGCCGGCACCAAGTACGCTATCGCCAGCATTCGCAGTGCACAGTTGTGGGTAGGTGTGGAATTTGGCCCCAAAGACATTAGAGGGAACAATCATATGACTGGAAGCAGACGCAGCAAGACGCGACTTGGTTCAAAACCATGTTCTCACCCTTCGGGCACAACACACCTCTACCAGGGTCAATAGTCAGGCAGGAGACATGAAACGAATCATGTCCCCTGCCATCCATTCGGTGTTCAGTAACTTGGCTCAACTGGCAAAGCAGCTTGCGCTTTGCCGCGCCACAAAGCCATCAGTGAGAGATTGAGCGTTGTGCACTGCGACACTGCTGCGTGGACATGTCAGACCAGCATCTCTCCTGTCACATTAGCAGTAGTATTGGTGCCACCACAAGACATATGCTCCCCACCACGGTGTAGGCCATGAATAGTCATACACCTCAGGATTGGGTTCTGGCTGTTGGTATCTATACCCCCAATTGCTACCGCTCTGATAAATAATGGCCTGGCTGCGCATTTGACCACCACAGCAGCCGCCATAACATACGTATTTGGTATAGTCATCCGTCCCAACATAACCGGCGGTGTGGTGATAACCAATGGACACCAGGTAATTGATGACAGCTTGTCTGCTGCTCCAAGATGCGCCAACTGTAACCCAGGGCGGGCAAGGGTGCGGGTTAGTAAAGCCACCCCCACAGCCAGCCAAGATCGAAACATCCCCTTTGAACCCTTCATTTGCAACGTACAGAAAGAAAGGCTCAAACTTGGCAAAGCGGCGACGGTCAATGGGGCGAGACAATTTGTCAAGAGAAACAATATCATTGTTGAGTTTGACAAGCTCACGGCCCAACTGGATAGTTTCCGTAGATAACCCTGCCGCTTGGGCTCCTTTGTCGTCCAGGCTCAAAGTATAATCGTCGTTGATCTTCAAGTAAGGGTTTAGAGATTTGAGTTGCTGTTCAATATGAGCAGCATCAGCAGGTGTTGGCCTCTGGGCCATGACCATACTTTGGCCCGCGCCTAGCATCGCCATCAGCAACACGAACACCAGAAGGAACTTGACCTTGCGCATGTTATGCCTCCTCTGCGAATAGGTTGTTGGGGAATCAATCAATTGTACTTGAACATGTTACCTTACGAGTGTTTCCTGCATCTCCCTCCTTTCAGCACAGCATCCTCACCTGCCAGGTGGGGATACCATTGCGAGGCAGTTTGGCCTTACGATGAAAACCCTGGTGCATCTAGGGACAGTTCCCTGTCTTAAAATACTGCTCCAGGTGTTGCTTCACTTTGTCTCGCACGATCTTGCCATTGCAATCTATAAAGGTTCCTGCAGGCCGATGAGTTGTAGGGTCTATGAACACCCGCAGTCTGATTCCTTCCCAGCGTTGAGCAGTGTCGGTCACAGGTTGCTTGCTTGCCCGAAAGTCAACCGCCAGACTTCCACTCCGGTCAACGAAAGTCTCGGCCTGGGGATATTGGTTCAAAAAGATTTGGGCTTCCTGAGTTGTGCTGGCTATGGAGATATATTCTTCATCAGAAGTCCCATTATCATAGAACTGCTGAGGTTTCAGAGCGCACGATGCAAAAACAAGAGTTCCAACCGCTATGATGGACAAGACGAGAAAAGGTTTCTTGAGCATGAGGACCTCCTCCTGCGTGTGATCATCGCCACTGCCTTGTAAAGTCGTAGCCAGCATACCACAGAACGCGATCAGAAGATATGATCGTTTGTGACGAAATATGATCTTGGGGTGTTTACGTTGAGTTGTGGGATAAAAACAGCAGGTCAATGCCGCACGGGGTTGGTGTCGGCATCGTGAAAGATCAGTTCACCTTCGGGGGATTGTCGCTCGCCTTGGACACACGTCCCGTCTACAGCGAAGGTAATGCGCCGCACGAGCAATGGTTGCCAAAGGGCTTGTTCCAGGATGATGCGTTGCGCGTCCAGTACAAATTGCCGACGCAGGCCAACGTCAGATGTGGTGCGCGCCCGCGTGATCAAGTCGGCGACATCGCGGCCCGGGTAATTGAGCAAGTTGCGCGGCCCGGGGCCGAACAAGATACCCAGCGCCGTATAATCGCCCCAGGCATAGTCGAACAGGAGCAGATCAAAGTCTTGACGCTTGGTCAAGATGTCGGCCCGTGAGACTGAACGGATCTGCAGCCGCTCCAGCCCCACATCCTTCAATTGTTGCTGGACGACTGCGGCCAAATCCTGGTATGTTCTGCTTTCGGGAATCAGTAGCACCACTTGTTCAGCGCCAGAGCCAGTTCCCGCCAACAGCGCCCGGCTGTGGTCAGGGTCGTAGTTGTAGCTAAAAGCTGTCGCACGTGGGTCGTAGCCGATGGTACCAGGCGCCAGGGGAGCGTCCGTGACAAGGAAAGGCCCCAGTTTAGCCAGAGCAGTTTTGTCTATTGCCCGCGCCACAGCCTGCCGTGCCCGTACATTCTGCCAGCACGGACGCTGGAAATTGAACCCCAGGTAGGTGACGCCGCCAACAGCCTCATAAAGCCGGAAACGCGAGAGCGCGGCGACTGGCGCAAGCTGCTCCTGGCTGAGGCTGAGCACACACCCCTCGCCCCGCACGAGCGCGTCGAGGCGACGAGCACGGTCGGCTTCAAAGATGAAACGGATCTGCGGGATGTACGCCGCGCCCCGATTGGCAAAATGGAGAGGCGGCCAGCGATACTCTGGGTAGCGCACCAGCGTGAGCGAGTGACCAGGCCGATATAGACTGGATTCGAAACGATAGGGGCCGGTGCAGGCAACAAAACCCGGCCCTCCGGCGTCGCTGGCCTGAGGCGAAACGATGACCGCATAGGGGTTGCTCAATACCAACCGGACGAACTCGTAATCGGGCGCGGGCAAGGTGAACACCACGCTGCGTCCGTCCGGTTGTGCTATCACTGCCACATCACGCAGGTCGTTGAGCAGGGGGGAGGTCCCCAGTCGCTTTAATCGCTCAAAGCTGGCCTGTACAGCCTGGGCATCCAATCGCGTCCCGTCGTGAAAGGCAATGCCTGGCCGCAATCGAATGGTCAGATGACGCCCATCGTTTGCGTATTCGACTCGATCCTCCGCCAAGAGTCCGCGCACCTCGCCATCAAAATCTGTGTAAAAGAGCGGCTCACAGACGTGGCGAAAGACGGATTGGGCCACCGGGTGAGAGGTGCGGTGTGGATCATAGTCGCCCGGGTCGTCACTCCAGATAATTGTCAGTGGAGGACCGCCTAGCCCGTCGCTCCGCACGATCAACCAGCCTGATGTCACTAACACCCAGGCCAGTGTGATCCCCATCGTCAGCTTGCGCGGCCAGGTTCTCGGTAGGTGGCGTTTCATAAAATGTTTGGCTCTTGTTCCAGGTATAACACATAGCCCATGCCGTGGGCTGTGCACACGTAACGCGGATTGCGCGGATCAGGCTCCACATGCTGGCGCAACTGAAAGATCAAACGACGGAGGCGATCTTTTTGATCTGGCCGCAAGCCATACTGCTCCACTGGATCATCGGGCCAGACAATGCTAAAGAGCATTTCCAAAGTCTGCCGCTCGGCTTTATGCTCCAGCATATACCGCAATAGCGTTGCTTCCATCTGACTGAGTTGATATTCTTGCCAGGTCGCGGCAGGTTTCTTTGTCTCCGATCCACAGATACGTTTGACTCGGACGAGAGGCCGCGTGGAATGCAGGCGCAGCGCCGGGCCTAATGTCACCCAGGCTTCTCTTTCCCCTGCGAGGGCCTCGTCAACCAGACGATCGGACGGTGGTGGTAAAAGTTCTGGCGTGACCTGCGCCAATACACCGATCACAGTATCTGGCTGACCAAAGATGGGAACAGCGACCAGTGTATGATTGGATTCCGGCCAGTCTGGCTGCCGTGTAACGCGCCCTTCCTCATAGGCCTCCAGCAGGGTCTCGGTCAGCGTGTTGAGCAAGATTTGTGGCTCGGATGTTTGCAGACGATGAAGCGTCAATCGTGCGGCCTTGGTGAGGCACAGGATGCCTTGCACCTGGTCAAAGAAAAAGAGGGGATGATCATTCAGGGCTGGGTGGACAGCCTCCAGTGCTGCAGATGGATCGGGGCGGCGCGCTGCTCGCAGTATGAGCCATCCCAGTAATGCCAGGCTCATCAGAGCCACCAACAATAATTCCCACAGCGGAGCATGCCAGTACACGTGTTGGCCCATGCTGTGTTCCTCCCCCTCTGCAATGTTGGCCTCAGCGAGTCAAGACGCGTCGCGCCATACCTCGTGGCGAATTGTAACGCACCGTGTCATGAAGGTCAAGCAGGATGTCTCCCATGTGCCTGCGTCATGATGCTTGACGCCTGCTCGTCTCTACACTATACTATTCGAGGCCAGCTCATCTTCCCCAATTCCCTCAGGTCCATCTGCGTCCTGGCGAAGGTTGTGTGAGCCATGAGGATGCCTTTTCTGGCCAGAGCGTGAGGCGCGACGATTGGCGGCAGGATGATCCCGAACGTACGCGCAATACGAACGGGTTACCCCAATCCCAGTGAATCAAAGGAGGAGAGCAATGAAGCCTGAGGACATTATCAAAGCCATTGTCAGCGCGGCGATCGGTTTCCTGGTGCCCGCCGCGCTCAAACAATTCTGGCCGGAACCTGAGCCGGAGGATTCGCTGCCGTGGTTCAAATGGTGCGTGGCAGGTTTCATCGGCGGAGCACTGGGTGGACTGGTAAGCGGCATCCTGAGTCTCATGGGAGCCGGGGGAGGAGGCTTGGGTAACTGGGCTGCGTTCGGCGTTGCGGTTGGCCTGTTGCAGTGGTTCGCCCTGCGCGGATATCGCCCGGTCGGAACCTGGTTCATCCTTGCCAGCATGCTGGGCTGGACCTTGTTCATCCTCGGCGGTTTATGGGGCTGGGTCGTCTCGGGTGTGGCGGTGGGCCTTTTGCAATACCTGAGCCTGACCAACTGGAAACGCGCGGCTTTGTGGATCGTGTTCAATGCCCTTGCCTGGCCTATCGCGGGTTGGGTCGGCATCACTGTGGGAGGGCCGTTCCTGGCTGCCAACCCGGCGCTTGTCTGGATCATTGGCTGGGGGATCGTCGGACTGGTCGGCGCGATAATCTTGCTGGTGCCGCTGGCATTATTGGCCGAGAAATGACGGCTAGCCGATTGCCAGTTGGGATAGGCGGTGCTGATCTCCATAGCGGATCGAATCGCTGTGGGACGACCACGACCTGGAACACTGGCTGGCCCGCATCCGACAGGGGCCGCCGAGAGTAGAATAACTGGACGAGTGTGCGGAGGCTGCTATCATGGAAGATAAGACGCGGCTCATTCAACAACTCGATGAAGCGCGTGCTGAACTCAAAGCCGTGTTGGCCGATATTGGCATCCACGCCGAGATTTACCCCGGCTGGACAGCCAAAGAGCTGCTTGCCCATCTGACCGGTTGGGACGAGGCGGTCACGTCCTCGTTGCGCGCACACGCCGGTGGTCGAGAGCCTGCTGCACCAGCGACGCTTGGCATTGACGTTTACAATGCCGAGTCGGTTGAGACGCGCGAGGCCCTTTCTTACGAGCAGACCCTCAAAGAATGTGAGCTGGCGCGTGAGCAGCTCAAGGCTGCCATCGTTGAACTGCCGCCGGAGAAACTCAAGGAGCCGTTGCTTTTTCCGTGGGGGCCGACGGGCAGTGTCGAGCGGCTGATCCGGATCTTTGTCCATCACGATAGGGAACATGCCGAAGAACTGTTGTCGCGCAAGGCTTGACCTGCAGATTAAGCGCACAACACGAAGAGTAGAATTGGCAGGTGATAACGCTTCCAAACGCCATCCGATCTTTTTGGTTTAGCATCAACGATCGATAGCCATCACGAAGGACACGAGGAAGCTCGCCCCTCCGTGTCCTTTGTATTCTTGGTCGTATGAGACCAGACATCCGACTCTAGCCGCCGATGAGGCCTGGTTACCGCGGGCAACCGTTAGAAGTTTGTTATGCAGGAGCGCCCGCTGACACTTGTTTCTGAGGCTCGACCGGGTATATAATCAAAAAGCCGCTGCGGTTTCCTCTCGTCCCTTCAACATAGGCAGCCGGGTCAAACGAGTAAGGCGGAGATGTCACAACCAGGTGATCCCTTGATTCAGCCAGCATGGATAGCAGCCTTGCACGGCTATTTGCCGTCTGCTGTCGAGCGCCGCTGCCTCGTCGGTGACGAGATCCGAGAGCTTGGCCTTTGCGCGCAACACCTTGCTGCTTTGTTGCGGACGATCTGCACGTATCTTCCCCAACAGGTCTTGACCTCCCTGTTGTCGGCTCCTCCCGGGGACATCCAACCCGGTCAGGTCAAAGGTGGCTTTGTCCATGGCACGGTGATGTTTGCCGACATTTCTGGCTTTACGGCTATGTCGGAAAAACTCTCGCAATTTGGCAAAGAGGGTGCAGAAGAGATCACGGGCATCGTCAATCGTTTCTTTGCGGCTCTGCTGCAAGTGACCCGTCGCTATGGCGGTGACCTGCTCAAGTTCGGCGGAGACGCGCTGTTGGTCTTTTTCAGCGAGGAAGGTCATGAGCTGCGTGCCTGCCGGGCCGCGTTGGAAATGCAAGAGACCATGTCTTCCTTTTCCGAAACGGTCACGTCACAGGGCGTCTTTCGTCTGGGCATGACCATGGGACTGGCAACCGGCCAGCTCTTTATGGCGCATCTCGGCTCCGAAGAGGGGATGGAATTCACCGTGATGGGCCGGGCGATGGCTCAAATGGCTCAGGCAGAAGACAAGGCGTCGGCAGGCGAGATTTTCATAGACGCTGAAACGTTTCGTGCCGTAGCCGATCGAGTGCTCGTCAGTGGAACGCGAGATGGCTTTTATGAGTTGGTCGGTTGCGCCGGAGAAGATGTGGACTGGAGTGTTTCAGATCCCCTGACGCTTCTGCATCCACCTCCTGCCCAGGGAGAACTGTTGCCCTGGATTGCAAATACCATCCGGCGCATCCAAGCCTTGGAGCTTTTCCTTCCCCCCGGTCTGATGGACAAGATCAAGCTGGAGCCGGAGCGGGTCGCCATCGGCGGCGAATATCGCCCGGTGACGGTGATGTTTGCCAATTTCTACGGAATAGACGAGATCATCGAGCAACTGGGCGAGGCGCACAGCGCTGAAATCACCGCCATCCTCAATGCCCACTTTACAGCCATGAGGCGCGTCATTGCCCGGTACGACGGCGTGGTCAACAAGGTGGACAGCTACGCTGTGGGGCACCGGATCATGGTGTTGTTCGGTGCGCCCCGTGCTCATGTGGACGACCCCGAGCGGGCCGTGCGAGCAGCCTTGGAAATGCAAGAAGCAATGTCCGCCTTTGCCGAGTTAGACACCTCGCTGGGACGATTTTGCCTCAAGCAACGTATTGGCATCAGCACCGGTCTGGTCTTTGCGGGAAATGTGGGGGCGCTGGCCCGGCAAGAGTATTCGGTCATGGGTGACGAGGTGAACCTCACGGCTCGCCTGATGGCGGTGGCAACTGAGGGCCAGGTGATCATCAGCCAAAGCACTGCCCGCCAATGTGGAGATGCTTTCTTACTCCGTGAACAAGAGCCGGTGCGCGTCAAGGGTAAATCCCTGCCTGTTCACAACTATCAAGTCTTGGGCCTGCAAGAGCGCCGTATCCGGGATCGCCGCCCGTTGATTGGCCGCGACCCAGAGTGGCGAACCATTCGCACCCTGGCCGAGGAGAGCCTGTCAGGCGCCACACGCGTTCTCACCCTCGTCGGAGACGTGGGCATCGGCAAGTCGCGCTTGCTCGATGAGGCGCTGGCGTATTGGGCTGAGCGCGGCGCGTTGACGCTCAGTGCTACCTGCCCCTCTTTTGGTCGCCACGTTCCTTATCTGCCGTGGCTGGATGTGCTTCGCGCTCTGTTTGGTTTCGACCCTAACGATTCCAATGCAGACAAGCTGGACAAGATCGAAGCTGGGCTGCAAAAAGCGGATCCGGCCTGGCGCGATTGGACCACATTGATCGCCGGGCTGATGGGCCTTGAGGTCGAGGAGACGAATGTCGTGCGCGCGCTTGACGCGCAATCCCGCCAGCGGACGCTCTCCCTTGTCGTGACCGGCCTCATTGACCTTGCCGCCAGTCAACGGCCCTTAATGCTGACGATAGATGACTTGCAGTGGGCAGACGATGCTTCCATCGCGCTGGTTAACCAGGTGGCGCGTCAGGTGACGGAACGGCCTTTACTGTTGGTCTTGGCCTACCGTCTGGAAGAGCCGGTTGCTCTGCAGATAGACAACCTGGCTCACCATACCGGTATCAGGCTGAGGGAATTGGATGATGGAGCCAGCTTGCGCTTGCTCGATGCCCTGTTGCCCACCACGCCTCAGATGCCTTCCGGACTCAAGCGATTGATTTTGAACAAGGCGCGCGGCAATCCCCTCTTTATCGAAGAGATGGCGCACTCGCTCATCGAAAACTATTTGACCCTCGATGAGACGACCGGCATGTATCGCGCCCGGGCCAATCTCGAACAGATCGAAGTGCCCGACACGGTCAATCGGGTGATCATGAGCCGCATCGATCGCCTGGACGAAAGCAGCCGTAATGTTCTGCGGGTAGCTTCGGTGATCGGTAAAGAGTTTGAACAGTGGTTGCTCAGCGCGATCTATCCGTATCGCCAGACGGAGGAAGAGCTGGGCGAGCGGCTGGCTGAGCTCACGCAGCGGGAGATTCTCGAAGGCCCACAGCGCGACTGGCTGTATCTCTTTCGCCACGTGCTGACTCGCGAGGTGGCTTATGAGAGTCTATTGTACGCCGACCGCCGTCAACTTCATCGTCGCATCGGTGAGTCCATTGAAGCCCAAGAGGCTGATCGGCTGCCGGAATATTGGGAGGTGCTGGCTTTTCACTATGGAGTGGCCGAGCAGTGGGACAAGGCGCTCACTTTCCATTTGCGGGCAGGACGGCGTGCCCAAGGTATCTACGCCAATGAGCCGGCCATCCATCATTTTCGCGAGGCGCTCAAAGCCGCCGAGCGGACACCGGGCAGCGAGGATCGCCAACGAGAAGCTCACGAATGTCTGAGTGAGGTGTTGGCAACTTTGGGAAACTATGATGAAGCCCTGGCGCACAATTATCGAGCGATTGCCCTGGTGATGATCACCAGCGCCTCGATTGAGGAAATGGCCCGTCGCCTGGGGGATCTGTGCTGCAAGACCGCCGCCATCCACGAGAAGCGCAGCGATTATGCCACGGCTCTCAATTGGCTGCGTGGCGGGTTGCTGGCTGTCGAAGGGACGGAGGCCGTCGAAGCAGCGCGCATCTATTTGTTGGGCGCGGGGATTCACCAGCGTCAGGGCAAACACGAGGACGCTATTGCGTGGTGCCAAAAGAGCCTGGACGCCACCCTGCGCCAGTCGGACCAGGTCGCACACGCAAGTCGGCAGCTTATTGGACGCGCCTATTATAACCTGGGCGGTATCTATATCCGCCGGGGCGATCTGGCGCGCGCCACACAGTTTTGCCAGGAAAGCATCAAGGTCTATCAAGAGATCGGCGACATTGTCGGCGAATCGCAAGCCCACATTAATCTGGCGAATGCCTACTTTGAGCAAGGCAATTGGCCTGAAGCGACCGAACACTATCTGCAAGCCCTGGCGATCAAGCGCAAGATCGGCGACGTGTATTCCCAGGCCATGATCACGCTGAACCTGGGTGGTGTGTATCTGAACCAGGGAGATTTGGATCAGGCGCACAGCTATTACAAGCAGAGTCTCGTCAAATGGCAGGCGCTCGGCTCCAGCTATGCCATCGCACTCTTGCGGAACAACATGGGTGTAGTGGCCTTGCGACGTAGGGAAGCTGATAAAGCTCTGGCGCTCTTGCAGCAAAGCTTCGATCTGTTCCAGCAGATCAACTCGGGCGACTTTATGCCCGAAGTGTATCGGCACATGGCCGAGGCGCACTTGATGCGGGACGAGATGGAGGCCGCTCAAAATCACGCATGGCGCTCGCTGGAGCTTGCGCAGGGGCAACGGATGCGCCTGGAAGAGGGCGCTACCCGCCGGGTGCTCGGACAGATCTATCTGGCTCAACATGAGCTGACACAGGCCGAACGGGAGCTGCAAGAGAGTCAGCGCATCTTGGAAGAACTGAATAGCCGGTATGAAGTCGGTCAGACGCTTTTCCAGTTGGCTCGGCTCTACCGCGAACAAGATCACCGCGCCCAGGCCAATGCCGCTTTGACGAAAGCCATTGCGATTTTTCGAGAGCTGGGCGCACAGCTTGACCTGGCTGAGGCGCAATCGCTCGACCTGATGGAGTGGAGGTAGGGTCAAAGATCAAGTGTGAGACTTGACCCATCACCGGTCACACGCCACACGTCACATGTCACGCGTGACATGTGCGGCCAAGCGAAAGGAGTACATCCATGAAGGCCAAACTCGTCTCTATGTTTGTTATCATTGTGGCCCTGGCCTTTCTGACGGGCACCGCTGTGCAAACACGGGCCTGGGTGCCGGAGCCATTTGATGCAGATTCTTCGTCCGTCGTCTCTCCGCCGGGCGAGCCTGAAATCGTAGAAGGGCTGCATGGCCCCCGGCGCCAGTCGCCGGATGGGCGCGTGTTTATACCCACAGACGCGCATCACGTCTGGCTGGACGCCCCGCTGGCTCCGCAGGCGACGGGCGGGCCGGACGATTACGGATACGTCTGGGATGACAGCATCAACTTTAGTTGGGTGGACGCAACCTCTGGAACCAACACTGGCCTGACGGGCAAATATCAGCAGGTAGGGCCGATCCCCTTGCCGTTCAGTTTCAAATTCTACGAAAACACCTACAACCAGATATACATTAGCACCAACGGCACGTTGGGATTCAGCGGAAATCTGACCGCCGATAGCCAGGAATGGGTCTTTCCCAAGCCTCCCCTGCCCAACAACGTGATCGCACCCTACTGGGCGCCGGAGGACGCCTCGACGGGCGGCGTCTATTACACGAGCGGCGGCAGCGCTCCCAATCGCTGGTGGGCAGTCGAGTGGTACCAGGTGCGCGACTATAACGCGGATAGTCGCTTAACCTTCGAGGCAGTTCTGTTTGAGAATGGCGACATCGAGTTTCGCTACCACACCTTGAACTATGGCAGTAGTGGCGGCCGTTGGACGGTCGGTACAGGCATTGAGGATTCGGCAGGTCTCGACGGCTTGGGGTTCAGGATGACGCCGGTCAGCAGTCGCGCTATTCGCTTTACGCGCCCTGGTCCTTCGGCGCGTGTGTCGCTGTTGCCCAAAGGTCTGGGGGCCTTTGGTGCGCCGGGCCAGGTTGCGCAGTTCAACCTGACCCTCCGCAACATGGGTGACTATGGCGCAGACACATACGATCTGTTCGCTGCTTCTGCCTGGCCTGTGGCGTTCTATCAGGCCGATGGAGTCACACCGCTGACTGACACCGACAAGGATGGCACAGTGGATACCGGCCCAATCGCACAAGGAGGATCCAAAACCATCACCGTCAAAGTCAACGTGCCCGGCACGGCTACTATGGGCCAGTCCAATGGCGGTCAATTGACGGCGCGCTCGTCAATAGACACGGCCAAGAGCAAGACCGTGCCTCTCCAGGTGGCTGTGCCGGCAACGTTTGTGCAGAGTTATAGCAGGAACAGTAACCCTCACGCTGGATTCTATTATCCGGCTGGCCAGATTACACGGCAGACCACTACCGACTATGGCTATTTCCCAGTCGTGGCGACGGCGCCGGATGACAAGATCGTTCAGGTGTGGTATCAGGGCCGCACCAATAGCAACAACGTGTCGGTTGAGGAACTGTACTATGCGGTGTTGGACAGACAAGGAAATATCGTTCGCCCGCCGACCCGGATCACCGATAACAGCAGCGCCACTCTGAATACCTACGATTGGGATCCGGCAGTGGCCGTCGCGCCCAATGGCAGCATCGCGGTCGTTTGGATTCGCGAGCTGTGGAACTCGAGCAACTCCACCTGGAACGATAACGCCTATTACCTGATTCTGAGCAGCAGCGGTGGGGTCGCCGTGCCTCCGACGAATCTGACCAACAACGGCCAGTGGTCAAACAGCGGGCCGTGGATCTATGAGCCTATCATTGCTCCGACGTTCAATAATCGTTTCGTCATGGCCTGGACCTGGGAAGAGTACACTGGCTCCACCTGGCTCGACACCATCTGGTACACTGTGCGCAATCAGAACGGCGGTGTGGTCAAACCGAACGCCCAATTCAGCACGGATACGTGCAGCTACTATCCTAACCTCACGCCGCTATCTGACGGCAATATATTCTTGGTGCAGAATTCTTGCAGCGGCATATCCTATGGCCGGCTGGATAGCGCAGGCAACATTCTCACTGGCTTGACCTCGCTCCCAGGTGCCAGTGGCTATCGTTCAGACGCGGTTCAGTTGTCGAACGGCAATATCGTGGTGGCCTGGACTGATTATTCCGGTCTCCGATATGTCATTCGGTATGCTGTGCTCGATTCCAGCCTGGGCCTTGTCAAAGACGCGACCAGTCTTGCAAGCGTTTCGCCCATTGGTGATGATTATGTATCTGTGACCCATTCCGGCAATCAGGCGGTGCTCACCTGGGGTGATCGTTGTTGTGGCTACTCTGCTAACCTATACTATGCGCTGCTGGACGGGAACGGCAATCTGATCACTCCGCCGACGATCTTTGCCAGCGATAACACCAACTACAATCTGCGCGTCGCTTACAACGGGCAAGGCAATACCCACTATGCCGGGCCGCGGATCAGTGTGGACGTGATTGGGTATCCTGCCATCGGCGCATCTGGCTCGTCGGCTACTATCACGTGGACGGTTGCAGGCAGCGTCGTGGCCACAAGGACCTACGCGGGCTGGGACACGGTCTCACATGCAGTGGACAACGCTTACCCGAATCTCACCCAACCTCAGTCCGGCCTGGCGGGCACTTTTAGTGATTCGATCCTTTTGCCTGCTTTTGGCCCGGTCTATCTCAAGGCCTATGCCGCAGCGGAAGGCCAAAGTGTGTGGTCCACGGCCGAGCGCGTGATCCTCGTTGACCCTTACGAGCCAAACGACACCTGGCCGCAGGCTTACGAGATCACGCCCGGAGTCTATCAGAGCTATGTCCGCCACGCGCGCGACATGGACTGGTACAAGATGGTGATCACCGGCCCGCAACTGATCACCGTCAGCCTGACCGGTCTGCCCGCCGACTATGATCTGGTGCTTTTTACCGACCTGTACACGCCCACTCAAGAGACCAACACGGCTGGTGAGTTGCAGGACTCGACCGAAGTGGATGCCACCGGTCAAATGAATGCCATCGGGCAGATGAACGCGATCGGGCAGATGAACGCCATCGGCCAGATGAATGCGATCGGGCAAATGAACGCGATCGGGCAGATGAATGCCATCTCGTCCAAACCCGGCACAGCAAATGAGCAGGCGGTGGTCAAGCTGCGCAGCCCCGGCACATTCTATATCCTGGTGCTTTCGAGCAATGGCGCGTTCAGCACGCAGCCCTATCGGCTGACGGTTGTCCGCGATCAATTGCCGGGGGTGGCTGCCTGCACCAATTCCTTCGCCTTTGCTCCCGGCGAGCCAGCTTCCGTCTACACCGAGGCGATCACGCCAACGACGTTGATCCTGATCAACAAGCTGCGGTTCGACCGTGCATACGGCGTGACGGACACGTTGACCTTGATGAACAAGCTGCGCACTTTGGCCGACCATCCCGCTGTCCAGGGTGTGGTTGTGCCGGTCGAAAACACCAGCGCGGTCGCCACCGCCTATGACGCGTGGGATCGTGATGTCTGCAATCCTGACGCAGCCAACCAGGTGGCCGGGGCGATCAAGGACGTGATCCGCAATTACCTGGAACGTTATCCCAGCCTGCACTACCTGGTCATCGTGGGCGACGACTTGATGCTTCCCTTTTATCGCGTGCCGGACGATGCCTACATTGCCAACGAGTCTGCTTACACGACTCGCTCTGGGGTTGCGCCCGATAATCCAACTCACTCTGCACTCGATAGGAGCTATATGCTCACCGATGACTTTTACGGCGATCTCGCTCCGATGGCGTGGCGTGGGCGCGAGCTGTACGTGCCGGATCTCGCGATCGGCCGCCTGGTGGAAAAGCCGCAAGAGATCGAGGGGATGATAGATGCTTTCCTGGCCGGGCATCCGCTCAACCCGAACACGGCGTTCGTCGGCGGCTATGATTTTCTCACAGATAGCGCACAGGCCATCAGCAATACGCTGGGCGATTACGGCCTGGCGCTCACTACGCTCATTAGCGACACGTGGAACGCCACCCAGCTTCTGAACAACTGGGCAAATACTCGCCAGGATTTGGCCTCGGTCAACGCGCATTTTGATCACTGGCAGGCGATCCCGGCGAATGTGACGGCGGGCACCGTGAGCGCGACCGACATCATCGCCGGTACGGCCAACATGAGCGGGACAGTCCACTTTTCGATGGGTTGTCACTCGGGTTTGAGCGTTCCCGATGAACATGCCGTCCTCAACGCAACCGACTTTGCCCAGGCGCTCGCGCGCAAGGGAGCCTGGTGGATCGGCAACACCGGCTATGGTTACGGCATGGACGATTCGATCGCGTTCACCGAGCGAGTGATGCAGCTCCTGGCAGAAAAACTGACCAGTGCTCCGAGCGTTCCTGTGGGCGAGGCGCTGCGCTGGGCCAAGAACCGCTACATTGGCACCGTGCCCAGCGGCGGCTTTGGCACCTATGACGAAAAAGCGATGATCGAGGCGACCTTGTACGGCCTGCCAATGTACGAGATCTCGTCGGGCTTGCAGAACTCGGCTGCGCGTGACGATGCGCCGCTGAGCGTCAACACATTGCCGACTGAGACGGTCTCCCTCGTGCCCGTGTTCCAGTTCAAGGCGGCTGCCGACGGCAGCTACTATACGGTGGATGGCGAGACACAGGCCAGCCCCGGTCGGCCTGTGCAGCCGCGTACCAGCGTGCTGGTACCGGTCAAGCCCGGGATGACGCCGCACGGAGCCGTGCTGATCAACGCCACCTCGGCCAGCGAGCCGCTCGATCCACTCATCGCTCGCCCGGTGACCGATACCAAGCTGAGCGAGCCGCTCTTTGACTCGCCTGGCTGGTTCCCCTCTAACCCGTGGGCCGTCAACCGGTTGGGCGATCAGCCTCGTCTGGTCGTCGTCCCGGCTCAGTTCAAGGGTAACCAGGATGGTGGTATACAGCGTCGCTTCACCATGCTCAACTTCCAAGTGTACTATACCGACACTGCCGTCGCCGACTTGGCGCCTCCGGTCGTCTGGGAGGTCGGAGGTCTTGCCTTCCAGGATCAGGCGGACTTTTGGGTCACGGCTCAAGATACATCGGGCATCGAGCAAGTGATGATGGTCTATACGCAGGATGACATCCACTGGGCGAGCGCGTCCATGAATTACTCGCCTGCGCGGGATCGCTGGGAGCGCCGCCTGACCGGACTGACCGGCCAGTTCATTTACTTTGTCCAGGTGGTGGATGGCGCGGGGAACGTCACGGCGACTTCCAACAAGGGCCTCTTCTTTGAGCCTGAACGTCATCAAATCTATCTGCCCGTCGTTATGCGCCAGTGACCCCGCCCACAGACTGCCCAGGGGTTCTGGAATGATGTGATACAATAAAAAGATAGCGAACGATCCGATTCGACATCTCCTGAGGTGAACATGCCCACTCCTGGTCGAAACGATCCTTGTTACTGCGGCAGCGGCAAAAAGTACAAGCACTGCCACGAGGCAGCGGACAAGGCTGCCCAAGCCGAGGCGCACGCCTGGGACAATGCCCGTCACAAGCTGACGCGCGACGTGATCGCCTTTGCGCGCGACCAACGCTTTGCCCAGTCGTTCGCCGATGGCCTCAAGCTCCTGTGGGACGGCCACTATACCATCGAGACCGCCGATGCGATGGACGAGGACGAGTCGCTGCGGTTCTTTGATTGGTTTGCGTTTGATTATACGCCGCCGGATCGGCCACGGCTGCTGGAAGTGTACCTGGCCGAGAAGGGCGGGACGCTGAGCGAGTTGGAGCGCAAGCAGCTCGATTACTGGCTGGCCGCCAAGCCCGCCAGCGCGTACC
This sequence comes from Thermoflexales bacterium, assembly GCA_034434835.1. GTDB lineage: Bacteria > Chloroflexota > Anaerolineae > Fen-1058 > Fen-1058 > JBGLNJ01. Next base: position 18,500 of record DAOTXX010000109.1, on the reverse strand, counting down.
GCGTCGAATCGGTCGAGGGCGATCTGATCACGCTGCGCGACTTGTTTGATGATTCGACCGCAATGGTGACCAGCGAAGCAGGGGCCAAAGCCGCCAGGGTCGGCGAGATTTTGCTGGCGCGGTACGTCCAGGTTCACGACCAACTGCGCTTTTCCGGTTCGACTATCCGTTTGCCCGAATCGTCCGCCGGCGCCGTGAAGGAGATGATGCTCAGGGCGTATGACGAGTATCGCGCCGAAAAACCCGAAGCGACCTGGGCCGAGTTTATGCGGGCGCGCAGCTATCTGTTCACTCATTTCGGCCTGAAGCAAGCTGAAGCGGAAGGGCGCCCGCCTGTCTCGGGCAAGGCCGAAGCACAAGGCGCTGTGGGCCGCGCTGCTCGCTTGCTGCGGCGCGGGCGGCGCTAACCTTGTAAAGGCCACCAGCCTTTGCAAGGTTGATGGGCGTGTAAAGGAGGAGCCATGCACATTGGGATTCTCACGGGGGGAGGCGATGCTCCTGGACTGAACTCGGTCATTCGCGCGGTCGTCAAAACCGCCATCAGCAAATACGAATGGGAAGTCACCGGGATCGAAGATGGCTTTGATGGATTGATCGAGCGCGCGTTCAAAGCCCTGCGCCCGCTGAGCCTGAAAGACGTGCGCGGCATCCTGCCGCAAGGAGGAACGATCCTCGGCGCAGCCAATCGCGGCAATCCCTTTGCACGCAAGGTCATCCGCAACGGCCAGGAAATCATTGAGGACTGCTCGGGTCTGGTGATCGAGCGGCTGCGCGTGGCGGGGATCGAAGCGCTGATCGTCGTCGGCGGCGATGGGACGCTGCGCATCGCGCAGGAGCTTTACGAAAAAGGCTGCTCGATTGTGGGCGTGCCCAAGACGATTGACAACGATCTGGGCGGGACGGATACCACGTTTGGGTTTGACACCGCGCTCAACACAGCGACAGATGCAATTGACAAACTGCACACGACGGCCGAAGCGCACCACCGTGTGATGGTCATCGAAGTGATGGGCCGTGATGCAGGCTGGATCGCGCTTCATTCTGGCATCGCCGGAGGCGCGGATGTGATCCTCATCCCTGAAATTCCATTCCATTGGGACGTGGTGGCAGACGCGATCAAGTCGCGGAGCAAGAGCGGAGCCAAGTTCAGCATCGTCGTTGTCGCCGAAGGCGCCAAGCCTGCCGATGGCGATCAAGTTTTCAGACTGGCGGGCAATGGCGTAACGACGGTCGCCCGCCTGGGCGGCATTGGCGAGATCGTGGCGCGGCGATTGCAGGAACTGACAGGAATGGAAACGCGCTGCACGGTGTTGGGCCACGTTCAGCGCGGCGGGCGGCCCACGCCGTTCGATCGTTTGCTGGCGACGCGCTACGGGGCGGCTGCGGTGCGCCTGGTCGCCGAAGGCAAGTTCGGTCACATGGTCGCGCTGCGTGGAGCTGAGATCACATCGGTACCCATTGCCGAGGCGATCAAGATCCCCAAGCGCATCAACCCGGAGAGTGAGCGTGTCCGGGTGGCGCACGATCTGGGGATTTGTTTGGGGTAAAAGGATTGACCGGCACAGAGGTGCCGGTCAATCATCTGAGCGGGCGACGGGATTTGGACCCGCGACCTTCTCCTTGGCAAGGAGACGCTCTACCGCTGAGCCACGCCCGCAGGTTGGCTTGGCGCCGAGGTGCCGAGACTCAGAATCGAACTGAGGACACCGCGATTTTCAGTCGCGTGCTCTACCAACTGAGCTATCTCGGCTTGATCGGCTGTTCAGGTTCCCAGCTTGCAGGCCGTATTGTAACAAAACTGGGGCAAGTTGTCAACCTTGACGAAAGCGGGCACATCGTCTATACTTTGATCTGCGCCGAAGTGGCGGAACTGGCAGACGCGCACGACTCAAAATCGTGTGGGCTATGCCCTTGTGGGTTCGATTCCCACCTTCGGCATCAGTGACTTGCCCCATGCAGGGTCCTAGATCCCCGCAGGGGAGAAATGGGCGGGCCCCCCCTGGCTTTCGGGGACGGCCCGTGTTTTATTTTGGAGGCACATGCGTCGGACACTCCTCATCATCGTCCTGGGGTTGGCAGTCGGCGTTGGCCTCGGATTGGCTGTGGGATGGGGGTGGCCCATCAACACGGTCAAAACGTCGCCTGCGGCGCTAGCTGCGGATTGGCAAGCGGACTGGGTGTTGATGACTGCCCAAGCCTATAGCCTCGATGCCGATCTCGAATCAGCCCGGCAGCGACTCGACCTGCTGGGCGCAGGCGACCCCGGCGCGCGTGTCGCTCAACGCGGCGAGCAGGCCATCGTCGAAGGCCTGCCGCCCTCGTACATCGGAGCGCTGGCGCGACTCGCTGCGGCGCTGGGGGCGCGCATGCCCATGCTTGATCTTTATCTTTCAAAATGACCGAAGGACGCACTCGCACGCTTGTCACGTTTTTCGTCTCCCTCGCCGTGGGATTGATCGGCGGGCTGGCGGTCGCCTGGTTCATCAGCCCGGTCGAATACACGGATGTCGAGCCTTCCGAGTTGAAGGCTGAGTTTCGCCCGACGTACTTGCAACTGGTGGGCGAATCGTTCGCATTTGAAAGCGATTGGCCGCGCGCTGACTTCCGGCTCCGTGCGCTGCGCGATCCGAACGTCGCGCGCCAGGTTGCAGAGGTCACAGAGCGAGCGATTGCCGAAGGTCGCCCGGCGCCGATGCTCCGCGCGTTATCCAAGCTCTCGGATCGGCTCGGCGTTCGCTCCGCCGCGATGATCGTGTATCTCGCCACGCCGGTGCCGACGGTAGCTCGAGTCGCCACCCCCACACCGCTCGTGCCGCCTATGCCTGCTGCGACGCCGACACCTTTGCCTACCTTCATCCTACCTGATATGCCGACCCCGCTGCCCACCTTCACTCCGACGCCTCTGCCGCCGCCCGTCTATTTGCTGACGGGTCGGGATCGCGTGTGTGAATCCAGCGCGCCCCAGATTCGCGTCCTGCTTGAAGACGGACAAGGCCAGGGGATTCCGGGGATTGAGGTATGGGTGACATGGGAAAACGGCGCGGACCGTTTTGTGACTGGCCTCAAGCCGGAAAAGGGCAGTGGGTATGCTGACTTTGAGATGCAATCCGGCGTCACCTATGCCGTGGCCGTGGCCGAGTCGGCTGTGCCGATCGTCACTGGACTCAGGACCGAGCAATGTCCATCGTCCGATCCGACGCAGACGGCCTTCGCTTCATGGCAATTGATGTTCAGGCCCGTCCCGCCCACTCCCACGCCCAGCCCAACGCCTGGCCCCAGCCCGACATCTACGGATACCGTCACTCCTACACGTCGGCCGTAGGCTGGCTTTTTTCGACGTGATATTTGCTCCAAATGAGAATACATGGTATTATATTAGTGTAGGACGAAGCAAGTTCTGTTCGGCTAGCATAACAACTGACCGTCCAGGCTTACTCAGCCTGGACGGTTTTTTCTTTGGTCAGTTCCGTTCTCGCTCCGGCCTGCGTATCTCACAAGAAAGGAATCGGAAGAATGAGCGAACGCACTACCGGAACCGTCAAGTGGTTCAACGCGAGCAAAGGCTTTGGCTTCATCGCGCGTGATGGGGGTGAGGATGTTTTTGTCCATCACTCGGCCATCCTGAGCGAAGGCTATCGCACGCTCGAAGAAGGGCAGCGTGTCGAGTTCGACGTCGAATCCGGCGCCAAAGGGCCTAAAGCGGTCAACGTCAAGGCTCTGTAGCGCCAGTCGGCCACAGGCTATTCACCTGCCGCGCTGACCTCGGGCCATTGGTTGCGATGCGGCGCGACCCACCCGTGTCCCAGGTGGAAACACCTGGGACAGGAACCAGGAGATTCTCATGAGTAAAAAGTTGTATGTCGGCAACCTGCCCTATAGCGCCACCGAGGCCGGGTTGCGTGAGCTGTTCACTCCGCTCGGCGAGGTGCTCAGCGTATCTATCATCACGGATCGCGATTCAGGTCGGTCCAAGGGCTTTGGCTTTGTCGAGATGGCAACGGACGAGGCCGCTCAACAAGCGATCAGCCAAATCAATGGCAAGAGCCTGGATGATCGGGCGATCACAGTGGCAGAGGCCCGCCCGCAGAGGGAGCGCTCCAGCTTTGGCGGCGGCAGCCGTGGTAGTTTCGGCGGTGGTCGTGGCGGCTTTAGCGGCGGTCGCGGTGGACGTAGAGGTCGGCGCTAGACGCCTGACCTGTTGAACACGTCAACTGAACGAGCACGACACCAGTGTGCCCGTTCGGGCAGGAGGAACGCCTATGAGCACCTCACCGCTGAGTGTGGGAGATCAAGTGCTTCATCCCATATATGGGTTTGGCATCCTCGAAGGCTTGACCACGCGCGACGAGGCTGGTCAGTCGAAGGATTATTACGGTGTTCGCCTCTCTGAGGGTGGCGTCCTGTCTGTGCCGGTCGCCCGCGCTGAATCGCTCGGATTGCGGCGCGTGGTCAATAGCCTCAAGTCCGTCGTGGATTGCCTGCGTTCCTCAGCCAGGCTCCTGCCGGACAATGATCGCGAGCGCGTCGTGGAACTCAAGGCGCGTTGGCGTTCGCCTCAGCCGATGGCTGTGGCCGAAGGTGTGCGCGATTTGCTGGCGCGCAGCCGCACCCGCAGCCTGACGCCGGCCGACAAGAAATGGCTGGTGAACGCGTGTGAGCGCTTGAGCGGCGAGGCGGCGCGGGTAGATACGATGGATCTGGCCGAAGCGCGTGCTGTGATCTTGGAAGAGGTGGAACGACTCAAGGCGCGTCGTGGCGCTTGACCTTGACGGTCAAACGACACGAGGGTATACTTGCGGTCGTTCGGGGCGTAGCTCAGTACGGTTAGAGCACACGGTTTGGGACCGTGGGGTCGTCGGTTCAAGTCCGACCGCCCCGATTGCTTACCCTACCGGTTGCGTTGAAGCGACGGGTGGGGTTTCTTTTTGAGGGCTTGCCAACGCCGCCTCAATGACTGGCAGCTTTTCCTCCGCCGCGCGCTCGCCCAGCGCGAGCAGCTTTTTGTAATCAAGGCGCAAGTAACTGACCCCCGCCAGATCGGGCGCGATCAGGCAATCCGCTTGCAGGCGTCCTTGTCCGGCTCCCTGCGCCATGATCTCGATCCCGGCCATCCCGTATCCCAGTGCGCCCAGGCGCGAGCGGACGGCTGGGGCCAGGATGTCCACCCCGATCACATAGTCCGCGCCCATCGCTCGAACCGCCGAGACGGGAACGCTGTTGGTGACAAAGCCATCGCACAAGAGCCGGCCGTCTATCTCGATCGGTGTCACCAAGCCCGGAAACGAGCAGCTCGCGCGCAGGGCGGGGGCCAGTCGTCCTTTGCACAGCACGACCGGCTCAAAAGTACGCAGGTCGGTAGCCATAGCGGCAAAGGGGATCTTGAGGTCGGCGAACGTGATGTCGCCCACCTGGTTGATCATCCAGCGTTCCAATTTTTCAAAGCTGAACAATCCCTGCGAGGGCCAGGCCAGGCTGGCGAGGTGATGCCAGCGCAGGCGGGCGGCCTCGGCGCGGATCCGCTCGAGGCCTAACCCCGCACAATAGGCAGCGCCCACGAGCGATCCAGCGCTGGTACCCGCCACACAGTCAATCGGGATGCCGGCGCGTTCCAGCACGGAGAGCACGCCGATGTGGATCAGGCCCCGCGCCACACCGCCGCCCAGCGCCAATCCGATTCGCTTTCGTCCGCAAGTGTCCACGCCCCAGCTCCTCTGTGCTCATTTCAGGCAGTTCAGAGGCTATCCAATGCTTTAGGGCAGCTTAACCCCTGTGTGGATCGCCACCGTTCCCATCATCAGGCGGCGGTAACGTACCTGGCGCCAGCCGGCCTGGCGCATCAGCCCGGCCAATTCATCAGGAGAAAGGAACTCGTCGGCGGATTGTGGCAGGTAGGTGTACGCGCTGCGATGGCCGCTGATCAGTTGCCCCATCCAGGGCACGATGCGGTGAAAGTAAAAACGGTAGAATGGCAAGAGCAGGTTTCGCGGCGGGCGCGAGATCTCCAGACAGACCATCCGCCCGCCAGGCTTGACCACGCGATATTGCTCGGCCAGCGAGCGCGGCACGTCCACCACATTGCGGAGCATGAACCCGGACGTGACCGCGTCGAAGGTGTTATTGGGAAAGGGCAAAGCCAGGGTGTCTGCGCCTGTCCAGCGCAGCCGTTCCGCGCCGGGCTTGGCCCGTCCGAGCCGCATCATGTCGAGTGAGAAATCTGCGCCGACGACACACAGATCATCATTCTGACGCCAGGCCTCGAGCGCAATGTCGCCCGTGCCGGTGGCGATGTCGAGCAGGCGTCCCCCGCGCGGCAGTTGTGCTTCGCGGATGACCATGCGCCGCCAAGCCATGTCGCGCCCACCGGTCATCAGCCGGTTCATCAGATCATAGCGCGGCGCGATTTCGCCAAACATCTGCCGCACGTATGCTGCGCGCTCTCGTCCTTTCAGATGTGTCATCATGAGACTTGATCGGGGACTGGGCATTGGGTATTAGGCCGTGAATCGCCAGGGACACAGCCGGCGTTCCAGGCCGTCTACGATGAAATACAACCCCAGCCCCAGGATGGCCATGGCCAGCGCACCCGCATACATCGCCGGGTAGTTGAGCAGTGTGCTGCCCTGGATCGTGATGTAATAGCCCAACCCGGCGCGTGTGGCCAGCACTTCGGTGATGTAAAGCACGGCCACCGCCGTGCCAATGGAAAGCCTCAGCGCTGTAAGCACCGCCGGCAGGCATGCCGGAAGATACACAAATCGGAACAGCGCGCGCCGTCCCGCGCCCAAACTCCGCACGGACAGGATCAGCTCGGGCCGGAGGCGCGCAGCTTCGTCACGCACCGGCACGAGCATCTGAAAGAACAACACCAGAAAGATGTTGATCACCTTGGACAGATCGCCGATGCCAAAGATGAGCAGCAGCACCGGGACAAAGACGATTTTAGGGATCGGATAGACGATATAGACCAGTGGTGAAAAGATGCGGTTGAGCTGCGGACTCTGTCCCATGACCAGGCCGGCGGGCACCGCAAGCGCGATGGAGACCAGGATGCTCACCAGCACGCGCCCGGCGCTCACGGCGAGATGCCATGCCAGTTCTTTGGGCAGCTCGGACACGAACGTCTGCGCTACGACGAGCGGCGTCGGCAGGATGTCACGATGGATCGCCATCGCCAGCAGTTGCCATGCGGCGATCAGGATAAGGGAGGCCCAAAAAAGGTCACGACGTTTCATCATGATCTCGGATCGTGGATTGCGGATGGGCGGATCGGATTTGGGCTGCGCCTCTGTATGGTCATTCGTGACTCATCACCCCATGAGTCTACGCAGTTCATTGCACTTGTCCAGAAACGCTGTCTGGCCCCGATACCCTGCCTGCCCTGCGCCCGGATTTTCCACGACGATGGGCGCCCGATGCGGTGGATGCGCCAGCACCAGGATGCGCTCGCCCAGGAACGCCGCATCTTCGATGTTGTGCGTGACGATGACGGTCGTCAATTTCTGCTCGCGCCGCAGCTCGACCGTGAGATTTTGCAGGTCCTCGCGCGTAGGCGCGTCGAGCGAGGCGAAAGGCTCATCCATCAGCAGCAAATCGGGACGCAAGATCAGCGTCCGCGCGATCGCTGTGCGCTGACGCTGCCCGCCGGAAATCTGGCCCGGATACTTGTCCGCGATCTGGGCGATCCCCAATCGCTCCAGCCACGGGGCCACCTGCTCGGCAATGATGCCGACGACTTGGTTCGCGGGCGCGTGACGTCCATCCGGCCCGTAGAACTTGCGCAGGCGCAAGCCCAGCGCGGCGTTTTCGCGCACGGTCGCCCACGGCAGCAGACCGTAATCCTGCAAAATCAGCCCGGTCGCCGGGCGCGGACGAGTGAGCGGCTCGCCCGCGATGCGGATCGAGCCGCTCGTCGGCAAACGCAAGCCTGCCAGCAGATAGAGCAGGGTCGTCTTGCCGCAGCCCGAAGGCCCGATCACGGCCCAGGCTTCACCCGCCCCCACTATCCATGAGAAGCAGTCAAAGACAGGATGGGCGGGGTTATAGGCGAAGGTCAGGTTGCTTACTTGAATCATCTGATCAGGCGAACGATCCCCAAGCAACCGATCACCGCTCACTTGGGAAGGAACGAAGCATCCACCAGATTGGCATACGGGATGTCGGCGCTGATCGTCTTGTTATCTTTCATCCACTTGAGCACGTCCGCAAACTGCGCTTCGCTCGGGACAGACGCTTTAGGATAGGGGGGCAGTGTGTAACTGGTGAGAGCCGGGGGGATGATCTGGTTTTCATTGAGCACAGGCTGCCACCTGGTCGGATCCGCGTTGATGTCGTTCACGGCCTTTTCATAGGCTGCAAGGAACTTGCGGACCGTGTTGGGCTTGTCCTTGAGGGTCTGCACCGCAAAACTGATCAGGCTATTCGAGTATTTGGGGTTGGTTTTGTCGGGCACCACCCGCAACGCGCCTTGTTGTTCGGCGAGGGTCGCCAGCGGCTCGGGGAGCGTAGCGGCCTTGATTTGCCCGGACCCGAGCAACTGCATCCGGTCGGCGATCTTGATGACGTTGGTCGTCTTGATGTCTGAGGGAGACAGCCCGGCGTCCGTCAGCAGCCGATAGGTGATGTACTCGATCACGGTCGCCTGGCTGATGCCGATCTCAACGCCCTTCAAGTCGGCGGCCGATCGGATGCCGCTGCCTTTGGCGGCCAAGATCGAATACTGCGACCACGTGGAGGTGGCCTGAATCGCCGTGCGCACGGCCTTGATCTTGACCGTGTCCTTGTTATACAGCACGGTTGAGACCATGTCGTTGTTCATGCCATCAATCTGCCCAGCCTGCATCAATTGATCGCGCTCGGCGGCGGATTGCGCCGGGACAAATGTGACCGTGATGCCCTGCTCTTTGAAATACCCCTGTTTTTCCGCGACGAACAGCGGCAGCAGGTCGAGGATAGGCAGCGTGCCGATCCGCAGCGTTGGCTCTTCCGGCTTGGTCGAAGGCGATGGCGCGGCGGCAGGCGCGCAGGCGGACAATAGAATGACCAACACTAATCCTGATACGAGATGCTTGGACATTTTTCCTCCTGATTTGGCTTACATACGTGAAACGTCAAGCGTCATATCGCTTTATGACTTGCGCCCATGACAGTTTTTGTACTTGCGCCCACTCCCACACGGACATTTTTCATTCGGGCCGACAATAGGCAGGCCATCACTTGCGCGGCGCAGAGGTTGTCGCCACTTGGGAATGGATGGGATGGGCACAGATTTTATCTCTTCCTCATCTTCCTCCCAATCTTCTTCATCTTCGTCCCAGTCGCCTTCGTCCTCCTCTTCAACAGAACGTGCCGGGACAGGCATGGACGCCATGGTGATAATCAGCCGCATGACGGCCCAGATAACGGCCAGGAGCGCAATCAGGCCGAGCAAGCTGGTCTCATAGAGCGTAAAGGGCAGGCGCAGCCAGTGGGTCAGCCCCCAGCCTATGCCGGCAGCCGCCAAGACCAGCAATCCGCTAGCTGCGATGACGAGCAGCACAGCGATGATAATGATCAGAATCAACAGAAGCCAATTCAGTCTGATGTTCACAATGTTCTCCTTTCAGCGTACCCATAGCGACACAGCCGTCGCTACAAGCACCGTAATGCTGATATAGCCGTTCATGTTGAAAAAGGCCAGGTTGAGCCGCGAAAGGTCGGTCGGCGAGACGAGCGAATGTTCATAGATCAGCATGACCATCACGGCGACCATCCCAACCCAGTACGGCCAGCCCAGGCTCATCGCCCAGCCGACGCCCGCCAGCAAGATGAGGGTCAGTATGTGGCAGATGCGCGCCAGCGTCAGCGCCAGCGCCACGCTGAAACGCGCCGGGATGCTGTATAGCCCGTCCCGCCGGTCAACCTCAACATCCTGGCAGGCGTAGATGAGGTCAAAGCCGGCGATCCAGAACGTGACGGCAAACAGCAGCAGCCACGCTGGCGCATCCGCCGGGGTAAAGATAGAACCGCGCACAGCAGCCCATGCGCCGGGCGCGGCCAGTCCATCGGTAAACCCCAACACCCAATGCGAAAGCCATGTGAACCGTTTGGTGTAGTGATAGCCCAGCAAAAACACGAGCGCGCCGGGCAGGAGCTGCAAGCACAAGGGAGTCAGTTGCCAGGCGGCCACCGTCAGCACGACGAGTGAGATCGCCGCATAGACAATGACCGCTTGCGACGAGACCAGTCCCCGTGGAAGCGGGCGGTTCATCGTGCGCGGATTGCGCGCATCCAACTTGCGGTCCACGAGACGGTTCGCGCTCATCGCCAGGGTCCGCGCCGCGACCATCGCCACAGTGATCCAGGTGAATTTGTCCCCTCCAGGCCAGCCACCCGCCGCCAACGCCATGCCCAGGTAAGCAAACGGCAGCGCAAAGATCGTGTGCTCGAATCTGACCAAGTCAAAGAAAACGCGGATACGGGTCATGCTATCAGATGTCAGAAGCCAGCTTGTCGGACGTTACTTGATGGACGCCAGGAACTTGTCCAGCGCGGCCTGATCCCAGCCGTCCTGATCGCCCATGGCCATCAGCATGGCGGTGCCGTCTTTGCCGGGGAATATCCCCCAAACCTGACGCATGGTCTGACCTTCGGATGAGCTGCCCTCGCTGATGACCAGCGTGACGGGTTGGCCTTTGATGGTGACCTGGCGTGTGCCGACGACCTGCATCTGCATGTTCCGGCGCTGGCCCTGCTGCTCAAATGCCCGACGCATCTGCCGCTGCATCTCTTCTTGATCCACGTTCGACCCGATGGGATATTGCATGAGTGCGAACACCATCCTGTCGGACGAACGTGACTGAGGGCCAATGAATACCATCTTGAAGAGGATGGCATTCATCGCGCCCACCTCACGATAACCGGGAGGCAGGGTGTAATCTGCGATCTGGTGTCCGATCTTGGCGGCTTGTTCCGGATCCTCCACGAACGCTTGCTGGGCGGCCTGGCCGATGAGCCGGCCGCCGATCCAAAATGCCGCCGCGCCGCCTACGCAGCATAGCACCAGCAGCACGGCCACGACGACGAGTGTGATTTTGACCCCTCTACTCATGCCTCCTCCTATGCAGGTCTGCAAATCCGCAAGTTGGGTTTCATTCTGGCTGTTGACCTCTGATTATCTGATTGAAGCCAGAAAGTGATCCAGGGCTGACTGATCCCAGTCATCTTTGGTACCCCCGACCATGACCATCACGGTCGAGCCGCCCCGGCCGGGAAAAGAGCACCATGCCTGACGATAGTCTGGGACACCTGACCCGGCGCTTTCGCTCACATAGAACGTGACCGGGCGACCCCGGATCGTCATGGTCCGCGTGGTGACTGTCCCTAAATCCAGATCGTCTTCGATTTCGTCCGCTGTCTCGATTTGACCCGGCCAGCCTTCGCGCCCCATGCCCGTCCACGTTGGAAATTCAACCAGGGTGATCATCATACCATAGGTGACGTTTTTCCCTGCGCTGATCATAACCATCTTGTAGCCCCAGGCGTTCGAGGCCTGCATCTCGCGATAGCCCGGCGGCAAGGCATAGTCCACGATCTGATGGCCGATCCTGGCAGCCTGTTCCGGGTCGGTGGTGGACGTTGGGACGACAAACTGCCGGCCGACCAGGAACACCCCCACGCTGGCGCCGATGCAGGCCACCAGCGCCCCGGCAATCACCGCCAGCGCGACCTGGAGTTGTTTGTCCATCGCAATCACGTGATCGTAGGGTGGGGCTGTATGTGTTCCTATGGCGGATTATACACCCTGTCTATCGCGTGACAAGGCTACAAGCCGTATTCTTTCCATCGCCTATCCACGAGCGCCTTGATCTCTGGCGACATTTCGATCTCGTCCGGCCAACCGCGCGGGTGACCGTCTTCCGGGCCCTTGGCGGTGGCGTCAATGCCAATCTTGCCGCCAAAGCTCGGCCGCGAGGCGCTGTGATCGAGCTGATCGACTGGCCCTTCGACGATCGTCACATCACGCTTCCAGTCCACGTTGCCCAGCACCCGCCAGGCTACCTCGCGCCAGTCGTGCACGTTGACATCTGCATCCACGACAACGATCGCCTTGGCCAGCATCAGCAAGCCCAATCCCCAGATACCGTGCATCACCTTTTGCGGATGGCCGGGAAAGCGCTTTTGGATGCTGACGATGACGAGGTTGTGGAACACACCCTCGGGCGGCATGGCATAGTCCACCACTTCCGAAAGGAACAGCCGCACCAATGGCAAAAACAGGCGTTCCGTCGCCTTGCCCATCCAGGCGTCCTCCATCGGCGGCTTGCCCACGACTGTCGTCGGGTAAATCGCATCGCGCCGATGCGTGATCGCCGTGACGTGCATCACCGGGAACGGCTCGACGGGCGTGTAAAAGCCGGTATGATCGCCGAACGGCCCTTCGTCGCGGTGCTCGTTCGGGTCCACATAGCCTTCGATGATGATTTCGGCGTTGGCGGGCGCTTCGATGGGCTGCGTGACGCATTTGACGAGCTCGACCGGCTTGCCGCGCAGCCAGCCTGCGAGCAAATACTCGTCAATATTGGGCGGGAGCGGGGCCGAGGCGCACCACATCGCCGCCGGGTCGCCGCCCAGCGCAATCGCGCATGGAATCTGCGGCTTGGACTTTTCGCGCGCCACACGCTCGTGCTCTGCGCCGCCCTTGTGGCGTTGCCAATGCATCGCCAGGATGGGCGTTGTGCCATTTCCACCAGGAGCGAGGACTTGGAGCCGATACATGCCCACGTTGCGCGCGCCTGTGGCCGGGCCGCGTGTGATGACTTGCGGCAGCGTGATATATCGCCCACCATCTTTGGGCCAGCATTTGAGGATCGGCAGCATGGACAGGGAAAAATCGTTGCCGGTATGGACGATCTCCTGGCACGGGGCACGGTTGACCAGGCTTGGGCCAAGCCCGATCGAGCGGATCACACCGAGCAAGTCGCCTGCCCGGTCCAGCGCGGCCTTGATGCCCTGAGGCAGGCGCAGGTCAATCACGGCGGCGAGCCTGCGGTTCAGTTCATCCAGGTCGTCCACGCCCAGCGCCCATGCCATTCGCTTAGGAGAGCCGAAAGCATTGATCAGCACTGGCATAGGGCTTCCCAGAACGTTTTCAAACAGCAAAGCCTTATTGTGTTTGGCCTCGCCTTTGCTGACGCGGTCTGTGATTTCGGTGATTTCCAGTTCTGGATTGACCTGGGCTTTGACGCGGGCCAGTTCGCCGCGCTGCTCTAAAAGCTGGATGAATTCTCGCAAGTCTCGAAAGGCCATAGGCAGAACGCTCTCCTGGGCGCAATTTACCGGCACAAAAATCCCCACACAATCGGTGTGGGGAGTGTGACAAAGGAACTATACCACAGGTCAAAGTAAGCGGCAATTTGCAGCCAGGCCTCCCGCAGGTCGTTCAGAGAACTGGTCTGTGCTAGGAGAGTGCTGAAAAACCCCTTCTTTCACCGCCGAGCACGCAGAGAGCGCAGAAAAAACCTAATAAAACTCAGCGTCCTCAGCGGCCTCTGCGGTAGAAAGATGACTTTTTCAGTGGTCTCCTAGCAGCTTGTCGGAGAACCCCGCCGAGGCGGCTCCTTGCGAAGTACCCCGTAGCGAAGCGGAGTGGGCATGCCGCCGATGGCCGCTGCGCGTGGCGGATGGCCGATGGCCGATAGACCATTGGTGTAAACTTTAGCCCCGGAGTGCGGCCTTCAGGCCGCGTTTTATGCAGGCTGAAGTCTGCACTCCAACCTTAAGTTGACACGCATGGCCGATAGACCATTCACTATCCGCTATCAGCTATCTGCTATCAGCTATCGGCTATCTGCCATCCGCGGGCGTGGGAGCCCGGCCAGCTTCCTCTCCGACAGGCTGGCTAGTTGGTTGGATTCTCGTAAGTCGGGACGCTCGGTGCGGGCATCGCGGGCGCCGGAGCACTAGGCGCTTTTGGGGTGATGGCGTCCTTGGCCTCCTTGGCAAAGCGGAATTTCAGGGATTTCTTGGCCGGGATATGGATCGGCTCGCCGGTCTTGGGATTGCGACCCATGCGGGCGGCGCGCTCGGCCAACACCAGCTTGCCCAGCCCTGGCAAAACAAAGCCATTTGGGGCTTCCTTATAGGCCAGGTGCGCCAGGTGATCAAAGAACTCGCCGACCTGCTTTTTGGTGAGGCCAGTCTTTTCTGCCATCGCGCCGAGAATCTCGGACTTGGTCATGCTTTTTCCCATTTTTTGATCTCCTTTCAAAATTGCTTATTTTTTGAGTCGTTTATTTGCCCCCGCAAACGCCTATAAGTTACCATAAATTCAAAAAACAAGCAAATCGGCAAGCAGGCTTCAAGCCATCCGAATTTCTAGCCCTTTTTCCCCTACCTCCACTTGCACCACCGCGCCCGGCTTGACCTCTGCCGCGAGCAGCGCATCGGCCAGTGGCTGGCGGACGTGCCGCTCGATGATGCGGCGCAATGGGCGCGCGCCCCATTCGGGATGATCGTTTTGAGCCAATAACCACGCCTTTGCTGGCTCGTTGACCTCAAGCTTCAAGCCGCGCGTTTCAATCAGTTTGGACTCTTTCCTCAACATCAAATCGAGCACCTGCCGCAAAGCCCCTGGGCCGAGCGCATTGAACATGACGATTTCGTCTAGGCGATTGAGGAATTCGGGCCGAAAATGGCCGCGGACGGCCTGCATCGCCAGCTCTTTGGCCTGCTCGCCCAGCGAAAGGTCAGCAAGGAACTCGGAGCCTAAATTGCTGGTCAAAATGACGACAGCCTCGGAAAACGAAGCCATTCGGCCTTGCCCATCGGTCAAGCGGCCTTCTTCCATGATTTGCAGCAGCACATCGAGGATGCGTGGGTGCGCCTTTTCGCACTCGTCAAAAAGTACGACCGTGTAAGGCGTTTGGCGGACGCGGTCCGTCAGTTGCCCACCGCCTTCATAGCCGACATAGCCTGGCGCAGCCCCGATCAGCCGGTTCAGCGAGTCCTCTTGCTGGTATTCTGTCATGTCGAGCGCGATCATGGCCTCTTCGCTGCCGAACATGAAATCGGCCAGGGTTTTGGCCAGTTCCGTCTTGCCCACGCCCGTCGGCCCCAAGAACAGGAACGAGCCGATGGGCCGTTTGGGGTCTTTGAGGCCCACGCGCGCGGTCTTGACCGCGCGGGAAACCGCCAATACTGCTTCATCCTGCCCGATGATGCGCGATTTCAGATATTCCACCATCTGCGCGTATTTGGTGCGTTCGTCCGCGCCAAGCTTGGTGACGGGGATGCCCGTCATCAGGCTGGCGGCGAGCGTCACATCGTCGGCGTCGAGCCGGGCGTCCGAGGGAATTTCGGGACGGAAGGGCAGGCCGGTTTGCTGGCTCATCCGCACGAGCGAACAAGCCCGATGCAATAACTGCACCGCTGCGCCCGGCAGCGGCATGGCCGTGAGATAGCGCCCGGCCAAAGAAGAAGCAATGTTGAGCGCATCGTCCTCGATTTTGAGCTTATAGTCCGCTTCCAAGCGCGATCTTGACGTGTGGAGGATCGCCTGCGTTTCGGCCTGTGTGGCGGGAGGGACGCGCAGTACATGCGCGTGCTCTGTGACCGCAGAAACGTTAGCCATACGCTCGTTATAGTCCGCCTCGGTCGTCGTGCCAATGACGACTGTTCCATTTTCCAGGAACGCCTTTTGGAGGGCCTTTTCGGCCTGAGCAAACTCGGCTTTGTAGCCGCCGAAAAAGCGGTGAACGTGGGGGACAAAGAGCACACCGCCTGCCGCCTGCCGCAGCCCCGCTTGAACAGCCTGCACAGCGTTGTCCAGCAAAGCGCGCTCCGAGATTTCGACGACTGACTTGATCCCGGCCGGCCCCTGGCCTTCGGCGATAAGTAAAGCCAGGCTGTAGACCAGCGTCCGCTTGCCCACGCCTGCTGGGCCGATCAGAATCACGTGGCGATCTTGAGCCAATGAAATCAGGCTGACCAGATCGCGCAGGAGAGATTGCCGATAGTACACTGGCGTCAACTGGCCTTGTCTGGCCGAGCTGACCCAGTCCTGGGTCGTCAGGCGTTTGGACAGCGATTGATCGGCCAGGATGCCCGTCATCGCGGTGGGCGTAACGCCATAGCGCTGCAACACCCCCGCCGTCGAAACGCCCACCTGGCTCATCGCGCCAAGCGCGTGCTCTGTGCCGATCCAGACCTCGTCGGCGGCCTGCGCGATGCTTTTGCCTTCGTCCAGCACAATGACCATTTCTGTAGAAAGCGGAATCTTGTCGCCGCTGGACGCCACAAAATCAAAGTCCGCTGGACGTCCCTCGCGCGAACGGGCGGCGAATTCGGCCTCGCGTTCGAGATCGGAAAGCTTGAATCCGCGCGACTCGGACAGGCGCTGTAAAATCTGACTGGCCGTGCAGCCGGGTAGGCGAACGAAGGTCAAGAGCAGGACCTCGGGTGTCAGCAATCGCTTGTTCAGCGCGTGCATCACTGGCACCGCCGCGTTCATGGCTTTGGTCATGCCTTCAGAAAGCAGATTCGGGTTCAGTGTGCTCATACTCAGCCTCAACGTGTTTTGGAGTAGGGGCGACCACTGGCCCATGCGGGCCACCACCTGCCCCCGCACGGGGGTTGCGGTCGCCCACAGGACAGGCGCACCCTCTATGAGGGCAGGCGCAAGGCCTGCCCCTACCACCCTGCAAGGTTCTCCCCCTCTATCGCAGAGATACGTAGACAAGGGTAACACGAAGCGCACGCGGGCGCAAGTATTGACCGCCAATCTTGGGCAGCGACCGTCTGCTGTCTGTATTCAACGGTCTTGACAAACTCTGCCCATCGAATATAATTTAGGCATACCTAAATTCATATTTTGGTGAACCAAATGCACTCGCAGACCATCGAAGACTATCTCAAAGCCGTCTATGAGCTTCAATGCGTGGAGGGCCAGGTGACGACAAGCCGGTTAGCGGAACGGTTGGGCGTCACGCCCGCTTCGGTCACCGGCATGGTCAAAAAGCTGGCCGAGATGAAGCTGGTCGTTTACACGCCCTACCAGGGCGTCCGGTTGACCAAAGCCGGCAGCAAGATCGCGCTGGAGGTGGTCCGCCACCACCGGTTGATCGAACGATTCCTGGCCGAGGCGCTCGGGGTACCGTGGGATCGTGTCCACGAGGAAGCGCACAAGATCGAGCACGTGATCTCGGAGGACCTGGAAGAGCGGATGGACGCGATGCTTGGGCATCCCAAGACCAGCCCACACGGCTCGCCCATCCCCCGTCCTGATGGAACGATTGACGAATCGGCCAACACCCGGCTGGTGGAGTTGCAAGCCGGTCAATCGGCGGTGGTGGCCCAAGTCAGTGATCACGATTCAGCCTTGTTGCGCTATCTGGGCGACTTGGGGCTTTACCCTGATACAGCGGTGAAGGTGTTGGCAGTCGCGCCGCTCGATGGGCTGATGACGGTTCGCGTGGGGAATAAACAGCACGCAGTAAGCCGCGCTGTAGCAAGCGAGGTGTTTGTATCGGATGTCCAGTGAGCGATTGGAGGCGTGAACATGGCTTTGACTTGGGTGTTTCTGTTTGTCGGCATAGCTATCACTTGGGCGGTGTTGTTGTGGCCTGACAAGGGCCTGGTTGCCCGCTGGAAAAGCTGGCGGGTAGCGGTCGAGCGAGAGCGGATCGAGGATGCGCTGAAAATCCTGCTCGATCACCAGTGGGAGAATCGGCCAGCGTCGCCCGAATCCCTGGCGGCCAGCTTGCGCCTATCTGGCGCAGAGACGCTGCGCCTGATCACTCGCATCGTCGCGCAAAAGCTGGTACAAATGAGCGGCAACGAGCTGGTCTTGACGCCGGAGGGTGAGCGCCTGGCCTTGCAGATGGCTCGCGCGCATCGGCTGTGGGAACGCTATCTGGCCGACGAGGCCCGTATGCCGCTGGAACAAATCCATCATGAAG
This sequence comes from Thermoflexales bacterium, assembly GCA_034434835.1. Lineage (GTDB taxonomy): Bacteria > Chloroflexota > Anaerolineae > Fen-1058 > Fen-1058 > JBGLNJ01. The sequence goes on along the minus strand of DAOTXX010000109.1, from coordinate 567 downwards.
CACACCGGATGGAGCACGGCATGACGCCAGAACAGGTGAACGAGCTGGATGCGGCGTTGGGCCATCCGCTGCGCGATCCACACGGCGATCCCATCCCGAATCGCTCCGGCCAGGTCCCCAGTTCATGCAACACACCGCTCACTGCCTGGCCGGTCGGCCAGCCGGCCCGCATCGTTCACCTGGAAGATGAGCCGCCCATCGCGTATGCTCAGATTCTTGCGGAAGGGCTGCGCCTGTCGCAGACGGTGCGCATCCTGGAAGCTTCGCCGGAACGCTACACGTTGACGGATGGGGAGAATGAATATCTTCTGGCGCCTGCCGTCGCTGCCAACGTGTGCGTCGAGCCGCTGCCCGAGATGCAGGCGATGCCCGCCGGCGTCTTCCCGCTGGCGAATTTGAAGGATCGCGCGCCAGCCGAGATTATTGCGCTGGACGAGGCGTGCCACGGCTTTACCCGGCGGCGATTTCTCGATCTGGGGTTGACGCCCGGCACGACGATCTATCCTGAGCTGACCAATGCGTTTGGCGATCCGCGCGCCTACCGCGTGCGCGGCACGCTGATCGCGC
>DAOTXX010000108.1:0-15732 GCA_034434835.1 Thermoflexales bacterium | reverse complement strand
CCGCAGGCTTGGGCAATCGAGGCATGGGGCTGCGCGCCCCGTTGCATCGCCAACTCGATGAGACGCTGGGTTCGGCGGGCATCCCCTAATTCCGCCCGACCCAGTTCGATTTCAGCCCAGCGGACAGTGGGCTCATTGGGCAGCGTGAAACTCGGCAGGCTCGGGAGCGAAACAAAGACCGCCTCCACCGATGGTCGAGTGTCCACCTGAACGGTTTGAAGACCGACCATATTGACCTCCTGAAAAGTTATGACAAACCACCTATCAGCCCAACTCTACCACACTCCCAAAAATGTGGGTAATGATTAGGGGTAAAGGTGGGGATCATGCGGAAGGGAGAATGGTTATTCGGCGCGACGCTGACCCTGGCAGCCCTCGCGCTGATCGCCGCCAGTTGCCAATCGCCGCCGAGTCCGGCCAAGGAGCCGACACGCCAAACCATCGTGGTCTATGGCTTTAGTGTCGCAGAAGAGGTCATGACCAAAGACATCCTGCCGGCCTTCCAGCTCTATTGGCGCCAGCACGCGGGCGAGGAAGTGGCCTTTCAAAGTGTTTTCACCGGCTCTGCAGAGATCTCGGATGCGATCCTGGGTGGCGCATTGGCGGACGTAGCCATCTTGTCGAATGAGCAACATGCCATCTGGCTGCGCATCAACGACCAGGCCAGGACGGACTGGCGCAGTTTTCCACACAAGGGAGTTGTCAGCCATAGCCCGATGGTTCTCGCGGTCCGCCCCGGCAATCCGCTGGGGATCAAGGATTGGGCCGATCTGACCCGCCCTGGCGTGAAGGTGATTCATCCCGACCCCCGCACATCGGGCGGAGCCGAATGGGCGCTTTTGGCTGAATATGGCTCGGCCTGGCTGACCCGATCCAGCCCGGAAGCGGCCCGGACACAACTCCAGGACATCTGGGCTAACGTCATTGCCAGCCCTTCTTCATCCCGTGAGGCCATGCGGCAATTTCTGTTTGGCGCCGGGGACGCGCTGGTCACCTATGAGCAGGATGTATTGCTGGCCCGGTCGCGTGGCGCAGCGGTCGAGATCGTCATGCCGCGCACGACGATCATGAGTGAGCACGTCACTGTGATAATCGATCGCAACGTGCGCGACTGGGAGCAAGAAGTCGTCAGGGCGTTTGTCCAGTTTCTGTGGAGCGAGACGGCGCAAAAGGCTCTCACCCGTTACTATTTCCGGGCGGTGGCCGACAACAAGCTCAACCAGGCCGTGCCCGAGTTCCGCGAGATCGAGCGCGCGTTTACAGCGCGCGATCTGGGAGGCTGGGAGCGGGCATATCCCGAGATCGTCCAGGGAATCTGGAAAGAACAAATCGTGCCTGCTCGGCGCTGACCCTGGCCCGGCCTGAGTAAGCAGAAATACCTAGTCCAACTAAAAGTTTTGAGCAATGGCGATTAGACCAAGATGCTTAGGTCAAGGGCAAGACAGCCCGCTTTTTCCACGAAGGCAAGATCAATGTTTCGCTTGATGACACCGGCCAACTCATGTGGTATGGTATAGGCGCAAGAGCAAAACCCACCGCTCATTCTTGCGAAGGTTGTCAAAGGGTGACGGCCTGAAATGAGCTGATAGAAAGGACGGTGTACGATGGAGAATATCATGTTAGCGATCAAATACTTGCTGTTCCTGGCGCTCGAGCTGTCCGTGTTCGTCGTGATCGGCGCGGTTCTGGTTGCCGGCTTGTACCAAATCGTGCGGGACAAGGTGCGCGAGTCACGGCGTCTCGACCAGATCACTCCGGCGTCCCACGCTGCTCACCAGCACTCGTGATCGAACTCGCGCCAGTCGAGCCAGGTTTCCCATGTACCACTATGGCCGTGAGCAGTGCTCGCGGCCTTTTTAATGTCCGCCGTCACAACAACCTGGCGCCTGGTTTCTGAACTGGTCTGCCAGCGGGTCAGTCACCCGTGTAGCCCAGAAGAACAAGCCGCGTCCCCTGTTGTGAGAAAGCAGCATGATACACTGCTGATTCCAATATGACATTCGTCACTGGTTCAGTATCGGCCAGTCGGTCAATAATGAGTTGGAGTTTGGCAAAATCCGGGTAGCGACTTGGCCTATCCGAAAACTAGCGGGTCGGGCTCCCATGCCCGACCTTCGGCGGCGTGGGAGCCGCCTGTGCTGGGTTTTCAGATGGATTCTTGGTCGCACCAAATGAGTTGTCTATCTTCTTCCAGGTTGACTCGACGCTGCGCGATTCGTCGTCTTGCTCCAACTCCCCATATCGCCTGTCGGTTAAATGGCACTTGTTAGCTATGGAGCGATACTCGATGGAGGTGTATACTCTGTATAATAGTGTGCCAGACGCCCAGGCAGTTGCTTCCCAGTGTCTTGGCATGCCAGGAGGTAGCCGTGAGCATTTCTGAAGTCATTGACCTGACCGCTGTGAAACGTGATCTCGCTTTCCCTGATCGCCTCACCCCCGGACATGAACTCCGTACCTGTATCCAATGTGGCACGTGTACTGCCTCTTGCCCGAGCGCCTCAGCGATGGACATCACTCCGCGCCAAATGTGGCGCATGGTCAACCTGGGGCTGGAAGACGAGGTGCTCCACAGCAAGACCATGTGGCTGTGCACCATTTGCTACCAGTGCTCCGTGCGCTGCCCGCGCGGCATCCCGCTTACGGAAACGATCGCCAAGCTCAAGCAGTTGGCCATCCAGGCGCGGATCAAGGAGTACAAAGAGAGCACGGCCTTTTATCATCACTTTAGTGACGTGATGCGCCGCTATGGCCGGATGAGAGAAATGGAGTTCATGGCGCGCTATTTCTTGATGACCAATCCTTTTGCGGCGTTGGGCTTGAGCGGCATGGCGCTGACGATGTTGAGGCGCGGCAAGATCAAGCCTGAATTTCCCAAGCTGACCGGCAAGGGGCGCCTGGATCACATTTTTGATCGCGTGGCAGAACTAGAGGGCCGTCGCCCCTCGCCCGCCGGGAGAGGGGAAGGAGGAGAGGGCTAAAAATGAAATACCTCTTTTACCCCGGCTGTTCGATGCATGCCTCTGCCCTGGAATATCAGACTTCGATGCTGGCTGTGTTGGAGGCCATGGGAGCACAAGTCAAAGAACTGGACGACTGGACATGCTGCGGGGCGAGTGTCGCTTCGGTGATGAGTGACCTCTTGGGCCTGGCGCTGCCAGCTCGAAATCTGGCATTGGCTGAAGCTGCTGATGGCAATCGGCCCTTGCTTGTGGGCTGTAGCGCGTGCTATACCAACTTTCGACGTGTGAGCCTGGCCGCCGCCAACCCGGCCACGCTATCCAAGATCAACCAGGTGCTCGAGATCGAAAAGCTGACGTACCAGAACAAGATTCAGACCCGTCACCTGTTGGATGTGCTCGCCAACGATTTCGGCGCGGAGAAAATCGCCGCGCACGTCAAGCGACCGCTGACCGGCTTGAAGGTCGCGCCGTACTACGGCTGTCAGACCGTTCGCCCGTATGCGCCCTACGACGATTCGCAGCACCCCACCTCGATGGTGCGCCTCCTGGAAGCGTTGGGCGCGACGGTCTATCATTATTCGCACGAGGCGAGCTGCTGTGGGACGGCGCTGCTCACCACCAAGCCGCACACCGGGTACGAAATCGTCGGGCAGATTCTCGACGCGGCCAGCCCGGCGGATTGCCTGGCCGTCGTCTGCCCAATGTGCCATTTGAATTTGGATAGCTACCAGGATCACGTGTCTCAAGTGCTGGGCAAGCCGATCAAGATCCCGGTGCTGTTCCTGCCCCAGCTCATCGGCCTGGCCTTTGGGCTGCCGGACCATGTCTTGATGCTCAAGCGCCAAGTCGTTCCGGTGGATTCGGTGTTGGCCAAGATACCGCAGCCGACCTCCTAGTCATGCTTGAAGCGTGATCGCAAAGGACGTGACAATGAAGCTGGAAGCCATCGCCCGACGTCTCTCTCTGGAAGTACATTCGGCACAAGGAAAGCTGGACGCCGAAGTAACAGGCGGTTATGCGTGCGACCTGTTGAGCCTTGTGATGGCTAAAGCCAAGGCGGGCAACGTCTGGGTCACGGTGCAAAGCCACTCGAACATTGTGGCGGTCGCCACCTTAATCAACTTGGCCGGCGTCATCATCACCGAGGGAAACAACCCCGACGCCGCCACAGTGGCGAAAGCAGAGCAAGAGAACATTCCCATTCTGACGACGCCGCTCACGACTTACACGGTGGTCGGCAAACTGTTCGAGCTGGGCGTGCTCGGAGTGGATTAGCCCGTGGTCTGCCTGCATGCGCGAGCTAAGCCTGCACATTCTGGATGTCGTACAGAACTCGCTAGAGGCGGGAGCGACTCGGGTCGAGTTAACAATTGATGAGGATGTGACGGCGGATCGCCTGACCATCACCGTTCGAGACAACGGTCGAGGCATGGACCAAGCGCAGTTGGCGCGCATTTTCGATCCATTCTACACCACGCGCAAGACGCGGCACGTCGGATTAGGCCTGCCGCTCTTCAAAGAGGCCGCCGAACGCTGCAACGGCGATTTGACGATCACCTCGCAGCCGGGCCAGGGTACGACACTGCAGGCCACTTTTCAGCACAGCCACATTGACCGTGCCCCACTCGGCGACATGACCGGGACGCTCATATCCGTCATCCTGGCGGGCCAGTGCGACCTGCGCTATATTCACCGCATAGATAGAAAAGAGTTCGGGTTCGACACGGCCAACATCAAGGCCGAGCTGGGCGAGGTTCCGCTGACGCATCCCGAGGTGCGCCGGTGGCTGCAAGAGTTTGTCAGTGAGGGAGAAGCTCGCTTGGGATAGAGACATGAGATAGGGATAGAGCCAAGCCTTTATCTCCTATCTGTATCTCTATCTCCGGTCTCTATCTGATGTTCTATACTGCCGACCTGCACATTCATACGGTCCTTTCGGCCTGCGCTGAAACGGAAATGATGCCCGAGCTTATACTGGAACGGGCACAGGAGCTGGGGCTGGGGCTGATCGCCGTCACCGATCACAACTCGGCGGAAAACGCGGCGGCGATGCTGAAAGCCGCCGAAGGGACCGGGATAGTGATGCTACCGGGCATGGAGGTGCAGACGCGCGAAGAAGTGCATCTGCTGTGCCTGTTCGACACATTGGAGCAGATCGCCGGGTGGCAGCAAGTGGTCTATGCGCACCTGCCGCCTCTGAAGAACCGGCCCGATGTGTTTGGGACGCAGGTAGTGCTCAGTGCAGAAGGCGAGCCGGTGGGCACCAATGACCGGCTGCTGGCAACCTCGACCACCTTATCAATCGATCAAATTGTGCAGCAGGTTCGCGATCGGAATGGTCTGTGCATCCCCTGCCACGTGGACCGGCCCACGTACAGCCTGATCGCCAACCTGGGGTTCATCCCGCCGGACCTGGGCATCGTCGGAGTCGAGATCTCGCACCTCGTCGGCCCGAAGGAAGCTCGCGACCGCTTCCCAGAATTGCGGCATTTTAGCCTGGTGGCGAGCGGCGATGCGCACCGCCTGAAGGAGATTGCCCGGCGCACGACGCTCAAGATGGCTGAGCCGACCGTGGCTGAACTGGCCCTGGCTCTAGCTGGTGAAGGCGACCGGGGCGTGTGGGTGGATGGGATTCGAACGGTGGGAACCCTTCGTTGAGTGTTGGGGCCTAAGGAGGCCGTGGTGGGAAAGAATGTAGAGCAATGGTCAGGCCTGATCGAATGTTTGCAGACCAGTGATCTTTTTGCTGGGCTGGGCGATGAGATGCTGGCAAGGATCGCCACACTTTGTCAAACGGAATCCTACAAGGCCGGGGCGGTGATCTTTTCTGAAGGCGACCCGGCAGACAAGCTCTACATCCTTAACGAAGGCATCGTCACCATTCGCATTCAGGCCGCTTCGGGCGGTAAAAGCCTTGTCGTGCAGCCCATCGAGAAAAAGGCAGGGGTTTTTGGCTGGTCGGGACTAGCGGACCCCAGTATTTACACCGCCTCAGCAGTTTGCGCAACGAATGTCAGGGTCATTGCCATTGATGGAGAAAAGCTGATGGCACTCCTCGAGGAATTCCCTTCGGCGGGCCTGGTGGTGATGAGGCGGCTGGTCGCCATCATCGGCTCTCGGCTTCGCCGTACCCGGGAGTATCTGAAGGAGGATGTGCATCTCGCCAGTTATCACTTCTAGCGGTGAGGGTGGCTTGAGATTGTGGGTTGAAATTGCACATCAAAGCCTGACGGAGGCAGGCAGCGACGTGATTCGCACCTTTCAAACTAAAGAGCAGTTTTGCGCTGTTGTTGCTAGTGGATTAGGTATCCGGTATTGGGTATTGGGGGCTGAGCCGATAGCGCAAGAGGTTACGTCTCTGCTGGAAAAGGGGGCGCCTCTGAACCAGGCCGTGGACAAGATACTCGCAGCCTTGCCTGAGAGAGAGCACGTACCTTTCTCCATCTTGCAAGTCCGGCAGGGCAGTCAGGCGCATCTGGTGGAATGTGATGCTCCCCCGCTGTTTATGACCCGCAGAGGTGACCTGGTCGTTTTGCCTGTCATCGAGGAAGAAGCCCACGGGCGGCTAATTCGCACATGCGAGTTCTCGCTGCAAGATGGCGACCATTTGGCGATGGTCAGTGAGGGGTATATCCACGCCAAAGGTTGGAGCCGCCGCTGGGGCTGGCGTGATATTGCGACCTCTATTCAGCGCTTGACCGAGACTCGGTGCGATGCCGAGCAATTACTCGGCGCGCTGGTTCGCTCCTACTACCGCCTGGCTGGGGAAATACCTGATACCCAATCCCCAATACCTATCAGCATTCTAGCCATGTTTGTCCGGCCCATGCGGACTGCCACGGTGTGGAGCGGACCGCCGAGCGACCGGGCGCAGGATGAAACGATGGTGGACAGGCTGATGGATGAGCCAGGCACGCGCATCATCTGCGGCGATACGACCGCCGAGATCGCCGCCCGACTGCTGGGCGCAGAGCTGGTGATGGAGCCTCGACCCGAAGATGGATGGGCCGAGGTGCCGCCCACTTCGCAGCTCCGAGTGCCGGCCTACGCGGAAGGCGTTGACCTGATCACCGAGGGCGTGGTGACGATGCGCAAAGTGCGCGAGCGGATGGCGCAGGCGCAGCGGGCGCGTGACCTGCCCCGCCAACAAGATGGCGCCACCCGATTGGCGCGGGCGTTGCTTCTGGCGGACGAGATCCATTTTCTCGTCGGCCTGGCAGTCAACCCGGCCCAGACCACCGAGACCGGTGTTCCCTTGCGCCGAATTGTTATTGAAGACCTGATCAACGATTTGAGAGCGCGAGGCGAGATCGTATCGGTCGAATATTTCTGATTGTGGATTGCTGATTTTAGATTGTGGGCCTTCTGTAGAGATGTGCATCCACAATCAGCAATCATCAATCGTCAATCAACAATCCGAAGAGGAGGTGTGGTAGATGGAAAAACTCAAGATTGGCGTTTACGTGTGCGACTGCGGCATCAACATCGCAGGCACCGTCAACGTCGCCGAGGCAGTCAAGTTTGCCAAAGAACTACCGAACGTGACCGTCGCCCGCGAGTACAAGTACCAGTGTTCGGATCCCGGCCAGAACATGATCAAGGACGACATCCGCAAACTGGGGCTGAACCGGGTGGTCGTTGCGTCCTGCACGCCGCGCATGCACGAGACGACGTTTCAGAACGCTGTCGCCGAAGCGGGCCTGAACCCGTATTACTTTGCGATGGCCAACATCCGCGAGCACGTCTCGTGGGTGGTCAAGGATACCGAGGCGGCGACGGCCAAAGCCAAGCGGTTGATCCGATCCGCTGTGGCGCGCGTGGCGCTGCAGCAAGAACTGTTTGCGCGCAAGGAGCCGGTGACACCTGCGACCATGATCGTGGGCGGCGGCATCGCCGGCATCCAGGCCGCGCTGACCATCGCCGATGCGGGCTACAAGGTCTACCTGGTCGAGCGCGAACCTTCCATCGGCGGGGTGATGGCCCAACTGGACAAGACCTTCCCCACCCTGGACTGTAGCACCTGAATTCTCGGCCCCAAGATGATGGATGCCGGTCGGCATCCCAACATCACACTCTTGACCTATTCTGAGGTCGAAGAGGTTTCGGGTTACGTTGGCAATTTCAAGGTCAAGGTTCGCAAAAAGGCCCGCTATGTGGACGAGGACAAATGCACCGGCTGCGGTTTGTGTTGGCAAACCTGTGTGACCCGGCGCATCCCACAGCTCAAGTTGATCAAGATGGGAGAGATGAGCTTTGGAGAAAGGAGGCCCGGCGAACGATGACCAGGAGGCTATCCACTCATGAAAGGCATCCAAATAGGTGTTTACGTGTGTGACTGCGGCATCAACATTGCCGCAACTGTAAATGTCGCTGAGGTAGTCAAGTTCGCGCAGGGACTGCCCAACGTGACTGTCGCCCGTGAGTACAAGTACACCTGCTCGGATCCGGGCCAACAGATGATCAAAAACGACATCAAGAACCTGGGGATCAATCGGGTGGTTGTCGCCTCTTGCTCACCCCGCATGCACGAGACGACGTTCCAGAACACTGTCGCGGAAGCGGGCCTGAACCCGTATTACTTTGCGATGGCCAACGTCCGCGAGCACGTCTCGTGGGTGATCAAGGACACCGAGTCGGCGACGGCCAAAGCCAAGCGACTGGTGCGGTCGGCGGTGGCGCGGGTGGCGCTGCACCAAGAGCTGTTCGCGCGCAAAGAGCCAGTGACGCCGGCCACGCTCATCGTGGGCGGCGGTGTTGCGGGCATCCAGGCCGCGCTAACGATTGCCGAGGCGGGCTACAAAGTCTACCTGGTAGAAAAGCAACCCGCCTTGGGTGGACACATGGCCCAGTTCGACAAAACCTTTCCCACCCTCGATTGCAGCATTTGCATCTTGGGTCCCAAGATCGTGGACTCTAGCCGACATTCCAACATTGAACTGTTAAGCTACAGCGAGGTGGACGAGGTGTCCGGTTACGTGGGCAATTTCAAGGTCAAGGTTCGTAAAAAGGCCCGCTACGTGGACGAGTCCAAGTGCACCGGCTGCGGCCTATGCTGGCAAACCTGCGTGACCCGGCGCATCCCGCAGCTCAAGTTGATCAAGATGGGAGAGATGAGCTTTGGAGAAAGGAGACCAGGAGAGAGATGAGCGCTCCGGTTCATGAAATCCTCGACCGCTATCCGGCTGAGAGGACATCCGTCCTGGCCGTGTTGGAAGATATTCAGGCGGAGCACAAGTACCTGCCCCGCGAAGCCCTGGAGGCGGCGGCTAAGAAGTTGGAGATGAAGCTAAGCGATGTGTATCAGCTTGCCACTTTCTACAAAGCCTTCAGCCTGAAGCCGAAGGGAGAATGTATCATCAAAGTCTGCCTGGGCACCGCTTGCCATGTGAACGGCGGTCCGCAGATTTTGGAAGCAATGGAGAAAGCACTGGGCATCAAGGCCGGCAGCACATCCCCCGATGCGAAATTTTCCCTGGAGGCCGTCCGCTGCGTAGGGTCCTGTGCTATCGGCCCTGTGGTGCTGGTCAACGAGCAACCCCACGGCAAGATGACATCTGCCAAGAGCAGCGAGCTTGTCGCCAGATTGCGCGCTGGGGAGGCGGTGCCGGCCGCCGGTTAAGGGAGGAAGAATACGATGCCGAAACTACAGAGTCTACAAGAACTACAAAACTTGCGAGAGAAGGTCCAGGGAGAGATCAAGGCCCGAACCCAGGCGAGCACCATCATCACGGTAGGCATGGGCACGTGTGGCATCGCCGCCGGCGCTCGGGAAGTGATGCGTGCGATTCTGAGCGAGTTGGCGGCGCGGAAGATTGACGCCCACGTGACGACCACTGGTTGCATCGGGATGTGCTCCAAAGAGCCGCTGGTAGATATCCAGCAAGGTAACGAACCCCGTGTCACCTACGGCAACGTCGCCCCGGCCATGGTGCCTCGCATCATCGAAGAGCATCTGGTGAACGGCCGGGTGGTGAACGAGTGGGTTATTGGACGAGTGGCGACGGGGTAGGCCGGGAGATAGAGACAAGAGATAGAGACAGAGACAAGAGATAGAGACAGAGACAGGAGATAGAGGATGGCTGAACAATACAGAGCTGATCTGTTGGTCAGTTGCCTCCACGACAAAGCGCCTGACCTGATGCCCGCTCTCAAGGCAGAAGTGAAACAGCGCGGCCTGGAGGGAGAAGTCCGGGTCGTCGAAGCGGGCTGCCGGGGCTTTTGCTCGATGGGGCCAGTGCTCCTGGTCCAGCCCGATGGCGTCTTTTACGTCGGGCTGCAAGCCGCCGACGTGCCGGAGCTGGTGGAAGAGACGCTGGTCAAGGGTCGCGTCGTCGAGCGGCTAACCTACAAGGAACCGACGACGCGCAAACACGTTCCCTACTACAAGGATGTCCCCTTTTACAGCAAGCAGATGCGCGTCGTGCTGCGCAACTGTGGGCTGATCGATCCCCAGTCTATCGAAGAGTACATCGCCGTCGGAGGTTACCAGGCGCTCGGCAAGGTGCTCACCTCAATGACGCCTGAACAAGTCGTTGCCGAGATCAAGAGATCGGGGCTGCGCGGACGTGGCGGGGCCGGCTTTACCACTGGCCAAAAGTGGGAGTTTGCCCGCAAGGCTCCAGGCGACGTCAAGTACATCGTGGCCAACGGCGACGAGGGCGACCCGGGCGCTTTCATGGATCGCAGTCTCTTGGAAGGAGATCCGCACGGCCCCCTGGAGGGAATGATCATTGGCGCTTACGCCATTGGCGCGCACCAGGGATTCATCTACGTGCGGGACGAGTATCCCCTGGCGGTCAAGAACATCGGGATTGCTATCGAGCAGGCGCGGGAATACGGCCTGCTGGGCAAGGACATTCTGGGCAGCGGGTTCGATTTCGACGTCAGGGTCGTCCGTGGAGCGGGCGCCTTTGTCTGCGGCGAGGAGACCGCGCTGATGGCCTCCATCGAGGGCCGGGCGGGCAATCCCCGTCCCCGGCCACCCTTCCCGGCGCAAAAGGGCCTGTGGGGCAAGCCGACCAACATCAACAACGTCAAGACCTGGGCCAATGTCCCGGTCATCATCAATAACGGCGCGGACTGGTTCAACAAGATTGGCACCGAAACCAGCAAGGGCACGATGATCTTTTCGCTGGTCGGCAAGATCAACAACACTGGCCTGGTCGAGGTGCCGATGGGCATCACTCTGCGCGAGTTGATCTTTGACGTGGGCGGCGGGATTCCAGGCAAGAAGAGAAAGTTTAAAGCGGTGCAGACTGGCGGCCCCTCAGGCGGCTGCCTCCCGGCCAGTCTCTTGGACTTGCCGGTGGACTATGAACGCTTGACCGAGGCTGGCTCCATCATGGGCTCGGGCGGCATGATCGTCATGGACGAGGACGCCTGCATGGTAGACATCGCCCGATACTTTTTGGATTTCCTCAAGGACGAATCGTGCGGCAAATGCACTCCGTGCCGCGAGGGCATCCGGCGCATGTTGGAGATTCTGAACCGCATCACACACGGACAGGGGGAGATGGCTGACCTGGAGGTGTTGGAATCGCTGGGCAAGGTGGTCAAGGCGACCTCGCTGTGCGGCCTGGGTCAGACGGCTCCCAATCCCCTTCTCAGCACGCTGCGCTACTTTCGCAACGAGTATGAATCGCACATCAAAGATAAATTCTGTCCGGCCGGCGTGTGCAAGGGCATGTTCGTCTACGTCATTGACCCCGACAAGTGCCCTGGCTGCGGCTTGTGCATCAAGGCTTGCAGTCAGAAGGCGATCACCGGGGCCAGGAAGGTAGCGCACGTCATTGACCCGGCCTTGTGCATCCAGTGCGGGGAATGTGTCAAGGCCTGCAACCTGGATGCCATCAAGGTTGTTCCAAAGGAGGCTGTGGGTGGAAACGGGAAGGGTCCAAAAGTGGCGGTGAAGGAGGTTGTGGCATGAGCATGGTTACTTTGACAATAGACGGCCAGACAATCCAGGCCGAGGAAGGGCAGACCATCTTGGAGGTGTGCCGGAAGAACAGCATAGACATCCCCACGCTGTGCTACCATCCGGTGCTGGAGCCTTTTGGCGCTTGCCGGTTGTGCACGGTCGAGATCGTTCGGGGGGGAAGGCCCGGCTTGCAGACCGCGTGCACCTATCCGATTGTGGATGGCCTGGAGGTCAGCACCTCTTCGCCAGCGGTCATCGAGGCTCGCCGGGTGATCCTGGAGATGCTCCTTTCCCGCTGCCCCAAGGTTCCGGTGATCCAAGACCTGGCGCTCGAGTACGGCATCAAAGAGCCTCCTTTCCCAACGGACAACCCGGACGAAAACTGCATCCTGTGCGGCCTGTGCGTGCGCGCGTGCCATGAGCTGGTCAAGGCTGGCGCCATCAACTTTGCCGATCGCGGTGTGGATCGGGTGATCGGTCCGCCCTTTATGGAAAAGACACGAGACTGCATCGGCTGTGGTGCGTGCACGATCGTCTGCCCCACGGGCGCGATCCAGATCGTCCTGGAAAAAGACGCGGTTTACAAGGAAAAGCCGCTGGGGCCGACCTCGGCCATCTACGTCCCGTCGCTGCAAGCCGTGCCGCGCGTGCCGGTGATTGACACCGATACCTGCATCCGCTTTCGCCAGCATGACCGCACCAATGGTGAAATTCTCGATGCCTGCGGCGCGTGCCAGATGGTGTGCGAGGCCGGCGCAATTGACTTTACTCAGCAAGATGAGATCGTCGAGCTGGACGTGGGCGCGATCGTCATCGCCACTGGCTTTGAGATGTGGGACCCCACCCAGCTCAGTCAGTACTCGTACGGCAAATCGCCCAACATCATTACCGCGCTCGAGTTCGAGCGGCTTTCGAACGCCGCTGGCGTCACAGGCGGCGAGATCCTCTTGGCCGATGGGCGCAAGCCCGAGCGCGTGGCGATCATCCACTGTGTCGGCTCCCGCGACCACAACGCGCACGAGTACTGCTCGCGCATCTGCTGCATGTACTCGCTCAAGCAGGCGCACCTGGTCAAAGACAAGACTGGCGCCGAAGTGTACGAGTTCTATATGGACATGCGCGCCTTTGGCAAGGCCTACGAAGAGTTTTACGAGCGCGTGCAAGAAGAAGGCGTGACGATGGTGCGCGGTCGAGGCGCCGAAGTCCAGGTGCTGGAGAACGGCAAGCTGCGCGTCAAGGGCGAAGACGCCAACCTGGGCAAGCTTGTTTCGGTGGACGTGGACATGGTCGTGCTATCTACGGCCATCCAGGCTCCGCACGATGCCAGCAAGGTCGCTTCGCTGTTCGGGCTGGGGCGCACGCAAGATGGCTGGTTCGCCGAAGCGCATCCCAAGCTGCGACCGGTGGAGACCAACACGGATGGCGTCTTTTTGGCTGGCGTCGCTCAAGGCCCCAAGGATGTGCCCGACACGGTCGCGCACGCCGGCGCGGCGGCTTCGATGGCGCTGGCGCTGCTATCCAAAGGCGAAGTCACCATCTCGCCGACCACCGCGCTGGTGGACGAAAAGCTGTGCTCCGGCTGCAAGACCTGCCTCTCGCTGTGTCCGTACACCGCGATCAGCTTTATCGAGGATCGGAAGGTGGCGTTTGTCAACGAGGCGTTGTGCAAAGGGTGCGGGACGTGCGTGGCGGCCTGCCCGGCCCAAGCGATCACGGCGCGTCACTTTACCGACGAGCAGATCATTGCCCAGATCGAGGGGCTGTTCCGCGTGCCGGATTTCCTCAAGGCTGAAGGAGTGTCCGCATGAGCGACAATCACTTTGAACCTCACATCGTCGGCTTTCTTTGCAACTGGTGCACCTACGCCGCGGCCGACACGGCGGGCGTCTCGCGGATGCAGCAGCCGCCCAACGTAGACATTATCCGCGTGATGTGCTCCGGGCGCATCGAGCCGGCGTTCATCCTCAAAGCGTTCGCCGAAGGCGCCGACGGTGTGATCGTCTCTGGCTGCCATCCGCCTGGCGACTGCCACTATAACAGTGGCAATTTCAAGACCTTCCGCCGCATGCCGCTGCTCGAACGATTGTTGGAGCAGTACGGGATCGAAAAAGGGCGCTTTCACTGGGGCTGGATCTCGGGCGCCGAAGCACCCAAGTGGGCGCAGTTGACGCGCGAGTTCACCGAGCAGGTGCGCCAGCTTGGGCCGCTCAACTGGAAGCGCCAATTCGAGAGCAAGGAGGACTAGGTATGTCCCAAAACGGAAAACTCAAGCTCGCTCTCTACTGGGCCGCTTCTTGCGGCGGATGCGAGATCGCCATCGTCGAGCTGCGCGAGAAAATCTTGGTCGTGGACCAGGTCGCCGACATCCTCTTTTGGCCGGTCGCGGTGGACGCCAAGTACAAAGACGTAGAGGCCATGCCCGATCAGCACATTGACGTGTGCCTGTTCAACGGCGCGATCCGCACGAGCGAAAACGAGCACCTGGCTCACTTGCTGCGGAAAAAGTCCAAGGTGCTGGTGGCGTTCGGCTCGTGCGCGCACGAGGGCTGCATCCCCGGTCTGGGGAATCTTTTTGACCGCCAATCCATCTTTGAGCGCGTGTACCTGGAATCACCTTCTACCGATAACTCTCAAAAGATTCTGCCGCAGACGACGAACCAGGTGCCCGAGGGTGAGATCCACATCCCCAAGTTCTACAATACGGTCAAGACGCTGGCTCAGGTGGAGGATGTGGATTACTTTTTGCCCGGCTGTCCGCCGCAGCCTCATCAAATCTGGGCCGTGATCGAAGCGATCCTGGCCGGCAAGCTGCCGCCCAAGGGCAGCGTGGTGGGCGCGAACGAAAAGACCGTCTGCGACGAGTGCAAGCATAAACGAGAAGAAAAGCGGATCAAGAAATTCTATCGCATCCACGAGATCATCCCCGACCCGAACCAGTGCCTGTTCGATCAGGGGATCATTTGCGCGGGGCCGGCCACGCGCGGCGGCTGCGGCGCGCTGTGCCCTCAGGTCAACATGCCGTGTCGCGGCTGCTATGGCCCGGCGCCGCACCAGATCGATCAGGGCGCGGCGCTCCTTTCGGCGGTCGCTTCGGTGGTGGACGCCGATACCGAAGAAGAGGCCGCGCGCATCGTGGGCGAGATCGCCGACCCGATTGGCACGTTCTACCGGTTCAGCCTGCCGTCGTCGCTGCTCCACCGTTCAAGACTAGCTTAGCCACGAATTACACGAATTGCACGAATTATTTAAAGAATTAGTGTAATTCGTGCAATTCGTGGCAAAATGGGAATCCAGATGGCTGAGATCCTCTATAAGGAGCTTTCCTATGCCATCATTGGCGCTGCGATGGAAGTTCATCGTGTTCTCGGCCCTGGGTTCCTGGAAGCGGTTTATCAAAAAGCTCTGGCACACGAACTGACACTGCGTGGTATACGTTTTGAGCAATTCAAGCGCCTGCCAGTCACCTACAAAGGAGAACTGGTGGGCGAATACGAAGCCGATTTTGTGGTGGAGGACAAGATCATCTTGGAAATTAAGGCTGTCTCGGCTCTGAACCCGGCTCACGAAGCTCAAGCCATCAACTACCTGGCTGCTACTGGCCTGCGCCTGGCAATCTTGCTTAACTTTGGATCCCAATCCCTCCAGCACAAGCGGTTGGTAAGATGATTCGCCACGAATTACACGAATTGCACGAATGAAATAAATTAGTGAAATTCGCGCACTTGAGTTTAGACAAACACAACCACCTCGGATCAACCGAGGGATAGTCAACACACTTTAACAAGATAACAGTAGGCCGTCAACGGGCGCGTTTCTTGCTTTTTTTCACGATACGGTAACGTGGGGCTTTTC
>DAOTXX010000107.1:0-3628 GCA_034434835.1 Thermoflexales bacterium | reverse complement strand
GTTGCCATTCACCAGGCGGTGGAACGATTGATGCCCGCCGAAGCCTTTGTCATTGTCTTGTGGAACGACGCCTTGCAAGCCGGCGAAGCAGTGTATCTGATAGACCAGGGTGGGCGTTGGCCGGGCCAACCCGTGCCTCCGGGCCGGGGACTGACCGCCCGGGTGATTTCGACCGGGCAGCCTGTGCAGATTGACGATTTTGTCCCAGAGACCATTCCGGATGCGGTTCACTTTGGAGATTCGAAGCACGTGCGCTCGATCCTGGCCGTGCCGCTGCGACTGGGTGAGCACATCCTCGGCATGATCTCTACCCAAAGTTACCAGCCGTGTGCCTACACGGCTCATGCCCAGACCTTGTTGGAGATGCTGGCGGCCCACGCCGCGACGGCGATCGAAAACGCCCGGCTGTTTGAGGAAACCCGCCGCCGCGTGACTGAACTGACCGTCTTGTACGAGAGCAGCCTGGCCTTTGCCCGGCTGCTTGACCCGGCGTCAAGCGCCCAACACATCGTCAACACGCTGGCTCAGCACATGAACTGGCACCACGCTGCCATCCGCCAAAAGCGGCCAGGCAGCGACGAGCTGGAGCTGCTGGCCTTTAGCCAGCCGGGGCTGCAACCGCAAGATCAAGAGGCCGTCCGGCAACACATGCAGCGCCTGGTCGGACGCATGGGGGAAGGCATGAGCGGTTGGGTGGCCCAGACCGGCCAGCCTGTTCGCGCGGGCGATGTGACCCAATATCCGCAGTACGTCGAGACCTTTCCTGGCATCCGCTCCGGCCTGTATGCGCCGATGAAAGTCGGCGACGAGGTGGTGGGCGTGATTGCCCTCGAGAGTGAAACCGCCGACGCCTTTAGCGAACACGACGAGCGGCTGCTGACCACCCTGGCCGCGCAGGCTGCCGTGGCCCTCGAAAACGCGCGATTGCTCCAGGCCGAACGGGCTGCCCGGCAGCGATTGGAGACGTTATATCACATCGGCCAGGCGCTCAGCTCCACCCAGGATTTTGCCGTTATCCTCGACCGGCTGACCGATGAGGCGATGCGCGCCACGAATGCGACGCACGGCTCGGCGCTGGTCGCGCGCCTCGACCTGGGCTGCTTTGAGCGGCGCTCGCTGCGCGGCTACTCGCCGGAACAGGCCGAAAGAGCGCGCAGCCTCCCCTTGCCCCTGAATCAGGGCATCAACGGCCGGGCCTATAACACCCGGCAGGCGATCTGCGTCGGCGACGTGCAGACAGCCCCGGACTATTTCCCGCTGATCCCCCAGACCCGCTCCGAACTGGCCGTGCCCATCCTACACAGCGATCAGGTCCTGGGCACGCTCGATCTCCAGAGTCCAGAGGTGGATGTTTTCCGGGATGTGGACCTCGAGTTCTTGAAAGCATTGACCGATCAGGTCGCCATTGCGTTAGTCAACGCCCGGCTGTTTGCGGAAACGCGCCGTCGCCTGGACGAAATGGCGGTGGTGTCTCAGGTCGCGCTCGTCGGCGCGGCCGGGCGCCCCTTTGACGAGACCGTCGCCCGCGCCACCCAGACGCTCGGTGAACTTTGGCCCAACGTGCGCAACTATGGCTTTTTGTTTCTGGATGAGGCGAGCCAATGGCTTCATCCCCACGCTTCCTACTTTGGCGTGCCGCCTGAGGTGATCGCCGACCTGCATATCCCCTCCGGTCAGGGTCTCATCGGCTGGGTGGCTCGCGAGCGGCAGCCAGTCCGCGTGGCCGACGTCGCCCGCGACCCACGTTACATCATGAAAACGCCAGGCACCATCTCCGAGATGGCTGCGCCCCTGATCGCCGGGGATCGCGTCCTCGGCGTGATCAACGTCGAAAGCGCGCTGCCCGATGCTTTTTCGAGCGATGACTTGCGCCTGTTGACGACGTTGGCCGGGCAGTTGGCGACGGTGTTGGAAAAGGCGCGTCTGGATGCGGAGCTGGCCCAATACACCACCACGCTCGAGCAGCGTGTGGAGGAGCGGACCGCAGAGCTGCGCGCCGTCAACGAGCAGTTGCGTCAGGCGCACGAAGAGGTGCGCCGCGCCCTGGATAAAGAACGCGAACTGGGCGAGCTCAAGTCGCGCTTTATCTCGATGGCTTCGCACGAATTCCGCACGCCCCTCACCAGCATTTTGTCTTCGGCCGAGATGCTCGAACACTATAGCCACAAATTGACGGAGCAGAAAAGGCTGGAACATCTCCATCGCATCCAGGCCTCGGTCAAAAACATGATCGGGCTGCTCGAAGATGTCTTGATCATCGGCAAGGCCGAGGCCGGGAAACTCGAATTTGCTCCAGCGCCGATGGATATGGTAGAATTCTGTCGTGATCTGGTCGAAGAGATGCAGCTTTCCTTCTCCGAGCATACGCTGCGTTTCCGCAGCCAGGGCCAATGCGAGCAGGCCTGGCTGGACGAAAGACTCTTGCGACACATTCTGCTGAACCTGATCTCGAACGCGTGCAAGTACTCGCCGGCAGGCAGCGCGGTGGATTTCGATCTGACGTGCCAGGCCGATCGGGCGATCTTGAGGATCCAGGATTATGGCATTGGCATTCCCATCGAGGATCAGGCGCGCTTGTTCGAGACCTTTCACCGGGCCCGGAACGTCGGCAATACGCCTGGCACGGGTCTAGGCATGGCGATCGTCAAACGATCGGTAGATTTGCACGGAGGCGCTATTCAGGTGGACAGCCAGGTGGGCGTGGGCACCACCGTCACAGTGACGCTGCCGTTGGAAAGAGTGCTCCCCTCGCCTCTCCCTCAGGAGGACGACCATGAACCCAATCCTCGTGATTGAAGACGACGAGCCGGTCCGTCTGGGCCTGGTCGAGCTTTTGGAGATGGAAGGTTTTCAGGTCCTCAGCGCGGAGGGAGGGCGTGTGGGCATCCAGTTGGCGCGGCAGCACCGGCCCGCTCTGATCATCTGTGACGTGATGATGCCAGAAGTCAACGGCTATACGGTGCTGGCTGAACTGCGCCAGGACCCGGCGACCGCCACCATCCCCTTCATTTTCCTCACGGCGCGGGCCGAGAAAAGCGACTTGCGCCAGGGCATGGAGTTGGGCGCGGACGACTATCTCACCAAGCCCTTTACGCGCGACGAGCTGCTCCGGGCGGTCTCGACCCGGCTGACCAAACAGGCGGTCATCTCGCGCGAGATGCAGACCAAACTGGACGAGCTGCGCGGCAGTATCGCCCTGGCGTTGCCGCATGAAATACGTACCCCGCTCACCGGCATCATTGGCTATGCAGAGATGTTGGCGGAAGATTATGCGACCCTTCAGCCGGAAGAAGTGCAAGAGTTCGCCCAGGCCATCCAGCAGGCGGCCTGGCGGTTGCAGCATCTGATGCTGAATTACGTGTTGTACGCGGAACTCGAAATCGCCGCGCGAGACACTGTCTATGCTCAGGCTCTTTTAGGGGAGGGCGTGTGCAATCTCCGGTCTATGGCGACCGAGGTCGCGCTTCAACAGGCGCAGCAGGCGGAGCGCCAGGCGGATTTGAGCCTGGACCTCGAGGAGGGCGTCGTGCGGATCGTCGAACGGTTTGCCCAACATTTGCTCGGCGAGCTGTTGAACAATGCCTTTAAATTCTCTGCCCCTGGCACGCCCGTGCTTGTCGTGGGCCGG
>DAOTXX010000106.1:0-23661 GCA_034434835.1 Thermoflexales bacterium | reverse complement strand
ACCGCTGGGATGTGAGCTTGCTCAATGCGATGTTGCTTTTGCTCAAGCAGGACAAGAGTTTGTTCGCGTTTTTGTCGGCGCATACGCCCCTCGACTTGGAAGCACGTTTGGTAAATGTGTCCTGACATCAGGTTCATAGCCTGTTTAGGCGCCAGGCGCAGCGCCTCAGCAAAAGCTGCTTTGGCCTCTGTGTAGCGACCCTGAATCAAAAGAGCCTGCCCAAGTGCGTTGTGATTGTAAAAAGAGTCCGGTTTGAGTTTCAAAGCGGTGCGAGCATCACGTTCTGCTTCGGCAACCTGCAATCGCGAATAATGGATGACAGACCGCAACTGATAGGCCTGCCAGGTCTCAGGGTAAGCTTGGATGGACTGGTTCACCAGTAGTAATGCTTGATCCACGTTTCCAGCTTGGAACTCTTTGAGAACTGGTCGAAGGTGTGATGGCAATTGTGACCAAGAATTCAGGATGGGCCAGAAAACCATTGCTAGTACGGACATAGCACCCAGCAATATAAACAAGAACTGGTTCGATACCCAAAACAAGACCATCCCAACGAGAAGTGGCAGTATCACGGCAGCAATTCGCCCCCGGGCTTTGGGGTCGGATCGTAATATTTGGACCAGGATGAAAACAGCAGCAATTCCCATTGCAATGGGAGAAACATAGTCTAATGCTTCAGGAAACAAGACAATTGCCAACGCGAAGACAAAGAGCAACACAAACATTGTGACAGCATAGACCTTCTTGTTCCACAGTGGTAGTATTGGCTTCATCCGATTGTCCTTTGTTTCGTGACGTTAGCTCAAATGCAGGTCAGTCTGCTTCTGTGGCAGACTCGGCTGCCACATTCTCAGAATGTGTATCCCGCGCCGTCTCGATCGGCGTCTTGTCAATCTTGCGCGCGAAAATGAGATAACCCTTGTGCGCGACCATGCGGTCCGCCGGGCGCACGCGCGTCGAGACGGCTCTGTAGGGACGCAAGAGCAATTCTTCGACTTCGATCAGACCAAACGGCCCACGCTCCAACGCCTGCACCGTCGGGATGACCTGGTTCATCGTGGCGATGATCGCAAATAGCATCTGGGGCTTACCCTTGCATAACACCTCTGCGATGATGGCTGCGTTCACGTAAGATTATGCACACCCCTCAGTTACTTGAGGGGTGTGCATAAATCAAGGCTTGACATAGTCGGCAAATTCGCTATACCTTCTGTAAAAAGCCGCCAAGCTCTACAGGAGGCGCTGCGATGGTCGAACCGACCTTTGCCGACTACGTCCAACTGGTATATACCTTATTTGATCACTTTGTGCAACAGCAAGCTGCCCAGGCCCATCCAGGACATCCGTTCGTGTACAAGCACAGAAGCATGATCGTCTTCTTTGTCATCATGCAATGGAAGCGGATCTTTGAGTTCAAGGACCAACAACGCTGGCTGGAAGCCCATCCTGACCAGCGAAAGGATCTCGGATTCGACCACATGCCGCATCGCACCACCTTGTCGTGCCGTTACAAGGCTCTCTACGGGGTCATCCAAGCATTCGTTGCCTTTCTGGGCCAATACCTGGAAGCCCTCGGGTCGGCTTTCAGGAGTGACCATCTCTACGAGGATAAGAGTCTCTTCAAGGCACAAGGGCCGGTCTGGCATCAAGCGGATCGTGAGGCGGGTCGTATTCCCGACCAGTTGCGGCATTTGGACACCGAGGCCTCGCGGGGCCAAAGTGGCTATCACGGCTGGGTGTATGGCTACAGCCTGCATCTCACGTGCAACCACGCCGGGTTGCCCGAACTCGTCCAGGTTGAAACGGCCTCAGTGTCTGAAAGCCAAGTGATCGATGAGAAAGCTACTCAGATCATCCAGGAGTTGGAACCCGATACACTGACTGGAGACAACAGTTACACCCAAGCCACCCGCATCCGGCAGTGGGCCCAACAAGGAGTCGCGTTGCTCACGCCCGCCCTGAAATGGGTGAAAGGTCGCTATGCCGAAGCGTATCATCGCTTCATCGAACAACCCGAAAATGCTGAACTACTCCAAGACCGGCGCACCGCCATCGAACCCATCTTTGACTTGATCGCCAAGGCCCTGGGGGCGATGGATAACCAGAAGCAACTCCCGATTCAAGGTCTGGCAAATGTGCGCACTTGCTTGGCCTTGGCAACTCTGACAGTTCAGGTAACGATGATCGCGAACAGCATTTGGGGCTTACCTTTGCACAATATCTCTGCGATGATGGCCGCGTTCACGTAAGATTATGCACACCCCTCAATTAACCGAGACTCTGGCGGCTCCAAATTGACTGGTTCATTCCACTGAAAGAGATATGAAAAAGCTTGCCATATCTAGGAAAAGCTTATTCCAGTACCACCATATATGGGAATGGATTTTACACAATAATTTACCATAATGAAGTTATCCCCAAATGATGTTTGTTTTCCACAGTTATAGGCAGTTTTTCCACAATCACACATGATGTAAACCACGTTTCGTCAAGCGCCATAGCGTTTGACATAAGGTATCCTAGCCGCACAAATAGACCGGGCCAGAATGTTCTCTGGCCCGGTTAGTTTCGAGGACTCAATGGCGCTCGTTTCGATACAATCGCTCTCGGATCGCAAACACCTCGCGTCGTAGCCCGTCGTCGTGCTCGATTTCCTCTGCGATTTTGTTGACGCCGTGCAAGATCGTCGTATGATCGCGCCCTCCCATGGCAGCGCCGATCTGCGGCAGCGAAGCTCCTGCCAGATCACGCGCAAGGAACATGGCGATGTGGCGTGACTTGACCAATTCTTTGCTGCGACTTTGTCCGCACAGGGCGGGCACGTCAATCCCATAGAAAGCGGCAACGGAACGGATAATCTCTTCCACTGTCACGGATGTGGGACGGGCCAGCAGTTCGGCAAGAGCCGCCGTCGCCGTTTCGACTGTCAATGCGATGCCCATGAGCTGCGAGTTGGCGACGATGCGATTGAGGGTGCCTTCCAGCTCGCGGATATTGCTCTGCACCTGTCGAGCGATCAATTCAATGACGTCATTTGGCACGGGGATGGGCTGCCCCTCTGCCTTGGCGCGCAGAATCGCCATACGCGTTTCCAGATCGGGCGGCTGGATGTCCGCGATCAATCCCCACTCGCACCGGCTGCGCAATCGCTCTTCGAGGGTGACCAGCGCCTTGGGAGCGCGGTCGCTGGTCATCACGATCTGCTTGCCGTTGACGTGCAGCGCATTGAACGTGTGAAAGAACTCTTCCTGCGTGGATTCCTTGCCGGCGATAAATTGGATGTCGTCAATCAACAGAATGTCCGCCGTGCGGTACTTGCTGCGAAACTCTTCGGTTGTCTGCGCGCGGATCGCGTTGATGAGGTCGTTGGTGAATTGCTCGGACGATGTGTAGAGCACTTCGAGGTTGCGCGCCCGATAGGCGTGACCGATCGCGTGGAGCAAGTGTGTCTTGCCCAGCCCCACCCCTCCATGCAGGAATAGCGGGTTGTAGGCCGTGGCAGGTTTCTCGACGACTGCCAGCGATGCCGCGTGCGCGAGGCGATTGCTCGGGCCGATGACAAATGTGTCGAATGTATAGCGTGGATTCAGCCCGTGATTGCGGGGGGATGGTGGCAGCGGCGCAGAAGCAGGCTGCGGTGTTGAGCCGGGTAACGCTGATTGAAGCAAGGGCCCACTCTGTCCTGTGTCGGCTTCTTTATTCCACACCACGAAACGCACCTCCACGCTGCGACCGAGGATACCAGTCAGCGTCCGCTTGACCATAGACAGCAAGCGGTTCTCCAGCCAATCTTTGGCATATCCATTGTGAACACCAATGATAAACGTGCCATCTTCATAGGCAATGAAACGGGCGCGGCTCAACCAGGTATTAAAAGTCGCACCCGTCAACTGCAATTGTAGCTCACCTAACGCAGTCTGCCAAATCTGATCAGGCTTCATCGGTGCTCCTCGCAGATCAGATCTACTGATCGAGTTGTATGGAAAGATAGAACTAGCTAGGCTCATATCATGGATTAGGTTGCAAGTCTTGAATCACCCTCGGCGTTACAAGGAGCGCGCCTATCAAACTTGAGGCCAGCCCGGCCCATGCAGGGGGGAGCACCAAGGCCGGAGCGATTGGGTGCCGACTGGAAGAAAGCTTCAAGAGGGCAAAAAACTGACGGCAGATCACCGTCAGTCAAAAAGGATAGGATGATGTTGATTCAAACTGCCATCCCCCAGGTCAGACACGCGAAACACATTCTACCAGAAATCTTGCCCGGTTGGCAATAGCTAAAAAGGCCCGCGACCTTAAAAGACGGAATACTTTAAGATTGTTACGTTGATCGATCTGAGAGTTCATGGCATAATCACCCTCACTCGCACAATGTTGATACGTCGTGGAAAAACTGTTGACATCAGGTTGATCATGTGTGGAATCAGAGCGAATAACTCGCAGCGATCTGTGAATCATGTACGACCATCGGGGTTGCCCTGCCCGGTTCTGCTTTTGGTCGTCAGCACATTCGTTGTCGCGTTGGGATTTTCGCTGTTGACGCTTGTCAATGTGGTGCGCAGTGCCTGGCCGGCGGGGTCATCGCCACACTCGCCGACAGTAGGTGGTATCGGCGTTGGCGTGGAGCACAACGAGTATCCGCGCTGGAATGGTAGAGAACGAGTGAACATCCTCGTTCTGGGTATTGACCAGCGTCCCGGCGAAAAAGGCCCATGGCGAACCGATACAATGATCGTCGTCAGCGTGGATCCCCTATCCAAGAGTGCCGGGCTGCTTTCGATCCCGCGCGATTTGTGGGTTGAGCTCCCTGGTTACGGGATGGAGCGGATTAACACAGCGTATGTGATGGGCGATCTGAACAAATATCCCGGCGGCGGTCCGGCGCTGGCCAAAAAGACGGTCCAGTACAACCTGGGCGAGCCGATTCACTATTACCTGCGCGTCAACTTTGTGGCGTTTCAGCAAATCGTTGACTTGATCGGCGGCGTGGATCTCTACGTCGAGCGCGAAATCAATGATCCTTTTTATCCCGATATGAACTATGGTTACGAGCCGCTGCGGATCCCGGCGGGCTGGCAGCACATGGATGGCACCCTGGCGCTCAAGTACGCGCGCACACGACACGCTGGATCCGATTTTGATCGAATGCACCGTCAACAACAGGTGATGTTGGCTGTGCGCGACAAGGTGATGAATCTTGGCTTGTTGCCCAAGCTGCTGCCTCGCGCGCCTGAGATCGCCAAGGCGTTGGGGGGCAGCATTCAGACTGATCTCACACTGGATCAATTGGTGCGCCTGGCTCAACTGGGCAGCGAAATAGATCGAGCGCATATTCGCACGGCCTCGATTGATGAGACGATGACGAACGGGTGGACGACCCCGCAAGGCGCCCATGTGCTCATCCCTGATCGTACCAGGATGTCAGCGTTGCACAATCTGATCTTCAGCCCGCCTCTATCCCCTGGTGACGAGGCGGCGCAGGTGAGGACTGAAGCGGCGCGCATCGTCGTGCTCAATGGTACGCGGACCAATGGCCTGGCAGCCCAAGCCGCCGAACGGTTAAAGGCGCAGAATCTCCAGGTGAGTACGATCGGCAGCGCCGACCGTACCTATGCTCAATCGCTCGTGTTGGTCTACACAGGCAAGCTGACCAGCGCCCGGCTCGCGGCTCGAACGCTGGGCCTATCCGAGTCTTGCATTGTCACGGGAGTAGATTACGGCGGTGAGGCGGACATCAAGGTCATCCTCGGCACAGACTGGAAATAGCGCAAGTCCCTTGGTTCGTCGGCAGTTTGTTTGACAGGCCTATATCGGTGTGTTATACTCCCGCGCGCGGGCCGTTAGCTCAATCGGCAGAGCAGGGGCCTTTTAAGCCCAGGGTTGCAGGTTCGAGTCCTGCACGGCTCACAAAAAAGCCTCGCGCGTGGCGGGGCTTTTTTGCTACACGTTGCCTTTGACCTCTTGCTCCAGCCTCTCAAAGAACGCCGCCATGAATTCGTGACGTTCCTGGCCGATCCGTCGTCCGGTCGCGGTGGTCAGACGATCTTGAATTCTGGCGAGCTTGACGACGAACTCGTGGACCGGCGTGTGTTCGCTGCTGGACTGATACTCGTCATATCCTTCGGGGACCTCGCCCCACAACGGTTGACCATGCGCGCCCGCAAAAGCAAACACGCGCGCCACCCCGATCGCGCCGATGGCGTCGAGCTTGTCGGCGTCGAACAGGCACCTGGCTTCGAGCGACTGTGGCAGGGGGCCGGCGCGAAAGCGATGACTGCGGATCGCTTCGACGACGGCCTCTATTTTCTCCCGGGGCTGGCCGACGAGGATGTCCTGGGCGCGTTGCGCGGCCACCTGTTCATGGCTCAGGCGGCCATCGTCCAGCCCCACGTCGTGCAACAAGGCCGCCGTACGGACGATTTCGATGTCTGCACCTTCTGCTTTCGCAATCTTGACCGCAAGCGCGGTGACACGCAGGACGTGATCGAAATCGTGCGCCGTGTCGCCTCGAGCATAGAGAGCGCGCGCTTGCTCAATGCTGATCACGGCGCGCCCTCCCCGTCTCCCACCAACCTGAGGAGGCGGCTGGCGATATTGTCGGCCGCGTCGGGGCGGCCCATGTTGCGGGCGTTGCGGGCCAACTCGGCCAGCGTTGTGTCACCGGTCGTCAGCCACTCGCGTAGAGTCTGTGCCATCTGTTTGGGCTTGGGCGCGTAAACGCCGGCTCTGCCGCGCACGACGATCTTCATGTTCCCGTCTTCTTGTCCAGGAATGTAGCCGCTGATGATCATGGGCAGGCCCATCGCCAGCGCCTCGGCGATGGTGCTCGGGCCGGCCTTGGTCACCAGCACATCCGAGGCGGCCATGAGCACCGGGATCTCGCGCGTAAAGCCATAGATGCGCACCGGGATCTTCCAATCGGCCAGTTGCAGTTGAAGCTTGAGCGCGGGGTTGCGCCCGGCGACGATGATGAGCTGGAACTCGATCTTGATCGAGGCCAGCGCGCGAGCGACCGGGTACATCCGCCCCATCCCCTGGCCGCCGCCCATCAACAGCACAGTGGGCAGGTCCGGATCGAGATCGAGATTGCGGCGCACCTCTGGCTTGGGCCGTCCGGTCAACTGAGTGAAGCGGTGGCTGATCGGCAGTCCGATGATGTCAATTTGATCGCGACTGACGCCATAGCCTACAGCCAATCGAGCCGCTTGCTCGGTCGGCACGATATAGCGCACCATACCCGGCGCGCACCACATGGCGTGAATCGTCGCCAGGTCGGTGACGACTGTGGCCATCGGCGTGGAGTTGTTCTCCTTTTCTTTGGCCCACAACATGGCATAGTTGTAAAGTGGGTGAAACGAGACGATGAGGTCCGCCGGATGGTTCACCAGAACCTCACGCGCAGTTTTCTGCGCGATGGGCCAGGCCGTCCGGATCAACAGTCGCGCGCGATCGGGCGTGTTGGTAAACCGATAGGCCGGCTCCCAGGTAACCTTGCTGAAGCGCGTCATGTACGGGTAAAGTCGGTCGAGCCGGTTGAAGGGAAAGGGCGCATAGCCGCCGAGCACGTCCACCATCTCGACCTGACAGTCGCTCAATGAACGGCGTCGCATGGCTTCGAGGACCGCTTCGGCAGAGGAGCGATGTCCACCCCCTGTATCGGCCATCAACAACAAGATTCGTCGTGTCATATGCCTTCTCTCCCCTTCGTCGTTTCCAGTGCGCGATGCGCCAAGTATACCATCAAAGCTCAAGGCTGGAGATCAGGGCATCATGGCGTTTTACTTTTTGAGCCGACCTTTGTAGAATATAAGCACATTAGCCCAGCGCCCAGGAGTACGAGAACATGGATCCCAAACAAAGCCGTTCTGCTCGACTGCACCGCTCGCTCGAAGACCTGATGAAGCAGACGCCTGACATTCGCGGGTCGCTCATCGTCAGTAATGAGGGGTTCCTCGTGGCATCCGCCGTTGACGATGCAGAAAACATCGGCCCGATTGCGGCCAATCTGTTCGACTTGTCCGACAAGGCTGTACAGCGCCTCTCGCAAGGCACATTGCAGCGTGTCGTCGTGGATGCGAGTGAGGGGACCATCACGGCTGTGCCCGCCGGGCCTCACGCGATGTTGGTCACTGTCGTCAACAAGCAAGCCAAGCTTGGCGTGGTGCTAGAGTTGATGGCGCGCTGGGCGCGTGTGGTGGCAGAATTGATGGAATGACCCCCCGGCGATGAGAAAAGGGCGACGCCACGTCGCCCTTTTTGTTTCACTTGGGCGGCTTGGTGCTGGCAAAGAGATACCCTACGCCGCGCACATTGAGGACGTATTCAGGGTTATCAGGATCAGGTTCGAGCTTTTGTCGCAGGCGGCGGACGTGGACCCGGACAATCGCGCGCGCTTCGTACTCGTCGGCATCGTAGCCTTGCACCGCGTTGACCAGTTCGCGCGGTGAGATCACCTGATCGGGCCGCTGCATCAAGTAGGCCAGGAGCTTGAACTCGGTCAACGTCAGGTCGAGCAGCTTGCCGTGCGCCGTGGCGACGTGTCGCTGCAGGTCGAGGCTGATGCCGCGTGACTGAATGAACCGATCCGAGCTGCCGGATTCGGCCGGCGCGGCCCCCGGCATCGAAAGCTCCTGGATCGCTTTTTGCATCAGCAGCACCAGGTCGCGCTGGCGAAGCGCCTGGGAGCGGTGGGCCAGTCCTCGCTGGACAGCTTCCAGAATCTCTGGCATCTGGCACGGCTTGAGCAAGTAATCGAACGCGCCGCGCCGCATCGCCGTGATGGCCGATTCCATCGTCCCGTGCGCGGTCAGCATCACGACGACGGTATCCGGCGCGATTTGCTTGGCGGCCTCGATGACTTGCAGGCCGTCCAGTCCATCCATGCGCAGATCGAGCAACATCAAATCAACCGGCTTGCGTTGAAGCTCGACGAGCGCGACTTGGCCGTTGGCAGCGGTCGCCACTTCAAAGCCCGCGCCATTCAAAAACTCTTCCAATGTGGCGCGCATCACCGCTTCGTCGTCTACGACGAGGATGCGAGGTGGGGGGAATTCTCGCTGTTCCATGTTCACTCCATTCTATTGCGTAGGGCGTGGAGTGTTGGGCATAGGGCACAGGATCGCTCCACGCTCTGGATTCTACAAGCTGATCGGCAGTTCAACGGTGAAGGTCGCGCCTCGACCCGATTCGCTGTTCACCGTCAGCCGTCCGCCATGTCGCTCGATGATACCGTAGCTGATCGAAAGCCCCAAGCCGGTGCCGGTCGCTTTGGTCGTGTAGAATGGCTCAAATATCTTGTCGGCCTCTTCGGCCGAGATGCCCGGGCCAGTGTCACTGAAGCTGACCCGAATCCAGTTATCCTGTTGCTCGGTGGTGATCGTCAATTCGCCGCCGCTGGGAGCCATCGCTTCCGCCGCGTTGATGACGAGGTTGAGAAAGACTTGGGTGATCTGATCGGTCACCGCTTGAATGTGTGGCAGGTCCGAGGCAAATCTGCGCTGCACCTTGATTTTGCTGTGCTGCAGTTTCTTGCCAGCCAATGCCAACACAGACTCGACCACGTCATTGACGTGCGTTGGCGCCGGCAACCCCTTGGAAGGACGATAGAAATCCAGTGTCCGCATGACGATGGCGGTCAGCCGTTCGACCTCTTCTTGCGCCATGTGCAGATAACGGAGTTTCTTTTCATCAGTCAAAGGACGGTTGATGACCAGGTGCAGGCAATTGTGGATCGCCTGGAGCGGATTATTGATCTCGTGCGCCATGCTCGCGGCCAGCCGACCTGTCGCCGCGAGTTTTTCGGTCTGCACGAGCTGCGCCTGAGAGCGTTCCAGCTCGCGCTTGGAGTGAGCCAGCTCGCCATACAGGCGCGCGTTTTCCACCGCCACACCGACGGAAGCTGCCAGGAACGAAAGCGTCTCGAGATCGTCCGTCGTGAACGGCCCGCTGATTTTGTTGATCGTTTCGATGGCACCGATGGCTTTGCCTTTGACGACAATCGGCACGCACAGCACCGAGCGCGTCGTCAGTCCAGTGAGGTGATCCATCTGAGGTGGGAGCTGTGGATACGATTGAACATCGTTGATCAGGACCGGTTCTTTTTCGGCAATGACGTGGCCGACCAGCCCTTCGCCCGCCCGGAGCGTGAAGCAAGTGTCCAATTCCTGGTCACGATTCAACGTCTTGCGAAAGATCAGTTGCCCGGAGGGTTCGTCCACCAGCACGAGCGCGCCCGCCTCCACGTGCAGGAACTCGCGGATACCGCGCATTGAGATACTCAGCACGTCTTCCAGATCGAGCGTGGACGTGATCGCGCGGGTGATGTCGTTGAGCACGGCCAGGTCTTCGCTGCGGGCCTGGGCCGCTTCGTACAGCCGCGCGCGCTCAGCGGCCGCGCCGACCTGATTGCCAATGGCCGAGAGCAAGTCGAGCGCGCTGGCGTCCGCGCCGCGTCCGCCTGTCACAAGCAGTGTGCCAATGACGCGGTCACGGCTGCGGAGCGGCACGCAGGCGGCCTCGCGCGTCCGATCGCCCAACACAAGCGGCAGCCACTGCGGTTGCCCGCTACTCGCCACCTGCTCCGCCGCTTCAACTCCTGCGCTCAGGTCGAGCCGTTCCCACCGTTTGGCTACGACCATTTGAGCGCCGGAAGGGTTCGTCAGCGTGATGGACCCTGCGTCCGCGTCCAACGCACGGAGCACCTGATCGAGCGCGGTGTTGAGCACGTCGGGCAGCTCGATCGCGCGGCCGATCATCTCGGCCACGGCGTTGAGCGCGGCAAGTTCCCGGTTGCGGCGGCGGGTCTGCTGCTCGGCGCGGCGCACGCGCAAGACGGCCTCGATGCGCGCCAGCAGCTCGCTGTTGTCGAATGGCTTGGGGATGTAATCGTCTGCGCCCAGCGTGAGCCCGCGTGTCCGGTCGGCCACTTTGCCCATCGCGGTGAGCATGATGATCGAAATATCTTGAAGGGCTGGGTCGGCTTTGATGGCCTCGCAGACTTGATAGCCGTCCATGCCAGGCAGCATGATGTCAAGCAGAACCAGGTCAAAGGCTTGATCGGATTGAGGCGTGCGGCCACGCAAGATCGCCAGCGCTTCCTCGCCGCTGAGGGCCGGCTCGGCGCGGTAGCCCGTGTTGGTGATCAGCTCGCGGATAAAGCTGTTGATGCGGACTTCGTCGTCAACGACCAGGATATTTTCGTTGCTCATTGGCGCGCTGCGCTCCTGGTGGGAGGGCTGGAGAAATTATAACTCAAAATTCAATACTTGTAGCAACTCCCGCCGATGAATTCGCGCAGGTGCGAGGTGGGCGGGATGGCCGAGTCATCCTCAACGGATGTGATCGTCTGCAAGAGCGCGTACACACGTTTGGCGCGGATCATGGCGTCTTCGCGCTGCGGGTCATTATCGTACAGCGTGGACCACCTGGCAAATTGGTCTATCAGCCTGGGCCGGAAGACGGGCAGTTCGTAAGAGAGGGCGCCGTTGACGATGTAATCGCATGAGTTGGCGTACGGGATGATGTGGCGCAGCTCGCTCTTGCGCACGTAATGCCAATGCTCCAACGTCATCTGCGGATTGTATGCGCGATGGGTGGCGTCGCGCAGCATCCGACGCATCAGGCGTAGATCCGTCCAACGGATGTACTTGCCGTTGCGGCCCTTCATCTGCAGCAGCGTCTCGATGTACAGCTTGAACTTGCGCTCGTCGGGGATGTCGCGCATCATGCCGGGGTAAAGCCCGTGCAGGCTGTCAATCAAAACGATCTCGTTTTCCTTCAGGCGCATCGGCGTCGTTTCGGGCCGGCGCACCCCCGTCTTGAAATCGTACTTGGGCACCTGGATCTCCTGACCGGCAATCAGCTTGACCAGGTGCTCGTTGATGAGGTCGAGGTCGAGCGCCTGCGGCGTCTCAAAGTCGTAATCGCCGTATTCATCTTTGGGGTGCAGCGACAGATCGAAAAAGTAATTGTCCACGTTGAGCGCGACCAGCCTCAAGCCGATGTGCTCCAGCCGCAGCCCGAGCTTGATCGTCGTCGTCGTCTTGCCGGAAGACGAGGGGCCGGCGATGATGACGATCCTCACCTGGTCGCGCCGGGCCTTGATGAGCTCCGCCGCATTTTCCAGGTCCTGCTCGTAAGCTGCGTCCGATTCGCGCACGATTTGGGGAAACTCGCCGCGCGTGATGCGCTCGTTCAGTGCGTCTACCGTGTGAAGGCCATGCTCGATGGACCAGTCCAGCACCTGCCAGATTTTGCGCCAGGGGATGTTTTCCGAGGGCTTGGCCGCGAGTGCGGCCTTGGCCTGGCGGGCGCGGGCACGCTCGTCACGATACAGGATATAGTGCTTGGCGACTTTGGCGTGGCCGTTTTCGATGAGGATTTTTTCGACCGCGTCCTGGATCTCTTCGACGGTGGGGATGTGGTCGGGCGGCAGTTGTCGTTCCAGGTATTCGATGACTTGCACGGTCAGCTTTTCCGCCGTCGTGCGGTCGTGGCCGCCCATGGCGACCGCCGCGCGGTAGATCGCATTGGTAATCCGTTCTGGCGTGAACGGGACAATCGCGCCAGTGCGCTTGACGACCTGCGTGAATCTCGTGGCCATGAACACTCTCCTTGGCGATTCCTTCTAGAATTCTACGTCAGTTGCTCCAAAGGGGCAAACCCGTCGGTACGCCAGTGTGTCAGTGTGCTAGTGCGATAGTGAATTCGTTCAATGGTTTTGCGCCGATGTCACTAACGGCTTATAATCGTGCGCAGCCGACCGAGAATATCGGGATGTGCTGCGCGAGCTTGATGCTTGGTAACTATTCAGCCGTCATTGCGAGGAGGCCCCTTCGTTTCACTCAGGGCAGGCTCCAGCCGACGCAGCAATCTCTTGCCTGCGAGGGATTGCTTCGCGATGACAGCATGTGGGGTAGATCGGGCTGAATCATGACTATACCTCAAGCGAGGTCTTGGGGCGGTAGAATCGTGAAATTCGCGATGCGAAAGCAAATCTGGATTCCCACTCTGCTACTGGCTGCACTGATCGGAGCGGCATTGGGCATCCGCGCCTGGCTGTTTGTGGACCTGCCCTCGCTCGATACGCTGGCCTCCAACTTGTCTGCGCCCTCGACCAAAATCCTGGACCGGCACGGGCGGCTACTTTACACCATCTCCGATCCGCACACCGGACGCCACACGCCCATTTCGCTCTCCGAGATCCCACTGGCGTGTCGGCAGGCGACAATTGCGACCGAAGACGCCAACTTTTACTCTAACCCCGGTGTAGACTGGTACGCGATTCTGCGCGCAGTATGGATCAATCTGCGCGGCGGCGAAGTGCTTTCAGGTGGTTCGACGATCACGCAGCAGCTCGCGCGTAACTTGTTGCTTTCGCCGCAAGAACGGACGCAGCGCACGCTCACGCGCAAGTTGCGCGAAAGCATCCTGGCCTGGCGACTGGCTCGCGCGTACACCAAAGATCAGATTCTCCAACTCTATTTGAACCAGGCTTACTATGGCAACCTGGCCTATGGCATCGAGGCGGCGGCGCAAACCTATTTCAGCAAGCACGCGGGCGAGCTGGACTTGAGTGAGTGCGCGTTGTTGGCAGGCCTGCCGCAGTCGCCTGCCGTCTACGATCCACTGACCAATTCACAGGCCGCGCGAGATCGTCAGGCGGTCGTGCTCGACCTGATGACCCGGCAGGGCCACATCACCGCGGACGATGCGCGATTAGCCAAAAGCGAACAGCTACATTTTGCCGCAGTGCCGTTTCCGATCCAGGCGCCGCATTTTGTGATGTTCGTCCGCGCGTGGCTGGAGGATCATTTTTCGCCAGAAGCGATCTATCGCGAGGGGCTGGTCGTCACAACGACGCTGGACCTGGACTGGCAGAATGCCGCCCAAGAGATCGTCCGGCGTCGGCTGGCCGAGTTGCAGCATCCGGGCGAGGGCAAACCTCCTCGCAACGTCAACAACGCGGCCGTCGTCGCGCTCGACCCGCGCACAGGCGAGATTCTCACCATGCTCGGCAGCCCCGATTACTTTGACATCCAGATCAGTGGTGCAGTCAATGCTACACTTGCGCTGCGACAGCCCGGCTCGTCCATCAAGCCGATCACGTATGCGGCGGCGTTCGATCCGCGCCGCGCTGATCCGTTCACTCCGGCGACCCTGATCCTCGACGTGCGCACGAGCTTTACGACGAAAGAAGGGGAGCCATACGTCCCGCGCAACTATGACTTGCGCTATCACGGCCCTGTGTTGGCACGTGAGGCGTTGGCGAGTTCTTACAATCTGCCTGCCGTCAAGGTGCTCCACGAGGTCGGGCTGGACACGATGATCCGGTTGGCGCGGCAGATGGGCATCAGTACATTTAGTGACAGTGACCGTTATGGGTTGGCGCTCACGTTAGGCGGCGGTGAGGTGAGGCTGTTGGATATGGCGACAGCTTACGCGGCGTTTGCCAATGGCGGTTTGCGCGTCGAGCCGGTCGCCGTGACGCAGGTGCGTGACGCGCGCGGTCAATTGCGCTACCAGTGGGTCCATCATCCCGGCGACCGCGTGCTCGATGAGCGTGTGGCATACCTGATCACCCACATCCTGTCCGATGACAAAGCGCGCGCGTCGGCGTTCGGCGAAGGGAGCGTGCTCAAGCTAGATCGGCCTGCGGCTGCCAAGACTGGCACGACGACTGACTGGCGCGACAACTGGACAGTGGGCTATACGCCAGATTTGGTCTCGGGCGTGTGGGTGGGCAATGCCGATAACCAGCCGATGGAACACGTCTCGGGCATCACGGGCGCAGGGCCGATCTGGCACGAGTTCATGCGGGCGGCGCTGCTGGGTCGGCCGGCGCTGGATTTTGTCGAGCCGTCGGGGCTGGTGCGTGTCCAGGTCTGCGCGATGTCGGGCCTGCCGCCCAATCCCGATTCGCCCTGTCCGCACACGCGCGCCGAGCTGTTCATCGAAGGCACACAGCCCACTCAGCTTGACACGTTCTACCGCAAGTTCAAACTCGATGCGGCTACCGGTCAACTGGTAGATGCGACCACGCCGTCCAATCGCATGATTGAGCGGACGATGCTGGTTTTGCCCTCTGAGGCGCTCGAGTGGGCGCGGGAGAATGACATCGAGACAGCCAATGATCAATTCTCAAATTTCAATTCTCAAATCTCAAATTCTGGCGTCCAGGCTGCTGACATTCAAATCACGCATCCCGATCAGGGGACAGTGTATCCAATTTCCCCGGTCACGCCGCGCGAGACGCAGCGCATCGCCGTATCCGCGCGAGTGACCGAGGGCCTCCAGCTTTCGACGTTGACGTTATACGTAGATGATCAAGCCATTGCCACCTTTAGCGAATTGCCATACCGTGCGCTGTGGACACTTGAACCCGGCACGCATACCTTCACCGCACGTGGTGTGGACCGCCTCGGGCGCGAATGGGTCAGTCCAGCGGTGACGATCACGGTGTGGCCGTGATCCCCAATCTCTAATTTCCAATACCCAATACCCTATTAAAAAGGCGACGAGGCTGCCGAAGATTTCGGAGCCTCGTGCCTTGCGCCCCCCCATGGCGCCTGCCTGGCGCCTGCCCAAGCACCAGACAGTACGCGCAGCGCACAATGTTGTATGAGGTCAGGCTGACCCTGACCCGTGCCCCTCGCCGGAGAAGAAGGTCGTGGTCGGCGCGGATGGTTCGCGGCCATCCGTCACAAGCATAGCTCCGGCGGGGCAACCATCAGTGTCGAATCTGAAATTCGAGTTTTAGAGTTTGTAAACGTTCTTGGGCTTGAAGTCGCGCCGCTGCTTGTCGGCGAGCATGCGCTCGCCTGAGCTGGACATTCTTCAATCGCTGCATCAGCTTGCCGATTTTTGCCCCCCGCCGCATCCGCGTCGTTTTACTGCTTGACATCTCTCACTCTTGGGTCTCATCGCTGGCGATCATGGCGAGCAGGTCCTGGATGGCGCGCTTGGTATACAGCCACACCATCCCGATGCGGCTGGCGCCCATGCGCCGATCAAACACCAACGTCAGAAAGAACCGGTCACCTGCGTTTGCAGCGTACAGGTCGTACCGCGTGCCCTCATGATAATGCAAATTGAATGAGCGCTCTTGGTTGAGGTGTCGGTTGAGCTCGGGCGCAGCAGTGAACCCGCTGCTCATCAACGTTGCCAGCGTGGAGGGATGGATGCCCTCGGTCTGGCCGACCTCGATCACGAGCTGACCCGTTAGGGTGGCCAGCAAAACGCACTGCGCGCCAACCTCGTAGCGCAAGTCGCCGAGCCGCTGCGTCAGGCGTTCGAGTTGTTCCTCGGAGGACGCTAAGGGGCCGGATGCGCCGGGTGCTTTCTGTTCGATCGCTTCTTCCACAGCCGCCGTCAGGTCTTGGATGTGAAATGGCTTGGTAAAGTAGCGATAAGCATTCAGACGGCGTGTTTCAGCCTCGACGTCATCTGAGCCATAAGCGGTGATCAGGATCGTCCGGGTCTCCGGGTGAGTCTCCTTCACGCGCTGCATCAATTCCAGACCGTTCATGCCGGGCATCCGCAAGTCGGTGATCACCACGTCGAACGGCCCGCGATCCATCTCTGTCAATGCGGATTCGCCCGTCTCCGCGCACACTACCTGATAATTTCGCTCCAAAGATTCGAGACTTGCCTGTAAAGAGACAGCGACTTTAGGCTCATCGTCTACAATCAAGATGCGTCTGCTATTCATTCTCTTGGTTCGCCTCGAACCCTCTCTGCCTTTCCTGAACTGGCCTTAGAATAACACAAAACCTACAGGCAGGGGGTTTCGGTTAAGTTACGGCCAAGTTACGGGCCATCACTTGCAGTTCAAAAGCACTTTGGTAGAATGACACTCGCCATCCTACTCAGGAGCCAGTCCTCATGTTGCGGTCGTTCTTTATCTACCTATCCAGGCTGCACTGGATGCGTGACCTGATCCTCAAGCTGGGCTTTGCGCGCAAGGCGAGCCGCCGGTTCGTGGCGGGCGAGACGGCCCAAGAGGCCATCGAGGTCATTCGCCAGCTTAATCGCCAGAATATTCTGGCGACCTGTGATCATCTGGGCGAAGATGTGATGACCGAAGCCGATGCTCGCCGTGCTCGCGATCATTATCTGCATCTCCTGGACTTGATTCAGAAGGACAGGGTGAGCTCGCACGTCTCGATCAAGTTGACGCAGTTTGGACTGGACGTGAGTGGTGACTTGTGCCGCGAACTGGTAGCGTCTGTCGTCGAGAAGGCGGCGCGGATGGGCACGTTCGTGCGGATTGACATGGAAGGTTCGCCGCACACTGAGCGGACGCTGGCGGTCTATCGTGATATGAGGAGAAAATACTCAAATTGCGGCATCGTCATTCAGGCTTACCTGTATCGCACTGAAAACGACCTCCGGCAGTTGGTCGGCGAGGGGATCGCGAATGTCCGTCTGTGCAAGGGCGCATACCAGGAACCGGCCAGCCTCGCCTTCCCCAGAAAGGCCGATGTAGACGCCAATATGGTCAGGCAGATGCAGTTCCTGCTCAGTCAAGAGGCGCGCGCCCAGGGAGCATATCTGGCGATGGCGACGCACGACGTCAGGCTGATCGAAGCGACCCAGGCATTTGCCGCCGGACACCACATCCCCCCGGACGCCTTTGAGTTCCAGATGCTCTATGGCATCCGCCGCGATTTGCAGCAGCAGCTTGCCGCGGAGGGTTACCGGATGCGCGTGTACGTGCCTTATGGTAACGAGTGGTATCCGTACTTTATGAGGAGATTGGCGGAGCGCCCGGCCAACGTGTGGTTTATATTGTCCAACTTGCTTAGGCCATAAGCTCTGGGGAACTTGGACCCGAAAGGTATTGAGCCTTTCGGGTCTGCGTTTTTACGGTCTTGTAATGCAAGTGCAACGCAGACCGGATGACGGTGTGCTAGTATTCAAGTACGGTCTGCGCTAAGGCTCGAACTTTGCCTGGCCCTCGAGCGGCAAAACCTGGATCCACGAGTTGCCACGCTTGAGCGGTAGCGGCTTGCCGTCGTCGCCGACAAAGGTCAGCACATCTTCGGGCTTGACGCGCACCCATCGGCCAGTCTGCACTTTACCATCGCGAACGATCTGAGCCGGGCCGCTGCCCCAGATTTGGATCTGGATCGAAAACTGACCTGGCAAGCGGCAATCGGGATCGACGCCGACCTCGTTCTCTTGAATGGTGCAGTCGGTGACGTGGTGGGCGTACACGAGGATGACGTTGGCGGCGGAAATGGGTTGATGGTTGTTTGCGTCTACCTGCGCCACGCCGTCCACGGAGCGCAGGTAGCGACCCGAAGCCGAGTGATAGTACCAGCGCACGATCTCGGATGGATTCGGCGAGCGCCAGGCATACGGAATGGTCACGGTATAAGCGAGCTTGCTGGGGCCGATGGGAGCATCGGAAAAGACCAGGCCCTTCAACTCCTGGCGCGAGTTGTCCATCTTGTGGCCCTGCGCCCACTGGTAGAGCAGCGCGGGCTTGGCGAACAACGTATGCTCGTAATATTTGCTGGCCTGTGGGATGCGCACGAAGGGATTGCCTGATTCCGGCACGCCAAAGTCCGGCGAGAGGACCCGGTTGAACCAGGGTGCACTTTGAACCTTGAGCCGGATGCCGCCCGAAGAACCAGAGTAGGCAAAGAACGACTTGTACATCTGCACGATCTCGATATCGAGGTAACGCGCGCTGCGCACCGAGCCAACCAGTTCCGGCATCTGGCTGTAGAACACGGCGGTCAGGCGGGTCACGCCTTCCAAAAGGTGCTCAAAGACCAGGTCGGCCTGAGACAGCCCGCGCTGCGGTCGAACCTCCGGGGGATAGTTGGAGACTTTGATCGCCAGCGGACGCCGGTTGAGCGCTTGCGGGTCGGTGACCCTTTCGCCGGTCAGTGGGTTCACGTCCGGTGGGAAGGTGCTGACCTGTGAATCAGGCGTGGGCAGCGGGGTGACGGTCGGCAGGGCGGTCGGCAGCGGCATCGCGGTCGCAGTCGGGGTTGGGCGGCGCGTGCGCGTGGGAATCGGGGTTTCGGTAGGTAGAGGAGCCGGGTTGACACTCTGGCAGGCTGCCAGCAGGCTTGATAGAAGCAGTACGAAAGTCACCGGGGCGACTGACTGGGGCCAACGCGATCGGTTGAACATTCAGGAATGACCTCGCAAGGAGATGGATGACAAGGTTATTATAACATGATCGCCATGCAAGGCGCGTTGTGCCCATGTTCAGTGGCGATCCATCCTGCCAGTTTGGATTTAGTTGACTTGCATATCAAGAGAGAGTATAATCCCAGACACTTGGGCGAAGAAGGTTTCTTCATCCCATGATCCGCTCTCGATTAACTATCGGGGCCGTTGCGTAGGGTATTCGTAGCGGCGACTCGACCAAGCGCGAGGCAGAGCATTATGGCGCTAAAAGGAAATTTGCGCGATTTCAGCACAACTCAACTGCTCAACTTGATCAACCTGGCTCGCAAGACCGGTACGCTGACGATCAAGACCAAAGGCAGCTCGGCCCAGGTCTGTTTCAAGGAAGGCAAGCTGATTTACGCCACGCTCGGCGGTTCGGATGGTCACCTGGCCGATATGCTCCAGAAAACAGGCAAGCTCACCGCCGAACAGGCCCGCACGATCCGTGAACATTCCACCAACCAGACCGAACGAGTGTTGGGGCAGATGCTGATCAAAGCCGGGCATGTGACGGAAGGCGATGTGATGCAGGCGGCGCGCGTTCACATGCTCGACGTGGTGTATCGGTTGTTCGGCTGGGTCGAAGGCGATTTCCACTTTGAGCCGAATGCGCTTGACCCGGCGCAGGATCACATCTCCGTTCTGATTGACCTGGAAAACGTGATCATGGAAGGCAGCCGCCGTCTGAAGGAATTCGAGCGCCTCCAGGACGAGCTGCCGAATTTGGACATGGCCCTTCGCTTTACCGACCGGCCTGACACACGGCTGCGCAACATCAGCTTGAGCGTGGAGGAATGGCGTGTCGTGTCCTTCATCAATCCTCGCAACACGATCCGGCAGATCGCTCAGTTCAATAACATGAGCGACTTTCAAATCCGCAAGATCGTCTATGGCATGTTGCAGGCCGGCCTGGTCGAGCTAGTTCTGCCGGAAGGGTTCGTGCCTCCGCCGACCCGGCCTGGCGTGGCGGCCCCGGCTGCGGCGGCCGCGCCCAAGATGCCGGCCGCCCCGGCGGTCAAGCGCTCGGTCGTGACCCGGCTGATTGAGCGGATCAAACGACTCTAGTTCATGTCCCCCCATGGAGGCGAGCGAGACGATATGCAGACAGTCAAAATGGTTGTGACAGGCCCGTTTGCAGCCGGTAAGACCGAGTTCATCCGAATGGTCAGTGAGATTGATGTTGTTTCTACGGAACGCAAGATCTCGACCCAGGCGGAGCGCATCAAAGAAGCCACGACGGTGGCGATGGACTTTGGGCGCATCACGGTGGATGAAGATTTGGTGTTGTACCTGTTTGGGACGCCTGGCCAGAGACGCTTTGATTTCATGTGGGAGATTCTCTCCGAAGGCATGTTGGGCTTTGTCGTCGTCGTGGACAGCACGCGCCCGGAGACGTTTCGGGAGGCGCGCAGCATCCTGGACACCTTTCGCGGTTACGCGGCCACGCCTTACGTGGTGGCCGCCAACAAGCAAGACATGGAAGACGCCTGGAGTCCAGAAGACCTGCGGATCGCGCTCAAGGTGGATAGCCGGGTCAAGCTGCTGCCGTGCGTCGCCCGCGACAAGGAGAGTGTCAAAAACGTTTTACTGGAATTGCTCTATTCGATCTTGGAGCGGATGGAAGATCAGGAATAGCTGTTGTGGCTGGACCGTCAGACGTTCACCGCCGTCTGACTTGATCCGTCCAAGACCGGTGGGCCCGACCGGCACTGGATGGCAGGACCCCCGCGCGTCTCGTCAGGCGCGTGTGAAATCGTGATTCCACTCGACGACCGCGACGGAGATCACCGTGAGCTCAATGGTCACTCCCCAGGGCATCGTGCACTATGAGGCTTATGGCAGAGGCCGCCCCGTCATTTTGCTTCACGGTTGGATCAACTCGTGGGGGGTGTGGGAAGATTTTATGATCCAGCTTGCCGAGTCCGCCCCCTACAAAGTCTATGCGTTGGACTTTTGGGGCTTTGGCGAGTCGGCGAAAACCATGCGCGGCCAGGCGCCGCCGTTCCAGGTGACGGCGTATGCGCAGATGGTGGATCAATTCATGGAGGCGTTGGGCATTGTGACCGCGCCCGTATTCGGTCACTCGATGGGCGGGACCGTGGCTCTGACGTTGGCGCTCAACTTTCCAGAGCGGGTTAGCCGGGCTGCCATTGTCGGCTCCCCAGTCAATGGCATTTCACTCAACATCTTTCTCAAGATGATGGGCGTGGACTGGATGGCCCGCGTGGCATGGCGCATCCCGATGTTGGTCGAGACATTCATCCGCATCATCTTGATGCGCGATCCACCCAAAGTGAGGAGCATGGTGCTGCGCGATGTGCAGCGCACCAGCATCGAGTCATTCTTTCGCAGCATTGGCGACCTGCATCATACCGATTTGGAGCCACGCCTGAGTCATTTGCGTGTGCCGGTGCTGGGCGTGTATGGCGAGCACGACGTGATCGTGGATCCGAAGGAAGCCCGGCGGTTGGCCGAGGGGGTACGGTATTCCCGGATTCAGATGATGCCCACCTCGGGTCACTTTCCGATGCTGGACGACTCGGCGCATTTTAACGAAGCGCTGCGCCATTATCTGGAACATTAGCCCTGCGAGCGCCAGGAGGCGACATGATACCGGGACGGGCAAAGGTAGCCATGACCGACGACAAATCGGGTGTTGCACAAAAGGTCTATTACTATCCCAACAAGATCGGTCGCATTATCCTCCTGGCGACGGAAGAGGTGATGGGCCGCAATGGCGTCAACGCGGTGCTCAACCTCGCCCGGCTCAGGCATCTGGTCAACAACTATCCGCCGAACAACTTTGATCGTCAATTCAGCTTTGAAGAAGTCGGCGGCATCCAGCAGGCGCTGGAAGATATGTACGGTCCGCGCGGCGCGCGCGGCATCGCCTTGCGTCAAGGCCGCGCGTGCTTCAAGTATGGCATCCGCGAGTTCGGGCCGGTGATGGGGATCGGCGACCTGGCCTTTCGCCTGTTGCCAGTGGGCATGAAGATGAAGGTCGGCATTGAAGTGTTTGCCGAGGTATTCAACAAGTTCAGCGATCAGGTGGTGCGCCTGGGCGAAGACGAAGAGAATTTTATCTGGACGATCGAGCGGTGCCCGGTGTGCTGGGGCCGCCACACGCTGGAGCCGTGTTGTTACCTGGCGGTGGGCGCTTTGCAGGAAGGTGCGTACTGGGTGAGCGGTGGCAAGAACTATTCCATCGAAGAAATCACGTGCATTGCTAAAGGTGATGCGAACTGTACGATCTTGGTGAGTAAGCGACCATTGGACTGATGCGCAAGATCATTATTCGTGACCGTCGCAAGCTGTCGCCTTTTAACGAACCGGCGCGTGAGTTGCGGGTGCTCAACAAGCCCTTGTGGCTGCACCAGCGTGACGTGCTATCCAAGTATTGCGAGCAGGAGCGCGAGATCGAGTCGCTGGAGGAGGTGCCAGACGATCGGGTCGAGATGATTGTCTACCGTGACAATCTCTTTTTCGACCAGCCGTTCATTGACCAGTTTATCACCGAGGCGAAAAAGTCCGGCAAGGCGTGCCGCGCGGTGTTTGGCCTGGACGAGAAGGCTATCGTCCATCACGCGCTTCAGTTACAGCGCGGGATCCGGCGTGAGGGGAACTATTACGTCGCCGACCTGTGGTACTTTCCCTACGGCGTCGAAGAAAGCGCGCGCCCGCTAGTGATGGACACGGGCGCCAAGGAGCACGGCTATTACCGCGTGCCCAGCTACATGGCGAATGAGAAAGGCGACCTGACGTACTGGGTGCCGTTGCGCGCGTTTCTGTCCATCGAGCATTGGGTCCATCTGTACATTGCCAATTGCATCTTTGGCTTGTTTTCGCGTGGCGCACGCTTTGAAGCCAGCATGGGCAAGCTTACGGCCAAGCTCCGCGTCTTGTTTCGCGGGATGTGGGAGCGTCGGCAGGTGTTGCGCTCATCCGTCGCGGTGCAGGTCGGCAAGAACACGTTCGTGGATCCCTCGGCCACACTTCTGGGGCCGACGACGATCGGCGACAATTGCACCATCGGCGCGGGCACGGTCATTGACAATTGCGTGATCGGCAACGGCGTCAATATCGGTCAGGGCTGTCAACTGATGCTGAGTGTCGTATGCGAT
Source organism: Thermoflexales bacterium (assembly GCA_034434835.1). Classification (GTDB taxonomy): domain Bacteria; phylum Chloroflexota; class Anaerolineae; order Fen-1058; family Fen-1058; genus JBGLNJ01. The sequence goes on along the minus strand of DAOTXX010000106.1, from coordinate 355 downwards.
CGCAGCTTCTTGCCGTTCAACGTCTCGCTGTTTATGACGACGATGATGGAAAATTCTATCGTCGCGCAAAACACCTGTTTGCAGATGTGTGTGCTCGGTCGGGATACGTTCATCGGCGCGAACAATGTCTTTACCGATTACAACTTGCTGGCCAAGCCGATCCGGGTTTTTCAGCGCGATCAGCTCGTTCAGATCAACATGCCAGTGCTGGGCGGATGCGTCGGACATCACTGCCGTTTGGGATCAGGGCTGGTGATCTATCCTGCTCGTACCGTCGAATCGGATACGATTCTGTTTGCGTCCCAAGATCGGCGCGTCATTGATCGGAATGTGTGTTACGAAGAAAGCGATCATC
>DAOTXX010000105.1:0-17394 GCA_034434835.1 Thermoflexales bacterium | reverse complement strand
CGCATGGATCGCTGATGGGCGCGCGCGGCAACTCTGGCGTGATCCTATCCCAGTTGTGGCGCGGGTTTGCGCGCAGCCTCGGCGACAAAGAGATGCTGACCGCGAGCGATCTGGCCCCAGCCCTCATCGAAGGCTCGCAGACGGCCTACAAGGGCGTCATCAAGCCGGTCGAAGGGACTATCCTCACGGTCGCTCGTGAGGTGGCCGAAGCTGCCAGCGAAGCCGCACGCGAGCACGATGATCTGCTGGTGATCCTGGAGCATATGGTCGCGCGGGGACGCGAGTCGGTCGCGCGCACTCCTGCCCTGTTGCCTGTCCTCAAGCAAGCCGGTGTGGTGGATAGCGGCGGCCAGGGTTATTTCGTCATCCTCGAAGGGATGCTGCGTTTCTTGCGTGGCGAGTCGCTGACTCTACAAGCCGCCGTGCCGGTACCGGCGATGGAAATCAGCGAAGCTGAAATTGATGCGGGCGATGTTGCGCTCGGCTATTCCTACGACGTGCAGTGTCTCGTCATGGGCGACGATCTCGATGTGGACAAGATACGCGCCGATCTCGGCGTGATGGGGCGTTCAGTGCTTGTCGTGGGTGATCCGAAAATCGTCAAGATTCACGTTCATGTGCCGGACTATATGACCGTGTTCGATTACGTTCACCCACTCGGTCGTATCCGCGAAGCTTCGACTGAGGACATGGCGGCACAGTCCAAAGAGTACCTGGCGGCTCGCTCCCAGACCGTGCGCATTCTGCAGACGCGGCCCGACGAGATCGCCACGGTGGCCGTCGTGCCCGGCGAAGGGCTGGCGCGCGTGTTCCAAAGCCTCGGCGCGGGCGCCATCGTCCCCGGCGGGCAGACGATGAATCCCAGCACTGAACAGTTCTTGAGCGTCATCGAGCAGTTGCCCACTGACCATGTTCTGATTCTGCCGAACAACGGAAACGTCGTGATGGCGGCCCGTCAGGCAGCACAACTGGCCCCGGCGGGCAAGCGCGTCGCCGTCGTGCCGACCAGGACGGTTCCACAGGGTATCGCGGCGCAACTGGCGTTCAATGCTCAGCATAGCCTGGAATCCAATGCGGCGGCGATGGAACATGCCGCCAGTCACATCTTGACCGGTGAAGTCACTATTGCCACACGCGACGTGGAAATGAATGGCGTGCAGGCCAGGCAAGGTCGTTACATTGGGCTGCTGAACGATGAGCTTTCGGCTTCAGGCGATCGGCTCGAAGAGGTGGTCTGGCAATTGCTCGAGCAAATGCAGACGCGTGACCGCGAGATTGTCACGCTCTATTATGGTCACGGCGTCCACAAAGAAGAGGCTGAGGCTCTCGCCCGAGCGATCCGCGAGCGTTACCCGGCGCAAGAAGTCGAAGTCGTCGAAGGCGGCCAGCCGCATTATCCGTATATCCTAAGCTCAGAGTGAATCTCCCTATGGCCAAAGTTCACATTGTCACCGATAGCACGGCTCACTTTGAAGACCCGACCATGCCGCAACGGCTCGGTGTCACAGTGGTGCCGCTGACTATCCAGTTCGGCCGCCAGTATTTCAAGGAGGGCCTAGACCTTTCTGAAGACGAGTTCTTTCAGCGGATGGCGACCAGCACGCAGCCGCCTACGCTACATGCGCCCGCTGCCGATGATTTGCGCGCGATCTACACGGACATCCGCAAGAGCACCGATCAGATTCTTTCCCTGCACATTTCCAGCAAGCTCAGCCAGACCTGTGCGCGGGCCAGAACTGCCGCCGAAGACTTTTTGGGACGTTGCCAGATCACCGTTTTGGATTCCTGGACGACTTCGGTCGGGCTGGGCATTTTGGTCGAAGCTGCTGCCCGGGCCGCCAGCGAGGGCAAGCCGCTGCCCGATATTGTTCGCATCGTGCGGGGCATGGTTCCCCATATCTACGCGGTGTTCTTTGTGGACACGCTCGATTACCTGGAGCACAGTGGGCTGATCGGCAAGTCGCAATCCATTCTCGGCACTATGCTCGGCATCAAGCCGTTCCTTGCTATCGAAGAGGGTGAGATCATTCCCATCGAAAAAGTCCGCACGCGCGAAAAGGCTATTGACAAGTTGACCGAGTTCGCGTCCGAGTTTACCAACATCGAGCGTGGCGTGATTTTGCAGAGTGGCAAGACGCCCACCGAAGATACCCGGCTCCTGCTCGAGCAATTGGAGATCGCGTGTCCTGGGCTGCATTTCCCGGTGATGCGCTACGGCCCGGCCCTGGCCTGCCAGCTTGGCCCAGATAGCATGGGCGTCTTTATCTACGAGGGGGTGCCTTCAACGGAAATCGTCCTGTAGTCTCTGGCGAGAGTGATGGGTTACAATGGTCAGGATTGTCACCGATAGCACAGCCGATATACCGCCTGAGCTGGGTGCCGATGTGACGGTCGTGCCTTGCTTTGTCGAGTTCGGCACGTCAAGTTACCTGGATGGCGTGGACATCACGCGCGAGCAGTTTTACGCTCGATTGACCCAGGACGATGTCACGCCCAAGACGGCTGCGCCCGGCGCAGGCATGTTCGAAGAGGTCTATCGGCGTGTGGCCGGTGAGCGTGACGAGGTGCTTTCGATTCACGTTGCTGGCACATTGTCGTCCATGATCAACTCGGCGCGGCTGGGCGCGCAATCGGTCGCTCCGGATCGTATCACCGTCTACGATTCGGAAACGGTGACGATGGGCATGGGATGGATGTGCATCGCGGCCGCTCGCGCGGCCCGGCAGGGATTTAGTCGCGAGCGGATTGTCAAATTGCTGGACGAGATGAGGAGCCGGGCGCACGTTTTTGCCGCGCCGGACACACTCGAGTTCCTGCGCCGCAGCGGGCGGGTGAGCTGGGCCAGCGCAATGGTCGGCCAGGTGCTCAATATCAAGCCGATCGTCGGCGTGTATCGAGGCGTCGTCAAGTTGCTCGACCGCGTGCGCACGCGCGCACGGTCCATCCAGCGGCTAAAGGAACTGGTGCGCGGTCTGGGGCCGCTTGAGTCGCTGGCCGTATTGCACACGACGGCCTACGAAGCCGCGATGGAACTGGCGCGCGACCTGGCTCATCTTGCTCCACCGCCGATCCCGGTCATCGAAGTCACGCCGGTCATCGGTTCGCATGTCGGGCCAAATGGACTGGGTCTGGCGGCGATTGTCAAGCAGAGAGATTGACATATCTTTCTCGAAAACTATGGCTATTGCGTCTTTCGACAAACTTGCCAAGATTCTCAAGCTCGAAATCGAAGGCGGTTTCCGCGATAAAGCCGTCATCGGCGGGTTGGGTAAATTTGCGGACTTTTGGGAAAAGGAAGCATCGCGTGAAGCGCCTGCCGAGGTGGTAACGGAAATTGCCAGTGTCTTGCGAGGATATGGCGCGCTATCTGATCGCTCCGCTCGCGTCCAGGCCGTTGAGCGCATCAAGATGCTTGTGTCTGCGCCTGCGGTGCCGGTTGCGCCCCAACCGCCTGAGCCAAAGCCAGCGCCGACGCCGACCCAAGTCAGTGCCCCTGCGATAGCTGCAACTCCCCCAACTGAACCGGCTGCGCCGAGCGCGGAGGCCGAGCCTGCCGCTCCCCCGCAACCTGCTGCGCCGCCGCCCCCACCGCCTGTCGCGCGTCCTGCACCACGTCCACCGGTTCAGGTGACCGGCGTTCCGGCGCTCATCCCACGCCAGGCCGCCCAGGCCGAACGGTTGGGACTGGATGCGCCGATCACTGTAATGACGGGCATCAGCACAACCTACGCCGAACGGTTTGCGCGACTCGGCGTCAAGACGATCCGCGACCTGCTGTTTCTCCTTCCGCGCCGCTACGATGACTTTCGCGACCTCAAGCCGATCAACCGTCTCGAGTATGGCGAAGAGGTGACCGTCATCGCCACTGTGTGGGATGCGGGCGCACGCCGGACGCGCGGGGGCGTCCCGATCTTTACAGCGACTCTCAGTGATGGTTCGGGCATGATCCAGTGCACGTGGTTCAACCAGCCGTACCTGGCCGACCGGATCAAATCCAAGATGCAGATCGTCGTCAGCGGCAAGGTCGAAGAATACCTGGGACGACTGACGTTTCAGTCGCCGGAATGGGAACCGCTCGAACGCGAATTGCTGCACACGGCGCGGCTTGTCCCCGTCTATCCGCTGACCGAAGGGATTTCCGCCAAGTGGCTGCGCAAGCTGATGAAGCGCACGGTGGACTATTGGGCGCCGCGTGTGCAAGATCATTTGCCTGGTTCGGTGCTCGAGTCTGCCCGTCTGATGGGCATTTCCGATGCGCTCGCACACATCCACTTTCCAGATGATTGGAGCGATCTGGAGCGCGCTCGCCAGCGATTGGCCTTTGACGAGCTATTTATCGTCCAACTCGGCGTCATGCGCCAGCGGCAGATCTGGCGCTCCCGGCCCGGCCGCGCGCTCAGCTTTGATCCGACGGTATTGGATCGCTTTATCCAGTCGCTGCCCTATCCGCTCACTGGCGCGCAAAAGCGCGCACTCGATCAAATCCTCGCCGACTTGAGATCAAACGTGCCGATGAATCGGCTTTTGCAAGGTGACGTGGGCTCGGGCAAGACGGTGGTCGCGGCCGCTGCCATGATCGCCACCGCCGTTTCGGGCGCGCAGGCGGCACTCATGGCTCCCACCGAAATCCTGGCCGAGCAACATTTCAAGACTCTCGCCCAACTGTTCGCTCGCCTGCCCACCGGCCAACCTGCCCTTGAGCTGTTGACTGGCAGCACGCCGAACAAGAACGACCTCTATGCTCGCCTCGCTTCCGGCCAGATCAACATCGTCGTGGGAACGCATGCGCTGATTCAGCCGAACGTCGCGTTTCGCAATCTGGCCTTTCTGGTGATTGACGAGCAGCATCGTTTCGGTGTCGAGCAACGGGCGGCGCTTCGGCAAAAGGGACAGGGCGCGTTCCATCCGCACGTGCTGGTGATGACGGCCACGCCGATCCCCAGGACGCTCGCGCTCACGCTATACGGCGATCTGGACCTTTCGATCCTTGACGAGATGCCGCCGGGCCGTCAGAAGATCGAGACGCGCTGGCTCTATCCCACCGAGCGTGAACGAGCGTATGCGTTCATCCGCGCTCAAGTCGAAAAGAGACATCAGGCGTTCATCATCTGTCCGTTGGTTGAAGAGTCGGAGAAGGTTGAGGCCAAAGCCGCCGTCGAAGAATATGAGCGGCTGCAAAAACAGGTTTTTCCAAAGCTCAAGCTGGGGCTGTTGCACGGTCGAATGAAGAGTGACGAAAAGGATGCGGCCATGAGCGCGTTCGCGCGTGGCGAGCTGGATGTGCTCGTGTCCACGTCGGTGGTCGAAGTGGGCATTGACGTGCCGAACGCCACTGTGATGCTCGTCGAGGGCGCGAATCGCTTTGGGCTGGCGCAACTGCACCAGTTTCGCGGGCGCGTCGGACGCGGCGAGCACGCCTCGTATTGCTTGTTATTGGCCGATTCGACCACGGCGGCCAGCGACGAACGGCTCAAAGCCATCGAAAGCACCAATGACGGGTTTGTCCTGGCCGAAAAGGATTTGGAACTGCGCGGGCCGGGCGAGTTTTTCGGCACGCGCCAGGCCGGGTTGCCTGACTTGCGTGTCGCCCAATTGGCCGATGTCAAGCTCCTCAATCTGGCGCGCGAACAGGCGCAAAAATTATTCGAGGCCGATCCTACCTTGAGCGCGCCAGAGCACCGCTTGTTGGCGCAAAAGGTCGAGCGGTTCTGGTCCGGTGTAGGTGACGCGAGTTAGGAGGCTATGACCAAGTATTCTTCCGGCGCCTGGTCCGAGGACGACCGCCCCCCGCCCGAGCCGACCTTTTTCCGCAAGATTCTCGAAGACCTATGGGAAGGTCTGTTCGTGCTGGTGGTGTGGGGGTTCTTGATATGGCTGCTGGGGCTTGCCGCGATTTTCATTGGCCTGGCATCTCGGCCGCTCGGTTTGATCGTGGTCGCCCTTACGGTCGCGCCCACGCTGGCCGGTCTGATGGCCGCATGCGCTAAAGCGGCTCGCGGTGGCTTCCTGCGGTTGGGTGAGGCCTGGCGTGGGACCTTCCATCTCTATGGGCGCAGTGTGGCGCTGGCCTTGCCGCTGGCGATCTTGATGGCTCTGATCTTGGTCACGCGTGATGTTGTGTCCATGACGCCTGGACGCAGCGAGATGGTGGTTTCGTGGGCCTTGCAACTTGGCGTTACTTTGACTGTGATCGTGATGCACGTTTATCTCTATCCTGTCCTGGCGTTGTACGACACCCCACTCAAGCGGACGGTGTTACTGGCTGGCGTGCTCGTTGCTAAATTCATAGGGCAGACGTTGGCGCTGTTGGCTTTCGGGGCGGTGCTGTTGGCGGCCACGATGCTCCATCCGCTGGTTTGGATGTTTATCCTTGGGCCATGGTGTGTGGTGGCGACCAACACGACCTATCGCCTGGCGCGGCGCATTCTGCCCGATCAGCGTGCGATTGACAAATAAGCAAATATACGTATTATCAATGACATTCCGAGTTCCTACGGGTTCTGCTTTGCGGCCTGTAAATTTGGAGCGGGGGACTCGATTCAAAAGGAAAACTTATGACCACTGCAATCTACCCGGCCACTTTTGACCCCATCACCTATGGTCATGTGGATATTGCCACGCGTGCCGCTTCCATGTTCGAAAAGCTGGTCGTGGCGGTGTACGACCGACCGCTCAAGAGCCTGCTCTTTACGCCCGAAGAGCGATGGGACATGGTGCAAAAGGCGTTGCAGCACCTGCCCAACGTCGAAGTCAGGTTGTATCACGGTTTGACCGCCGAGTATGCCAGCCAATGTGGCGCACGGGTGATCGTGCGCGGGCTGCGCGCGCTCTCCGATTTCGAGTGGGAGTTTCAGCTCGCGCTGACGAATCGCCGCCTCTCGCCTGATATTGACACGGTTTGCCTCATGGCAAGCCAGGAGTATTCGTTCCTCAGTTCCAGCGTCGTCAAAGAAGTCGCCATGCACGGTGGCCGGGTGGATGACATGGCCCCCCCACATGTCGTCCAGGCCTTGCAACAACGCTTTCAGACGCTCGGCCGAGATGGCGGCGGCAAAGTCAGCCTGGTTTCACTGCGCGATTAAAAGTTTTGCGCGCACGGGAGGTAGAGCATGGACATCTTGCATCTCGTAGATCGCCTTGAGCAACTCGTCAACGAGGGACGGCGCCTGCCTCTAAGCAACAAGGTGATGGTGGACGAGCAAAAGATCTGGGACCTGATTGACCAGATGCGCATTTCGATCCCGGAAGAGGTCAAAAAGGCCAAGCGCACCAATCAGGAGCGTGACCGCATCATCGCCCAGGCGCACGAAGAGGCCGCACGGCTGATTGACCTTAAGCGTGAGGAGGCTGCGACGCTGGTGACCGATCATACGTTGACCAAGGCCGCTGAGGAGCGTTCGGCTACAATCGTCGAACGCGCTCGACGCGATGCTGAATCGCTGCGTGCTGATGCCGACGAGTATGTGATCCAGGTCTTGAGTCAATTGGCTGCGAACCTGGAGCGCGCGTTGACTGAGGTGCGCAATGGTATCAGCAAGGTGCAGCAAGAGCGGTTCACTTCGCCCCCAGAAGAACCGCCCACGGCAACGGAGCCGACCGCGCCTGCGGACAAGTAAGGCGCGTCCACTCGCGCAGTTCTTGGTGTTGCCTTGACACTCGTGGCGCTTCTGTTATAATCCGCCCCGCGCGCGACAGGCCTGGTTGGTATCGCGCGCCGATTTTGTCAAAAGGTTACCGCTTCGCGTCCATTTGCGAAGCGGTTGATTTGAAAGGAGTTGTCCGGTGAGTGCACTCCCCAAGCGTAAAATTCAGCAAGGTCGCCGCGATCGGCGCCGCAGCCATCTGGCGCTCAGGCCCCGGCAGCTTGTGAGCTGCCCGCAGTGCAAAGAGCTTCATTTGCCGCATCACGTCTGCCCGAGCTGCGGTACATATAACGGTGTTGAAGTCATCGAGCCCAAGTCCAAGCGCAAGAAGGAATAATCGCCCAGGCCTTTCAGGCCAAGACCTGAAAGGTATCGGAGTGATGCCATGAGCCAAGAGGCGGTCGCCTTTGTCTTTCCCGGTCAAGGCTCTCAATTCGTGGGAATGGGCCGGGAGCTTGCGGCGTTTCCTGAAGCTCAGCAGGTGTTTGCCCAGGCCGACGAGGTGCTGGGCTGGCCGCTTTCCCGGCTCTGCTTCGACGGCCCGGAAGCCGACCTGAACGACACGATCAACACACAGCCGGCTATCCTCGTTCACAGCGTCGCTGTATTGCGTGTGCTCGAGCAGCGAACCGATCTCAAGAAACAATTGGCGCTGGTGGCGGGACACAGCCTGGGCGAGTTTTCGGCGCTCGTGTGCGCCGGCGCCTTGTCCTTCCCGGATGGGCTTGAGCTTGTGCGTGAGCGTGGCCGCTTGATGAAGCTGGCTGGTGAGCAGCACCCTGGTGCAATGGCGGCCATTCTGGGTCTGGATCGAACGGCTGTCGAAGCGGTGTGCAGTGAAGCAGCCAGGATGACTGATCAGCCGGTGCAGGTTGCCAATGATAATTGCCCCGGCCAGATCGTCATTTCAGGCGACAAGGCTGCGCTGGACAAAGCGGTGGAATTGGCCAAGGCGCAGCGTGGCAAAGTCAGGCCGCTCGCGGTGAGCATTGCCTCGCACTCGGCATTGATGGCGGGCGCGGCCCAAGAGTTTCGTGCTGCACTCGACTCGGCGCCATGGAATGAACCGCGCATCCCGGTCATTGCGAACGTGACCGCGCGCCCGGTCAGCCGAGGCAGCATGAGCGACCTGCTCGTCGCGCAATTAACCTCGCCTGTGCGCTGGACAGAATCAGTTCAGTTCATGATCGGCAAGGGCGTGACGTATTTTGTCGAAGTCGGCCCGAAGGATGTGCTGTGTGGCCTGATCAAGCGGATAGATTCCGCGGTGACGGCGCAGCCGTCGGCGGCTGTGCTGGGGATTCAGTGAGCAGTCCTCAAAAGAAAAGGGTGTGACCAAAATCAGTTGGTCACCCCGTAGGGGCAGGCCTTGCGCCTGCCCAAATGTGGGCGACCGCAAGGGTCGCCCCTACGCATCAACCCGATAAAGAAAAGACGAGCCACCCTGCCCAGGGTGGCTCGTTTCTTTTGTCGGTCACTCATTTAGCCCACTGTCACGGTCCATACACTCGCGGTGCCGAACGAGACACGATCGCCGGGGTGAAGCATCTGGGGTAGATTCGGCATTAGCCGCCGCCCGTTGACGAAGGTTCCATTGCGGCTGTTCAGGTCGGTGACAAAGCAGCGTATGCCATCCCACACGATTTCGGCGTGATGGCGTGAAACCTGAGAATCGTCCAGGTAAAGATCGTTTTCCGGTGAGCGCCCCACAGTGATCTTGCCCGTGCGTAGCGTATAGCGTTGGCCAGATAGGCTCGCCAGTGTCAAGACCATCGCGCCCGGCGCATACGGTGCAACAGCGGGTGAAGGCCATTGCGGCTGGGGTGACCATGGAGGCATCGGTACGGCAGGCGCGGGCCGCGGCCTGGGCCGCGCTGAAAAGACGAGCATCACCAATCCTCCCAACACGCCAACGGCTCCGCAGCACACGAGCAAACTTAGGCCCGCCAGCACCCCCATCGCTGCACGATCGCTGATCTGCTCCGTAGCTTCGGGAGGCACTTCAACCACTGGCCGGGCGGTGACGATCACGACCGGCGTCTTTAGCTGAGCCGGCGGCTGGGCTTGGGTGGGCGGCGGAAGCTGCAATCGTCCGTAGCCATAAGCCGTATCCGGCCCGGCCGGCCCCATGTCCACGGCGCTGGATTCCAGGAACGCGCGCACTTGGGCCGTTTTCATTTGGGGGAAGCGGCTCATCACGAGCGCTGCGGCGCCAGCCACGTGCGGTGTCGAAGCGGAGGTGCCCGGGAAAATCTCGCCGCGGTACGCACGCGTCGTCACACGGTCCGGCGCGACGAGTTCTGGTTTGAGCCGTCCATCGTTGGTCGGCCCCCGCGAGCTGAACGTCTCGAGTTTGTGGTCGCGCCACGAGATCGCGCCGACCGAGAGCGCCCCGCGCGCATCGGCCGGGGTGCCCAGGCTGTGCTCTGCCGAGTGATAGCCGAGCCGTCCGTTGTGCGCATACAGATCGAACACAGCCGGTTGGGTGATGTTTTTGGCGATGATAACGATATAGTATGTTTTGCGCGTGGGTCGGTTGATGCGGATCGCCTCGGCAGGAATATCCTTGGGCTGACCCTGCTGCGTGTCCTCTGACGAAGCCACGACCTTGCCGTTCTCATCGTACAAGTAGAGATCATAGTCTTCGGTCGCGTTGCCGGCCCAGTCGTTCCAATTCAAAATGATACGCGCGTCTTCCGAGGGCGGGTTGTAAAGCAGCGCTTGCGAGCCGTCGGGAAACGTATGCCGGCCGTTGCCCTTTTTGTCGTTAAAGGTGAAACGGTAATGCTCGGTGGCCGAGTTGCCGCTCGCATTGACCCACAGGATGCCTTGCGCAGTGACTTGATCCACGAGTTGTGCTTGTGGTCCGGTTCCGTCCATGGGTCCGAGCAGCCCGCTGGCCGAATGGGAAATGATGTTGACCTTTTGCTCGATCAACCATTCGGCGGCTTGACCCAGCCCGGTCAGGTTGCCGTTATAGTAGGCCAGGTAAAGCTGTGCATCGGGCGCCATCGCGTGAATGATCTCGGCACAGGCCGTGCCGTGCACTTCGTCGGATTGGTCCACGGTCTGGCCGGAGACGAACGATTTGGCGATGACCTTGTCCGCGGGAGGCAGTGTCTTGCCCAACAGATCCTTGTAGCCCTGAAAGCCCAGGTCAATCACGCCGATCTTGATGCCTTTGCCAGTATAGCCGGCTTTGTGCCAGGCGAGTGCACCGGTTTGCGTCACGGCTTCGCTTGGCCAGAGGTGACTTTCCGGGCGATTGGGCATGGGCAACCTCAGCTTGGCGACGTGTTCCATCCCGCTCAGTTGTGAGAACACCTTGCCCGGCTCGTCGGATTGCGCGTACTGCTCGACCAGCGCGAGCGGTACAGCAATGTCTATCAACTCTTGATACGTTCCTTCGATGATGACGCCGAGCCGTTCCAGCTCCGCCTTCACCGCTGGCACACTTGCAGGACTATCCAGAACGAGCGTGATGCGCACTTCACGGTTCTTGCTGAGCAGGCCGCGTTCGCGGGCAAGGCTCTCGGCCGCTGAAAGGCCGCCTTGTTGATACACCAGCATGAACTCTTTGTACGCCGAAGCGAGTGCCGGGTCCTGAAGCAGCGTGGCGATTTTGGGGTAGCGCGCGCCGAGTTCCTCAAGCGAGGCAGGCGGCGTGAGATCAATCGGCGGAGGCGAGCCAATCGCCAGCGGCGTCGGCGTGACAACGCGCGGCGGGGCAGGCGCGCGTGTCAGATACCACAGCGTGCCAGCGGCTATCAGCAGGACAATCGCGCTGACGATACTGGTCGCAACAAGCAGTCGGCGGGTGCGAGGATTTTCCAGATTCATGGTCGGGTCACCGTTAGGGCTGGGGACAGCATGCTGCCAGGTGTTGGCAACAGGCTAGGCCCAGGTGTGAACGTTGGGGCCAGCGAAGGGATCGGCGTGGACGTTGGCGCTGCGCGAGTCGGCGGCGCAGTGGTCGGCGTGGGCGGCAAAGGTGTGACGGTAGGCGGGGCAGCCGGTAACGTCGGAGCTACCGTTGGCGTTGACTTGAATTTGGTTTCCCACACGACAAAGCCACCCAGTCCCAACATCAGCGCCCCCAAAGTGATCACGCCGATCAGCACGACAGCCACACCGACGCCGATCCAGATCGGCTTGAGGCTGCTTGGGGTTGGCTGGCGTGAGGAGGGCGCGCTCGCCGGCAGGGCACCAGGCGCGGCCTGGGGGCTGGGCAATTTCGTTTCAGCGCGCAACACAATGACGCTGATGTTATCGGTGCCGCCATTCTCATTGGCTATCTGAATCAGCTTCCTGATCGCTTGTTCGGGAGGCAGTTGAAGCGCCACGTCGCGGAGGCGATCTTCTGGCACGTGCCCGGTCAGACCGTCACTGCACATGATCAAGATGTCGCCTTCGGACAGTTCGCCCTCGAACAGGTCTACCTGGACCGTGGGCTGTGAGCCGAGCGCGCGCGTGATGACGTTGCGCTGCGGATGCAGCCGCGCCTGTTCTTTGGTCAACAGGCCCGCGCGGATTTGCTCGCCCACAAACGAATGATCTTGCGTGATCTGGGACAACTCGCCTTGATGGATGATGTACGCGCGACTGTCGCCGACGGCGGCGATGTAGGCCTTGCGCCCGACCAGCGCCGTCGCGACGATGGTCGTGCCCATGCCGGAGTGGGCGCGCTCGCTGTGGGCCGAGTCAAACACGGCGGCGTTGGCTGCTTGCACGGCGTTCTGCAAGCGCGCGGCTGGATCGTCAGCGGGATCGGCATAGTACTTGCGCTGAATTGTTTCGACCGCCATCTGGCTGGCGACTTCACCGGCCAGGTATCCGCCCATGCCGTCCGCGATGACGAACAATTGCCCCTTATGCTTCATCTCAGGAGCGGGCGGGTCATATACCGCGACCCAGTCCTCGTTGTGTTCACGCACCCGGCCTGCGTCAGTGCCATGCGAGAAGGTGATCGGCAGCTCGTCGGACATGGCAATCCTCCGTCAATCCTTATGCGTTGACACGGATTTGAGTTGTTGGGTCGGGGGCATCGTCGCTTCGGTATCGGTGGGGCTTTTGGTCGGAGCGACGGTCACCCGGTACGCCACGTTCGGCCCAAAGCGAAGCACGTCGCCTGGCTGCAAGTGTCGTGGTTGTCCCGGCCACACTCGCTCATCGTTCACAAACGTGCCGTTGGTGCTGTCCAAGTCCACGACATTCCAGCCTGAGCCGCTGTAGCGGATCTCGGCGTGATGACGGCTCACCTGGGCGACGTTGGCGATCAGCTCGTTGTCGGGGTCACGCCCTACACGCGTTGTCCCTCGATGCAGTCGAAAGGCGTGGCCTGCTCCATCCACCAGCTCCAGTTCCTCGCCTGCGAGCGCCCGGTAAAGCGCCATGGCAAACTCGCCAGCGGTGCTAAAGCGATCGTGGGGAGACTTGGCGAGCGCCTTGGCGACGACTCGGTCCACCGCCGGGGAAAACTGCGGAATCGCCCGGCTCAGCGGCGGGGCTGGCTCATAGAGCACCTGGCGCATCAACGTGTAGGGCGTATCGGCGGTGAACGGTGTCTGCGTGGTCAACGATTCATACACGACCACGCCCAGGCTGTAGATGTCCGCACGGCGGTCAATTTCCTCTCCGCCGAGCTGCTCCGGCGGCATATAGTCCAGCGTGCCCAGCGCCGAGCCGACCTCGGTCAAGCGGCTGCCGCTCATCGCGCGCACCAATCCGAAATCGCTCAGCGTGGCGTGATCGTCTGCGCCCAGGATGATGTTACTCGGTTTGACATCGCGGTGGATCAATCCGCGGTGGTGAGCGTAATCGAGCGCGCTGGCCACCTGGGCGATAATCGGCACGACGCGCGTCACTGGCAAGGCGCCGATCGCCTTGATCTCTTCGCGCAGCGTGCGGCCCTCCAAAAGCTCCATCACCAGGAATTGAAAGCCTTCGGCATGACCGACGTCATGAATGACGACGATGTTGGGATGTTTGAGATTGGCCGCCGTCGTCGCCTCACGCTCAAAGCGGCGGATGATCTGATCGTCGGACATCAGGCGCGGCGAAAGCACCTTGAGCGCGACGTGCCGCTGCAGGCTGGGGTCGTAGGCTTTGTAGACGACCGCCATGCCGCCTCGACCGATCTCGCTCACGATTTCATATTTGCCCAGACGCTGGCCGGGTTTGGGTTCAAGCATGAGTCACCGCCTTGGAATCTGGTAGCCTGTCGGAGAACCCCGTTTTCTCCGAGAAAACGGGTTTCTGACACCACCATCACAACGTCTTGCGAATGTTTTCCAATGCCTCACGAAGTTGGGTCAGCCAATCCTTGAGTGGAGGCTCGTTGGGATTCAGTCGGATCGGCACGATCAACCTGACCGGCACCTGCGTCTTGACCCGGACGGTCTGCTCGACGTGAACCGGCACGGTGACGTCCACGGGCACGGTCGTTTTGACCGGGACGCTGATGGTTTGCGTGCCCAGGGAGCCTAAATCAATGGTGGCGTTGATCGTGGTGTCCACCGGAAAATTGCCCTTGACCGGAAAGCTGATGTCCTGCTTGATCGGCACGTCGCCCTCAAAGCTCACCGTCTGTGAAATCGGAAAGTCGAACGACAGACCTTGCCAGGCGAGATTATCGAGCGAGCGCGATGCGCCAGCCAGCGTATCGGCGATCCCATTCCGAATCGCCAGCAGCCGCGTGACGAGCAAGATATTGACGGCCAGCGAGACCAGCGCCATCAGCCCGACCATCACCACGGCTACCCAGAGCACTGTGACAGAACGCTCCAGCCGCGCCTGGGCCGCGGCCACGCGGGGGATGGGCTGTGTGTCATCTGGTTTTATGACCGTGCCAATTGACATGCAAGTTCTCCCATGGCGTATGCTCAGTCAGTGTAAAAGATAACTTTCGATTTTGTCATTCTGAGCAAAGCGAAGAATCTCTACGCCGCGAGGCAGAGACCCTTCACTTCGTTCAGGGTGAAAGTTATTGTCTTACTGGTGTTTGGCAAATCGCCAGATTGCAGCCTTCAGGCTGCCCCATCCGGCGGCCTGGCAGGCTGAAGCCTGCACTCCAACCGGAGGCCAGGTCCAGTTGCTTTATGGCGCCTCGGCCACGACGAGATTGTCAAAGCTCACGATCACGCCACCCCCGCCGGACTTGTACGCAGAGGCCGCCAGCCCGACGTTGCCTTCGGCGAATTCGTCATCTTGGACTTCGACGGCTTTGGTGCCGTTGACGAGCAGCGTCAACCTGCCTGCGTTGCAGATCGCCTGCAAGTGATTGGTGACGCCTTTGCCTTTCTTGACGGCAGTCGTCGTGAGCATCTTGCCATCACCGCTGATGACTTTCAGACCACTGCCGTCAGATTCTTTCATAATCCCTGCATAGCCATCGCTACTGATGGCGAGATAGTAAAAGTTATCATTATCCTGAAAGTGGCAGATCACGCCGAAATCGTTGTTGGTTGGCCCGTCGGTCAGCGTGGCGTCCACGTCAATGACCACTCCGTCGTCGAAATACTCATCCTCTGGAGTGCCCCACCCGGTGTAGCCGGGGTTTTTGATCTCGATCAGGTACTTGCCGTCCTTATAGTACTTGGCCGTGTTGTCGCTTGCGCTAACGCTCCAGCCGCTATCCGGTTTGGAAAAGTCATCTTTGTAAAGCACCGCGCCGGTCGTGAGTCCCCACTCGGCAATAGCTCTTTCAGCGGAAAGAACCGTGAACCGGAAAAAAGTGACCTGGGCATTGGCGTTGTTGCTGCCAGTTGCGGCCAGCGCGCCGATCTTGCCGCTGTCAATCGAGTCATCCTTGACCGTGGCGACCGGTGTACCGTTGATGTAGAGCGAAATCTTGTCACCTCGCGCCAGGACGCGCAGTGTGTTCCGGTTGTTGCCGGTCTTGACTGCAGGCGAAGCCGTCGGTCTGACCGGGTCCGTATCGGCCCATTCGCCATCCACGCGCTTTTGCAGGTAATACTTGCCGTCGGTGGTCACGGCAAAGGTGTAATAGCTGCGTTTGTCTCCGCTGCCGGTGATGCGAAAGATGATGCCGTACTCGGTATAGTCGCTGCCTACCGCTTGCGCTTCGACTTCGGCGCCGAAATCGTCGAATGTGCCGTCCGGCGAGTTCCAGCCGAGCCACTGCTTCTTTTTGACCGTGATCGTCATTTTGCCGTCGGACCAGGTATAGTCCACGTTGTCGCCTTTGTCAAAAGTCCAGCCTTTGGCGGTAGACGCTTGCTGAGACTTGAAGTCGTCGGTGAACAGTGCGCCGGAAACGGGCGCGAGGGTAGGCCTGGGGGTGAGGGTTGCCCGTGCGACTGGTGGCTCGGTTAGCGTGACGCGCACGGCGGGCGAGGTGGCCGTGGCGCGCGCAGGAGGCTGGGTGGGCGAGGCCAGCGCGAGCGGCTGGCTGGTGGGCGTGGGCGTGCCAGTTCCGCCCAGCCAGCCGAGCGCGCCGCAAAATACAATGCTCACGACGCACACGACCGCGAGCGCTCCCACGCCGAGGCCGCCCCACAGCAGCCAGTTCGTTTTGCGCGGCCCGGGTGGAGCCGGCATCGGGGCATAACCGGGAGGCGGCGTCGGCACGTGTGGTGTTGGCGGCGCAGTCACCGTCGGCGGCACATGGACCGGAGCTGGCGCCGGGGCTGGCGCACTCGTGGCTTGCCCAAGCGCCTTGGTCAGCTCGCCTGCGGAATCGAATCGCTCGGCCGGGTTCTTGGCGAGCGCGCGCATTACTACAGATTCCACGGCGCGCGAGATGGCCGGGTTGAGCTGTGAAGGTGGCCTGGGCGGCTGAGTCACGTGTGCCAGAAGCACAGCCGTCGGCGATTCCGCCTCGAACGGCACGCGACCCGTGAGCAGTTGATACAGCACGACGCCCAGCGAGTAAATGTCCGAGTGCTGGTCAACCGGTTTGGCTTCGGCCTGCTCGGGCGACATGTACTCGGGCGTGCCGACCATCATCCCCGTCCGCGTCATCTGCTGGCCGCCCGAAAGCGCCTTGACGATGCCAAAGTCCATCAGCGTCACGTGATCGCCCGGGCCGATGAACACGTTCGAGGGCTTGATGTCGCGGTGAACCAGCCCGCGCTGATGCGCAAAGTCGAGCGCGGAGGCGAGCTGGTTCATGATGTTGACGATGCGCGTCAGCGTCAGCGGGCCACGTTGCCTGGCGAGCACCTGCGCCAGCGTTTCGCCTTCCAGGTACTCGGCAGCGATGTAATGGGTGTTACCCTCCTTGCCCACATCGTAAACGACTATGATGTTGGGATGCCGCAAGGCCGCCGCTGCGCGCGCTTCTTGCGTAAAGCGCAAGACGAACTGCTCATCGTTTGCCAGGTAATCCGGCAGCACTTTGAGCGCGACGTAGCGGTTGAGCGACGGCTGATAGGCCTTGTAGACCGTTGCCATGCCGCCTTTGCCCGCCAGCTCGACGATCTGATATTGGCCAAGTGTTTTGCCGATCCAGCTATCCATCGGTTTCTCCCCCCGTTCGTTCGTCAAACGTAAAGCGCAAGTGTCTTTTGACGTTTCACGTCTCAGATCAGGGTATTTCCCCCATAGTGTGGTAGACCCCACCACCTGTCACACCTGCCCTGGCGGGCGGTGCCAGGGTTGCGAGCCGCCGAACCCCCTGGCGGGGGCAGGTGCGGCGAAGCAATCTCATTTTCCCTACCCGGAGATTGCTTCGGAAGCCCGCCACGCTTCGCTCGCGGCTTCGGCTGCGCGCCCTCGCAATGACAGCGCG